>CAJTOI010000027.1 GCA_910577925.1 uncultured Roseburia sp.
GCGGCAGCGGTCTGTCTGATATCCGCGGGCGGGATCTATATATTCCGGCGCAGGGATTTAAAGTGACGGAGCTGCCTGCGGAAGCGGGGAATGAAAGCAGCGGAAGGCGGAGGAAATAAAATGGTTTTGCGGATGTTATGCGGGGGCATGGCGCTGCTTGCGGCAGCGCTTGTCATAAAACTGATACTGCTGTACACGGGAATGAAAGAGATCCGCACACAGCTTTCCCGGTGTCTTTCGGAGGAGACAAACAATGTCATTTATGTGTCCGGAAACGACAGGCATCTCAAGGCGCTTGCCGGAGCGCTCAACCGGGAGCTGCGCACACTGCGCGGCATGCGGCAGCGGTATCAGAGCGGCGACCGTGAACTAAAGGAGGCTGTGACCAATATTTCGCATGATCTGCGCACGCCGCTTACCGCGGTATACGGATACCTCGAGCTTTTGGAAAGAGAAGAAATTCCGGCGGAGGCGGCGCGTTATCTTGGCCTGATAAAAAACAGGGCGGATGCAATGCGCCGTCTTACCGGGGAATTGTTTGTGTACGCCGTCGCGCTGGCAGAGGATGACGCCGCATTCCCCGACGACGCCGAAAAACGGGAGAATGTGACGGTCAACCGCGTGCTCTGCGACAGCCTACTCGCGTGGTATGATATATTCAGAGAAAGGCAGATAGAGCCGGAAATCATCATTCCGGAAGCGCCCGTTGTGTGTTGTGTGGACCCGGAGGATCTGAGCCGGGTATTCGGAAATCTGCTTGACAATGCCGCGAAATACAGTGACGGCGACCTGCGCGTGGAGCTTACGGCTGACGGCGCCGTCACCTTCTGCAATCACGCCGCAAAGCTCGATACGGTGACGGTCGAGCGTCTGTTTGACCGGTTTTACACGGTGGAGACAGGGCGCGGCGCAACCGGTCTCGGACTTGCGATTGCAAAACTTCTCGCGGAGCGCATGGGAGCGAATCTTGCGGCGGAATACGATGCCGGAGTACTGACAATGCGGCTTACGCTCGGGCATACGGTGCTATTCCTCTGACTCTATGATCAAATCGGTATACTTTCTCTGCATATCGTGCCGCTTTTTTCGGTTTTCAACCGTTTCAAACAGAATCGAGAAATCATAATCCTCCGGATAAAGTTCCGTAGCTGCAACATGCAGTTTTACCCGTTTGTGATTAATCCAGATTTTTTTATTTGGCAGCTGCACCCGCAGCACGCCTTTTTCATTGACCGGCACACACACGATCCCGATCTTTTTCTCCGGATAAACCATGACGCTGTCTCCAATTTGATACTTGGCGGTAAGTTCGGCATTTCTTTTTCCGGTTTTTGCTTTTGTAATTTTAGCCGTACTTTTTTTGACGATAGAATCTTTTGTATGTTCAAACGCATAGGATGCTGCCGCTTCTTCGCCATATGCGGCACGAACCGCCGTCTTCAGCATTTCTTCCGGCATTCCGAGCCGCTCCGCAATATAAAACGCACAGCTTTCACCGGCTTCTCCGATTACCATTTGGTAGGTCGGACGCAGTGTTTTTTTGTCAAATGCCATTCTTGCATTAACGATATTCTCCGCTTTGGCAGCGTATTCTTTTACTTCCGGATAATGTGTTGTCACCAGAAAAAGGGCGCCGCTTTTTCTGAGCTCTTCTAAGATTGCGATTGCAATCCCCATACCTTCCGTGGGATCTGTGCCGGAACCCAATTCGTCCATAATCACAAAGCTGTCCTTAGACGCTTCACTTAAAACTTCCAGCACATTCGTTATATGCGCAGAAAATGTAGACAAATTCTCTGACAAATTCTGCCCGTCGCCGATATCGCACAGATAAGAACTGTTCATACAGATATCAGCCGGCCTGCATGTGACATGCAGGCCGCGCTGCGCCATGATGCAATTGAGCATAACCGTTTTAATTGCGACGGTTTTTCCGCCTGTGTTAGGACCGGTTATAACGATGCCCCGTATCGTTTCGTCCACCTCAAACTGCAATGGTACCGCTGTATCTTTCTCCATCAGTGGGTGACGTGCCTCCGCCAGTTTGATTCTGCGTTCCGTATTAATCGCGGGCTCTGCCCCATCCATATCGAGGCTCAATTTCCCCTTGGAGAAGATAAAATCCAGTTTTTCAATCATGGTCAGATTTTCATACAGCACAGGTGCGGATGCCGAAACAAACGCGGATAAAGTGTACAGAATGCGGTATACCTCATTTTCCTCGCTTATTTTGAGCAATTGCAGTTCCTCGTAGTATTTTGCGGCGCCTGCCGGTTCGATAAAAAGCGTGCTGCCGGTAGACGACTTATCTATAATGCTGCCGGATATCTTAAGCTTATAATCCTTTTTCACCGGAAGGCATATCCGCCCGTTTCTGAACGTATAGTAATTATCTGCCATGTATGCCTTATTCGAGCGAAGGATTTGCTCGGCCTTTTGTTTCATCTGCTCTTCACACTTTATGAGCTGCCTGCGTATTTGCTCTAATTCTTTTGACGCATAATCGTCCACGGCTTCATTCCTGATTTTACCGCATATTTCATCCTGCAATTCTGAGAGCAAATTCAGATTTTCGTCATAATAAGCCAGGGAATTGCCGTATATTTTTCCTCTTGCCAGATAATCCTTTAACCGTCTTACCGCAACTAAAACTTTTTCTACCCGCTCTAACTGATAGGGACTCAGACAATCCCCCTTTTCCGCGATTTGTATGACCTCTTTTATTTCCGTGATATTTTGCAGCGGCGGTGTTCCCAGCTTTTCAATCAGGAATCTGGCATCCGTTGTGTCTCTCAATTGTTTTTTCAATTCATTTTCAGAAAAGTACAAGGCCGCTTCTCTGATTTTTTCTTTCGCCGAATCGGTAACCGCCAAATCGGCCCATAACTCTTTGACTTTATCAAATTCAATTTGTTTTTCAATATTCATTTCCGGTTCCTTTCATTTGAAACGACAGCGTCGCCTTAAACGCAAAAAGGCATAAAAATAGCATGACCATACAGTCATGCTTATATCTTCTACGGAAATAGATATACCATAATTTAGGAAGCAATTGTAAGGCGAAAACGCTGACAGACGATGTGTCAACAAACGGGCAGACTTCCGGTATAAAACGAAAGATCGCCCTGCAATATTTATTTTGCAATTTTCTCCGTTACAATCGCAGTTAACATAAAAATCCTCCCAAAACGTTTTCTCAATTATATATCTCCGTATAGGATTGGTCAAGTCCCCAATAGAAAAAACACTTGCAAAATACCCTATAGGGGTATATAATAACCGGGAAAGGGCAATAATAAAAAAACAAAGGAGCATGCGGATGGATGAGATGCAAAAGGATTGCTGCTGTCAGAAGACAAAACAGCGTTCGGAAAAGGAATACAAAGATCTGTTAAACCGGTTAAAACGCATTGAGGGACAGATCCGCGGCGTCCGGGGCATGGTCGAGCGGGACGCCTACTGCACCGATATTCTGACGCAGGTTGCGGCGGCGAATGCGGCGCTCAACAGCTTTTCGAAGGTGCTGCTTGCGAATCATATCAAGACCTGTGTGACGCAGGACATTCTCGACGGGAAAGAGGAGACGGTAGATGAGCTGGTGACCACGCTGCAGAAACTGATGAAATGAAAAGAGGTTACGATATGGAACAGTATACGGTCACGGGCATGAGCTGTGCCGCCTGCAGCGCCCGGGTGGAAAAGGCGGTTTTGGGCATAGAGGGAGTGACTTCCTGTTCGGTCAGTCTTCTGACAAATTCGATGGGGGTGGAGGGTACGGCCTCCGCCGAGGAGATTGTCAGAGCCGTGGAGCAGGCGGGATACGGGGCGGCGCAAAAGTCCGGCGGAGCGGGCGCGCCCGCGCGTGAAAGCGGCGGAAGCGATACGGCGGATCTGTTAAAGGACAGGGAGACGCCGATGTTAAAGAAGCGCCTCTTCGCATCGGTCGGGTTTCTGGCGGTGCTGATGTATGTCTCGATGGGGCATATGATGTGGGGATGGCCGGCGCCGGCGTTTTTCGCGGAGAATCATGTGGCGCTGGGGCTGCTGCAGCTGCTGCTTACGGCAGTCGTTATGGTCATCAATCAGAAATTTTTTATCAGCGGCTTTCGGGGGCTTGCGCATCGGGCTCCGAACATGGACACACTGGTGGCGCTTGGCTCCGGTGCGGCATTTGTCTACAGCACCTACGCGCTGTTTGCGATGACGGACGCGCAGGCGGCCGGGGATGCGGCGGGCGTCATGGCATATATGCATGAGCTTTACTTTGAGTCGGCGGCGATGATACTGACGTTGATCACGGTCGGGAAAATGCTTGAGGCCCGCTCGAAAGGGAGGACAACCGACGCGCTGAAAAGCCTGATGAAGCTTGCGCCGAAGACCGCGGTACTGGTGCAGACCGATGCCGCGGGGAATGAGACCGAGACAGAGGTAGCGATTGCGCAGGTGAAAAAGGGCGATATCTTTGTGGTGCGGCCGGGAGAGCATATCCCGGTGGACGGTGTGGTGTTGGAGGGCAGCAGCGCGGTAAACGAGGCGGCTTTAACCGGAGAAAGCATCCCGGCAGACAAGGGGGCCGGGGATACGGTTTCGGCCGCGACCGTCAATCAGTCCGGCTTTCTGCGGTGTGAGGCATCGAGAGTCGGGGAGGATACGACACTGTCCCAGATCATTCAGATGGTCAGCGACGCCGCGGCGACAAAGGCGCCGATCGCAAAAGTAGCCGACCGGGTTTCTGGCGTGTTTGTGCCTGCGGTAATCGCGATTGCGATCGTGACAATCGCGGGCTGGCTTTTGGCCGGGGAGGGCATCGGATTCGCGCTGGCGAGAGGAATCTCCGTTCTCGTGATCAGCTGCCCCTGTGCGCTCGGGCTGGCGACGCCGGTCGCGATCATGGTGGGAAACGGTATCGGCGCGAAAAACGGCATTATGTTTAAGACGGCGGTATCGCTGGAGGAGACCGGCAAGACGCAGATTGTCGCGCTTGACAAGACGGGGACGATCACGAACGGAACGCCGAAGGTGACGGACGTGGTGCCGGCGGAGGGCGTCGACGAGACGGAGCTGATTTATCTCGCAAACGTGCTGGAACAGCGGAGCGAGCATCCGCTCGCTGCGGCCGTGACAGAATACGCGGCCGCAACGATATTTGCAGACGCAGACAATGCCGCGGCCGCAAACAGGAAAGACATTCCGGCCGCGGTGGTGACGGAATTTGCGGCGCTTCCGGGAAACGGCCTGCGGGCGGTCTGTGACGGGAAAGTACTGCTCGGCGGAAAAGAAAGCTTTATCATGGAGCAGCTAAACGGGCGGGAGAGCGGGGAAAATAACGGGCCGCACGCGCCCGAGACGGCGCTTGCGTCCGGGAAAACGGACGATATCCTAAGGCAGGCCCGACAGCTTTCGGAACAGGGAAAGACGCCGCTGTTTTTTGCAGCGGACGGGGAGCTTGTCGGCATGATCGCGGTGGCGGATGTCATCAAGGAAGACAGCAGGCAGGCAGTCGCGGAACTGCGGAATATGGGAATCCGCGTCGTGATGCTGACCGGGGACAACGAGCGCACGGCGCGCGCAATCGGCGCGCAGGCCGGTGTGGATGAGGTGATCGCCGGCGTGCTCCCGGAGGGCAAGGAACAGGTGATACGCACGCTTCAAAAGCAGGGTAGGGTCGCGATGGTCGGGGACGGCATCAACGACGCCCCGGCGCTGACGCGCGCGGATATCGGAATCGCCATCGGGGCAGGAACCGATATCGCCATCGATGCGGCCGATGTGGTGCTGATGAAAAGCCGGATGAGGGATGTCCCCGCGGCCGTACGCTTAAGCCGCGAGACGCTGAAAAATATTCACGAAAACCTGTTCTGGGCGTTTTTCTACAATGTCGTCGGAATCCCGCTGGCAGCGGGCGTATGGATTCCGCTGTTCGGGTGGCAGTTAAACCCGATGTTCGGAGCCGCGGCGATGAGTTTGTCAAGCTTCTGCGTAGTGACGAATGCGCTGCGTCTGAATCTGAAAAATATTTATGACGCCGCGCGGGATAAAAAAATAACGGACCGCACGCTTCGCGAACGGCCCTTATATTCAATAAAGCAGCAAAGAAAAGAGGATTTAAAGGAGGAAAAAATCATGGAGAAAACAATGAAAATCGAGGGAATGATGTGCGGACACTGCGAGGCCCGGGTGAAGAAATGCTTAGAGGGCATCGAGGGCGTCACCGAGGCGGCGGTCAGCCACGAGGCGGGGACGGCTGTCGTGAAGCTCGCGGCGGAGGTTTCCGACACTGTGCTGCGGGAGACCGTTGAGGCGCAGGATTATAAGGTGCTCTCGATAAACTGAGCAGCAAAGAACAGCGGGGGTCATGCATGGCATGGCGCCCGCTTACTTGCGCGGCGCAGCGGAAAGAAGGGCGTTTTATATTGACTTACCCATGCCGACTTGATAAAGTTAGGTTATGGAGGGGTTCTATGCGCTATGTTACATTGAGAGAAACAAGGCCGGGGATGCGCCTGGCCTATGATTTGTATGATTCGTTCGGCAGGACACTGGTCGGGAGCAGCTGCGAGCTGACGGACGTATATATCGAAAAGTTGCGGGAATACGGAGTCGGCGGGGTATATATCACGGACCGGCTGTCCGAGGATATCGAGGTGGAGAATATCATTTCACCCGAGCTGCGCAGAGAGGGGCTCGCCTGCATCAGAGTGTGTGATATCGACAGATGTCATGACATTGCCAAGCGTATGGTGTCGGAAATATTGGGAAAATGCGTGGTATCTCTCGATATGGCGGATCTGCGTACCTATGATGATTATACCTATGCCCATTCCGTCAATGTTGCGGTTATCTGCTGCGTGATCGGGGTGGGAATGGAGCTTCCGGAGGAAGATTTGCTCGGGCTTGTCACGGCAGCGCTGCTGCATGATTTGGGCAAGCTGTCTATCCCGCCGGAAATATTAAATAAACCCGGGCGGCTGACACCGGAAGAATATCAGGTTATGAAGTCGCACGCCACGGTTTCCTATGAGCTTTTAAAGGAGCGCTGGGATGTCTCCGCACAGGTCAAATCCGCCGTACTCTTTCACCACGAGAATGTGGACGGAAGCGGCTACCCGCAGGGACTTGAGGGACATGAACAGACGCTTTTTACGAAGATTCTGCATGTGGCGGATGTCTATGACGCGCTCGTCTCCAAGCGGCCGTACAAGAATCCCTACTCGCCCTATGAGGCATCGGAGTATCTGATGGGCGGCTGCGGTATTATGTTCGACCAAACGGTAGTGGATATTCTGCTGCGCTATGTCCCGCTGTACCCGAAGGGGACGGCGGTGATACTTTCCGACGGGCGGACAGGGATTATTTACGAAAACGCAGGCGTACATAATTTAAGACCGATTATCCGCCTTTTCGACGGAACCCTTTTGGACATGACGGAGAAGCAGAACCTCAGCCTGACGCTGTCTACCGGCCGGCAGAACGAGATGATTCCGACCGAGGATGCCGAGGAGAGCCGCAAGGAGATGCTTCGGGAGTGGAAGCGTTACCGGATTATGGCGGTCGATGATATGAAGACGAACCTGCAGATGATACGCGGGATTTTAGACAGTCTGTATGATGTGACGCTGATTAAGTCGGGGAGCCAGGCACTGCATTACCTTGAGAAGAATCCGTATCCGGATCTGATCCTGATGGACATTGATATGCCCGAGATGGACGGCATTGAGACGGCCAGGCGGATACAAAAGCTGACGGGGCATGCGGTTCCGATTCTGTTTGTCACTGCGCTCTGCGACAGGGAGACGGTTATGATGTGCCGCAGCATGGATGCCGCCGGATATATCGTGAGGCCGTATAAGCCGGTTTACATCAAATCCGAGATCAAACGGATTCTGACGGGACGGAGTGATGTGGAATGATACTCATTTTTCAGTCAATATGTCTGTTTATCACAATGTATGTGCTCAGACAGTATGTCGTCTCGGGACTCTCATCCCGCAAGCACCGTCTGCTGCCGCTGGTATTGGGGTTTATCGGCGTATATAATTTTTTTGAGATTATCGGACATATCACGCGGGAGAGAATGCTGTTTGACAGGCTGGATGACTTGCTGCTGCTGCACATTCTCTACCTGCTGATTTTCTATATGATGGAAGTTCTTGATATCGGCATTCCGCGGTATGCGGAACAGCTGCTGTTTGTCTCTCTGATTCTGATGGATACGGCTGTGATACTGCTGTTTGAGGAACCGGAAGCATATGGACCGTATTATCTGACTTACATCGGTGTCTGCGTGCTGCTGATTCTCGTGTTCGGCACATATGCGTATGTGCGCTATACCTACAGTATGCGGGAGCACCGGGTCACAAATCTGCTGTATCTGGCGCTGCTTATTCCGACGGCATCCATGGGGATTCATACGTTTCTGGCAAAGGACAATCTTGTGATTGCGCCTGCGGGACTGGTATTTGCCTGCATGGTGATTCTGCATCTGATAAGCACGGACCAGATGGTGGATGCGGAGGCGATTTTAAAGGAGAATCTCTTTGACACTTCCGAGGTGGCCGTGATACTGTTTGATGCGGATTACTATTATCTTGAGGCGAACGCGGCCGCGAAACGGATTTTTCCCGACAAACTGGATGTCCCGGCACGCAGGAGAAAAGCGGGAAAATATCTGGAAGCGGTACGCTCCATCCCGACAGGGGTAGACAGCCGGTGGGAGATGACGGTGCATGGGAAGAATCTGGAATATCAGCTGCTGCCGGTATTTTATCACAACAGACTGTGGGGACATGTGATGCACATTATTGACATCACAAAGCAGAAGCGGGAAACGCAGCTGATGGCTGGACTCAAGCTGGCAGCGGAGAATCAGACGCTTGAAAAAAGCCGTTTTCTGGCTCAGATGGGACATGACCTGCGCAGTCCGCTGCACGCCATCATAGGAATCAGTGAGATCCTCGGGGAAAAGCAGGAGCTTTCGGCAAGAAACCGTCTTCTGGCGCGCCATATCGGGCACGCGGGGAATACGCTGCTCGAGCAGGTAAATCTGATTCTCGATTACTCAAAGCTTGAGGCCGGACGCCTTGAGCTGGAGAAGCGGCGGTATACGCTGGAGCGGATTGTGGAGGAACTGGCGAGAAACTGTATTATCAATCTGCAGTCGAAGCCGGTGGAGCTTTCCGTGCAGATTTTAGACGAGCATCCCGCGGAACTCATCGGCGATGAGCTGCGTGTCAGGGAAATCATTCAAAACCTGCTTTCCAATGCGGTCAAGTTTACAAAGAAGGGGGAGATCCGCTGCGAGATCCGCTGCCGGACAGACGGGAGAAACATATTTTTTACATGCAGCGTCATCGACAGCGGTCCCGGAATGAGCAGGGAAAAGCTCGCGCATATCTTTGAGGAATATGTGTCCTATGCGGGTGAGACGAGCGCGGAGGGAGCGGGGCTTGGGCTTTGTATCGTGCGTCAGCTGACAGAGCGCATGGGCGGAAGCGTCTCGGCAGAGAGCGACGGAGTGCACGGCACGACGTTTGTCGCGTCCTTTTATCAGGAAGCGGCAACAGATGCGGTGTGTCCGCCGGTTTCCTACACAAGGCAGTCGCTGATGCGGCCGTCTAAAGCGGCCGGACGCGTGATGCGGCCGGGCTGGGTATACCCGGAAGCGCGGGTGCTGGTTGCGGACGATATGAAAATAAATCAGGAGATTTTTAGGGAGATTTCACTGCCGTGGCAATTTGAGGTCTGTTTTGTCTCAAACGGAAGAGAGGCGGTTGAGGCGGTAAAAAATCAGGAGTTTCAGCTGATTTTTCTCGATATGCTGATGCCGCAGATGTCGGGGACGGAAGCGGCCGGGGAGATCGCATCATTCGTAAAGACGCCCCTGATTCTTCTGACCGCAAATCTGGCGGACGATGTGAAACAGGAGTGCGCGCAGGCAGGGTTTGCGGATTTTCTGACGAAGCCGATTTGCATGGCGGAATTTCGGAGAATTGCGGAAACCTATCTGCCGAAGGAGTACCGCAGACACCCGCAGTACACGGGGGAATACCTGTCAGAAGAATACAAAAACAGCATGCAGACTTACCGCAGGACGCTTGAGGTTTTTGCGGAGGAATTCGGGCCGCTCGCCGAATTGCTCCCCGTGTATGCAGAGGAGGAGCGGGGGAAATTCCGGATTAAGGTGCACGGGATTAAGGGCGCGGCCAGACAGCTGGGAAGATATGAGCTTGCCGAGTCTGCGGAGGTGATGGAGATGGCCGCAAAAACGGAAAACGACGACTATATCAGGCGGCATCTGGAGCGCTTTACGGAGGAGATCAGAGAGACCGTTGAGGAGGTGCGCCTCGAGCTTTTCCAGATACCAAGGGAACAGACAGAACGAAATGAGACGGATGTGAAAAAGGTATTTCAAGAGCTTTTGAAGGGCTTTGACGCGTACGATATCCGGCAGATTGAAACGCAGCTGGAAATCCTGCGGCAGATCGAACTCGGGGAGCGGGAACAGGAACTTTTTGCGGCGGCGGAAGCAGCCTGCAGTGATTTGGAATATGAGAGGGGCAGCGAACTGCTGTCCGAATTTGCAGAATGAAGGAGAAATAGATGGAAAACGCGACAAATACCAACCTGTTTGAGAACATGCCGATTCCGAGAGCGGTGAAGAGGCTGATGGTGCCGACGGTAATCAGTTCCCTTGTGATGGTGGTTTACAGTCTGGCTGACACATATTTCGTGGGACTTTTGAATAATCCCGTCCAGAATGCGGCGGTCACGCTGGCAGCGCCTGCGCTGCTGGCATTTAACGCGGTGAATAATCTCTTCGGGGTGGGCAGCTCAAGTATGATGAGCCGCGCGCTCGGAAGAGGGGATCACGACACGGTAAAAAAGAGCTCCGCATTTGGGTTTTACGGGGCGCTGTGCTTCGGCATTCTATTGTCGCTGCTGTGCGGAATCTTTTTTGGTCCGCTGATTAGGATGCTCGGGGCGGAGGAGAACACGCTGGCGGCGACGGCGGACTATATGCGCTGGGCGGTGGTCTGCGGCGCGGTTCCTTCTATCGTCAATGTGGTGATGGCGTATCTGATGCGCGCGGAGGGCGCGGCGCTGCACGCCAGTATCGGAACGATGAGCGGCTGTCTGCTGAATTTGGTTTTGGACCCGATCTTTATTCTGCCCTGGGGACTCGATATGGGAGCGGCGGGAGCGGGGTGTGCGACATTTCTCTCAAACTGCGCAGCCTGTGTGTATTTCCTGGTGCTTTTATACGTGAAGCGGGGAAAGACCTATGTCAGCATTCACCCGAGGGATTTTAAGCTTCAGAGGCAGATTGTGCTCGGGATATTCGGTGTCGGGATTCCGGCATCGATCCAGAACCTGCTCAACGTGACAGGGATGACGATTCTGAACAACTTTACGGCCTCTTACGGCGCAGACGCCGTGGCGGCAATCGGGATCGCGCAGAAAATTTACATGGTGCCGGTGCAGATCGCACTCGGAGGGACACAGAGTGTAATGCCGCTGATCAGCTATTGCTACGCCGCAAAAAATTATAAGCGGATGAAAGAGGGAATCGCGTATGTGGCAAAGCTGCTTCTGCCCGCCATGTTTGCCGTAGCCGTGTGCTGCTGGCTGTTTGCGGGAGGTCTGATCGGACTCTTTATGGATAATGCCGATATCATCCGGTACGGAACGATGTTTCTTCGGGCGATGGCGCTTGCGATGCCGTTTCTCGTCGCGGATTTTCTGGTTGTCGGTGTGTTCCAGGGGTTTGGAATGGGGAAGAAAGCGCTTATCTTCGCGATCCTGCGCAAAATTGTCTTTGAGATCCCGGCGATTGTGCTGCTGAATCTGGCGTTCGGCGTAAGCGGTCTGGCCTACGGGGCGTTTGCCGCGGAGTTTATGCTGTCGGTCATCGGTATTACGACGCTTGGGAAGACGATAAAAGAATTGTGAGACGGCGGAAAATGAGATATAATAGTACCATATCATATCATTTGTACAGGGAGGTAACGGCGATATGGCACAGGGGTTTTTGGAGCAGCAGGCGAAGCGGATCAACAGGAAAAACAAACGACTGTTTTTGTTTCTTCTCGTCCTGAATGCCGGTCTGATTGGAGGGATCTATTTTGCGGTCAGAGAGGCGATGGATTTAAGCGACTACAGGACCCAAAAGGTTGTAGCGGGGCTTGTGATTCTCGGAGTGCTTGTGATGGTTTCGGTAATCGTCGGACTGGCCGCATCGGCGCGGTCGGCCGCGGACAGCAGCAAAAGCCTGATTCTCCTCTTTCCCGGCAATACAAAGGAGGAAACGGCTCAGATAATCGATCGGGAAGCGGCTGAGGGGAAAGTTTTGGTTGACGAATATGTCGGGGAATTTTCCGACGGACAGACGCCGTACGGGGATCGGATTCTGCTGCTTCCCTCGTATTTTCTGTTCTGCAGCGCGATGGGAAAAGTTACGGTGATCCCCCGCGATAAGATATACTGGATCTGCGCACAGGTCGGCCGTAAGGGGCGTTCATCGTTTATCGTGCGCCTGATCGTCTTTAACGAGAAAAAGACATTCTACATAGAGGGCGTCGACGTTGCGCATGTCGAGACAATCGCGGATAAACTGTATCGGCACATGCCGAACGTGTTCAGCGGTTATGACCCGTTTACGCTCTCCTATGAGCTGGATGCGCTTTTTGACAGGAACCGCGCGGAATTTATACGGTTTTATGAGGAGGAAAAAAAGAAACGGGGGATGGCATAGCCCGCCCCCGCAGGAATTTCTTCTCAGTTTACAATTCTGCCGTCCTCGATACGGATAGTCTGATCCGCCAGCTGTGCAATGTCCGGGTTGTGTGTAATCATAAGGATGGTCTGACGGAACTTCTGGCTTGTCGCGTGCAGCAGGCCGATCACATTGTCGCTTGTTTTGGTGTCCAGATTGCCGGTCGGCTCGTCGGCAAGCACAATGTCAGGCTTAGAGGCGAGGGCCCGGGCAATGGCCACACGCTGCTGCTGTCCGCCGGAAAGATTGTTCGGCAGACTGTTGATTTTCTGCTCCAGTCCGAGCATCCCGACAAGCTCTTCGACAAACTTTTTATCGGGTTTCTGCCCGTCCATTGCAAGGGGGAAAACAATATTCTCCCACACATTCAGGGTCGGAATCAGGTTGTAATTCTGAAAAATGAATCCGATTCGGCGGCGCCGGAACACGGTAAGCTGTTCGTCGTTTAATCCGGACAGTTCCGTATCTTTGATGGTCACCGTACCTGATGTCGGGGTGTCAAGGCCGCCCAGCATATTCAGCAGCGTCGATTTGCCGGAGCCGGAAGTGCCGATAACGGCAACAAACATTCCCTCCGCTATCTCCAGGTCAACGCCGTCGAGCGCGTGGATTTCTGTCTCCCCTTTTCCGTAATATTTTTTCAGACCTTTGGCCTGCAAAATGATATCTGCACTCATTGTCATATCCTCCTTATCCGATTACTCTGCAACGCGCAGCTTTTCAACAATACTGCCTTTATGAAATACGTTCAGCGCGGCCACCGGCACGACCGCAGCGACGGCCAGCAATACGGCACACACGACTGCGGCCGGAACAAGCGTAAAGTGGAACGTGAAATACCAGATTCCGCCGACGAGCATCTTTATCACGGTAAACCCGAGCACCGCAGACAGGAGCAGACCCAAAAGACACGCCCCGACGGCATAGTAAACGCTTTCCCAGATCATCATCCGGGTCAATTGCTTTCCTGTCATGCCGATACTCTGCATGGTGGCAAATTCATGGCGCCGGGCCAGGATCGTGGTAATGACAGTGTTTGCTAAGTTCAGCACGCCGGCCGCGCCGAAGATAATGCCGATCAGTCCGCCGACAAATCGGAGCATGGCGCGGGTGGCCATAGCATCCTGCCGGGCATCTTCGGCGGAAATATAATTCAGATCGGGATCGGTATTTGTCACATAGTCCTCCAGAAATCCGCTCACGGCGGCCCGGCATTCTTCCTCCACGTCAAAAGAATATTTGTAAATGGCAGGTTCATCGTAAAACGTGGTATAAATGTCGGCGGCAAGGTACAGAAACAGACCGTCCTTTCCGACTTCAAAAGGACCGTTGACGGTATATCTGACTTCCTGGTCGTCACCGTTTAGGGCAGCCTTGGCCAGCACGGGAAGTTCCGCCGCCGGCGTACCGTTTTTATAAACCGTGATAATATCACCGACATCCAGCAGATCAAACACCGGATTTAAAACGGAGGTTCCCATATCAGACGGAACACCCAGAAGAACGCCTTTGCCGTCTGCCATCTGCTCGTAAAGCGTATGCGCATCCGTTTCCCCTTCCCGGATATTCATGCGGGCAATCGCTTTTTCTTCCATGCCGTACACATTGCAGAGGGCGTGTCCGTCATCGCCCAGATTAAAGAAGACAGCGTCCTCGGTAGCCGCATAAGGGATCCCGGTTTCTTCGTCAGTGCCGGTGAAGGTAAACGATACGGGAAAGTCATAGGTCACATTGCTGTCGTCCAGGGTGTTTTTATAGACGGCCGAAGCTCCGTATACGCCGGGCTGTGCGTTGATTGCGCTGATGACTTCCGGTCCCAGCCCGTGTTCGCGCCGGGTGAAGCCTTTCATGATATTTGTGCTCAAGGCGTTTACAACGGCGAAGTCGGTTCGGATACTGTAAGACACCTGCTTTTCTATGTCCACGCTGTCGGCGGCAATGCCTGTACAGTTGAGCAGAACAACGCATAGTGCCAGAGAAGCCGTGATAAAAGCGGAACGGCGCTTATTGCGTCCCAGATTAGACCATGCCAGCTGGGGGAGGCTGACGCCGGCGGAGCTTTTCTTTACGGTTTTTCGTCCCGCGGCTGCCTCCACATAGCGGAATGCCTCGATCGGCGGGATATCTGCCGCCGCGCGGACGGGTTTTCTCGTGGACAAAAATACGGTAAATGCGGTCAGTACGGCGGCAGCCGCAAAGATTGCCGGGGACGGAGTCACATTCACTACCACATTCTCATAGCTGTCGGAGAAGATACGCACGGTATAAGGCAGCGCCGCTTTTCCGACAAAATAGCCGATCAGCAGACCGAGGGGAATGCCGATACAGGAAAGCCACAGCGCCTGCCGGTTTATCAGCTGCTTTACCTGACGCCTGCTCATACCCACAGTGCGGTACAGGCCATAACGGCGGATCTCCTGCATCACCGCAATGTCGAACACATTGTAGATCAATAAATACCCGCAGAGGATAAACAGTACGGTTATGACAGACCCGAACAGAAGAAGCTCCGGGTCCGGTGCGGGATTGGTCTGCGTATTGATCGTTGCGGATAAGCCGGGAGAGCCTGCCGCATCCGGGTCGCCGCCCATCTGCCGCACCCAGTTATCCAGATTGTTCTGGAGCCCGGCTGTGCTTACGGCCATAAAATCAGAATAATAAGTGCCGGCCATATCCCGGTCTCTGTCATAGGTGTACTCGAAAATATCGGGATGCGCGCCGCAGAACGCCGGTCCCGCCCACATCATACTGATCTGATCACTGGTGGCTTCAAACCAGCCGGACACAACCATATCCAGCCGGTATTCCCGGCCGTGAGCAGTAAAAGCAATTGTGACGGCAGCGCCAACCTTTGGCTCGACTCCCAATTCTTTAAGCGCCGTATCCGAGGTGACGATCTCGTTTTCTGCCTCCGGCACACTGCCGTGAGAAGGCATGCAGAAAGTCAAATCGGCCTGAACGGGATCCAGCACGTCGAACTCGATGTTATGGCGGGTGACATTGGTAAGAAAGCCTACAGGCATCCGCAGACCGTATTCTCTGACAAAATCGGCGTTCTCCAAAGCTTCATACTGTTCGGCGGTCATGTTGTGAAAATCGCCGTCTGACCGGCTGCCTTTGAGCAGCTGCATTGTTAATGTCAAAGACTCTTCCGCTCCCATGCCGATTGTGGTGACAGCGGTAAACAAAATTGCGGTAAGCATGATTGCCAGCACCGCGATCAGGTTTCGCATTCTGCCGGCGCTAAAACTGCGCCGGGCAAGAACGTCCAGCATATTTTTCATGGTGTGTTCCTCCTTGCCTGTTTCTGGATATAAGAATAGCGCGCCCGTGTCTCAGCCGGGGCACACGGATGTCACAAATTTGTGACAGACGGCGGATGCGGGGAACCGGGGACCGTCTTTGGGACAAAAAAAGCGCCCGGACATCAGGCGCATCAATTGTTTTTTATGACAGGATTTTCCCGTCCCGCAGACGGACGACCCGGTCCGCAAGCTGGGCAAGGTCGGGATTATGGGTGATCACAAGCAGTGTCTGGTGAAACGTGGCGGCGGTCATCTTGAGTAGCCCCGCGACATTCTGGGTCGTCTTCATGTCAAAGCTGCCGGTCGGTTCGTCGGCCAGGACGATCGCTGGCTTCGTGATCAGAGCACGCGCGATTGCCGTACACTGCTGTGCTCCGCCGGAAAGCATATGCGGACGGGCATCCAGATAACGGTCTAGTCCGAGCAGCCGAACCAGGCCGGAGAAATATGCACAATCCGGTCTGGAGTCGTCGAGTCCCAAAGGAAATAAGATATTTTCCCGGATCGTCAATTCGGGGATTAGGTTGTATCCCTGAAAAACAAATCCGATTTTTCTGCGCCGGAATACCGTGAGCTGATCCTCGCTCATCTTTGACAAATCCAGTCCGTCAACGATTACGGTTCCCTCGGTGGGTTTATAGAGCCCGGCGATTGTGTTTAACAGCGTAGTTTTTCCCGAACCCGACGCGCCTGCAATGGCCGTAAACTTCCCCTTCTCGATAGACAGGTCGATTCCGTCCAACGCCCGGACTGTCTGAGAACCGTCCCTGAAATACTTTTTCAGGTGCCGTATTTCCACGATATCCATGATACCATCCTCTCTGTCAGCTTAGCAGGAATACGGAAAACGTACTTCCTTCGCCTTTTTTTGATTTTACCGTGATGTATCCGTTCTGCAGGGTAATGATACTTCTCGCCAGATACAGGCCCAGACCGACGCCTTCCTCTGCAGCCACTTCCTCCGCGCGGTAAAAGCGTTGGAATATGGCGTTATAGTTTTCCTCATCAATGCCGATTCCGGTATCGCAGATGTCAATCCGGGTATAAAATTGCCACGGGCGGACGAAAATGCTGATGGAACCGCCGTCCGGCGTATACTTCACCGCATTGTCCAGAATATTGCCGATGGCTTCCGCCGTCCATTTCGGATCGTGCCGGACAGTCAGTTTACCGTCGCAATCCGCGGAAAGCCGGATATGCTTCTTTTCGGCTTTCGCAAGTATGGTACTCATGGCCCTTGCAATCGTGTCGTTTAGCCTTGTTTCCTCGGGGTACAAAATGAAAGCCCCGGTTTCGAGTCGGGACATTTTAATCAGCGACTGCATTAAAAAATCAAGCTTATTAATCTGTACAGTCATTAAATTCAGAAATTCGCACTGTTTTTCGCGGGACAATTCGTGCGTGCCGAGGATATCGGCGATCATCCGGATATTTGCCGTCGGCGTGTTGACCTGATGGGAGATATCGCTGACTAATTCCTGTATGATCTGCTTGTCCCGTATGCTCTGCTGCCGTTCGTCGTTCATTTTCTCATAGTATTGCAGCAGCTTCCCCTGCACTTTTGAGGCGGCGGTTTCCTCGTACAGAACAAAATTTTTAAGCTCCCGCCCCTCCATCAGGGTATCCGCCGTCTCGCATATGTCGTTGGAAAAATCCGAGAGCAGCCGGCCCTGCCAAAACGCCCAGAGCACCGCTGCGGCAGCGGCAGCGCCGGCAAAAAGAAACAGAATGATCCGTATGAGTTTCCCGGGGATAAAGGAGAAGAAAACGGCGGTCACTGCGGCGCAGAAAGCCAGTCCCAAAAGCAGTCTTCGGCAAAAGCCCGTGCGGCGCGTCTCTTTCATAGCGCCGCTCCCATCCAGACATATCCCATGCCGCGCACTGTCTTGATGTAAGTATGGGTATCATCTTCAATTTTGGCCCGCAGACGATTGACCGTGACAGTCAGCGCATGATCGTCGACGAAACTGCCGTCGACATCCCAGAGCCGTTCCAGCAGCGTCTGCCTTGTCAGGATGTTTCCGGCATTTTCCGTTAAGACTTTCAGCAGTTTATATTCATTTGAAGTGACGATGATTTTTTCGCTGCCCCGCACCGCAAGAAGTTTGCCGAAATCAAGCGTGAGAAAGCCGTCGCTCCAGGCGTCTGCAGCCTGCTGCTGTGCGGATGTATTTCTGCGGAGCGCTACCTCCACACGCCGCAGAAGTATTTTCATGCTGAATGGTTTTGTGATATAATCGTCCGCACCGAGATCAAACCCGTTTAAAATATCCTGTTCCAAATGATTTGCGGTCAGAAATATCACCGGCAGTTTTGGGTGCGTGTCTTTGAAGGTACGGCACAGGTCAAAGCCGTTTCCGTCCGGCAGATTCACGTCAAGGATTGCCAGATCAAAACGGTCGCTTTGTATAAGCCGGTTCGCCTTTTTGCAGTTATAGGCGGCAATCGTCAGATAACCGTTACAGTCCAGTTCAAAACATATCCCCGCACTCAGAGTCAAATCGTCCTCAACAACTAATATCTTCATTGCAATTGTCCCGCTCGCTTTTTAGAATGTCTGTTTGTCGGTTCTGCAGATAAGCATGCTGCCGATCTTTGCTTATTATATTTCTTTTGTCCGCAGAAAGCAAGTGGGCGAAGGGATGCTAGCGCAGCGGATACAGTTCGGCCAGTTTATCGTGAATCCGCAGGTAATCCGCGTAGAGCCTGTCATATTGCAGGGCTTCCTCCACGCGCACGTCAAAAGTTGCGGAGGTTTTGGGCGCCGAAATTTCTCCGGGCGTATCGCCGGCCACCATCCGGGCAAGTTGGCAGGCGCCCTCCAGGGTAGCCTCCTTTGCCAGAGAGCGGGATACCGGAAAACCGAGGATGTCGGCTTTTAGCTGTAGCCACAGATCGCTCTGCGACCCGCCGCCGGAGGCCAGCACGTTTGTGACGGAGAGGCCGCAGTCTTCCAGCAGGTCACAGATTCTGCGGACGGCGTAGCAGTTTGCCTCGAGTGCGGCGCGGAACAGGTGCTCGCTCCCGTGCTCGTGCCGCAGTCCCAGAAAAGTGCCGCACAGGTCCGAATTCCAGAAGGGCGTGCGCTCGCCGGCCAGCGTCGGGAAGGCCGCAACGCCGCAGGAGCCTGCAGGCAGGGCCGCTGCAAGATCGTTCATCTGCCGCAGATCTTTTGACTCAAACATCAGGCGTTTTAACATCCACTCGAGACTGCCGCCGTACATGCCCATCGGCCCGCCGGCCAGATAAAATCCGGGGACGGCGTGGGGATTGATGACCAGACTGCCGGACGGGTCGTCGGGGAGGCGGTCGCAGACGAGAAAGCAGGTGTCCGTGGTTCCCATCACATTTACGAAGATGCCGGACGCGGCGCCGCCCGCGCCGAGAATGCCGCAGGAACCGTCCACCGTGCCGACTGCGACGGGACAGCCCGGCCTGATGTCGAATTTCTGACAGAGCGCGGGGCGCAGGGGCGCGAGGATTTCCCAGGGATACTTAAGCGCGGGAAGACGGGAATCGTCAAGCCCCATCCGCGCAAGGCATTCGCCGCTCCAGCATTTGCCTGCGACGTCGTAGAGCAGGGTATAGCTGGCGCTGGTGTGGTCGGTTGCAGGTTTTCCGGTCAGTTTGAGATTGATAAAGTCCTTGAGAGACAGGAAGCATGCGAGCTTTCGATAAAGCTGCGGCTCCTGCGCGCGGATGCGGCAGAGTTTAAAGGCCGGCTGCTCCGGCGCGGCCCTGCGCCTGCAGACAGCGTATGTGTGTGTTGCCGGAGTGTCCGCGGTATAGCGTCGATAAAATTCCGGCTCCTGATGCATGTAGGTGTAGCAGGGCGTGACCGCATGACCGTCGGCGTCGACGCCGACCCAGCCGAGCAGGGAGGAGACGGCGATCCCGTGGATGTCGGGGTGATTTTTCGTGAGGGAGTCGATCATTTCCGCAATCTGCTCCCATTCCTTTTCCGCGTCAAAGCATACCGGGGCCGAGCGTTTTTGCACGCGGGAATCTACGACGGTGCGGTCGCCGTATAAGAGCGCGGTGCGCAGAGAACTGGTCCCGATGTCGATAATTAAATATAAATTCATACTGGTATCCTCTTTTTATGTGTGTTTTCGGGCTGCGGCAATTACGATCAGCCCGCCTGCGACGGCGCAGCAGGTGGTAAAAATCAGCATTTCATGTACGCCTGCGGCATCGAGCAGCCGGCCGGCGATTAACGTGCCCATGGCCGAGCCGATGCCGTTGGATGTCAGGTGGAGCAGCGACTGCCCCTTTACCTGGTTGGCTTTGTCTATGTTCTGTGCGACGTAATAGACGGTGGCGGGAATGGAGATGCCGCATTCCATAAATTGTAAAAATACGGTGAGATACACGACGGTCATAGACGGTGCGAGTAAAAATAACAGATTTCGGATAATAAAGCCGAAAGCCGTGAGTCCGAAAATAAATTTCAGCGAAGTTTTTTCGCGCAGCCGGTTAAACAGCATCATGGCGGGCACTTCCACAACGGCCCCGACCGCGAGGGCGATTCCCATTGCGGATTTACCGCCGCCTGCGCGCTCCGTGATGTGGATCATATAGGTACAGGTGACGCCGTGGCTCGAGAACATCAGGGCATACCCTGCGATCAGGCAGGTGAAAGCCGGATAGCGTTTGAGCAGAGCCAGATTGCCGAGCGCTTTTGTGTTCTTTTGATCCGCGGGCCGGGATTCCGGCAGCCGCGTGTCCTGCGCGTCGGTTCCGTAGCGGAAGAAAAACGAGGCGAAGCACAGCAGGAAAAAGATTGCCGAAAACAGCGGGAAAATGACGGTCGCGCGGAACCCTTCCAGAAGAAAGCCCATAGCGAGCGCTCCCGCGGCGTAGAAGCCGGAGCCGACACCCCGGCCGAGGCCGTAATTTACGGGAATCCCGTCAAGGACCAGCGCCATTGACATGGAATTTAAGAAAGGAGCCAGTCCCATCAGGCAGACGCCGATTAAGATATAGAGCGCTGCAAAAAGCGGCAAAGGGCAGGCGTCACTCCACATGACAAGGGAAGCGCATGATGCGGCAATGCACAATGCTATGGAAAACCGGCGGCTTGAAAACCGCGGGCTGCGGTCTGCCAGAGAAGACATGGCAGGCTGGAAGACAAAAGCGGCAGAGAGCAGCGAAACCGCGGAAATGGCGCCGGCCTGGGCGTTTGTACAGCCCTTGTAGAGTAAGACCACCGAGCGGGAAGCCCACACGGTGGCATACCCCATCCAGTACAGGCTCTGCAGGATGATGTAGTGCGTATTGATTTTGGAAAGTAATTTATCATTCATTGCGGCATCCGCCTCCTAGATCACTCCGTCAGCTTTTAAAGCTGCAATCTCATCGTCACTGAATCCGAGGATACCGCCGAGAATTTCTCTGTTGTGCTCGCCCAGGCGTGGTGCGGTGCGGTAGACATCCGGGTTTGTATCGGACATTTTGACAACGGGGCCGCTCATGGTCACGGGGCCGAATTTGCCGTCGTTTACCTCGCGGATCATTTTGCGGTGGATGAGCTGCGGATCTTTTACCATGTCCTCAATCGAGTTTACCTTTGCGCAGGGGAATGCGTTCTCCTTGCAGACCGGGAGGATCTCTTCGAGCGTGTGCTGTAAGGTCCACTCGGTGATCATGGCGTCGCACTCGTCGATATGGTCGGTGCGTCCGGCGAGCGTACAGTAGGCGGGATCGTCGAGCAGCTCTTCGCGGCCGAGCACCTTTAACATGCGGGCAAACGTGTTGTCGAGCCCGCAGTGGATGTAGACGAGTTCGCCGTCTTTGGTCGGATAGAAGTTTGCCGGCCATGCCGCGCGGTCCTGATTTCCGTTGCGCTGTGCCACCTGGCCGAGCAGGTAATAATTGATGATGGCCGAGTGGGTGAGAGAGCATGCGGTGTCAAACATCGCGATGTCAACCACCTGACCTTTCCCTGTCTTTTCACGGGCCGAAAGTGCGGCCATCGTGCCGAGCGCGCCGTAGATGCCGCTGACAAAGTCTACCATATAGCTTCCGATCATCGTGGGGTGGCCGCCCTTTTCGTCCGGTTCGCCGGTGATCGCCATCAGTCCGCTCATCGCCTGGGCAACGGCGTCATAGCACACCTGGTCGGAGTAGGGGCCGTCCTGTCCGAAACCGGAGATGCGTGTGATGATAAGACGCGGGTTTAACTCCAGCAGAGTCTCGGGGGCAAGGCCCATCTCCTCGAGTGTGCCGGCCTTAAAATTTTCCACAAGGACATCCGCATCCTTTATGAGCTTTTTTAAAATCTCTTTGGCTTCCGGGCGGCGCGTGTTCAGAGAGAGGCTGCGCTTGTTGCGGTTGTGCGTCATAAAATAAGTGGCCTCGCCCTCATAGAAGGGGGCGTAGCCGCGGCCGATATCGCCTGCGCCGGGCTTTTCGATTTTGATGACGTCGGCTCCGAAGTCGCCGAGAATCATGGTACAGTGGGGGCCTGACACTACGCGGGTAAGATCGATTACTTTGATTCCTTCCAATGCTTTCATTTGTGTGTCCTCCTTAAGAAATGATGATTTGACAGTGTAACGTTAATTTTTTATATAGATGTGCTGCGGGTCGAGACTCTGCAGCAGCCGGTGAAGTTCTTCGCTCTTTTCGGCGGTCACCGGGATTTCTTTGTCCATTCCGAGAATTTCAAATTGTGTATTGTCAATAATTTCCTGCTTTGATGTGCCCGGATGGATGGAGAGAATCCGCATGCGCTTTGTCTCATCGTCAAAGCCGAATACGCCGAGATCCGTCACGACGCGCACCGGGCCCTCCCCGCCAAGGCCGTGGCGCTCCCGCTCGCCGGGACCGGAGAGGAATCCCGGCGTCGTGATATAGGAGACGCGCGCCGGGAACTTGCGCCGAAGATGGCGGGAGATCACGACGATTTTGCGCGCTCCCGAGCCCATGTCATTCGCCCCGCCGCTGCCGGGAAGACGGCAGTCGGGATGCATGTAGTCGCCGATTACCGTGGCGTTTAAGTTACCGTACTGATCAATCTGGGCGGCGCCGAGGAACGCGATATCCACCTTGCCCCGCTGCACATAGCCGAGCGCATCGAACAGGGAGGTCGTCATGGTGGAAGTGCGCAGCAGCGGGAAATCGCCGGGCCCCTGCGGAAGGTCTTTCGGCAGGGCGTCGATTGCGCCGGACTCGTAGATTAATTTGAGGTCGGGGGCCGTGGTATGCTTGGCAAACATAGCTGCCATCACGGGCAGGCCGATGCCCACCAGGGCGATATCACGGTTTTCGATTACTTCCGCAGCAGCTGCGATCATCAGCTCATCCTTTGTCCAACTCATAGAAATTGCCTCCTGTTCCGTAAGCTTACACCGCTGTAGGGATCTGCGCGCAGTTCCATCAGATGGCGGATTCCGACCTTGTCAAAAAAGGCGGCTTCGTTTTCTGTTCCCCGGACCCATTCGTCAAAATAGGCTGTCATGGTATCGGGGCTTTTGCCGGAGCGGGTGATGAGGTCCAAATGCTCCAGGTCGTAATCGTAGTAGGTGAAAACGCCTCCGGGGTAAGCGCCGAAAGGGCAGTGCGCCACATGATCCACAAAGAAGGAGGGCAGGACGGTAAAATGATTTGTCCGCCGGATCTCTTCCGTGTCGACGATCTCTTCTGCGGTCACAATGACATTTTTGGCCGCGCGGGCGATAATCTCAATCGAGGAGGTGATGCCGTAAAGCTGGCAGTTGCCCTCCGCATCGGCGCGCGCCACATGGATGACGGCAAAGTCGGGCGCGAGCTTCGGCACAATCCCGCAGCGCTCGCCGGAAAACGGGTCGTCAAATTCCATTACTTTTTTGCCTTTATCGAAATTCTGGACCTCACACAGATCGGAGCCGATCATGACTTTTACCGGCATAAAGGGAAGGCCCATCGCAGCCGCAAAAAAGCGGTTTGTGATGCCGAAGTGGCTGTAGTCTTCGGTGCGGATCGTGCCCTGCTCGACGCAGCGGCAGAAATTGGGACAGCGCCCGTTTTTTGCCATATAGTTTGAGACGCGGACGAGATCGACGGCGCCTGCGCCGCAGAGAAGTTCGACGGACTGGGCGTCGCCCATGCCGGAGATCTCCAGGTGCTTTTTGCCTGCGCGTATCATCTGCCGCACAAAACTCAGGGGATTGTTTGTCTCTGCAAAACCGCCGAAACTGATATTTGCGCCGTCCGGCACAAGTGCTGCGGCCTCTTCCAGAGAGATCAGTTTTTTGCTTGTCTCTTTCATGATTCTCCTCTTCGATTGGTGGTAAGTGAAATCAGACGTTCAAAGCCGAGACCGGCCAGATAGCCGTTCCAGTCAGGGAAGGAGAGAAGGCGCTGCACAAATGCGGCAGAGCCTTCCCCGGTTTTAGCTGCTTTAAGCAGTGCGGTATCCGCGCGGTAACGGGTGGCGAACGCAGTGGGGTGCGCCCCGTAGGGCGCCTCCACCACGCAGGTCACCGCCTCCGGGTCAAGCAGACCGCGCAGGGCGTTCATCCGGATCGCATCGTCGGAGACGATCTGCTCCGCGGAGACAATGACGGTCTTTGCCGCCCTGGCGAGGCAGAGCACATCGGCGCTGCGCATATCCGCAGGCGGGGCCAGCTGTATGTTGCCGTAAAAATCCGCGCGGGCGACATGCAGGACGGCGACGTCCGGATGCAGGGCGGCAGCGGCAGTTTGCGTGCCTGTGCCGAATACACGGCAGGTTCTGCGGTATAGTTCGGGCGCTTCTTCCAAAAGCCGCTCCGGCACTTCTGCCGCGGCGTAATCGCTCTCGCTGACGGCGGCGGCAAGCTGCGCGTGCAGGATGTCTCTACCCACGCAAAGCGCACCCGGAATAAAACGGGAATCGGAATCACATCCTGCAAGAATATCATCCGCCGCGCCGCCCGCGGACAGAAGGGCCGCGGCAAAAGTCAGGCCGCAGGAGTACAGGCAAAGCCGCCGCTTATTCTGCCGCAGCAGTTCCTGTATGAGACTCATCGGCTCATAGCCGTCGAATAAGACGATGCTGCTGCCGTTTTGGATCAAAGAGACGGCCTGCTCTGCCGTCACCAGTTTCTTTTTCTTCATGAGGGCTCCTTTCTGCTGCCGCGCGGGGCTGTCAGAGCGCGGAATTACATAATACAGCTTGCCCAGCCGATCACGGCAAGCCGGTTGTCGCTGCCGCGCCGGATCCAGACTTCCAGAGAAATCTTTTTTCTGCCGTCCGCGAGCGTTTCCACGTCCGTCACTGCGCCGTTTAGCGTGATCGGCTCAAACACTTTTACCGTAGCGATAAACTTGGTGCGCAGCCACCCGTCTGTAAAAAATGCCTTGCCGAAAAATGTGCTGAGCAGGTGCGTGAGCGCACAGAACATCTGCGCGCCCTGGATGATCGGGATGTTCAGATTTCCCTTGCGCGCCATCTCCCTGTTATTGTGAATATTGGTGATAAACTCTCCGACGCGCGAGTAGACGGCGGCCTGCTCTGCGGTGATGCATTTTTCAGTCGGCGTTACGGCGTCCCCGACCCTGATATCGTCTGTCACGCGCGCAAGATAGCGTGCGTCCGGTGCGGCTGTGCCGCTCACGCGCTTTTCGGGCGTCGCGGATGCACGTCCGCTGATATCGCCGGGAATCGTCTTTAAGATCTCCACCCCGCGGTGACGGATGATCGTGCGTCCGTCCGCGCCTTTTGCCTCGGCTTCCATCACGACATACCCCTGCCCGCGCAGCACATAGGATTCCACGTATTCTCCTTCCAGAGTCACGGTCTCGTCGATGCGGGCCGGATTTTCGAACCAGATCTGTTCTTCGGTGTGCAGGCCGATCACATGGCTCGGCCGGTATACCGTTGTAAACAGCTGCACCAGATCATTGACTAAAAGACCGGCCTGTCCGATGCGCGTCCCGCCGTAAAACGGACTTTCCGAGAGATTCCAGGGCGAATACTCGTCCACCTCAAACGCGTAGCGTTTAATCTTGTGATCGTCGACGACAAGCCGTACCGGACCGAGATGCTCCGGAATCTTAAGATTTTCAAATTCCGGCTCCTTTAAGCCGGCCTCCAGATCGTCTTCGGTGTCCGCGCGGCGCGGGTCCGTGATGTCTCTCCAAATCGTTTTTTCATCCATTTGTAGTTCCCCCTTTTCATGATTAAAACGCTTCTCTTTTTGTTTCATTCCCGTTCTTTTTTGTTAAGATAGCCCTGGCAAATTCGTACAGTGCGGGGCTGACCTCCTCCTGCAGCTTTACGTCGCGTACCGCGCCGCAGTGCGCGGTTACCTGTTCTTTCACGATGCTCTCGAGCGTGTATTTTGCGGAAGGACAGCCGCTGCAGTGCCCGGTCAGCCGCACATAGGCAGTCCCGTCTTTGATGCAGGCGAGCTGCACATTTCCTCCGTGTTCCCTTAAGGAGGGGCGCACATATGCTTCGAGGACCGCCTCGACATTCTGTGTTGTCTCTTCCATTACATTCCCCTTCTGCCGCAGAGCGGACTCGTGTTTTCGTTCTGATAAGCGCAGTGAAACCTTTTTTCAAATTCCCGGATTAACGCGGGCCGGAAATCGGGGCGCGCGACGGAGATCAGCGCTTTCGCACGGCCGCGCAGCGTCTTCCCGCGCAGATGTGCAATTCCGTATTCTGTCACGATATAGTCCGCATCCGTCCGGGAGGTCGTGACCGCGGCGCCTTCATTTAAGAGAGGGACGATTTTTGAAATCGTTTTGTCGGCCGTTGTGGATGCGATCGCGATAATGGAACGTCCGCCTCTGCTCAGCCTTGCCCCTCTGACAAAGTCAACCTGTCCGCCGATGCCGGAAATCTGGGTGAGTCCGATGCTCTCGGAAGCGACCTGTCCCATCAGATCTACCTGCACGCAGGAGTTAATCGATACGAGATTATCGTTTTTGCCGATTACATACGGGTCGTTCACATAGTCTACCGGGAACAGGTTGAGTCCCGGATTGTCATCCGCATAGTCGTACAGGCGCTTGGTACCCATCAGGAAGGTCGCGACGGTTTTGCCCGGATGGAAATTCTTCCGCGCGTTGGTGATCACACCGTGCTCGATCAGTTCGACCACGCCGTCCGAGATCATCTCCGAGTGGATTCCGAGATCCTTTTTGTCTTTCAAAAATAAAAGCACTGCATCCGGTATCGCTCCGATTCCGAGCTGGAGAGTATCGCCGTCCCGGATGAGTTTTGCGCAGTTTTCCCCGATGGCTTTTTCCACGTCTCCGATTTTGGGAGGCGCGAGCTCTAAGACCGGATGATCGCTTCGCACGAAGCTGTCAATTTCCGACACGTGCAGAGCGGTATTTCCGTGACACCGGGGCATTCGGCCGTTTACCTGCGCGATTACCCGCTTTGCCCGTTTTGCCGCGGGCAGCGTGTAGTCCACCGAGACTCCGCAGCTCACATATCCGTGTCTGTCCGGCTCCGATACCTGGATGATCGCCACATCGACGGGGAGCAGCTCGTCAAAGAGACCCGGAACCTCATGGAAGCAGCAGGGAGTAAAATCCGCCCTTCCGTCTTTTACGGCTCCTTTTGTCAGTCCTCCGAGAAAGAGTGCGTTTAACCGGAAATGACCCTCTGCCTCCGGTTCGGCAAACGCTGCGTTCCCCATGGGAACGAGCTGTATGATCTCCACGTCTTTGTAATCGTCTTTGTGTGCGGCAAGCACATCGGTAATCGCAATGGGAACTCCGACCGCGTGGCCAAGTACCACGCGGTCTCCGGAGTGGATCAGCCGGATGGCTTCCTCGGCGGTCATGCTCCGCCGCTCATACAATTCCTGCCATTTCATTGGCTCCACCTCCTGTTATCATTCCCGGATTTTTGCTATTTTTTTCGCAAGCTCCTTTTTTGCGGGGAGATTGCCCTGGCGCGATATCATAATGCGCTGCGCCTGCGGGCTTCCGGCCCCGTGCAGAGATTCGGTGCGGTAGCCTACCGCCGCGGTTCCGAGACAGAGATTCTCGATCAGGCGCAGGATGCGGAGTCTGTTTTCCACGCTGACGCCCTTTGCGCCTTTCATATATTTTTCCACATAGGGACCGACAATCGGGCTGCGCAGGTCCGCCTCCGAGGGAGCCGTCACGACGATGCCTCCGGCGATATCCTCCGCCAGACGCGCAATCTCATAGGGGAACCGCGTTACGTTCTGCTTGCAGACGTTTGCGAGCAGCAGATTGATCATATAATTGCCCGACTCCGTGGGTGCTCCCTCCGCGGAACATGCGATACCGCAGCAGTATAAGGTCTCGTTCAGGTGGGTCATTTCGATGAGTTTGTCTTTGATATGGGATGCCTTTGCACAGCCGTTGTAATCGGCGGCCACCGCCGCAGCCCCGATCAGGACATCGCCGACGCCGACTTTGCAGCCGCCGTAGCTCTGTCTGTGGTAGCCTGCGAACCGTTCCACCAGCATGCCGGCAAACTCTGTCTCGCCGTTTAAAAAGATGCGGTCATTCGGCACGAATACGTCGTTGAACACGACTAAGGCTTCCACGCCGCCGAATTCGCTGTTTCCCACATCCAATTCGGAGCCTTCGGTCTTGCGGGTGTCGCAGGACTGTCTTCCGATAATCATGATGACGCCTTCGGCGTCTGTGGGAACGGCAAAGGATACGGCGTATGCTTTGTCTTCCGGCCCCATGGATACGGTCGGCATCACGATCATTTCCTGTGAGTTGATCGCGCCGGTCTGATGTGCTTTTGCCCCGCGCACTACGATTCCGTCCGGTCGCTGCTCCACGATGCGCAGATACATATCCGGGTCCTCCTGCGCGTGCGGCGCAAGCCCCCGGTCCCCTTTCGGGTCCGTCATCGCGCCGTCGACCGTGAAATCATGCTCCTGGCAGTATGCCGCGTATGCGGTAAAGTTTTTGTGATAGTCTGTCCCGTATTTTTTGTCGATTTCAAAGGTGGTACTGTAGACGGCATTAAATGCATCCATGCCCACGCACCGCTGGAAGCACGACGCGGTCTGCTGTCCTAAAAGCCGCTGCATTTTTACTTTTTTGACCAGGTCTTCCGCGCTCTGGTGGATATGTAAAAACCGGTTTATTTTTTCCCCGGTAAATGAGGAGGTCGCCGTCATCAGCTCCTGGTATTCCGGATTCTGTGCAAGGTCATAGGTCGCTTTTACGGAGTTCAGCGACGGCCGTAAGATCGGATCGTCGATCGGGTTGTCGATTTTTTTTCCGAACATATATACCTGAAGATTCAGTTTCCGCATGCTTTCCACATACGCATCCCCTGTCATCATTGCCATAGTGTTCTTCTCCTTTTCTGTGAGTGTCGGATTTTGCGCGGGCCTAAAATAGCTCGCGGTAGATTTTTAAGATTCTGTCTCTGTCAAATTCCGCAAAATTGTTGACGAGCAGCCGCTGCTGATTTTCAAGCACGGAGTCCGTGAACCGTTCTATTTCGTTCTCTTTCATCCCGTATGCGCGCAGCGGCTTTTTGGGCAGCAGGACGTTTAAGAGTTTTTCCGTCTCATCGTAGACATCTGGGATCCGGCAGCCTATGAGATCGGCGATAAACCGGTTCAGTTTTAAAAGCTCACCCTCCGGCCTCAGTTCCATATAGTTTTTCAGGACCCCGGTAAACATGGCGTAATTGGATTCCCCATGCGGCACATGATAAACGGCGCCGAGGGGATAGCTTAGGGCGTGGACTGCGGCGCAGCCCGCATTGCCGAATGCGATTCCCGCATAGTTGCTCGCCGTAAGGAAATCGTCAAGCAGCATAAGGCGTGCGCCGGGTCCCTTTTCGGCGATTTCCAGATAACCTTTTAAGATCATCTCGATCGCCCGGTAGCCGAACATTCGAGTCGTTGCGGTTGCCTTTGGCGAGAGGCTTGATTCCACCGCGTGCACCAGAGCGTCGATAGAGCTTGCGGCAAATACGCCAAACGGCAGTCCCGACAAAAGCTCTGGAATCAGCACGGCCGCGTCGGCGTACATTTCGTCGACGGCCAGCCCTTTTTTCGTGCCCCTGCTTATGAGCGCCAGAATCGCGATATTTGTCACTTCGCTCCCGGTGCCGCAGGTGGTGGGTACGAGAATAAGTTTTTTGTTTTTTTTAATCGGAAGCTTTCCGTCATAGAGATCCAAAACCGGCGAAACCTGCTTTAATGCGAACAGCTTTGCGAGGTCGAGCACCGTGCCTCCGCCGACGGCGATGATCCGCTTCGGCTCCCCTTTGATGTCCTTTAAGATTGCCTCTGCCATCTCGTCCGTGGGTTCTCCCGCGCCGTAATTTTCCTGGCAGATCACGTCGCATTCCAGGTCGAGCGCGCCGAAATGCGGCCGGTAGATGTATTCGTTTGTGAGGATCAAATCTCCTTTTTGCAGCCGGAAGGCTTCTGCAAATTCTTTTGCCGAGTCGTATTTATAGATCTCGGGTCTGACAGATAATTCTTTCATAATTTCCTCGTTTCTTATCCCAGCAGAATCCGGTTGGGATCTATTTTGTTCCGTAGAAGCGCAAGTTCCTTATCCGAAGGCGCAGCGGTTTCGGGCACGGCGGAGAGATCTCCCAGCGCAAATCCAGTGTTGTCGATCACGTCCTGCGCAGTGACGCCCGGGTGGATGGACTCCACAAATATTTTCCCGTCTTCGTCAAAGGAAAAAATGCACAGCGGCGTAAAGATTTTGCATGGGCCGCTGCCCGTAAGACCCAGTTCTTTTCGCCCGGCGCGCCCGCCCGGGAAACCGACGCCCGAGATATGGTCGATCTGCTCCGTAAAGCACCGTTTCTCGTGGTGCGGCATCATGATATATTCCCGGCCGAATACCGCCAGATGTTCCGGCAGGAAAATCGGGCCGACCAGTGCGACCTTCGGCTTCTCGTGAGAGCCGATACAGGTGCAGTTTATATTTCCTTCCGGGTCTACCTGGACGCCGGAACAGAAAGCAAAATCAATCTCACCGATGCGGTGCGACCAGGGGCCGGGCCAGGTGGTCATCTGTGCCTCGCACGGCAGGTTCAGCAGTTCATTGCCGTATTCGGAGGACGGAAGCCGTGTGAGTGCGCTGAGATCGGGATTTACGCACCAGCCGGCGAGCAGGATCGTCAGATCCGGCGCATGTGTCAGCCGTGCGAGCTGCATCGCGGCAAGCGGGATATTTGTAATGTAGGTCGCGGCCGCTTTTCCCGTGGCGAGTCCGGTAAATCCGACCTCGCCGTTGCGAAATGTGTGTGCCAGACGAACGGTAAGCAGTTCCTCCAGTGTAAAACGTTTTTCCATTTACCTCACCTCCAGCGTTTTTGGACGGGTTTCCCCGATCAGAGACAGATATTCTGCGAAATCCTTTGTGCCGCGGATATATTTGTCCAGATAAGCCTCAAATGCTTCTTCATCTGCGGAGGCATTCACGTAAGCTTCGTAGTGTGCGGCATCCTCCTCCGTGCAGGAGAGGGTAGGAGTGGGATGGCTTCCGAGGGGCACATGACAGACGGCCGCCGTGCGGAAAGCAGGTATCAGAGTCAGATGAGGACTCTTTTTGATTTCCTCCGTGTCCGCGAGCTCCTCCACGGTGACGATCAGATTTTTGCAGGAGCGGGCCATATCCACGTTTAGATACTGCGGCAGCATGCTGCGCTCCTGTATCTGGATATTTCCGTATTTGTCGCCCCGCCATGCATGGATTACGACAACGTCTGGCTTTGCGGCGGGCACCGCCCACGCCTGCTTTCCGGTTACGGGGCAGGTGAACGGGACGATCTGCGGATTGTCGCGCGCGACGTCATTGCCGCCGAGGAAGTAGACCGGCCAGAAGGGCATGCCCTCCCTGTCTGCCCGGAATCTGTCCCATGCCAGCATTTCCGGGTAGTGCACGACTTTCAGCTTACCGTTTTGCAGTGCGCGGCGGTAATTCTGCGCCAGCCCGTATTTTTCCAGACCTACATAGGAGGTTTCAATCGCTGCGACGCATCCCGCGCCGATGAGCATATCCGCCTCGATCGAGTTTACGCACCCGACAATGGTCAGATTTTTGATTCCGGCCCGGATGATCTGCTGTGCGGCGGCCATCGGTTTCTGATATACCGCGAATCCGCCGAAGGCGATGCGGGCGCCTTCCGGGATGGCGGAGACCGCCTCTTCGAGTGAACAGAGTTTTACGGTTCTTTCCAAATGTATCACCTTACCTTTTCTGATTTCGTATTTCGATTGTTTTATCGGCTTAGAAACAGGACGGCCATACCGTATAGCTTCCGTCAAGCTTTACTTCGATCATAAACGGCCCCTCTGCGGCGCGCGCCTGTTCCATTGCAGCGGCAAGCTCAGAGGCTTTGCGCACGATAGTTCCGCCGTAACCGAGGGCTTTTGCGATATCCACGTAATCGATGGGCGGAAATTCGACGCCGATATAATTTTCCGTGCCTGTCTTAAATTTTTCTTCCTGCTTGATATTGCCGTAAGCGTCGTCATTTACGAGAAGTACGATAACATTAAGTTTTTCCCGGGAGATGGTCTCCAATTCGCCGAGCGTCATGCCGAGCGAACCGTCGCCGAGCAGTGCGATTACGTCGCGCTCCGGCGCGGCTTCCTTACAGCCGAGCGCCGCGCCCAAGGCAAAGCCCATGTTGCCGAAGTTTACCGGCTTCATGCAGGTCGTGCCCTCCGGAAATTCCGTGATATGCGCCCATGCTCCGGGGTTTCCTGCGTCCACGACAAAGATGCCGTCTTTCTTTAAGCACTTGCCAAGCTCCATGTGCAGAGCGATCGGAGGTACCGGGGTGGCATTTGTATCGGCGATCGGTCCTGTGAACACGCCTTTTGCCCATTCTTCCTTGCGCGCGAAAATCTCATTGCGGTAAGCCGGATCCGCCGTGTAATGTTTTGCTTTGAGCTCATCGGTCAAAAGCTGCAGACCGATCTTTGCGTCTCCGTTTACGCCGACGCTCACGGGATAATGGCGGCCGATATTTTCGGGGATCATGTCAAACTGAATCAGATTTTTTGCTTTCAGCTCCCAGCGGTTCGTGCTGATCGCAGTCAGGGAAGAGCCGACAACGATGACGCAGTCTGCCTCTTCGATCGCAGCTTTGCTGATCTCGCTTCCGTGGCGGCTGCGAGGTCCCACGAGATTCCGAAAAGAGCTCTCGATCGCGGCTAGCCCGTTATAGGTAGTTACCACAGGCGCTTCAAGCAGCGTGGAGAGTGCCTTTACTTCTTCTTTGGCATGCGCAAGCTTTACGCCGTTGCCGATCCACATACAAATTTTTTTGCTCTTCATAATATTGTCGGCCGCGGCCTCGATCGAAGCTCTGCTCGGAATGGAGTCTGCCGCAAAACAATAGGAAGCAGGGTCTTCCGGAATGTACGGAGCGGTCTGATTTTCTACGACGTCCCGATAAAAATCAACGACGACAGGACCCGGGCGACCGGTTTTGGCTACGCGGTATGCCTCGCGCATTGCCCATGCCAGGCAGCTGATATCGCGTACCGGAATATACTTTTTGCAGAGACTGCCGAGCAGAAGCTGATGGTCTCCCTCCTGCGCGTCCCCGCGTCCCGCGTCCGGCAGCTTATTCTGGAATACCAGCGCGATCACCGGACTGGAATCCCGGAGTGCTCCGCCGAGGCCGGTAATGAGGTTTGTCGCCCCCGGGCCGGTTGTTGCCAGACAGATACCGGGTTCCCCCGTTAGACGTCCGTAGCCGTCTGCGGCAACGGCGGCGCCGTTCTCGTGCCGTGTGTGAACAAAGCGGATTTTAGAGTCATACATTGCATTGTTGACGGATAACGTCTGACCGCCCGGAATACCGAATACGACCTTCGCACCGAATTCTTCCATGATTTTGACTGCAAGCTGACCACCTGTGTACATGTTTTGCATACAATTACCCTCCATTGTCTTATTTTTTGTAGATAAACGGGATTGTTTATCTTATTTTTGTATGATTGTATGATAACACTTTGAAATTGTCATGTCAATTGTATTATATTTTGTTTTTAAAGGTATGAAAACATGTAAATATTGTTATTGTTTGACGAATGTAAAAAAAGAGATTGATTTTTTTAGGGGTGTGTGATAGTTTTATTATGACAATTTTGCAGAAGATTATGTAAGCGATGGTCATGGCGCGCGCCGTTTGGGCAGTGCGGATACGGACACGGCGCGCAGGTATAAGAAAATATGGGAGGAAGGAAAGGTGTCGGAATATAAACCGTTGTATTACCTTGTGGAATGTAAGCTGAAGGAAAAAATCGAAAGCGGAGTGTACAAACCGGGAGATGTGCTGCCGGTGGAGTCCGAGCTGTGCGCAGAGTACAATGTGAGCCGTATTACAATTCGTAAAGCAATCAGCCGTCTCGAGGAGGAGGGGCTGATCGAGCACCAGTTCAGCAAGACGCCCAGAGTGAAGAAGAATGCGATTCACCGCCATGCCAACCGTATGCGGGGGCTTTCGGAAGAACTTGCCCAGTCGGGCATCCGCTGTTCAAACTATATACTGAAAGCGGAGCTGCAGGAAGCGAATGAGAATATTGCGGAAAAGATGGGCATCGAGCCGGGGGAACCCCTTGTCTATATTGAGCGGCTGCGCTACGGGAACGGGGAAGCGCTGTGCTATCAGACCATGTATTTGAGAGAGAAGTACTGTCCCGAGCTGCTCTCGGCGGATTTGGCCGCAAGTTCGATTTATACGATGCTCGAACAGGAGTATAAGCTGCCGATCGCCACATGTAAGCAGACGATCACGGCCTGCATGAGTTCGTACCGGCTGTGTGCGTTGCTTGAGCTTCCGGAGCGCACGGCCCTGCTTAAGGTGACGAACCTCGGATATCTGAAGGACGGAAACTGCTTTGAATATGCGCTGAATTATTATATCGGCGGTAATTATGAGATGTCGGTGGAAATGTCAAGGGAGTGAGGGAGGACAGGCGGCTGCAGAACGAAATGTGCACAGAGCGGAAAGACCGGTTTATGCCGGTCTTTTTTTGTGCCGAAAACGTTTGATTTGTATCGTCATATTTCTCATTTCTTATCAGAATGATAAGAAAATAATATACAGATTGACATAAAAAGAAGCATGATATATAATACAATTTATAAACAATTAATGCATATGGAGGTGAAAAATGATACCATTTAATGTAATTGGCACAAAAGAAGGCGATTATGAAAATGCCTCGCCGGGCGAGCGGTTCGGGCCGTATACCTATCCGGTCGACGAATTTACGGTGAAGTTATTCGCTTTTGCGCAGGACGATTATAATCCATGGTGTTTTTCAGACGAAAACCCGTTCGGGAGGCGTATCGCGCATGCGGCATGCTTCAACAACGATCTGCTGCACGTGTTTTTTACGCATTATAATCCGGATAATGTCGTCGGTCTGCACACGCAGGAGGAGCTGTGGTTCCATAATCCGGCGTTTGTGGGAGAAAATGTGACGATCACGGCAGAATATGCGGATAAATATGTGAAGCGCGGCAAAGGCTATATTGAGCTTCACTCAGAAATCACAGGGGAAGACGGCAGGCCCATCGTCACACATCAGGGTGCGGAGATCATGCGCATCATGGGGAATCAGCTGACGGGCGAGCGGACGGCTCCGGTCGAGGGCGATAAGGTCACCGGCGAGTTTGATGCGGCGCTTCCGGAGGCGCGGACGGCATCGGCAGATCTCGCGGACGGCACGCCGGTCAAAGGGCTGCAGAAGACCACGACGACGTACCAGACACAGGCATTTTCCTGGGGCGGGATGTTTTTTGACACGATACACAGCAGCATCCGCACGGCGAAGGCCGCAGGCTATGAAAATATTGTCGTGCAGGGACAACAGCAGGTAAGCTTTCTCACGGAGATGCTGGCGGACTTTTTCGGGGAATCCTGGTACCGGTCAGGACACCAGAAGCTGAAGATTCTCAAACCGAGTCTGGCAGGTGAGAAATTAAGCTTTCAGGGCGTGGTGAAAAGAAAGACCGCGGAGGAAGGGAAAACAAGACTTCATCTGCATGTCTGGGGAAGAGATGAAAAAGGCGATATGACGGTCTGCGGATGGGCGGATGCGCTGGTCTGACGGATACTTTCCTTCCTGTACTTCATAAAATTGTAATAATTTTTGGCGATTATATTCAATATTTGATGAATTAATTTATAAATACTTTACAATTGACATGAAAATAGATACAATATATATTACAATATATAAACAATTAAATACAAAAAGAAAAGGAGAAGCGTATGAAAAAGAGGTTAGCAGCAATTTTGGCAGCGGCAATGGTCCTGACCATGGCAGGATGCGGAGATCAGGGAGATTCCGGAGAGTCTGGAAATGCAGGAAACGCGGGAAACACGGATACGAACGCCGTAGCATCCGAGAAAACGGATGATACAAACGGCGCGGATGATACACAGCAGCCGTCTGCGGGAGCAGTTTCCGACTGGGAGCCGTCGGGGAATGTGACGGTGCTGGTTCCTTACAGTGCAGGCGGAACGACAGACCTGTCTGTCCGCGGAGTAACCGGGGCAGTTGACTCCGGAAAACTTCCGGGCGGCGTCAGCGTGGTTGTGGATAACGTGACCGGAGGTTCCGGCCTTGTCGGCATCACGCAGTTTATTAATTCCGCAAATGACGGGGAGACGGTCGGTATCATCAACTGTGATTTTATCATGAATATGGCGCTGGGAAACACAGAGCTTTCTTATGAGCAGTTCACTCCGGTAGGATGCGTGATGATGGACGGAAATCTGGTATTTGTCTCTGCGGATGCGCCTTATGATACGTATCAGGAGTTTATCGAGTACGCCAAAGAGAATGGAGGTGTGACGGTTGCCGACGCAGGTGCAGGCTCCGTGCAGGCGGTTGTCACCGCATCCACGGCGGAAGCGCTGGATGCACCGCTGACCGCAGTTCACTATGACGATGCAGGCGCGGCAGTCCTCGGGGTTGTATCCGGTGAAGTTGACGCCGTGTGCTGTTCATCCGTTACCGCGGCGGCCCAGTATGATGCGGGCAACATCAAACCGCTGGCTACCAGCTCTTTGGAGCGCATGTCTACGTTTGAGGATGTGCCGACGATGGCAGAGTGTTTTCCGGACGAACTCGGCGACATGAATGTTCCGGTATGGGTGTTCCTCGCCGTGCGAAATGACACGGACCCGGCGATCTCGGGTTATCTGCAGGATCTGTTCTACGATGCGATCCGCACCGACGCGTACGCACAGGTACGCTCACAGTTCTATCTGTGTGACAATAACGAGCTGTATCTGGATGAGGAAAAGGCGCAGGAATTTTTTAAGAGCCAGTATGAGTATTATGCAGAGGTCGTAAATCTTCTGGAAAAATAGGTTGTTTAGACTGGTTGAGTGACATAAGAGAGAGGTGGTAGGATTTTGAGAAGGCATGGTGAAATGGTGCTGGCCGGGGGCTTTTTTGCCCTCGGGGTGCTGATGTTCTGGTTTACCCGTCAATTTTCGTATGACGGCCTGCAGAGCTTTGGCACAGGCTTCTGGCCCCGTGTGATTGCGGCGATTATGATGTTTTGTTCCGCGGTCCTGTTTGTGCAGTCAATGTTAAGCAAGGATCCGACGAAGAATGAGATCGTGATCGACTGGAAGTCCGAGGGCATGAAGCGTGTGTATCTGGTTGCGGCGGTTTTGATTGTATTTTGCGTTGCGCTGTATTTTGTCGGACTGTGTCCGGCTTTGCTTGTCATGATTTTCGGAATCATGTGGAGTATGGAAGAGCGGCGGATTCCGTTCCTGGTGATCACGCCGGTAGCGTGTTCCCTGTTTATTTTCGTTGCATTTCAGATTATGCTGAAGGTGAAGCTGCCTGCAGGCATTTTGTTTCAGTGAGGGGGTGAAAAGGAATGTTTGATATATCTGCATTTGGAATTGCGCTTTCCTCTGTGTTTACCGTGGAAAACATCCTGCTGATCTTAATAGGGACGCTGTTCGGTATTCTTTGCGGTGCAATGCCGGGGCTTTCCAGCGTCATGGCGATGACGATCATGGTTCCGTTTACCTTTTCCATAAGCGGCTACGGCGGCATCCTCTGCCTGCTCGGCATCTTCTGCGGCAGTATTTACGGGGGATCCATCACGGCGATTCTGATCAATACACCGGGAACGTCAAACTCGGCGGCAACCTGTCTCGACGGCTATCCGCTCAGCCAAAAAGGAGAGGCGGGGCGCGCGCTTGGCATTTCCACGATGGCGTCCACGTTCGGCGGCGTGTTCAGTGCGATGGCGCTCTTTATAACCGCGCCGATTCTGGCAAAATTTGCGCTGAATTTCGGCGCGCCGGAGTATTTTGCGCTGGCAATTTTCGGGATTAGTATCGTGACGAGCATCTCTTCCGACAATATGGTCAAAGGGATTATCTCCATGATGATGGGGCTTGCGATTTCGACCATCGGTATGGATGTCTTGACGGCTGAGAATCGTTTCACCGGCGGTACGACGTATCTGCTGGGAGGTCTGCCCTATATTGTGATTTTGATTGCGATGTATGCGTTTTCGCAGGGGCTGATTAATGTGCTGGATTACAAGAAAGGCGGCGTACTGAACCGTGAGAGTGCAAAGCTGGCGCGGGTGATTCCGACGCTTGAGGATATCAAAAAGACGGCGCCGGTCATTCTGATCAGTTCCGTCATCGGTACGATAATCGGTGCAATTCCGGGAACCGGCGGAGATATTGCGTGCTGGACTTCGTACTCTCAGATGAAGCGGCTCCGCAAGGAGGATGAACCGGAGTTCGGAAAGGGAAATGTCAAAGGCGTTGCGGCTCCGGAGGCGGCCAACAATGCGATTTCCGGCGGTGCGCTGATTCCGCTTTTGACGCTTGGCATTCCGGGCGATGCGGGCTCTGCGATTATGCTCGGCTCTCTGATGATGCTCGGCATCACACCGGGACCGCTGCTGTTCAGCAACGAGACGGATAAAGTATACCTGATCATTCTCGGTCTGATGGTTGCAAATATCTGTATGTGCCTGCTGGGCTATGCCGGTATGCGGGGATTTGCAAAAATCTCTTCGATGCCGCTGCAGATACTGACGCCGATGGTGTTTATGTTCTGCGCGGTCGGAACGTTTGCTTACAATCATAATGTGACTGATATTTTCGTTATGGTAGCGTTCGGATTTCTGGGATTTTTTATGGTGAAGTTTGAGTTTCCGATTCCGCCGATTATTCTGGGCATCATTCTCGGCGATATGATCGAGAAAAACCTGCAGCGCTCGCTGGTGCTGTCAAAGGGAAGCTTCGGGATTTTCTTTACCCGTCCGATCAGCTGCGTGCTGATGGTGATTGCCATATTCAGCATATGCTCGCCGATTATTCTGGCGATTGTCCGCAGTGTGAAGAGACAGGAGAAAGAAGCCTGAGTGTAAAAGCGAGTGAGAGTGAATGTGAGAGAATAAGAGTGAATGAGAAGGGGGCTGCCCGTCCGTGATGTCGCATCATGGACGGACAGCCCTTTGTCTTCGAGGATTACGACAGGGATGAGCTGGAAGCCGACGGCGAAGTCATGTACGCTTTGAACCCTGCTCAAGTCCTTCTGCAAGCCCCGCGCAAGGCCTCTTTCATGGGCCTGTGCCAGAATTTTATCCGCCTCTAATTCGATCATGCGAATGCTCATGTTGCCCTTTGGACGGTTTTCGCATTCAAGATGATACAGCTTATCACAGATGCCAAGATAGGAGTCCGTGATGATCTCACCCGATTTGGTGTGGTGTTCATTGCGGTATTGCGCGATTGTTTTGTCTTCGGAGTAAGAAGGGGCTGTCGCACTAAGTAATTAGTGCGCAGCTCCTTTTCTGTGTAAAAAATACA
>CAJTOI010000028.1 GCA_910577925.1 uncultured Roseburia sp.
TCTGTATCGGAAAGAAGAACTGGGTCATGATTGATACAGTCGTCGGCGCAAAGTCCAGCGCGATCATCTACAGCATTGCGGAAACAGCAAAAGCAAACAACCTGAAACCATACGATTACTTTGAGTATCTGCTCACTGAGATACCGAAACATCTAGATGATACTGACCGGGGTTTTCTGGATGACCTGCTCCCCTGGTCACCGAATCTTCCTGCGAACTGCCGGAAGCCCGGTAAAGATGAAGTGAAATAAGACTGGAGCAAATCTGTTTCTATCATACAGGTTTGCTCCAGTTTTGTATAGGTACGCACTATCTACCGTTTACTTCTATTCCGAGGCATAGAAGCGGAGCCATTGCTCCATAGATGATTACTCGTCTATTTTGCAACGGCTCCTTTCACACGCAACGCGGCTCCACGCCTAACATGCAATATTTCGAATAAACTCTTCCGTATCATTTCTGATATAATTGCGGGCTACGGCAGAAAACTCGGCAGTCGGTTTTGTCATATCCTTTAATTCTTTTATGTATTTTTTTAACATATCTCTATAAACCAAAGAATGTGTTTTGGCATATTCCCTTTGCGCATTTTTTATCAGTTCAATTTTTGCCTTACAAGTTCGTTGAATTTCTTTGCGGGCATCTACTAATGATACGCAATCCAAATTAAGAACTCTGACCGATAAATACACACGTATGGCATCCCAACAATCAGCCGTTGCGCAGGCCGGATACACTTTTCCGTCTATACCAAATGCAATCAACGAAACATCATATTCATCAGCCGGATCGAGTAATCCATACCATTCCCGGTTTGGATTATCCCCCTGCTTTGCCGCGTCAGTCCCCTCCTTCAAAGGAAAATAAGAACCTTTACTCGTATTAGGGATTGATGCGGCCAAACGGTAATTCTTCCAATCAAATGCCAACCACCAATATGCCTCCTCACTGACGGCCGTTTTTAGTTCGCAATTCTTTTTTAGTTCTTTGGGTTGCTTTTTGGGCCGAAAATGATCCATATGATAAATAGAAGCGCTATCTTTCGCCTCTGTATACCAACATTTGTCATGTGATAACGCAGCGTAATAGTCTTTTAATTTCCCCCAGTAATCGTCATATTTATCAATAAAATCATTCCGTTTATCCGGGGGAAGTCCCATCAGCTGCCTTGTTAGTTCCGTGCCCTCGTCAATCAAATCCTGCGGCGGCGGATTTCCAAATAAATCAATAAATATCATTTGTTTTCCTCTTCCAAAATTTCCGCTAAAATATCGTCTGTCAATTCCAACATTTCTTTTCTCTCCTTATCCGTGATTGGTTTTTCCTGAAATTCCGGCCGGGAAAAAAGGCGTTCAATATATTTATCATACATAGGGTCCCGCGTCGTTCTGGTAAAACCCAACTTCTCCAATTCCCGTGTGAGGTGAGAAAGTTTAACATTTTCTTCAAGCGTACGATTTTCCTTAAATTGCAACTGTCGTTGTCTGTCTAACGCATCCTGCGTCTCAGGATCAAGCGTCGTGGGAAGACCGAACAAATCGCTCGTAAGCAAGCCCGCCACACCCATGCCTTTCGGATTGACTTCGGGCATTCTAACGGTTGTTCCATCCGCAATACGTTCAAAGATAGCAACGGCTTCTTTATTAAGGCCGCCAATCACAATCGGATCATGTGTGGAAATAATAACCTGGCTGCTGTCACTCTGCCCGCCAACCTCTTTAATCAGATTTAAATAATTAAATTTCCAAGCCGGATTCAAATGTGTATCGGGCTCATCCAATAAAAATAACGATTCTTTTGAGCGTGTAAACCTCAACAATCCCAACACCATCAAAAGCTGCTGCTCACCCTCGCTAAGTTCGCTGAACGTGATGACTGTTCCGTCCGTTTTTCTGACTTTAATGCGGACTTCTTCAATCAAATCCGAGATATAAGTACTCTCAAGCTGTTTAAAAAAATCAACATTATTACCATACTGCCCGGCAAAATCCCGTAACTTTTTCTGATCTTTCAAATAAAGGTATGTCACTTCTTTTTTTACGGTTTTTATACCTTCTTCAAAGGACCCGATTTCTTTTATGGGCGCCAGCGCACATTCATATAAGCTATCCAGAAAATCGCGAACAACTCCACGCGCACCCCAAAAATCTGACTTCGTATGCCCTTTTCCCTTCACCCATTCCGCTCTCTTTAGGACAAAAAGGACCGAATCGACTGCGTCAATGTCAAAATAGTCTCTTAAAAACGCTTGATTCGACTCTTCATAAAACGAAAAAAAAGCCAATAACACAAAATTACTATGAACTAAACGCGCATAAAACAGCGGGCGTAGCGTTTCTCTGTCACCATCCAGCAATGCCTTATAAAACCGCTTTTGATGTTTTACAAAATGTTTTTCTAATCGGTTGCTTGGTCCGGAATAATAGGCAAAAAGGTGCTCGGGCAAAAAGTTCTCCCGCTTTTTATAAAACGCAGTCCGAGTGAACTTTTCCCCATTTATAAAGAACGCCTGAACGCCTTCCTCTGCATTATTTTTTATTTGTATTGCATAACCGCAACACTTATAAAAAATTTCATAAGAAAAATCTTTGGTAAGTACCCCCAAGTCCAGATCTCGAAATATAATTACAATCGCTTCCAGAAGGTTTGACTTGCCAGCTCCGTTGCGACCGATAAACACAGATGTCAGCTGAGTCTCATCTATATCAATCTGGAAATCTTTTAAATTTTTAAAGTTGTTAATTTTCAGTTTGTCTATCCGCATGTGCAGCCTCCAAGTAGGATTCTCCATCCATTCTGGTTTCTATAATCTTATCGTTATCAATCAACTCTTTTAATTGCGCATAGAACTCATCGATTTGCAGACCTGTTTCGGATTTCAAGTCTTCCGGTGTCAGACGCACTCCACCAGCCAGGGCTTCCAAAATTGTTTTCGGCACGAATTTCACCTCGATTCTATCTGTTGTTCTCTGCTTCAAAATATTATCACTAGCTATTGTTTCCGAAAGAATCTGCTTTATGAGTTCCAATGAGCTTTCCTCGGCAGAATCATTCGTTCCTAACTCACCGCGAAACGCACGGGCGAGGATAGATTTTTTAATAAGATCAATCTGCTCCAAGACATCTTCGGCAGCCTCTTTGGCTTGCTGTTCTTTGGCGAGAAGATCATCTAAAATACGGACGATTTCATTTTGTTCAGAAACCGAAGGTAAGAAAATAGGAAGTTTTGAATAGCTTCCCACATTAAAATGTGCTAATGCCATTCCGCGCTTATTCTTTGCTATTAGCTGACGGCAAACAGGCGAATTTGTATATGCGCACAAAAATTTCGAGTTTACTTTATTTGCATTCGGCACAGCAATAAGAATATCAATCGCGTTATATCCGTCAAATTCTTCCGTAACAACACAGGCTGTTCCGGGATTCCCTGAACGCACAATCAGAACATCGCCAGTATGAACTATGCTTCTGGCATTTTGCATGTGGCCTTTCTCATTTAAATAAACCCAGTCAAAATTGTCAATATGAAATTCACGTACATTCGCGGAACGAAATGCGGGAATCCCCTTTTTTTCTGTCGTATAGTATTGCGAAGGTTTTATGACAATTCCTACTTTAATTTCATGGCAAATATTTTTTATAAATGTATTTTCCCATTCCTCCCTCCCCGCTCCGTGTTCTTTTCTCCACTGTGCAGTTAACGCACCGCAAAAAGCTTCGTAAAGTATCGCAGCTTTGCGCGTTTCAAAACCGTCCAACGTATCCTGTACCTTTTGCTTGGCTTCCTCAAGCTTGGTAAACAAACTCTCAATACGCTCAACAATGTGTTGCTGTTGCAAAACAGGCGGAATCGGAATTGGGAATTCATGCAAATTCCCTAAACGAATATATGGAATAGCTGTTCCAAACATCTTATCCGCATTAAAATCAAACCATCTGTATTTGAACCAATAATATACGTAATCGATATTAACCGGCGCTATCGCTTCTACCACATACGTCCGTTGATACGCTTCAAATTTTCCATTATAACGGGTAATATTATTAATATCGCCATTTCCGGCAAGTAGTATTGCATTGCATTCAAATGAATATCCGTGGCATCGAATAGGTCTAGATGCACATGTAAAAAAAGGATATTCGCCGTCTTCGCTGCCATAATTAGCATCTTTTTTTCCCGTTCGGATTTTAGATATCTCCTTAAAGTAAACCCAGCGCCAATTCCCCGGCACCTGATATGGCTGCTCACTCTCCGGCACTAGCGCCGCCTGCAGGCGTTCTTCCAGCGTCAGGACTTCCTTTTTCTTTCCTCCTGCCATCAGTCCTGCACCTCCAGTGCCCGCAGCTCTTTCACCACGCTCATAAGCAGATCAACCGCTTCTTCCAGATTAGCGGCGGATTCCTCGGCGCTGCCCGCCGGGTCTGGCAGATCATTATAATCCAACAATGAATCGTCACGAATCAAACCCAAATCAAGACTGCCGCCCTTTTCAGCAATCTGTTCCCGCGTAAATACACTCCAACGTTCATCCTGCACTGCGCGGCGGTCCTCTGCCTCGTATGCTTTTTCAAAATCCGCGAAGTGCTCCTTTTTTAACGGTGCTGTCTTTCCAAAACTGGGCATATTCGTGCGAAGATCATAGAACCATACCTCTTTGGTATTCCCTACATCCGTCTTCCCACGGGTAAAGAAAAACACATTCGTCTTGACCCCCTGCGCATAGAAAATACCGGTCGGCAAACGCAAAATCGTATGTAAATTACACTTGTCCATCAAATCACAGCGAATCTTTTCACCGTCCCCGTCAGCAAACAACACATTATCCGGCAATACCACCGCCGCACGACCGGTACCGTCTGCCACCAGACTGCGGTAGATGTGCTGTAAAAAGTTCAGCTGCTTGTTGCTCGTGGTATAAATAAAATCATCGCGAGTGGCACGTTCCCCGCCTTTCTTGGTCCCGAACGGCGGATTGGTCAATACCAGATGATAGCCGTTCATACTTTTCCCAAGGTTAGAAAGGGTATCTCCCAAAATAATCTGCCCCTCGATATTATGAAGCATAGCATTCATCAACGCCAGACGGTGGGTGTCGTGTACCAGTTCACAACCGGTGAAAGCTTCTTCGCGCTCAAACTTGGCCGTATCCGCATCTAAGTCAAAGAAATCATCGGTATTCTCTTTCACGTATCGACTGGCCGCAATCATAAACCCAAAAGTACCGCAGGCAGGATCATTGCAGCGTTCACGAGGCTGGGGCTTCATCAGCCTCGTCATCACATCAATCAGCACACGAGGAGTAAAGTATTGCCCCGCACCGGACTTCTTTTCATTTGCATTCTTTTCCAACAAACCCTCATACAAATTTCCCAGCCCTTCCTCCCGGGCAGAAAACCAGTCCAGTTCATTAATAGCCGTGATTATTTTTTCTAAATTCTTTGGTTCTTCGATGTTAGTCATAGAGCCCTGATAAATTTCGCGAACTCTACCGGTACAATACGTTCCAAACAAACGCAGCAAGTCTTTATAAGACCTGTAAAGTTCAAGCCCGGATTTACTGAGCAACATATCCCAACTGTATGCCTGAATGATCTTTTTCTCGTTGTTCTGCGCTTCCTGTTCAGGCGTCAGATTATCCCCCTCTATCAAGGTAATCCCTTCGGCAAATTTGCTTTCTGCTCCTGTTTCCCTTGCCATTTTTAAAAACAAAATGTAGGTCAGTTCCGTCACATACTGGTGATAGGTAATTCCGTCATCCCGCAACACATTACAGAGATTCCAGAGCTTGGATACAATTTCCTGCGTAGTCATTAAGCTGTTTTTCCTCCATCATCGTACAGATACTCATTAAGTTCCAACACGATGCTTTCCAATTGATTTAGAAATACTTTATTAATCTTTGTAAAACCGCCCTGTGCCTGAAAACGGCTGTCCTCATCAAATACCCGGACATTCAGCACCGATTCTTCCATCAGATATTTTTCCATACGTCCAATCCAACTCAATTCTTGTCTGGAAAAATTGTGGGCTCTTTTCAGTTTGTCCACAGCCCTGCGAATTCTCGCCTCGTGGCTGATAAGCGCCGATCCTATGGCATAACGGCGAATCAGACTGATAATATCTGCAGCAATTTCTTCATTTGTCAGCTCAGACAAAGCCGTGTTTAACTGCTGAGCAGTAAAGCCTTCTCTGTCCAGCGTAAGCCGCAGCCCTTTCAGGCTTTCTCTGGTCAATTCTTTCGGACAGGTGCATATGACATTGAGCGCGGCAATCTCATTCCTATTTTTCCGGACAAACTCTGCAAATGCGTCAAGATAATCCTCCGGTCGGCTGCCTTTCCCATAGCCTCTCTCATGAGAAAGCAACTCGTCCTTCGCATCTGAAACAACAACAGGTCTTCCGACATTGTTCCTGGATTGCTGAACCATCCGGAACAAGTCCCGATAAGCAAGCAAACGCTCTCTGGCGTCAGAAGGCGACTGACGCTCAACCTCTATAATCAGTTGTGTCGGGTCAAGTCCGCCAGCCATATCCTTAAAATGCTCCATCGTCTTCTTGTCCATGTTTCGCTTCTTTCGTTGAAGTTTTGCAACAATCTGATCAATCTGACTTTGCAGCTGTTTCTCATCTTCCAATATCTCTAATCCGTCCAGAAGCCGGTCAAACGTTGTAGATGGATTGACAACTACCGGTTTCATCGTGCTGACACTTTCCAGCGCATCATACACACCAACCGGATCATAAATCTCAAAATGAGTTTTTTTAATTTTAGGGCAAAGGCGCGTAGCCCGCCCCAACATCTGTTCAAATAAAATACGGGACTTGACACGGCGCAAGAATACCAGGTTAGTAATCTCCGGTACATCAATACCGGTAGTCAATAAGTCAACTGTGACGACAATACTTGGATAACGCTCATTTTTGAAACGCTTGATCGCTTCCAGAATTTTCTTTTTATCCCCGCCGCCCGCTTTTCCGGTTATTTTCATAATTGCATTATTGTCAACCTCCGTCTCTGAATAGATTTCCTTTAAAATATTGACAATCAAATCCGCATGATCATCATTGACCGCATAAATCAAGGTTTTCCCTTGTTCTTCCGGCGTTTCCGGGTCAATATCGCGGGCAATTTCAGCCAAAACCGCACGATTAAAGTTTTCTGTAATCACTTGTCGATTAAAATGTTCTATATCAAAGTCAAGCTCGTCATCCAGCAGTTCACTATTTATAAGTTCTCCCGTAACCGGATCATAGATCGTTATAGAATCCCCGCTCTTGTAATGAATACCTTCGCTGCTTAATTTCGTGGTTAACTCATGAGGCGCATCATGATCAACCAAATATCCTTCTATCACAGCTTCACGATAGGTATATTTAAAAACCGGTTGTCCGAAAATCTCGGTTGTCTGTAACGCGGGCGTCGCCGTCAATCCGACCTTAACCGCATCGAAATAATCAATAACTGTCCGATATTTACTTTGATACTCTATCTGATCTCGATAAAGCAATTCCTCTGTGTCCATATCACGGTCAAGAATATACCCTCGATGCGCCTCATCTACAATAATCAAATCATAATCGGTAACAGCCGGCATGGCTTCTCCATGATTATAAAGAATCCTCTTTACCATTCCCTGAACCGTAGCCACTTGAACACGGGTTTCTTTCTCAATAATTTTTTCTTCCAACCCTTTGATATTGTAAATATCATCAAGCGTCATTAAATCTTCGAGTTTTACTTCCTTAAAAACATCCGACGCCTGCTCCCCCAGCGCAGTACGGTCTACCATGAACAGCACCCGGCGAAAACGTCCCGTTTTCAGAAAACGATAAATCATACCCAATACGGTTCTGGTCTTCCCTGTGCCGGTAGCCATAGCCAGCAAAACCTTTTGTCTGCCCTCAATGACCGCGTTTTCTGCGGCTTGAATGGCTTTTAACTGATATTCCCGCAAATTCAGGCCATCTTTATCGCGCAATAAGTCGTAAGGCAAAGATTTCAAATTTTGATTTCCTGCCTGTACGTCTTTTTCAAGGAGTTCCCGAATGCCCGTCGGACTAACCCATCCGCGCAATGCCTTCGGCGCATTGAATGGTTTGCGCAAATCTAAAAACCAAATACCAGACTTTGTCTGTAACTGCTCCAAATAAGGCCGTCCGTTCGTAGCAAAAGTAAACGGTACTTTATATTCTCCCCAAGTATCAATGATATACTTTGCATCTTTGAAGCGGATATTTCTAGGATAATCCTTGCCCTGATAATCGATGACAGAAGGAATATCCTTATGAATCGCCTTCGCCTCAATGATACCAACCATTTGGAGATCAATGAACAAAACATAATCGGCAAAGCCCTTGTTTCCGACTTCGGAATCTGTAGGCCATTCAGCGATCGCGATACAGCGACCTCTTGCCGGACGAGTGCCTTTGGAATAACGCAAATTCTCCGTATCTGCTTCCCATCCCACTTTCCGAAGCTGCTCGTCAATTAGGTATCTGGTTTCAGCTTCTGACTTCTCCCGCTGATTTGCCACTTGTTTTGATTTTTTCTTTCTTTCTTCTGAAGGCACAAAAGGCGCTCCCTGCGCAGCTTCTTCCGCCTGTCTTACCAACGCTTTCTCTCGCCGTTCTTCCTCCGTCTTATCGACTGCCACAATGGGATGCTGTTCTTTGGGCATAACAAACTCATGATGCCGATAATTCCAGTCGCCATAGGTCCGCATAAACCATTCACACAAACTATATGTCATCTGCAGCAATACTTTTCCATCATTAACAGAAGAATAATTTTCATGTGCCACTTTGTTTCTGATCTTGCGAAGAGCGTGAAGAATATCGCATAAGTCTCTGTCAATAAACCCATCGCGAAGAAGAATATCAATTCTGGCAACAGCGGTATTGTTAGCAGGTAATAAGATTTTATCGTATGTAAAAATCAAATTGACAATGGTTTCGCCAATCATCCCTAACTTCATCAAACAGGAATTGGAGTCAGAATAACAATATTGTTCGGCCAAACAACCAAAGTTCGCAAGAACAGGAAAATCATTTTTTAAAAAATCAAAATTAGAGGCCATGACGTTATCTCCTTTCGGCTCTCCTAGCGATATTGTCAAGCGGCGCTTTGCCCTCACCCTCACTAAACTCCACTTTTACGTTGATTACGCTGTCGTTTTTGCGGGAAAACATTACAACCGTCTCCACATAAATACCAAATTGAAACATATCCCCATAAAGCAGCGGAAATATCAACAATATTTATACAATACTAATGCCGCTCGTGCAACTCTTTTGTCATAAAATCCGGCATACTATTGCACAACTAACTATATATCCCACTATTTTAACTCTATAAATCTATTTTGACTTTTCTTCCAGTTCAATTAAAAACTTATCATAATCAGACATAAAGATTCTGTCTTGCACAACACGATACTTTTCAAATTCTGTCTCCGCATAAAGTTTTGCCTGCTCTGCACTAATTTTACCAGCACCCGTAAGTATTTCATTTCCGTTAAATTCCAGGAACCCATCCAGCCTCTTTGCCCAGTCTTCCATACTCATAGGAATATGACGTTCAGCCTGCAGTTCTGCATAATCAAGATACAAAGACACAATTCTTTCCATATAAGACATTTCTTCATCACTCAAATAATTTTTAGCAATTGAAACATCACTTTTTACAATTTTTCCATTAGGGGCTGATTCCCATGTTGTCAATCCCATATGTTCTTTTTCTGCATTAGCTCGTTCGACGATAAGTTCTGGTGCCGTATGCCTATGAACAGCCCAGTGCATTTTATTCTGCACTGTCTGAAAAAACTGTCTTGTAGTTTTCGCATCTTTATCATAATCAAAAGCCGTAGCATAGAGGTCGGTAACTTTCTGATAAAATTTGCGCTCAGAGAGCCGTATCTCGCGAATATTCTGTAATTGCCGTTCAAAAAATTCGTCTGTAAACATATGTCCTTTTTTCAAACGTTCTTTATCCATAGTCCAACCTTGGATAGTATAATCTTTAACAATTTGCCCTGACCATTTACGAAAATGGACTGCACGATCATTGTTTACCTTAAAACCAACAGCAATTATCATCTGCAAATTATAATGGGCAACTTCACGACCCACCTGCCTCGAGCCTTCAGTTTGAACTATTCGGAATTTCCGAATAGTTGCCGATTCGGCAAGTTCTCTATCTCCATATATTTTTTTAATATGTTCATTTATTGTCGGCAAACTAACATTATAAAGCTGCGCCATCATTTTCTGTGTCAGCCATATATTTTCATCCTCATAACGCATCTCCATACTTTCATCCGTATCTCCAACAGCAGCAACATAAGTCAAATACTCAGCTGCTGAACTATGAATAGATACTTCATCTTTCTTTTTTGTCATGTTACCCTCCAAAGCTATTTTAAAATCTAATCTCTTTTAAAGGTTTCCCAAACGGACTTCATTTTGATCTTTATGTGACAACCAAAAACCGAATGATCCTGCACAGAAAAAGACTGTCGCAAAACGAGAGCTTTCTACAACATGCAGCGCGCCTGTGGCTGATATCACGCCATATGTTGTAAAATCTTTGTGTTTTGCAACAGCCCTATTCCCATGAGTGGACCTGAGGGGAGTCGAACCCCTGTCCAGAAACCAATCCCCTGTCCTTCTACGAGCGTAGCTTACGCTTTGACATTCCCTCCGCCGGACTTTCGTAAGCTAAATTCCGGTTTTAGTAGCTTCATTTTACGCCTGCGGGCTCAAAGCTTTGCCCGCATCGTTTCTCACATCGTCGAAGCCTGGATCCTAAAGTGTGAGTGCCCTAGGTCAGACTGCTGCCCTTAGGCAGCGTATGCTAAATTGTCTTCAGCGTTTAATTTTAGTTTTGGAATTTGACGCATCCCGTGCGGCTCGCTTCTCCAGCTTCATGATCCCTGTCGAAACCATTACAAGCCCGGATTATTTTGTGTTACAGATTTCTCACCTTAAATTCCCGCTCCGCCTCGCGCCGCATATCCTTCTTTGCGATATCGTGGCGTTTGTCATAGAGCTTCTTTCCTCTGGCAAGCGCAATCTCCACTTTGACGAGACTGCCTTTAAAATAGACCTCCACCGGCGCCAGCGTATACCCCTGCTCCGCCTGCTTTCCGACAAGTTTGCGAATTTCCGCTTTGTGCATCAGCAGCTTCTTCGGCCGCAGCGGATCCCGGTTGAAGATATTGCCCTTCTCGTAGGGGCTGATGTGCATCCCGTAGATAAACACCTCGCCGTTTTCCACCCGCACAAAGGCTTCCTTGATGCTGCATTTGCCCGTGCGCAGCGACTTCACTTCCGTGCCGTGCAGCTCGATACCGGCCTCATAGCGCTCCTCGAGGAAATACTCATGGTAAGCCTTCTTGTTGTTCGCTATCAACTTTTTCTCCGGCTTTGCCATGACTGTCTCCTTTCTTCCGACTGTTCTACTACGCCGTGCTCCGTGCCAGAACCTTCGGTTCCGACGCTCACGGGCGTTCGCCCTATCGCCGCCTCTTTTTCTACTACGCCGTGCTCCGCGCCAGAACCTTCGGTTCCGACGCTCACGGGCGTTCGCCCTATCGTGCATCCCGGACAGAAACACCCTCGTGCAAGCACGGGTGTTTCTGTCCGGGATGCACGGCACGGCTCCTTGCCAATATGCACATTATATACGATATGCGGAAGGTATGCAAGTGGTTTTATCTCCCACGCGGCGTTCGTATAAGCGGAACCAGTCCAGCCCAAACTCGCCGAGTCCGATGTCCTCTCTGCCGATACAACGGTACCCGTTCTTCTCATATGCCCGGATCGCAACGGAATTATGCTCCCACACATACAGCCGCAGATATTTTACATGCGCCTTCCCGGCGTATGCATCGGCAAATTCAAGTAATTTGGAGCCGATTCCGCTGCGGTGCCGGTCCGGATGAACCGCAAATATATGGAGATAGAGAATATCTCTCTGCTCCGCTTCATTGTCCCCGGACTGCTGATCGATGTCCGCGCTCGGATTGTATGTCAATGAAACAGATCCGACGATCTCACCGTCAATCCTCGCCACATACATGGCCTCATTTTCTATAAAGTAACGCGCGTTTTCACGCGTCGGGAAACAGCCCTTCCTCCACCCCGGATTATACGGTTTATCCGCCAAATAACCGCATACCTCATCGTACAGCGCTTCCGCCCCGTCAAGATCGCTGATTTCTGCCCTGCTGATTTCAACCTCGCTTGTCATAAAAAATTATCCTCTGTTTTATGCTTCCTCTTCGTCCGCAATCCGGAAATCAACGGTACGTAGGATCTTATCACAGCCCGCGACGGCCACGCGCACTCTCTGCCCGAGCTTATACCGCTTCCCTGCCGCCTCGCCGACCAGCTCATAGGTACTCTCATTATAATGGTAATAATCGTCCGAAAGCGACGTCACATGCACAAGCCCCTCCACGGTATTCGGCAGCTCCACATAAAAGCCCCACTCGGTCACGCCAGAGATCACGCCCTCATAAACCTGCCCGATACGCCGCTCCATGTATGCGACCTTTTTGAGCTTATCGGTCTCCCGCTCCGCCTCGTCGGCGCGCCGCTCCGTTTTGCTTGCGTGCTCCGCCACCCCGGGCAGAATTTTTTCGTAATGCGCGATTTTCTTCTCATTCATCCTGCCGCGCAGATTGTCCTTTATGATGCGGTGTATCTGCAAATCCGGATATCTTCGGATCGGGGATGTAAAATGACAGTAATACTTTGTCGCCAGGCCGAAATGGCCGGCACTTGCCGTCGTGTATTTCGCCTGCTTCATGGACCGCAGCGTCAGCCTGTCAATCAGCGCCTCCTCCGGCGTTCCCTCAATCTTCTGCAGCAGCTTCTGCAGCTCCTTCGGATGAATTTCGTCCTGTCCGAGGTGAATGGAATACCCGAAATTATTGATAAACGCCGCAAGCTTTTTGATTTTCTCGGAATCCGGGTTATCGTGGGAACGGTAGACAAACGGCAGCTCCTGCCAGAAATAGTCCTCGGCCACCGTCTCATTTGCGATCAGCATAAAGTCCTCAATGATTCTTGTCGCGACATTGCGCTCGTAGGGCTTAATCTCCACGGGTACGCCCTGCGCGTCGAGAACGATTTTCGTCTCCGGAAAATCAAAATCAATCGAACCGCGCTTCATGCGCCGTTTCCGCAGAATCGCTGCAAGCTCCCTCATGCGCTCAAACATCGGCACAAATTCCTCGTACTCTTTTCGCTCCGCCGCATCCCCGTCCTCGAGAATCTTTCTGACACTCGTGTAGCTCATGCGCCGGTCTACCCGGATAACCGTCTCCGCGATCGTGTGGTCCGTTACGTTCCCCTTTGCGTCAATCGTCATAATGCAGCTTAGCGCCAGACGGTTTTCACCGGCGTTCAGCGAACAGATGCCGTTCGACAGCGCGTGCGGCAGCATCGGAATCACGCGGTCCACCAGATAGACCGACGTGCCGCGGTTTTTTGCCTCCTCATCGAGCGCACTGTGCTCCTGGACATAATTTGTGACATCGGCGATATGCACGCCCAGCCGGTACACCCCGTCCTCCTTGGTCAGCGTGACGGCATCGTCCAAGTCCTTTGCGTCCTCCCCGTCGATCGTCACCGTCTGCCAGTCCCGCAGGTCCATCCGCCCCGCCATATCCGCCTCCGTCACTTCCTTTGCGACGCGCTCCACCTGATGCATAATCTTTTCGGAAAATTCCACCGGCAGATCGTATGCGCGCACAATCGAGAGAATATCCGTTCCCGGATCATTGATATGCCCGAGAATCTCCGCGACATGCCCTTCGGGATTCTTCCCCTCGCCGCCGAAATCCGTGATCTCCACCACAACCTTGTGTCCGCTGACCGCCCCCATCGAGTGCTCCGCCGGAATAAAAATATCGCTTGCAAACTTCGGATTGTCCGGTATCGCAAAACCAAACGTCTTCCTCTGCTCATAGGTGCAGACCACGCGGCTCATGCCTCTGACAAGTACCTTTGTGATGCGCCCCTCGCGCCTGCGGCCATGCTCCTGCTCCCGCAGCAGAGATACCTGCACCGTGTCAAGGTGAAACGCGCCGCCCGTGTTCGCCTCGGAGATATAGATATCGGCATCCTGCCCCTCGACCGTGACAAATCCGAACCCGCGCGGGTGCGCCGTATACACGCCCACCAGGCCGCCATGCTCGGCCTTTGCATATTTCCCCTTAGCGGAAACCTCGATCTTTCCCTCCGCGGTAAGCGCGTCTAAAACCTCAAGAAGCTCGCCGCGCAGACTCTTCGGCACATTTAAGACCGCCGCGATCTCCTTTGCCTTCATCGGCACATAAAGTTCGCTGCAGAGAAACGCATAGATTGTTTCTTTTCTCTCCTGTAAAAGTTCTTTTTCCATGAAATCCCCCTAAAAAAGGCTGCCACATCCGTGACAGCCTTCTCTCCCTAAAAAATACCCATGTTCAGCACAATCGCAATAAGGATAAACAGCGTGACGAGCATCTTCGTGCCCTTCACGAGCAGTCCCTCCATGGAACGCCCTTTGTTCTTGCCCCAATAGGTGTCGGCTGCACCTGCAACCGCTCCAAGCCCTGCAGATTTCCCCTCCTGCATCAGAATGATCACGGTCAATGCAATACTGATTATAATAAAAACAACGGTCAAGATTGTCTGTAAAATCTGCAAGACGATTCCCTCCTATAATCTCTTACTCATAACTCTGAGTATTATAGCATATCCGCATCTCTATTTCAACAATTTTTTACCGGAATTTTGCTGATAAACTTTGCCGTATCCCCGAGCTCGTCCTCAATGCGCAGCAGCTGATTGTACTTTGCGGTGCGCTCGGCGCGGCACGGCGCGCCGGTCTTAATCAGGCCCGCGTTGACCGCCACAGCCAGATCCGCGATAAACGCGTCCTCGGTCTCCCCGGAACGGTGGGAGATAATCGGGTGGTATCCCGCAAACTTCGCCATCTCGATCGCGTCTAACGCCTCCGTCAATGTCCCGATCTGATTTACCTTTACCAGCACCGCATTCGCCGCCCCCAGATCGATTCCGCACTTGATGCGCTTCGGATTTGTGACAAACAGGTCGTCCCCCACCAGTTTCACTTTATCCCCGAGACGCTTCGTCAGCTCCTGCCAGCCTTCCCAGTCATCCTCCGAAAGACCGTCCTCGATGGACACAATCGGGAACTCCTCCACAAGCTCCTCATAGAGGGCGATCATTTCCGCGGAACTGCGCTTTACGCTGTTGGCCGTATCGTCCTTTGCGGAAGCCTCCCCGTCCTTTTCGCAGTCACAGTCCCCCCCGCAGCCGCAGTTTCTCGTCTCGCCCGGGAAAATATACATCTCCGTCTCCTCGTCATAGAGCTCGCTCGCGGCCGCATCCATCGCATATACCACGTCCTCGCCGACCGCATAGCCCGCTTTCTCCACGGCGCGCCCGAGATAGCGGAACACCTCGCGGTTATCGGCGAAATCCGGCGCAAAGCCGCCCTCGTCGCCCACCGCAGTCGAAAGTCCGTCTTCATTTAAAATCTGGCGCAAAAAATGATATACCTCGGCGCCCATGCGCAGCGCGTCCCGAAAATTCGCCGCCCCGATCGGCAGTATCATAAACTCCTGAAAATCGAGTGAATTTTTTGCGTGAGCGCCGCCGTTTATCACGTTCATCATCGGCACCGGAAGTTCTTTTGCATTGACGCCGCCGATATACCGGTACAGCGGCATGGAAAGCGCTTTCGCCGCCGTCTTCGCACAGGCCAGAGAGACGCCGAGAATCGCGTTTGCCCCAAGACTTCCTTTGTTATCCGTGCCGTCGAGCTCCGCCATCCGCCTGTCGAGAAGCGCCTGTTCAAGCACGTTCATCCCCAAAAGCGCCTCCCTTATTTTTGTGTTGACATGGTCCACAACCTTCTGTACCCCGAGTCCGAAATATTCGCGGTTGCCGTCTCTGAGCTCAATCGCCTCAAATCGTCCGGTACTCGCCCCCGACGGCACGGATTCCCGCGCGCTGATCTCTTTTCCCGTCGTCTCGGTTTTCGCGGTGACGGTAACCTCCACCGTGGGATTTCCTCTCGAATCCAAAATTTCTCTCGCGCAAACATCTGTAATTGCAATAAAAAGCGACATTCCTTTCCCCTTTCCGAATCATCTGTTTTCTGAAAGTATATCCGAATGCCGCTTTTCCTATACAATAGCGTCCGTATTTTATTTTAAGATTCCCTTTGTCTTTAAAAAATCGACCCAAATGTTGTATTTCGAACCGTAGAGATGCAGATTGTCAAATGTGAGATCCGGATTAAGATTCCCCTCCCCGTCACACACGACCTCATTCACATCTATGTAAAATACGGTTTTGTTATCGGCAAGCTCCGCAATCCGGCTGTTGCGCTCGATAAGCCCCCGATTATTAAAAATCGGGTCCGTATCCGACTTTTCTTTTGTCACATGCATGATTCCCTGCACATAGATGACTGCGTCCGGCTGCAGTTCCCGAAATATCTGGACCGACCATGTATACGCTTCCATAAAACTGTCCAGCGTCCCGCGCCCCATCTCGTTGATGCCGATCTGAAAATAAATTTTTCCGTACTTCTTTGCGGAAAGGGCCTCCGCAAGCGTCACCTTCCCGGCATCCGTCTCACAGAATTTCTCGTCCCACATATCGTAGACATTCAGTCCCACGGTCGCAAAGAAATCCGCCTTATCCAGCCCGCCGTAATCGTGCAGTCCGACCGTACGGGAATCCCCGATAAACACCGCATCGTCAAAATAGCTTTCGTCCACATCGGTAAACTCCAGCTCTTTTGCCTCCTCTTCGGAATCCGGCTCCTCCGTCTCGCCGTTTCCCACAGACTCCGCGGAATCCGGCTCTTCCGTCCCGGCGACATCCGGTTCCACGACAAGCTCTGTGGCGGCTCCGGCCTCACGCGACGCCCCCCAGATGCGCTCTCCATGCGGACCGAAATCCTGTTTTTCCCTGCCGATATCCCACGGGTAAATCCCGTCGTGCAGTCCCTCGAACACCAGCGCAAAATACGGCGTCTTCCCGATATCGGTCTCGTACCTCTCGTACACATTATCCTTTCCCAGATAGCCCACCGCAGACAAAGCCAGCCACCCGAGCAGTAACGCAATCGTAACTTTATATCTCCATAGCTTTTTCAATTTTTTCACCACACTCAAAAGTTAAAATACATAAACGGATTATTCCGGGAGACCGCCAGAAAATATACGCTGAGTCCCAATATCCCCAAAACGATGACATTCCCCGCAAAATACCTTCCGATTTTCTTGTAAACCGCCCGCGGCAGCGGTGTCGCAAACAAAACTCCGGCCGCAAGCAGATGCCAGTAATCCCGAAGATATCTGACAAAGTCAAATGCGTCGAGCACCTCCCCGCTTCCTCCCGCAAACGGAAACAGCCGCGTGAAATAAACGCCCAGCTGTCCGACATCCCCGACGGCAAACGCCACCCAGGTCAACGGCACGACAAACAGCAGATACAGATGTCCCGCAACTTTGCTTTTTTCGAGAAACCGCAGCAAAAACAGCTTTTCGATTCCGAGCAGCGCCAAAAGCATTCCGCCCCATATCAGAAAATTAGGAGTAGCGCCATGCCACAAAGCCGTCAGGCTCCAGACCACAAACAGATTCAGAAACGTCCGCGCCTTTCCCTTTCGGTTTCCGCCAAGCGGAATGTAAACATACTCGCGGAACCATTTCCCCAGAGTGATGTGCCATCTCCGCCAAAATTCCGAAACCGATTTTGACATGTAGGGAAGCCGGAAATTTACCGGAATTTTAAATCCCAGCATTCCGCCAAGTCCCATCGCCATCATCGAGTACCCTGCAAAATCAAAATACAGCTCCATCGAGTAGGCAACGGCCCCCATCCACGCAAGCGGCGTGGAAATACTCGAAAACCCGACGGTCTGAATACTGTTCCACAGCGTCCCGATGCGGTCGGCGAGAATAACCTTTGATCCAAGTCCCAGAATCAGAAATTTCAGCCCCGCCTCGAACTGCTCCGGCGACGTACTCCGCGCGCCAAGCTGCATCCGGATATCCGAGTAATTGATAATCGGCCCCGCCACCAGCTGCGGGAACATCGTCAGATACGTGCCCAGCCGGACAAACGACTTCTCCGCCGGAACTCTCCCCCTGTACACGTCAATGATATACGCCGCAATCTGAAACGTATAAAAGCTGATCCCGAGCGGCAGCCTGTCGCTTAACCCGCTGTACTTAAAGAAAAACAGCGTCCCGAAATCATATCCGAGCGCGAGAAACAGCAACAGCTTCTGCCGGAATCCGCGTCCCTCCGCCGCACTGCGGTACATCATGCGCCCCAGCAGATAATTGAGCAGGACACAGCCGAACAGCAGCAGCACATACTGCGCCTCCCCAACTGCATAAAAAGCAAGACTCCCCGCAAACAGGATCGCATTGCGGAACTTTATCTGCCAGTCAGCGGCCTTCTGCCGGTTGACGGCCCCGACAAGCAGGACCGCCTTGTAAAATATCTTCGGTATACTATAATATATCAATAAAAAAACCGGCAAAAACCGGAATAAAAATTCAAAGCTGCTAAATACCATCCCAGGTCTCTTTCCAGATACGCACGCATATCACATCATTCTTTCTATATACAGTATAGTCGAAAAATATCGAAATAACCAACTATTAAGCAAAATTCATGAAAATGTATTATTTGCATCATATTTTATGGAATCTGTAACGTTTCTGTAAATATTTACGCGTGTAGTTTTTCAAAAATGCGCTCTACTTCACCGACAAAATACAAAGACCCGAATGCCACCGTCTTTCCCGCGCTCTTCCCTGCGTTTTGTCCCGTCCAAAAGCCTTCCAGAAACGCCTCAAGATCTTCTGCCTGCTTCGCCGCAGCGCCCTTTTTTCGTATCAGCTCCGCGAGCTGTGCCGCCTGCACGGTGCGCTCGCTCTCCACCGTCACCGTGTGAAAATCAAGCGCCAGAGGCAGCAGAATCTCCACCATCCGCTCGTAATCTTTGTCTGCCATTACCCCCATGACAAAACGGAATTTCTCCCCCGGAAACAGGTTTGTCAGACTGTCTTTGAGCGCCTCTGCCCCGCTGCTGTTGTGCGCTCCGTCCACCAGAAGAAACGGATCTTCCGAGAGGATCTCCATACGCCCTTTCCATCTCGTCCGCAGGATTCCTTCCCGCACTGCCGCGGAAAGCTTCTCCTGCCGCTCCTCCTGCAGACCGTTTTGCCGCTCACAAAAAAAAGCCTCCGCCGCAAGAATCGCAGCGGCCGCGTTCTCATACTGATGCGTCCCGAGCATCCGCATCCGCAGATTTTTGTACGGCCCGAATGAAAACTGCTGCATCCCGGCCTCGCAGCGGCAGTCACACAGCTCCTCCGGCTTTAGAAATCTGCAGGATTTTACCCCCGCACGCGCGGCTGCCTCGGCGAGAACCGTCTCAACTTCCCCTATCTGGCTCTCCGCGATAAAACGGGTTCCCGCCTTTAAAATCCCGGCCTTTTCCGCGGCAATCGCAGGCAGGGTATCCCCGAGAATCGCCGTGTGGTCGTACCCGATTTTCGTGATCACAGACACCACGGGCATGCCCACCGCATTCGTGGAATCAAGCCGTCCGCCAAGTCCCGTCTCGAGAATCACCGCGTCACAGCGCTGCTCCTTAAAGTACAGCAGCGCCATCGCAAGACAAAGATCAAACATCGTCGGAAATACGCGCTCCCCGCCGTCACAAAATTCCTCCGCCAGAAGCCGTCCGCCAAGCCGCACGACATCCTCCCGCGGAATCTGCGCTCCGTCCACACAGATGCGCTCCGTAAAATGCACAAGGTGCGGCGACGTAAAACAGCCCGTGCGAAGCCCTGCCTCGCGCAGAATTTCGCACAAAAAAGCAGAGACCGAACCTTTTCCGTTCGTCCCTGCTATGTGTATGACAGGCAGTCCCGCCTCCGGATGCCCGAGCTGCTCAAGCATCACCGCGGTAATTTCCCTGCCTGTACGGTTTCCAAATCTTCGCATCGTTTCGATCCGCGCTACAATCTCTTCGTAAATCATGCTTCACTCCATCCATGATCAAACGGCCATGATTACTCCGCCATCATTTGCATACATACTGCTGACTCCAGCAGTATCAATAATAATGATTTTTTTAAATTTTGCAACCTTTTCTATTTTTTCCCGGACAAGCACGGCCCGATCCGGACAGTTGCAGTGGGCAATCGCCAAAATTTTATTTTCACATTCTTTCGTCCGGGAAATCATATTCGCTACCATCTTTTCCAGCGCGCGGTTCATCCCTCTCGCCTGGTCTAACTGGCAGATAGCGCCCTCGTCGGTGGACCCCATAACCGGCTTAATATTCAGCGTATTGGCGATAAATGCCTTTAAATTGGTAAGCCGTCCGTTCTTCCGCAGCGTCTCTAAGGTCTCCAGCACAAAATAGGTATTCATTTCATCGATATATGCTTCCGTCTTTGCGACGATCTCCTCAAAAGGCAGCCCGGCCTCCTCATACTCCTGCACTTTCATGCCGATCAGCGTCTCGCCGACCGACGCCGACCTTGAATTGAACACATAAATCTTCTTTTTGTCTTTATGCTCTTCCCCGTAGAGACTTTTGCCCAGCGCCGCGCTGTTGTACGAGCCGCTCAGTTTATCCGAGAGCGTCACCGCATACACATGCTCCGCCTCCCCCTCATATGCGCGCATGTATTCCTCCGGCGCCGGACAGGACGACTTCGGACAGTCAGGGCTCTCTTTCACTCTGCGCAAAAAGTCAAGCTGGTCAAAGGTCTCGTCATCCCGGATGCGGGCGCCGCCGACCTCCAGCTCCAGCGATACCGTCATAAAGTGTCCGTCTTTTTTTAACTCCTCCGGCAATTCCCCGCAGCTGTCCACAATAATCTTATACATACCCCACCAAACCTTTCCATGCAATCCTAAAATCATCAGATACGTTATCTGAAATTACATAATTCGATTTTTTCTTCTGCTTAACATAGTTTTTATTACTACGTCATGGTAGCATAAAAACCTCTATTTGTATAGAGGTCTTTTGCAAAATCTATATTTTGGGATGCAGGATTTCCCCGTCACGAAAAACTGAACGTCAGAACATTCTGTGTCCGGTCCTCCACATAGTAGAGCGTCGAAATACCGCTGCAGTAATCCGCAATATGCTTCTCCCCGATAAACCATGAGCGGTACCGCTCATACAGCTCTTTCGTCGCAAACCGCACGGACACTGCGGAATTTCCTGTCTCATAGGCCTCCCTATACAGATTTCCCACTGCGTCGGGATTCCATTCCGAAAAATATTTTTCTTCCCGAATATAGTAATTGTCATCCGTCGCCGTACATTCCGGCAGCACAAAATAATCGTTCGGGCGATGCGTCTGCATCAGATCCCAGGTTGTCACGCCGAAATAATTGTAATTGATAAACCGCGACACGCCGCTTTCCTTATTGGTGTATGTGGAATTGCCCCAGGTCGTGTCTATGTAGTAATAGTCCCCGTCCAGCTTTGCCAGATTCCAGGCGTGAGCTTCCCCCTCCGCTTCCCCGGTAATCACGGCACATTCGATGCCGAGTTCGGCCAAAAGATACTGTGTCGCACACGCATAGCCCTGACACACCGTCTCGCCGTTTAAAAAGACGCTGATAATGTTCTGATTGTCCGGCGCCCCGACCACATAGTCCACATGCGACGAAAGATAGTCAAACACTTTCCGGGCCTTTCTGTAATCATCCGGCGCCGCAGTCTCCCCGCCCGCAGTTTCCGCGGAAATCTCTGCGGAAATTTCGTCGGAGATTTGCGCCAGAATCCGCTCGACCTCCGCATCAATCTGCACCTGCAGAGCATCGCGCTCCTCCTTTGTCATCGTGTACTGCGGGGCAAACTCAAGCTCGATTAACTCATCCCCTCTCGTGTACTGTGTATACACATATCCGGAGGTCCAGAATATGCCGCCGTAATCCGCGCAGACCGCCTTGTACGCCCGATCAAGCAGTTCGCTGTCTAACGTGCTCATTGCCGCTTTTTCCTCATGCCCCATCAGAACCTCATAGATCTCGTTATAGACCTGACGCGCCGCGTCATCAAGCGTTCCGTATACATATCCGCCCGCGGGAAGCGCAGCCGCAGACACTTCAAACGTCCCCGGCTCAACCATAAGATCCGTCATCGGTTCCGCCACGGACACTCCGCCCGACTGGGCGATCCGGCCGAATGCTGGCCCGTCTGTCCTGCTTTCCGGCTCTGCGTCCCCCGACAGCCGGGTTCCTGTACGCTCAATCCATCTTGCCATACTTCCGTTTGGATTGTACTTTATGTCCGTCAGCACGCCAAGTAAAAGGATACCGGTAATTCCCCAAATGATTCTGCCCCTTTTCACGGTTCCACTCCCTCCAAAAAATTATCCGCACAGCATCATTTCATAACAGCGTCATTTCAGGACGCGGAAAAATACTGTTTCACCAGTTCGCACAGCGCCTGCTGATCGCTGCTCCCCATCAGTTCCCTGGCGGAATGCATCGCCAGAAGCGGCACGCCGATATCAACCGTTTTGACCGGCAGCAGCGCCGAGGCGATGGCGCCCAACGTTCCTCCGCCCACCATGTCGGAGCGGTTCACAAACTTCTGATACGGGATCTTGCCGGATGCGCAGAGCTGCTGGACAATGGCCACCGATTCACAGTCCGTCGCATAGGACTGCGCGCTCGCCTCCTTGATGCAGAGCCCCGCACCGAGCACCGGCTTGTTGGTGATATCCATCTTTCCCGCCTGATTCGGGTGCAGGCCGTGCGCCACATCCACCGACAGCAGCATCCCCTGATACAAATCGCTCTCCGCCGTCTCTTCCCTGCCGCAGTTCTTTAAAATCCGCAGCACCATATCGTGCAGCAGAATCGAAGCCGCCCCCTGCTTGCTCCGGCAGCCGATTTCCTCATGGTCAAACAGCGCGATCAGATTCACGCCCTGCCCCCGCTCTGCATTCAGAATCGCGGAAGTCAGAGCCGCACACGACGTCAGATTATCCAGCCGCGGCGAAGAAATAAACGCGTCGTTCATCCCGACAAATGCCGGCTCCTCATTACAGAATACCGTAAGCTCAAAATCCAGAATCTCTTCCTTTTCCACCCCGAGCTCCGCGGCGAGGAATGTCAGGAAGCAATCCGCAGTCTTCTCCTCCTCCGAAACCGTTCCGAGAATCGGCAGCATATCCGTCTGCCGGTTCAGTTCCACTCCCTTATTGACCTCCCGGTTCATGTGTATCGCAAGATTCGGAATCGTGAACAGGTTTTTCTTTGAGACAAACTCCTTTATCACCGGCGCAAACGGGCTCTCCCCGCGCACCGCGACGCGCCCCGCAATCCCGAGCGGCCGGTCGAGCCAGGTATTTAAAATCGCTCCCCCGTACACTTCCACGTTGACCTGCGCATATCCGTTCGTCACGATATCCGCGGAAGGCTTGATGCGCAGACACGGGAAATCCGTATGCGCTGCCGCGATGCGGATCTGCGGCGGCGCGTCTCCCCAGTCCTCCCCCAGCACAAAAGCAAAAAGCGTCGTGTCATGATGTTTGATATAATATTTTCCGCCCTTTTGAAGTTCCCAGGAATCCCCGTAAGAAAGTGCCGAAAACCCTCCTTCCTCCAGACGTCCTGCACAGCAGCCGACTGCCTGTACCGGGGATACGCCCTCCTTCAGCAATTCAAATAAAATATCCGTCTCACTCATACCTTTTCCTCCCTGATGTCACTCGATTTCGTATGCTGCGGCCGCTTTGCCCTGCGTCCGGCCGGTATAATATCTTCGATATTATATCACATCTTTGCGGGATTTGTCATTGTATTTCGCCGGACACTCCTATATAATTAATGGAAGATTCAAAAACAGGAACAGCGCATGCGCCGAAAACGGCGCCCGAAACGGAGAGTTATGATTGCACTTAATATATTGGAAATCAAAGATTTTATGAATAAGCTTCTCTGCGGAGATACCTTCGACCATTTTCTGCTGCGGGAAGCCGCCATCACAGGGAGCGCCGCATGGAGCTTAGACGGCGCCTTAAACCGCGGCTTTTATTCCGAGGACGAACTCGAGCAGGAAGGGCTTGCCGGTCTTTCCTACCTGCCGTTCTCCGCGCTGCGCCCGCAGTGCTTTGCGCTTATCCGCGGCAAACGCACTCCTTCCTATTTTAAATTTGTGTTCCTGCTGTCCCCGTCCAACCTCGCCCGGACCCTGGCACAGACCCGCAGTTCCTTTTCCCCTTCGGATATCACCGGTCTGTTTATCAATCTCCGGTTTCAGGACGGGACACTGCTCCTGACGACGGGCGTGTCATACCGCATTTTCTCGACCGACAAAAGTCTCGAGCAGGAGTGGGATTCCCTGGTAAAACGATTTTTAAAAAGCCATGAAATCAGTTTCTCCGAACTTTAATTTCTCGCTTTACAATTCTAAATCATTGTGTTATAGTACTTATAGCTGTAGGTGACTATGGTCAGTATTATGTTTTGGAGGTACTTTTTGATGAAAGGTACAGTAAAATGGTTTAACAACCAAAAAGGTTACGGATTCATTTCCGACGAGCAGGGAAATGACGTATTCGTACACTACTCAGGGCTTAACATGGAAGGATTCAAATCCCTCGAGGAAGGCGCTGCAGTAGAGTTCGATGTCGTAGAAGGCTCCAAAGGACCTCAGGCAACAAACGTAACTGTGGTAAAATAATTTTACCACCAACGCTTTAATCTCGTTTCATGTACCTTTTTCTTTAAATAGAACTAGTCTTTTATTTCTTGATTAAGATATTGCAAACTACGGATTTAAAAAAGAGTGTCGGCAAACCGACACTCTTTTTTATTTTATGCAATCCCGCGAATCCTACACACGCGTTGAATAGATCCCGCTTCCGCTCTTCCAATATTACACGCGCGAGGAACGCCCAAAGGGCGTTCTTCTGTGTGAATAGATTCCGCTTTGCGGAATCGTAGAAAATCTTCACGAAACGCCCTCTGGCGTGAGTGTTAGATTTTCTTTTCGCGCTAGACTCCGGAGTACGCTGCGAATGCTCCGTCAACCGGAATACATACGCCGTTGACAAAAGCGCTTGCCTCCGTGCATGCGAGGAACAAGAGCGCTCCCACAAGCTCTTCCGGCTCCCCGAAACGCTCCATCGGCGTGCCCGCCAAAATCTTGCCGGTTCTCGCCGTCGGCGTGCCGTCCTCGTTAAAGAGCAGCGCGCGGTTCTGTGCCGTTGACAAAAAGCCCGGTGCAATCGCGTTGCAGCGAACGCCGACCTTGGAGAAATGCACCGCAAGCCACTCGGTAAAATTCACGATAGCAGCCTTTGCTCCCGAGTATGCCGGGATCTTCGTCAGCGGCGTGTACGCGTTCATGGATGCGATATTGATGATATTCGCTCCCTCTTTCTTAACCATATCCTGCGCAAATACCTGCGTCGGAAGCAATGTTCCCATGAAATTCAAGCTGAATACAAAGGAAACGCCGTCCGGGTCCAGATCAAAGAACGTCTTCATCTCTCCCATATCTTCCGCTTTAAAGTACTCGTCGTCCGTGGTTGCCTTCGGATTGTTTCCGCCCGCTCCGTTTACCAGGATATCGCAGGTTCCGAAATCAGCCGTAATCGCTTCTCTCGCCGCCTCGATACTTGCCTTCTCAAGCACGTTGCACTTGTACCCTTTTGCGGTAAAACCCTGTGCCACGATGGCATCCGCGCTCTTCTGCGCCGCCTCTTCATTGAGGTCAAGCAGCGCAACCTTCGCACCGCTGGCTGCCAGAGCTTCCGCCATCACAGAACAGATCACACCGCCTGCTCCCGTCACAACCGCAACCTTTCCTGTCAAATCAACCTGCATTGGTAATTTCATTTCCTGTTCCTCCTATCCGATTTTTATATTGTCCGCACAGACCTAAGCCCGCGGAAATGCCTTTTCAACTGCCTCAAACAACCCATTGATATAATTCGCTCCCAGCGCGCGGTCGTAAAGCCCGTAGCCCGGTCTTCCTGTCTCACCCCAGATCATACGTCCGTGATCCGGTCTCACATATCCGTCAAACCCGTTCTCGTGAAGCGCTTTGACAATCTCGTACATGTCAAGCGAACCGCAGCAGGACAGGTGCGCACGCTCCTCAAATCCGTTGTCAAGCACCGCCACGTTGCGCAAATGTGCAAAATGGATCCTTCCCATCGCCGCATACTTCGCCGCCATCTGTGCCACGTCATTCTTATTCGAGCAGCCTAAAGATCCGGTACACAGGGTGATTCCGTTGTGCGGATCATCCACCAGCTTTAAGAAACGGTCAATGTTTTTCTCACAGGTAATAATGCGCGGAAGGCCGAAGATACTCCAGCAGGGATCATCCTCGTGGATCGCCATATTGACATCACACTCCGCCGCCACGGGAATCACTTTCTGGAGAAAATACTGCAGGTTGTTCCACAGATCGTCCTCGGACATCGCATTGTATTCCGCAACGACATTTTTCAATTCCTCTCTGGAATAGCTTGCATCCCAACCCGGAAGCGTCAGGTCGCTCTCGCTCTGCAGCGGATTTACCGCATCCACCTGCTCCTGATAATAGACAAGGGATGTGGAACCGTCCGGCAGCACATGGTCCAACTGGGTTCTTGTCCAGTCAAATACCGGCATAAAATTGTAGCAGATACATTTGATTCCGGCTTTTGCAACTCTCCGGATGTTCTCGCAGTAATTCTCGATATATTTATCGCGGCTCGGCTTGCCAAGTTTGATATCCTCATGAACCGGAATACTCTCAATCACCTCAAAATGAATGCCCGCTTCTTCCACCTGCGCTTTTAACTTTGCAATGCTCTCCTCGCTCCACACTTCACCGACAGGTACATCATACACTGCCGTCACAATGGAATGCATTCCGGGAATCTGTCTGATGTTCTCCAAGGTAACCTTGTCATCCTCCCCGTACCAACGAAATGATAATTTCATGTTTTCCTCCAATCCGGCGTCTCCCGCGCCACATCACATACCCGCACGCAGTTTTCCGCGCACTTGCATACAACCGCAAAACGCTATATTTTCAAGCATTTTGCGCACATTTATAATTCAAATATACCATTCTTGTATACAAGTGTCAATGTCTATTTCACAGCCTGTTTTAAATTTTACATTATGCACAGTATCACTTCCGTATTTTGGTCACACTTGCACAACTCCAGTACTAATTTTCCCTTTCTTCCTTAAAATATGTATTGTTTTTTTCACCCGATGGCTTTATAGTTTAAATATATCTAAAATACAGTCCAGAACGATACAAGGAGGACACTATGAATTCCAAGAGACAACCCGGTACTTCCGAGGCTGTATATCACAGGCTCAAAGAACAGATCCTGCATCTGGAGCTGCCGCCCGGTTCCGCCATCAGCGAAATCGACACGGCCGCGCGCTATGAAGTGTCACGGACTCCTATCCGGGATGCCTTTAAGACCTTGGCTTCAGAAGGTCTCTTAGAAATCCGTCCTCATATCGGGACATTTGTCTCCCTGATCGATCTGGATATGATTTCCGACATTCTCTATATGCGCGAGGTTCTCGAGCAGGCCGTCCTCCGGGATTTGTCCCAGAACCACGACAAGTCGCAGGAATTCCGCATCCGGCTGATCCTGCAGCGTCAGAAGGAGTTAATCGAATCCGAGCTCTCGCTCGAGGAGCTGAGCCGTGCATTTATCCTCTCCGACAACGAGTTTCACAGCATGCTCTACGAGATGGCCGGGAAGACCAATGTAATGCTGTTTTTCCGCATGGTGAGCTCTCAGTACGAGCGCTTCCGCACCTTCTTAAATCTGCGCGGCCGGGATAATCTGATGCTTCTGTACGACGAACACCTTTCCATGTGGGATGCAATCTCCCGCCAGGATTACGATGCGCTCGCCGATTTGATTTCCCATCACATCTATGACGGCTTTAATTCCAGTACAGATATCGTTTACAGCCATCCCGAATACTTTAAGCCGGTTTCCCAGAGCACGGAATACTGAACCCGAAGGACAAGCTCACAAAACCCGCGCGCGGGAAGAGACGATTTTAAGTCCGTTCTTCCGGTTCACGGGTTTTTGGCAGAAACACGGCCTGTTTATTTTTTCATCTGAGGCTGGAAGATAATGCTCGCGATATATCCGAAGATCAGCGCCGATGAAATTCCCACCGCGCTCGCCTTAAATCCTCCCATAAAAATACCGAGAAAACCGTACTGGTCCACCGCTTCCTTGACGCCTTTCCAGAGTACATTTCCGAATCCGAGCAGCGGCACACTCGCGCCCGCTCCCGCAAATTCCACAAAAGGCTGATAGATCTGCAGTGCTCCGAGCACCACGCCCAGACACACCAGAAGCACCATAATCCTGCCCGGCAGAAGCTTTGTCTTTTCCATCAGAATCTGCACCAGCGCACAGATTGCGCCGCCGATCAAAAACGCCTTCAAATAATCCATAAAGATTCCCCTTTCTTATGCATGTTCAATCACCACCGCATGCGCGATCCCGGGCACCGTCTTTCCTTCATTAAAAGAAACGGTCGACAGCAGCGCTCCGGTCGGCACAAACAGGACGCGGTTCCATTTTCCCGACTCGATTTTTTTCAGGTAATGTCCCGCCATCGTCACCGCGGAGCACCCGCAGCCGGAACCGCCCGCTCCCGTCCCCTGCTTCTTAGCATCGTATATCTCGATCCCGCAGTCCTCGTGAAGCCCGGCGATGTCATGCCCTTTCTGCCGGCACAGATCCTGCAGAATTTCCTGTCCGACCGTCCCCAGATCTCCGGTAATTATTTTGTCATACTCTTTCGCGCCTCGCGCAAAATCCTCGAAGTGCTGACATATCGTGTCCGCCGCGGCCGGCGCCATCGCCGCTCCCATGTTCATCGAATCTTTGATTCCGTAATCCACAATTTTTCCGGTCGTAATCCCGGTGATCCGCGCTTTGCCGCGCTGCTTTCCTAGTACATAGGCGCCGCTGCCCGTGACCGTCCAGGTGGCCGACAGGGGTCTTTGATTCGCGTACTCAAGCGGGAACCGAAACTGTTTCTCCGCACTTGCAAAATGACTCGACGTCATCGCCACCACATAGTCCGCATAGCCTGCCGCCACGCACATCGCTCCAAGACACATCGCTTCGCCGCAGGTACTGCAGGCGCCGTACAGCCCGAACAGCGGCACCTGGCAATCCATCAGCCCAAACGAGGTTGCAATGTTCTGTCCGAGCAGATCCCCGGAAAACAGGTACCTGATGTCCTGTGGTTTCAGCCCGGCCTTTCCGACCGCCATCGTAAATGCTTCCTTCTGGAGCGTGCTCTCCGCCTCTTCCCAGGTATTCTGTCCGAACTTGTCATCCTCTCCCACCACGTCAAAGCAGCTTCCCAGAGGACCTTCCCCTTCCTTTTTTCCGACAATACTTGCACTGCTTATGATATAGGGAGCCTCCGCAAACTGAAGGCTCTGTTTTCCCTTCCGTATCTCCATAAATTCCTCCGTTTCGCCTTAAAAATTCGTTTTCTTTAGTATGAATAATATCGTTTTCTTTTATCCATACTACTTAACGCGCCAGAATTTCATTTGCCGTTTTCTTTGTCGGGCAGAATTATTTGACTGGGTAAATAACGGTAATATATGATTTCTTTATGAGGTAAAAGCAATGCGAAACGAATATATTCCACGGGTTTTAAAAGAATATCGCAAACGTAACCATTACACGGTAAACGACGTTTCTCTTATGCTGCGCGAACGCTCTCTTGAAGTCGCGCCGAAAACGATTTACGGCTGGGAAAGCGGACAGGCAAATCCGAGTGCGGATATGCTTCTGACCCTCTGCGAAATGTATAATATCACAGATGTTCTCTCCGTATTTGGATATTCCGGAGATAATTCCTGTTTTCAAGTCACATCCTCGGAGCGCGCATTGATTGAGTCTTATCGCAGCCATCCGGAGCTGCAGAATGCCGTAAATAAACTTCTGGATTTAAACGTGATACGCAAAAAGCCTGCTTCATCCACAAACACAGCACCGGAGACTTAACGCAGATAATTTCTGAAAAACGATTTTACCTGCGTTTCATTGTGCGCAGGATTTCTTTTTGCTGCGGCGCAATCCGGTAGGATTCTATCATTTTTTGAATCGATTTATTGTAAGTGAAATCATCCAGATGATTGTTCAGCAGAAAGGCGTGGGTCTGTTCGGGAAATTTGGCGTAGGCAGCCGCCACGCCCCATGCAACCCCCATCTTCCGGTAATACCCCTCATGCCCGAGCGCATCCCAGACCGCAAGCACACGGTCGATGTATTCTTCCGTCAGGAAATGATCCATCAGCATCACCGCCACGACACGCTGCGAAAACTCTTTTTGCACATCCTTATACCCCATCAGGAAATCCCAGACACGCTCACGGTGCTTCTGCGCAATTTTAAAGGTAGTGCAGAAACTGTCATTGACCGACCAGTCATTGATTTTCGGGATAAATTCCGCCGCAAATGACAGAATTTCTTCGATATCCGCTTTTGCGTATCCAATCACCAGCCCCTGCAGCATGGTCTCCTCAAAAAAATCGTTCTCCGCCGTGCGAAGGTACTCTCTCCAGTCCCCTTTCGCAATCTGCTTTGCCAGACCGCGTATCACCGGAATCCGCACGCCGAGCATCTCCTTTCCCTGCGGGATCAGCCCCGCGCTGAATTGGCGGTATTCCCGCTCCGCGTGTTCCAGCAAAAACGCCCGAATCTCCCCGTTCGTCATGTTCCGTGTCCTCCCTCTCTGTTCTTTCGTATCTCTCCGCTTCCATTTTGCGGCACCTTTCCGCAAAAAGCAAGCGCCGCATGAAAGATGTTTGCTTTGACAAGCCATGCAATTTGTCCTACAATGGTACCCGCGGTGAACAAGGGTACGGATACCACTGATTGAAAACGGAGCTTTTAGATTATGAGAAAAATCGTATTTTTTGATATAGACGGAACTCTGACCTCCGAGACGGACGGCACGGTTCCCAAAAGTGCCGCGGATGCAATCCGGGCCGCAAGAGAAAACGGAAATCTGATGTTTATCAATACCGGACGCTGTTTCCAGAATGTCGAATCCCGGTTCCGCGAAATCGGCTTCGACGGTTATGTCTGCGGCTGCGGAACAAATATCTACTGCGGCAAAAAGGAGATCCTCTCCGTCACACAGCCCCCTGCCGTGATCGCAGAAATCGTAGCATGCGCGCGCGAAACCGGTGTGGATCTGCTGACGGAATCCAGGGACGCCGTGGCCTTTGACCTTTCTCGGCCGCTGTCCCACCCCGGCGCACGCCGCCAGTATCAGGCTTTTTTAGACAGAGGCTACGCAATGCCGCGGGATCTTTTGTCCCCGGATTTTCGCATGGACAAATTTGTGCTCTGGTTTCTTGAGCCGGAGCAGCTTGCCGCTTTCCGAAACGTCAGCGACCTGTATTTCACCTGCATAGACCGCGGCGGAAATTTCCGTGAATTTGTGCCGCACGGCTATTCCAAAGCAACCGGGCTGCGGTATGTCCTTGATTACTATGGCGTCCCGCTTGAAGACGCTTACGCATTTGGGGACAGCAGCAACGACCTGCCGATGCTTTCCTGTGTGCAAAACAGTATCGCCATGGGAAACGCATATCCCGAATCGCTGAAAGAACAGGTCTCCTACGTGACCGCAAATGCCGGCGCGGACGGAATCTGTCAGGCGCTTGCGCATTTCGGTTTTCTGTGAACCGATTCTTTACAGTAGACAAAATCTACGGTATAATTTTCCCGGATGACAACCAAACTTGCAGGTTACAGAAAGGATTTTACTATGCTCGAACTTAAAAATATATCTTACGATGCGGAGGACGGAAAAGAAATCTTACAGGATATCAGTTTAAAGATTGACGATAGATTCGTTGCGATTACCGGCCCGAACGGCGGCGGTAAATCCACACTCGCAAAAATCATTGCCGGCATCAACCGGCCCTCGGCCGGGCAGATTTTTTTGGACGGGGAAGATATCACCGACCTGTCTGTCACCGAGCGCGCAAACCGCGGCATCAGCTATGCGTTTCAGCAGCCGGTCCGATTTAAGGGACTGCGCGTAAAGGATCTGCTCGCGCTTGCTTCCGGCCGCGGTTCCGGCTTAAACGACAGCTGCGAGATTCTCTCCGAGGTAGGACTCTGCGCGAGGGATTACATGGACAGAGAATTAAACGACAGCCTTTCCGGCGGCGAGATGAAACGCATCGAAATAGCGATGATACTCGCACGCGGGACAGGCCTTAGCGTTTTCGACGAGCCGGAGGCAGGCATCGACCTGTGGAGCTTTCAGAATTTAATCCGCGTTTTCGAAAAAATGTACCAGCAGACCAGAGGCAGTATTTTAATTATCAGCCACCAGGAGCGGATTTTAAATATTGCGGACAAAATCGTGTATATCAAAGACGGGCGCATGGAGCAATACGGCAGCCGGGAAGAGATTCTTCCGGGGCTTCTCGCAAATACCGCAACGACCTGTCAGGTATTAAACGAAAAGTTGGAGGTAAGATAAATGGCGATAGATGCAATCCAGATGAGTCTTTTAAAAGAAGTCGCGGAACTCGACGCGCTTCCGGTCGGCGCCTACAATATCCGCGCGAACGGGAAAAGCGCCGCACGGAACACCACGGCCAATATTGATATCGTGACAAAAACAGACAAGCCGGGGATCGATATCATCATCAAACCCGGCACCAAAAACGAGAGCGTCCACATCCCCGTGGTATTATCCGAGGCCGGTTTAAAAGAGATGGTATACAATGATTTCATTATCGGTGAGGACTGCGATATCGTGATTATCGCAGGCTGCGGCATCCACAGCTGCGGCGGCTCAGACAGCGAGCATTCCGGGATTCACAGCTTCCGCGTCGGAAAAAACGCAAAAGTGCGTTACATCGAAAAGCATTACGGGGAAGGCGGCGGGGATGCAGAGCGCGGCAAGCGCGTGATGAATCCCACCACCGAAGTCTTTTTGGAAGAGGGGGCATCCATGGAGATGGAAGCGACACAGATATCCGGTATTGACGACACCGTCCGCAAAACCACTGCGGTGCTCGCGGCCGGTTCCAGTCTCGTTATCCACGAAAAGGTTATGACCACCGGGACCCAGTCCGCCGTTTCGGATTTCACCGCCGATTTAAACGGAGAAGGCTGCAGCTGCAATATCATCAGCCGCACCGTCGCAAAAGACAAAAGCAAACAGGAGTTTATCAGCGTGTTAAACGGAAATGCCGCCTGCGCAGGCCACAGCGAATGTGATTCGATTATCATGGACGACGCGAAGGTGCTCGCGAGTCCCCGGCTGTCCGCCTCCTGCACGGAGGCAAGTCTGATTCACGAGGCGGCCATCGGCAAAATTGCCGGGGAACAGCTGATCAAGCTGATGACCTTAGGACTCACCGAGCAGGAAGCCGAGGAACAGATCGTAAACGGATTTCTGAAATAAAAAACCTGCGGCAGGGCACTGACATGTGACAGACATCCGTCCCTGCCGCAGATATTCTGTCTTCGAGTTGTTAAATTAATTAAATTCTCTTTTAATTTTTTCTTTTTTTCTTGTTATTCCAGATATATAAAAACATTACAAATATATTTTTCTCCTTGTATCCCCGTGTTTTATTCATGATTCCGCTTCTTATTATTTCTTAAATCAAAAATTATTTTTCTGTTTTAATGTTGAAAATCAGCCTATCCACAACTCTTTGGCAAGACGGACAGTCCTGCACAAATTCCCCGCCTTTTCTTCCCGCACAAAAAGCGTATTCGTCTTTTTCTTTCTCTTTGGAACACTTTCTGCTATAATAAAGGAGATATCTATGCATACTGATAACACCATATTTGACGATGTATTCCGCACTATGTTAGAAAAAATGCCGCACCTTGTCATTCCGGTCATCAACGAAATATTTCACACTTCTTACTCAGAAGAGGAAGAAATTGATCAATACCGCAATGAGCACCATACAAAATCCGGTGAAATCATCACTGACTCTTATTTCGGCATCTGTGATAAATTGTATCATCTGGAATGCGAGAGCCGTCCCAAAGGAAATATGAGCATTCGCATGATCGAATATGATTTCGCAATAGCCCTGGAAAATGCTGCGCATACAAACGAAACCTATGAAATCAATTTTCCGCATTCCTGTGTGCTTTATCTGCGTCATACGGTGCACACACCGGATGTGCTCAAGGTAAAGGTCAATCTGCCCGACAACCGGCATTTTCTTTACCTCACGCCGATAATTAAGCTTCAGGAATATACCAGAGAAGAGATTTTTCGAAAACGGCTTCTTTTCTTCCTGCCGTTTTATATCATGCGGTACGAAAAAGAGCTTCCGGATCTTGCAAAAAATCCCGAAAAAATATCCCGGCTGCTTGCCGAATATGAAAAGATTCGCTTTCAATTAAAAAATGCACTTCCGGACGACAGGGATGCAGCCGTATTGACCCGTCTCGCCGAATTGACAGAACGAATTTCCGATTATATCCTGAAATCAGAGCAGACATTAAAAGAAAGGATTGGTGATATTATGGGTGGTAAAGTTTTAGAATTAGAAACGGATAAGATTCTCGCACAAGCCCATGAAAAAGGACTTTCCGAAGGACGCGAGCAGGGACTTGAGCAGGGACTTGAAAAAGCTACTCTGCGTTTTGTGGAAAATATGCTCGCAGAAAATGAACCTCTGGAAAAAATCTGTATGTATACCGGATGTTCGATGCCGCAGGTACTCCGCTTCAAAGAGCGCTGGATTCAGGCAAGCCATCAGCAAAATCCGTAATTTCTTATCAGCCGGGAATCGGGAAAACAGATTCCCGGCTTGCCTTTTGGGGTTCCCTGACATATAATTTATTTATAAAATACAAAAGCATACGGAGGGGTATCGAATGGGGAAGTCATTGATCGCATTTTTTTCAAGAGCAGGTGAAAATTATTTCGGCGGGGAGTTCCGTTTCGTCGATATCGGAAACACAAAAATCGCTGCCGAAAAATTACGGCAGCTTACCGGGGCCGACTTGTTTGAGATTCAGATGGAGACACCGTACTCGGACAATTACAGAGAGTGCGTGAAAGAAGCCAAACGGCATTTTGACGAGAATGCCAGACCCGGCCTCGTCTCATTTCCGGACGGCATTGACGAATATGATCAGATTTTCCTGGGATATCCCAATTACTGCGGCACGATTCCGATGCCGGTATTTACGTTTTTAGAGCATTTTGATTTCACAGGGAAAAAAATTTACCCGTTTTGCACCAATGAGGGGAGCGGCATGGCGCGAAGTGTCGGGGATATCAGAAAGCTCTGTCCCACAGCGGATGTGGAAGACGGCCTTTCCCTGAAAGGCAGCTTGGTCGATTCCTGCGACGAAGACCTGAAAAACTGGCTTTCCCTGCAGCCGTAAAACAGGCGCCTGCACCGTTTATGAGCTTATTATTTACATGAACATGAGGCCGCGAAAACGGCCTCATAGATTGTTGCCAGGAGAATTGCCGTTAAAATTTTGTCTGTTTCTCCGGTTTACACCATCCCGTACAAATGCAGGATCCAGTAAATCACTCCCGCAACCCAGCTTGAAAAGATCCCGTATAAAATCACCGGCCCTGCAATCGTAAATATTTTACAGCCGATGCCGAACACCTGTCCCTCTTTCTGAAACTCAATCGCCGGAGCCGCCACACCGTTTGCAAAGCCGGTAATCGGCACCAGTGCGCCTGCGCCTCCCCAGTTTGCAATCGACGGATAAATATTAAGTCCTGTTAGAATAATTGACAGCAGTATCAGTAGCATCGAGCACCAGCTGCCCGCCGTATCCTTATCAAGCCCGTAGGACACTGCCGTGTTCAGGATAAACTGCCCGATACAGCAGATGACCCCGCCCGTCACAAACGCTTTGAGCATATTGAGCCAAAGATTATGCGTCGGGGTAATCTGCTTGACATAATCGTTATATTTTTTCTGCTGCTGTTCTTTTTTTACATCCATTCGTTCCTACCTCCGCTGCTTTTTTACAGTATGTGCAGGTTTTGTAAAAAAAGTCGTATTTTTTTATTCTTTCAAAATTTTCACGCCGAAACGTCAAATATCCCTTCCCATCGGAAGCTTTCTTGTGCCGACGGCAATCATCAGCGACACAATTCCCGAAAATAAGACAACCGCATATTCAAATCCTCTGCAGAGTTCAAACAGGACGCCGTACAATGCGGTCCCAAGCGGCTGTGCACACATCGAGACGGTAAGGATGACCGCCATCACCTTTCCGATTAAATTCCGGGGTGTTTCCGTTTGAACAAAAGACATCATCTGCACCGTAAAAACTGAGGAACATACCATCACAAAAAAGCAGCACACGGTTATCACAAAATAGTTGATCATTCCGGATGAAAACAACCGCAGTGACACACCGACAGGAAATACACACGCCGCACAGACGATCATCGAATTTCCGGCTTTTTGAATCGCCAGTCTGTCCGCGAAAATGCCTGCGCCTATCCCGCCTGCCAGCCCGCCTGCCGCCAATGCACCCTCCGCAAAACCGTAAAGCCGGTTTGTCTGCGCCGCTTCTAAATGCAATACCTCCGTTATCAGATACGGCATTGCCACAAGAATCATTGCAGACAGAAACAGATTCATCCCGCAGACGGAAAGAAGGACTTTTCCGATAACAGGTTTTTCCCTTCGGATAAAGCGAATACTCTCCGCAAAATCCGTTTTTGCCGTCTTTAATACACCGCCGTCCGACGGCTGTCTTTGAAACGGTATCTTAATAAAAATTTCCATAACGGCCGACAGCGTAAAACAAACCGTACAAACCCACAATACGGGATCCAATCCGTACGCACTGTATAAAACGCCTCCGAGTACGGGACCTGCCAGGGAGGCAAACGAACTGACGGCATTCACGACGGAATTTGCCGCGATAAAATTTTCCTGACTGACCAGTGCGGGGATGCTCGCCTGCACGGCCGGCTGATATGCTCCCGCAATCCCATAAAGGAGCATCAGCGTAACCGTCAGGAGCGGAACCGGATTCCACTCATTCTTAAGCAGGAAAAAGGTTACGATAACGGCCGCCGTAAAGAAATCCAAGGTTACCATAATATTTCTCTTATTCACTCTGTCCGCGACAATGCCGCCGACAGGCGAAAGCAGAATGGCCGGAATAAAAGCGCATGCCGTAACGACTCCGTAAAGCGCCGAAGATCCTGTGAGATTTAACAGATACAGCGGCAGCGCAAATCTTATGGTTGCGTTCCCGAACAGCGAAATAATCTGGCCGATGACAACGAAAGTAAAATCTTTTGAAAACAGTTTTTGATTCATTCCAATCCTCCATTTTTTGTTCTTTTTCTCTTTATAATACCGGTCGTCGGTATGTATACTGGTAAAAAAATAGGATATCGCATCAACGCTTGGCTCACATGCCCGTAATTACCTGCGCAAATGCGACAGTCCCTTTTTCCTGACCGCAAAATTTCCGCCGAGGCGTATCTTCTGTCTATTTACGCTTCTGATAGATCGCGGTCAGCTCCTGCAGTCTCTCCAATATTTCATCGTCCACAATATCCAGTCCGAATCCCTGCATCATCTGACTGAACACCATGAATTTACGGCAGGATTCTTCCTCGGAGCTGTCAAAGATCATCGGATTCACCCACACATTTGCCGCAAGCAAAATCAATTCCGACAATTGCTCCGGATATTCTGTCTGAATGGAGCCGTCTGAAATCCCCTGCTCTATAATCGGTAAAATATAATTCGGAGCCGCATTTTCCATCGTATCGTACAAAAGACTGAAAAGAAGCTTCGGGTTATTATGAAAATCCGGAGCTACCGTAAAAATGTCGTTCTGTACAGGCCGTCTGATGGATTCCTTAAAAATTGTCTTCAGCTTTTCTTTACCGTTCAGGTCAGAACGGTCACGGATGACCGCAAGCATCTGATTCGATTCCGCCGTCATCCTGTCGGTAACCGCAACCAGAATATCTTCCTTTGACTTGAAATGATGATAGATGGCACCTTTGCTGAGGCCTCCCAGATGATCGATTATATCCTGAATAGACGTACGCTCATATCCCTTTTCGATAAACAGACGAAATGCGGTATCTAAAATTAACTGCACGGTTTCTTCCGGGTGCTTATTCCGTGCCACGGTCTCTCCCCCCTCCCCTTACATACTATTAGTATGTATTTATATTATCATACCTTTGGTCGGTTTGTCAAGACAGTTCCGACAAAACAAGGGGCTGTCGCACTAAGTAATTAGTGCGCAGCTCCTTTTCTGTGTAAAAAATA
>CAJTOI010000029.1 GCA_910577925.1 uncultured Roseburia sp.
CAAGCGTCTTACAAAAACAATCTCCATCTGACCTTTCATCATCCCCAGATGTTACGCTTCCGCTACGCGTAATGATATTCGTTTCTCTTTTTCACAAAAAACACTGCCGAAAAGACTGCAGCCAAAAGTTCCGCTCCCGCCACGGAAAACCAGATTCCGTCCACGCCCGCCAGCAGCGGAAACAGCAGCACCATGCCGCCGCGGAACAAAAACGAGCGCAGAAACGCCAGCAGCGCGGAGATTTTCCCGTTGCAGAGCGCCGTAAAAAATGCCGATGCAAAGATATTCACCCCGCAGACCAGATAATTCAGCGCAAAAATGTGAAAACCGTGTACCGTCAGCTCCAAAAGCTCCCTGTCATATCCCACGAAAATTGCAGACAGCGGCTCGCACAAAAGCTGGGATGCCACGACCATCACCGCGGAAAATACACCGACAATCGTCATGCATTTGCGAAACAGACTTTTCAGCTCATCGTGATTTCCCGCGCCGTAGTGGTAGCTGATAACCGGAGCGCTCCCCATCGAAAAGCCGAGAAACGTGCTCGCAAAGACAAAATCCACATACATCATCACCCCGAAAGCCGCAACCCCCTGCTCTCCGAGCATCTTCATCAGCTGCACGTTAAACAGGATGCTGACAACGGATGTCGCAATATTATTCATCATCTCCGAGGAGCCGTTCGTGCAGGAATTAAGCAGCACGCGACCGTAAAATCCCGGCTTCACGAGACGGATCCGGCTCTTTTTCGAAAACAGGAAATAGAAAAACGGAATCCCGCCCGCGACAACATACCCGAGCACCGTCGCCCATGCAGCCCCGGCAATCCCCATATTCGCAATCCGAATAAGCACAAAGTCAAACGCCATATTGGTGACGCCGGCGGCGACAGAGACCGCGAGTCCGAGCTGCGGCTTTTCCGCCACCACAAGAAAGCTCTGAAACGCCACCTGCAGCATAAACAGCAGCGATCCTCCCAGCATAATGCGCCCGTAGCTGACGCAGTCGTCCATCAAAAGATCGCTTGCCCCGGAAATACGCAGAATCGGCTCGAGAAACACAATGCTCAGCACGCTCAGCACCACGGCGCTTGCCGCCACAACCGCAATAATCATCGAGAAATAGCGGTTCGCAAGCGCATCCTTCCCCTCTCCGAGCGTCTTTGCCACCACGGCGCTTCCGCCTGTTCCGAGCATAAAGCCCACGGCTCCCACGATCATTGTGACGGGGAACACGATATTGACTGCGGAAAAGGCCAGGTCTCCGACGAGATTTGACACAAAAAGCCCGTCCACAATCGAATACATGGAAGTCACGATCATCATGACAATCGATGAGACCGTAAACTGCAGCAGTTTTCCGTATGTAAAATGATTTGACAATTGAATTTTCAATCTTATACCTCCCTCATCAGCCCCTCAAGCTCCTCCCGAAGGGCCCTGTTGTATCTGTCCATCAGTCCGATGAGCTGCCGCTGCTCCTCCATGTCAAGGCATGCGAGCGCCCGCTCCTCCGCCGCAATCACCGGCTCAATCACGCGCACGGCCAGCTTCATCCCTTCCTCCGTCAGTAAAATCAGCCGGTTTCTCCCGTTCTCCTCGGAGCGCTGCATCGTGAGATACCCCCCCTGCTGCAGCGCCTTCAGCGCGGAATGTACCGTCTGTTTCGGCAGAGACCATGTCTCGGCCAGCTCTTTGGGCGTGCAGGGCCGCCCTCCGAAGTAGAGCGAATAGAGCACCCAAAGATGGCTGTCCGGCATCCCGTAGTGCAGCGAAAGCCTGTGATACAGCTCGTCAGATACGTTGTAGCACCGGCTCAGATCCTTCATGAAACGCTTCTCTTTTTCAAGCATAAACCCCTCTTTTCTGTGTTGCCGTGTCATCGTTTCAGCGCAAAAATATAGTCTGAAATCGTACTTTTTGTTACTATAGTACGATTTCAGACTATTGTCAAGTTTTTCTTGTCAAATCGTTAAAAGGAACGGACCGCACTCCCGAACACTGCGGTCACAATCGCGACCGCCAGGGCTGCCGCCAGCACAAGCGGCGCCCCGTAAGCCGCCTTTCTCATAACCGCGGCTCCCGCCGCGATCACAAATAAGGCCGCCAGCCACCAGAAACTGCAGGTCAGCAGTGTCATCGGCACTCCGGACAGCGCGGCAAACAGCCATTTTTTCCCGTGTTCGATTCTCTCTTCCCGATTTCCTGCCGCGAAACGCTCGAACATCCATATCGTTACCGTCCAGAACATCCATAATAATGCCAGAATTCCCCCCGTCATGCCGCTTTTCCCCGCTTTCCTCAAAAGGTGTACCTTTTGACGACTCCCTGATATGCCGACTTTCTGCTCTCCTCAAAAGGTGTACTTTTTGACCGTTCGCAAAAAAGCGCGGATATTCTGCAAAAATCCGCAAAACAGGCCGAAAGAATCCGTGATTTCCGGAAAAAAATGTTGCCTTTTGGCGCCCCGTATGATAAATTTACACATAGAAAAAACTATCAAAAGGTACACCTTTTGATAGTTTTTTGTCTTAAATCTGCGCAAATCCTTTTACGGCCGCGCAGGTTTTCTCAAATTCCTCCTCCCCGTGGGCCGCGGAGACAAACATTGCCTCGTACTGGGAAGGCGCCAGGTAGATCCCCTGCTCCAGCATATAATTGAAATAATGCGCATATGCGCTCACATCCGAGGCCGTCGCGCTCTCATAGTCCGTCACCCGCTCCCCGGTAAAGAACACGCAGAGCAGAGAACCGATCTGATTGACGCACACGGATGCGCCGAGGCTCTCCCGCACGCAGCCCGCCATGCGCCCGCCGTACGCGGCAAGTTTCTCATAAAGTCCCGGCGTATCCCGCAGAATCTTTATCGTCGCAATCCCCGCCGCGGTCGCAACCGGATTTCCGGAGAGCGTTCCCGCCTGATAGACCGGCCCGACGGGAGCGACCAGATCCATAATTTCTTTTCGTCCGCCGTACGCTCCGACCGGCATGCCGCCGCCGATGATTTTCCCGAGCGTCGTCAGATCCGGCTTCACGCCGAACAGCTCCTGCGCACCGCCTAAGCCAAGACGGAACCCCGTAATCACCTCGTCGAAGATCAAAAGCGCGCCGCGGTCTTTCGTAATCCCGCGCAGAAATTCCAGAAATCCCGGCTCCGGGAGCACCACCCCCATATTCGCGGCCACCGGCTCCACCACGACGGCGGCTATCTCACCGGGATTTTTTTCAAACAGCTCCCGCACCGTCTCCGGGTGATTATATTCCGCAATCAGCGTATGCTTTGTGTAATCCGCCGGAACCCCCATGCTGTCCGGCGCCGACTGAGTCAGCGCGCCGGAGCCCGCCCGCACCAAAAGCCCGTCGGAATGACCGTGATAGCAGCCCCGGAACTTAATAATTTTATCACGCCCCGTAAATCCCCGCGCCGCACGGACTGCGCTCATCACCGCCTCCGTGCCGGAACTCACCAGCCGGGAAACCTCCATCGACGGCATACACTCGTAAATCAGCTCCGCAAGCGCAAGCTCACCGGCCGTCGGCGCGCCGTAGGTCAGCCCCCGCGCACACGCCTCCTGCACCGCCGCAACGACCGCGGGGTGCGCGTGGCCCAGAATACACGGCCCCCAGGAACAGACATAATCCACATAAGAATTTCCGTCCGCGTCGCAGATATATGCCCCCGCCGCGCGGTCGATAAAGACCGGATGGCGATGCACTGCCTGATATGCCCGCACCGGACTGTTGACGCCGCCCGGAATCCTCCTCTTCGACTGTTCAAACAACTCTTCCGATTTCGCAAACCGCATTTTACGCTCCCCCGTTTCCCCATTCCTCTTCCCGCAGCCACCGTGCCGCGTCGAGCGCATGGTAAGTAATGATAATCTTTGCCCCCGCGCGCTTGATGCCGCAGAGAATCTCCATCACGACCTTCCGCTCGTCAATCCAGCCGTTTGCGGCCGCAGCCTTTACCATGGAATACTCTCCGCTGACATTGTACGCCGCAATCGGACAGTCCGTGCGGTCCGCGGCTTCCCTGACAATATCCAGGTACGCCAGCGCCGGCTTTACCATAATCACATCCGCTCCCTCTCCGATATCCGTCAGACACTCGCGGACAGCCTCTCGGCGGTTTGCCGGGTCCATCTGATAGGTCTTCCGGTCCCCAAAGCCCGGCGCGGAGTGCGCGGCCTCGCGGAACGGGCCGTAAAAGCCGGAGGCAAACTTTGCGCTGTAAGCCATAATCATTGTATTTTTAAACCCTTCCGCGTCCAGAGCCTCCCGGATAACCGCCACGCGCCCGTCCATCATGTCCGACGGCGCGACAACGTCCGCTCCGGCACGCGCCATGGACACGGCCATCTTCGCCAGAAGCGGCAGCGTCTCGTCATTTAAAATCTCCTCCCCGCAGACAAGGCCGCAGTGCCCGTGAGAGGTGTACTCGCACAGACAGATATCCGCAATCACGAGCAGCTTCGGCGCAATCTCTTTAATCCGGCGGATGGCGCGCTGCGTCACGCCCTCATCGCTGTATGCCTCGCTCCCGACCTCATCCTTATGCGCCGGAATCCCGAACAGCAGCACCGCGCTCACGCCTGCGTCTTCCACCCGCCGTATCTCCTCATCAATTCGGTCCACGGAATACTGATAAATCCCCGGCATCGCACTGATGGGATTTTTGATATTCTCCCCCTCCGCCACAAACATCGGATATACCAGATCGCTCCGGTCCACCCGCGTCTCGCGCACCAGCCTCCGCATCGTCTCATTTACCCGCAGTCTTCTCAATCGATTCATATTCAGCCTCTTTTCATATGCACACGTTTCACCGTGCAAAATCATCCGTCACCAAACGCGCAAGCGCCTCCGCAGTCGGCTCTTTTGCCGCGGCAATCCGCTCCCGAAACGCCTCCTGCTCTCCCGCGGCGCCGGACGCTTCCGAAAGCGGCAGCCCCCCGCGCGCATCTGCTGCAAGCGCCGCAAAAAGCGCCTCTTTTGTCTGCGGCCCGATGCAGTAAAACCTGCCGTGCGCGGGCGGCTTATATCCACCCTCCGCAAGCGCCGAAAAAAATGCTTCCACGCCGGAGGCGCTGAAAAAAGCAATCCGCGCATCCTCCCCAAGCGCCGAGAACTCACACACCCGATGCGGCATCACGTCATACACCGCGGGCGCGCACACCGCGCATCCCGCATCCGCAAGCAGTTCGGGCAGAACGGGATTTCCGCGGACGGCCCGCGGGAGTAGCACCCGCGGACGCTCCGATCCAAAGCGCTGTGCGAACGCCCTTCCGAAATGCTCCGCATCCGCCGTCTGCGCCGCAAAGTCCGCATGGATTCCCCGCTCCCGCAGCGCGCCCGCGGTCCCAGGCCCAATCACGCCGAACCTGCAGCCGCCGAGCGACCGGATATCCGCATCCGCCGCGTCAAACGCAGCAAAAAACTGTTCCGCGGCCTGCTTGCTCGCAAACAGGACCCAGTCATACTCCGCGATCCGCGCAATCTCCCGCCGAAGCTGCGGCTGCTGCGCTGCCGCAGACGTCCGCATTTCAATCAGCGGCACGAGACGTCCGCCGCGTTCCTCTATCTGTCCGCGAAACGCTTCGAGCGTCCGCCGCGTTCCGACCGCATACACCGGCACCGCGTCCGGCACAGCCGCAAGGCCGACAACCGGCCCGATTACAATGACAGCAGGCGCCGTAACACCGGCCGCGCGCACCTTCTCTTCCAGTTCGCCGAGCGGACCGCGCAGCGTCCGCGCCTGCAGCGTCGCCCCCTTCTCAATCACCGCCGCCGGCGTATCCGGACTCTTTCCGTACTTTATCAGCTGCCGCGCGATGTGCCCGAGATTCGCAAGCCCCATCAGAAAAACGAGGGTGCCTTTAAGACCTGCCAGCTTCCGGTAATCCTCATCTGCCGGCATCCCCTCTTCGGTATGCCCGGCAATCACATGAAAGCTGCGCGCAAGCCCCCTGTGTGTGACCGGGATTCCCGCGAGCTCCGGCGCCGCGACCGCCGAAGTGATGCCCGGAACCGCCTCGCAGGGAATCCCTGCCGCCCGCAGCGCCGCAAGCTCCTCGCCGCCGCGGCCGAACACAAAGGGGTCCCCGCCCTTTAACCGCACCACATGCCGGTACTTTCCCGCGCATTCGACGAGAATCCGGTTGATTTCCTCCTGGCCGTATGTGTGAGCGCCCGGCTCCTTTCCTACATAGATGCGGACACAGTTTGCCGGCACTTCGCAAAGCAGCTCCGCCGCGGCAAGCCTGTCATAGACCACGGCGTCGCACTTTCTTAATTCTTCCAGTCCCCGGACGGTGAGCAGGGAGACATCCCCCGGCCCTGCGCCCACCAATGTCACTTTTCCCATTTATTCCGCCTCCGCACGCAGCAGCTCTGCCATCTGCTCCGCAAGCGCATACCGCTCCCCGGCCGCACCGCAGAGTTCCCGCCGCCGCATCACTCCGTCCTTTTCACGCATCGCGCGGATGCAGAGCGCACGCTCCGCCTTGGGCTGCGCCTCCCCGGCCGCACCGCAGAGTCTGGCATACACGCCGACCGCCTCATGGCACCCGGCATTCAGTTTCTTTAAAATCAGGCGCTCCGTCTCAAGCTCCGCCGCGGCCCGCACGTCTGTCAGCCGGCCCAGAAATGACTGCGTGCCGTCCGCTCTGCCCTCCACCGCAATGACGGCCTGCCCGCCCGCCGGAATCACGGTTTTCTCGTCGAAATAAATACAGTCGATATCCGCCTCCGCCGCAAGCCCCAAACGTTTCAGCCCCGCCGCCGCAAGCACAATCCCGTCATACTCCCCCGCGCGCAGTTTTTCCATCCGCGTGGGAACGTTGCCGCGCAGAGGCGCAAACACCGCATTCGGATAACAGTCCGCAACCTGTACCTGCCTGCGCAGACTCCCGGTTCCGATCACCGCCTGCGGCAGCGCCCGGATATCCGTGCCCCGGCGCACGACCAGCACGTCACGGACATCCTCTCTGGGCAGCACGCACACAATCGAAAGCCCCTCTGCCAGCTCCGTCGGCATATCTTTTGCGGAATGCACCGCACAGTCAATGCTCCCGCGCCGGATTGCCTCCTCAAACTCCGTCACAAATACGCCCTTTCCGCCGAACGCCGCAAGCGGACGGTCCGGTATTTTATCCCCGGTCGTCCTGACGATCACCTTCTCGCAGACGAGCCCGGGATACACGCGGTGCACCGCCTCGATAAACAAGTCCGTCTGCGCCAGAGCCAGCAGGCTTCCTCTCGTTCCTATTTTCAGCTTCTCCGGTATGACCGCTTCCATTCACTCCTCCTTCTCTTTGCCCGCTCCCTCCGGGGCCGCAGCGGCGCGCAGTTCCTCCTCGACCACGCCGCGCACGTCCGCTTCGGACAGCGCGTCCTGTGCGAGGAAACGGTCGAGCAGCCGCTCAAACACCCGCTTTCTCGCGGATGCCTGCGGCACCTGCGCTTTTACCGTCTCCCTGATTGCGCCGAGCGTCTCCGCCGCCCTGCCGCAGCGCTCCGGCACGCAGGTCTCCAGCTCCTTTCGCAGGCGCGCCGCAAGAGCCGGGCTCTCGCCGCCGGTGGACACCGCGACCACCACCTCGCCCCGCCGCACAATCGCCGGGAAATAAAAGCTGCACAGCTCCTTTTCGTCAACCACATTGACGGGAATCTTCGCCCTGCCGCAGAGCGCCGACACCTGCCGGTTCACCGCCTCGTCATCGGTGGCCGCGACCACCAGCGCGGCGCCCGCGATATCCGCCGCCGCAAAGCGCCGCTGCCGCAGGAGGATACCGGGCTGCCGTGCGAGCGCACACACCTCCCCGCAGGCTTCGGGCGCAATCACCGTGATATCCGCGCCGAACGCGGCGAGCTGTCTTATTTTTCCGGCGGCAACCTTCCCGCCGCCGACAACCACGCATTTTTGATTTTCAATATCCACATACAACGGGAAATATGCCATACTCACTCCATCAACCGTTCCACCGCCTCAAGCAGAGCCTTCCACTGCTCCCCCGACAGCTCGTCCCGCAGCCGGTAAAAGACACTCCCGAAGGGCTTTTCGGAAAACTCCGCAAAAGCCTCTTTATGCGTTTCGAGAAACGCGGACGTGGAAATACTTTTGACCGTCTCCTCCACATGTCCGTCGACGATCAGCCCGGCTTTATCCGTCTCTTTCAGCTTAAGCGCATTATTGTCGGATGCCATCCGTTTAAAATCATCCATATTTAAAAGCGTAATCCCGGGCAAGGCGCCGATTTGGGCATCCATGTCCCGCGGCACCGCCATATCGATAAAAAGGCGCGGCCGACCGCTTTGCGCCGCCGTCCGGACACCCTCGGCAAGAAACGTATAGTGCGGGCCCGCGGTCGCACTGACAACCACGGCGGCTTCCTTTGCACAGCGGTAGCGGTCCGCAAAATCCACCATCCGCACTTCGCTGTTCTGACAGATGCTCACAAGCCCCGCATGCCTGCGCGTCGTCCCGATAATCTCCCGGATTCCCTTGTCCAGAAGATTCTTCGCCAAAATGCTTCCGATTTTCCCGGTAATCCCCACCAAAAGGACGGTACCGCCTCCGTGTTCGCGCAAAAATGCTTCGATCCGGTTTGCCGCAAGCGTTCCCACCGATACCGGTGTCCGCGACAGCAGCGTGTTCGTCTTGATATCCTTCGCACAGCCGAAAGCCCCCTGAAACGCGATATTGATTTCATTGCAGGTGCACCCGAGCTCTTTTGCAAGCCGGTATGCGTCCTTCGCCTGCCGCAGGATCTCGTCCTCGCCGAGCACCATGGAATCGAGTCCGCCCGCAACCGAAAACAGATGCCGCAGCGCCTGCTCCCCCGCATAGCTGTAGATATGCGCCAAAACCTCACTCTTCGGAATGCCTTTGTACTCCGCAAGCGCCTGCTCCACGTATGCGCTCTCCCCGCAGAAATAGATTTCACTCCGGTTGCAGGTCGAGAGAATAACCGAGCCCCCGCAGCGGTATGTTTCTTTTAATATTCCGTGAAACTGCCTCTGCTCCTCCGCGGAAAACGCATACCGCTCCCGCTCCAAAAGAGACATGTTCTTATCATTTACTCCAATGCAGTTCATAATTCCTCCGCCGGTGTCTGTCACAGTCTGTCCATAAGAACTTCTACTCTTTTGAATATCCCCATTTCTTTTGCATAGCACGCAAGATTCTCTGTATTCTTCTTCCCGTCTGCGGCATAGGCGGCAAGCGCTCTGTCAAAATACTCCTGATTCAGTCTTGTCCGATATTTAAAGCAGTCGCATATCGTGCGCTCTCTGTCATATACGGAAAGACATACGCCGTTGAAATCCGCCGTTGTCTTTCCGATTTCATAATTTTCTTTCGGAATATAGTATACCCGAAAATCAAACGCTTCAGTTTTTAATTTGGCACGCGAAATCGTGCGGGGTACGGCAATCGTCCATACCCTCGGGAAACGGTCGCTGTAGCCATAGTGATACAGTGCGGATTCCACACATATGACACCCTCGGGAATCAGCACCGAAATAAGCTGCTCTTCCAGGATGTCGTCATTGTCCGCAAGCCGGTAATACCCGTGCCTGACCCGCTCGAGAATCCCCTCGTCATAAAAGGCGCAGATATCCGTTTTGTTCAGTCCCGCAGACAAAAACTCTGACGTTTTTGCAATTCCGTTTGAAGCCGCAAGCACCCGCTCGGCCGTTTCTCGTTTTGTCATATATATATATCAACCTTCCGCATCTCATACAAATTTTGCAGTTCAATAGCAGTATAGCGCGGCAGGTTTCAATTTGCAAGACTTTCTGCACACAGGATCGCCGCGAAAGCTGCCGAATACCCATCCTGCTCCGTGAATATAAAAGATAATATTTCTGATTTTTTCACTTTTGGGCGCAATAAAATACACCGGGATGCTGCCCCATATACCGGTGTCTATACAGTCCGAGGATATATGGGCAGGATATTTATATACCGGTGTATCCTGCGCTTCTTCCAGTGCCTTTCTGCCCTCCCGGGGCGGCATCTGAAAAATCAGAGGCGGCGCGGCGCTTTGATTGCAGACGGCTTCTGCAGCGGGTTCCAGCGGAACGCATCGTTTCATATCTCATTTCCCTTTATGCGATAAGCGATTTGTATTATAATATGCAGGATTTCCGCTTTCTGATTTCCCACTTGCCCTCACAACGGGTCTGCGTTTTTGTTTCTCACTTCAGAATACTGTCGTTCATGCTCCCGGTGCGGTAACCACCCATGTCCAACGTAACATATGAAAACCCGAGTCCTTTCAGCGCTTCATTTGCGCGGAGAAGAAAACCGCCCTCACATACCTTTGCGAAGTCTTCCGCCGCGACCTCCACACGGGCCAGCGTCCCGTGCACCCGCACACGCACCTGGCCAAAACCGGCGTCACGGAAAAACCGCTCCGCCGCCTCCACCATCCGAAGCCGCTCCGCCGTGAGCGTCTCCCCGTACACAAACCGGGAAGCCAGACAGGCGAGCGCCGGTTTCTCCCAGGTGGGAAGCCCGAGCTCCTTTGAGCACGCCCGGATCTCCCGCTTGTAAAATCCGACCGCACGCAGAGGACTCTCCACGCCCAGCTCCTCCACCGCCAAAAGTCCCGGGCGATAATCATTGTTGTCGTCCAGATTCGAGGCTTCCGCCACACAGGCAATCCCGTTTTCCGCGGCTGCCTCAATTATTTTTGTAAACATCGCCCGCTTGCAGATATAACAGCGGTTCGGCGGATTTTCGCCGATGCCCTCTATCCCGAGCGCGTCCACTTCCACGATGACATGCAAAATCCCGCGCTCCTCACAGAACGCTTCCGCCTCCGAAAGCTCCTGCGTCGGGAAAAAGCAGGATTTTACCGTCACGGCAGTCACACGCTCCCCGAGCGCCTCTTTTGCGGCCGCCAGAAGAAACGCGGAATCCACGCCGCCGGAAAATGCCACCGCAAGCGATTCCTTCTCGCCGAGATACCGGATCAGTTCCTCCCAGCGCGCCGTTGCTCTTCCCTCCATGCACACCCCTCTCTAACGTTTTCCCTCTTTGATCTCGTCTAAAATTTCCGCCACGGCCTCCCGCTCGTCAAAGTGGTATTTGACCCCTCTGATCTCCTGGTAATCCTCATGCCCCTTCCCGAGGAGCACAATCATATCCCCCAGCATTGCATGCGTGATACAGTAGGCGATCGCCTCCTTGCGGTCGTCAATCTCAATATATTTTCCGCTGCTTTTGGCCAGTCCAACCTTGATATCCGCATTAATATCCCGAAGCTCTTCATCCCTCGGATTGTCACAGGTCAGCACGCACAGGTCCGCCATCTCGCCCGTGACCTCCCCCATATCGTAGCGGCGCAGCTTTGAGCGGTTTCCGCCGCCGCCGTAGACGCAGATCAACCGCTTCGGATGATACTCGAGCAGCGTCGTCAAAACGCTTCGCGTGCTCACCTCATTGTGCGCGTAATCGATAATCAGATAATAGTCCTTCGACACCGGAAGCATCTCCACACGTCCCTTGACCTGCACTTTTGAGAGCCCCTGCAGAATTGCCGTCTCGGAAATCCCTGCCAGATGGCACACCAGCATCGTCACCAGAGAATTGTACACCGAGAATTTACCCGGAATGTGCACCCTGGCGCTGCACTCCATACAGCCCGCTGCAGAAAAATGCATGCCAAGCCGTCCGTCCTCATTGATATAGCCGAGGTCATACGCGCGCAGGTCAGCGTCCGCAGGAGCATCCTCCGCGGCCGAAAACGTCTTAAGCGCACAGGTATGACCTTCTGTGACCTGCTCCCAGTGTTCGTCGTCCACATTGACAACGCCCACCTTACACTGGCGGAACAGAAGGCTCTTGCACGCGAGATACTCCTCAAACGACGCGTGTTCGGCCGGTCCGATATGGTCCGGCGACAGATTGGTAAATACCCCGTAGTCAAAACAGATGCCCGCGGTCCGGTCGAGCTTGAGCCCCTGGGAGGACACCTCCATCACCGCATACTCGCAGCCGGCTTCCACCATCGCCGCAAATATGCGGTGCAGCTCATAGGATTCCGGCGTCGTGTGCTTCGACGGGGTCTGCTCGTCCCCGATCAGCACGCCGATGGTGCCGATAAGCCCCACCTTCTTCCCCGCCATCTCAAGAACATTTTTAATCATGTACGTCGTGGTGGTCTTTCCCTTCGTTCCCGTCAGACCGATCGTGATCAGCTTGCGGTCCGGATAGTCAAACAGCGCCGCCGACATCAGCGCAAGCGCCCGCCGCGCGGATTTCACGCACAGCACGGTGATCTCCTCCGGGATTCCGGCCGCCTCCTTTCTGCGCTCGAGTACGATCACGGAAGCTTTCTTTTCAATGGCGTCAGGGATATAGCGGTGCCCGTCCGTCACGGCTCCCTCGATACAGACAAACATCGTCCCCTCCGTAAGGTTCCGCGAATCGTAGATAATATCACGCACCTCGCAGTCCATGCTCCCCTGCAGGCACTCGTATTCTGTTTCTTTACATATCTGACTTAATCTCATGTTTTATCTCCATGCACCCGTTCTTTTCTGTTAAAAAATATGGGAGGCGTCAATCTCCGCCTCAAACACCGTGTGGGACGGCCCCGTCATAAACAGATGATTCGCCGCCTCATCCCACTCGATCAGAAGCGGCCCTCCGATCTGCTCGACCGTCACCCTGCGGTCCAGTCTGCCCGTGAGCACACCGGCCACGACCGCCGTCGCACAGCCGGTCCCGCATCCGATCGTCTCGCCGCAGTTACGCTCCCACTCCCGCATCTTAATGTACTCCCTGCTCACAAATTCCGCGAAAGTCACGTTCGTCTTGTTCGGAAACAGGGACGTCCTGCACTCAATCTCTCTGCCGTAGCCCTCGACGTCAAGCTCCGCCACGGAATCCACAAACATCGCCGCATGCGGGTTGCCCCACGAGACCGCCGTGACAAAAAATGTCCGGTCCCGCACCTGTACCGGCTGTTCCACGAACTGCGCAAGCTCCGTCAGAACCGGAATCCGCCCCGTATCAAGCACCGGCTCCCCGATGTCCGCCCGGATATTCGAGACAAGCCCGTCCGTCACGGTGAGCGCAAGGTGCTGCATCCCTCCAAGCGTCTCGATGACAAGTTCGGTCTTGTCGGTCAGCCTGTGATCATACACATACTTCCCCACACTGCGCAGCGCATTGCCGCACATTTCTCCCTCGGAGCCGTCCGGGTTAAACATGCGCATACGGAAATCGCCTCTGTCCGAAGGGCAGATCAAAACCATGCCGTCCGAGCCCACGGCAAAATGGCGGTCACTGACAAAGCGTGCGAGCGCAGGCAGATTTTTTAACTCCTGATGAATCGCATCAATATAGACATAGTCATTCCCGTAGGCCTGCATCTTCGTAAACTTCATACCTTTCTCCTCCACGACCGAAAATTTCAATCATTCATGGCGCGGTCTAAATCCGCGATAATATCTTTTGCATTCTCGATTCCCACAGACATGCGCAGGAAACAGTCCGTGATGCCCAGTTTCTCCTTGATGTCTTTCGGCGTATCCTCATGCGTCTGCGTCGTCGGGTAAGTAATCAGTGTCTCCGTCCCGCCGAGGCTCTCGGCAAACATAATCATATCCACGTTTTTGAGGATACGCTTTACGGTCTTGGCACTGTCCACTGTAAACGAAATCATTCCGCCAAACCCTGTCGTCTGACGCCTTGTCACCTCGTAATCTTTGTGGTCCGCAAAGCCCACATAAAACACTTCCTTCACCTTCGGCTGACTTCTAAGCCAGGTCGCTACCTTAAGCGCATTCTCATTGTGTCTGTCCATGCGCACCGCAAGCGTCTTGATGCCGCGCAGCACCAGCCAGCTGTCCATCGGCGCAAGCTGACTTCCGTGAGACTTGATGTGGACGCGGATGCGGTCTGCGATCTCCTCATTGTCCTTCACCACGACAATGCCCGAAATCGTGTCATTGTGACCGCCTAAATATTTCGTGGAGCTGTGGGTTACAATATCCGCGCCGAGCGCTAACGGCTTCTGGAAATACGGCGTGAGAAATGTGTTGTCCACCACCAGAAGCGCGCCGATTTCTTTCGCGATCCCGGAGACGGCCGCGATATCCGCCACTTTCATCATCGGGTTTGTCGGTGTCTCGACGAAAAGCATTTTCGTGGACGGCCGGACTGCCGCGCGCACCGCGTCCGGGTCCGCCATATCCACATAGGTGTGTTCGATGCCGTATCTGCCGAACACATCCCCGATAATGCGGAAGGTTCCGCCGTAGATATCGTCGGATAAAATCACGTGCTCACCTGGATTCAGCAGCGAAAATACCGCCATGTTTGCTGCCTGTCCGCTGGAAAAAGCAAACCCTTCGATACCTCCTTCGAGGATTGCCATCGTGCGCTCCAGCTCCTGCCGTGTCGGATTCTGCAGGCGCGAGTATGCATAGCCGGTCGACTGAAATAATTCCGGGTGACGAAATGTCGCCGTCTGAAAAACCGGCATGCTGACCGCTCCGGTGATCGGCTCGCAGCCGAGCGCCCCATGTACGGCCTTTGATTCAAAATGCAGCGCTTCCTTTTTGTCGAAGTCACTGTAATTGCTGAAATTTTTCATAGGATTCCCCTCCATACAAATTAATAATTCCGCTCGTCTCTGTTTTCATTATAATGGACACTATTTAAAATATATATGCGCGCAGTGCTTTCTATATTGCAAATCGTGCTTTTTTGTTTTACGATAAGACTGACAACACCTTTTTGTCTGTCCATAGTATTTCCGAAGGAGGCGATTTTCAAATGCCCGAATACAAAAAGTCCGGTTATCTGACTTCCGGTTTTAAATTATTTCATCTGAAAGACAACGAACACCGGGAGTTTTCCTATCACTATCATGATTTTCACAAAATTCTTATCCTGCTGCGCGGCGATATCACCTACTGCATCGAGGGACGCACCTACGATCTTCTTCCGTGGGACATCGTTCTCGTCCACGCCGGGGAGGTTCACCGCCCGATTATCAAATCAGATGAGCTCTACGAGCGCATCATCGTCTATGTGGCGCCGGAATTTCTCCTGACAGAGCAGGAGGAAGCCTGTGATCTCGGCCTCTGCTTCCGGCCGGACTGCCTGAGCCAGTCCCACGTGCTCCGATTTCCGTCCGCCCTCGCGGAAAAAGTCCGGGACGCCATAAGTACCCTTGACACCTCCATCGACGATACGGATTTCGCTGCAGGGCTGCGCCGAAAACTCCTGTTTCAGGAATTTATGATCCAGTTAAACCGCGCCACGCTTCACAACGGCGTCCTGTTTATCGCAAATTCGCCGTCCGACGGCAAAATCACCGAAGTTCTAAACTACGTCGCCGCACATCTGACCGAGGATCTCTCCGTCAGCGAGCTGTCCGCGCAGTTTTACCTGAGCCGCTACTATCTGATGCACGCCTTCAAAGAGCAGACCGGCTACACCATCGGCCATTATATCTCAACGAAGCGGCTGCTGCTGGCCAGGGAACTGGTCTCCCGCGGAATGCCCATCACGGAAGCCTGCTACGCCTGCGGATTTAAGAATTACTCGACCTTTTCGCGCGCATATAAAAAATGCTTCGGCGAATCCCCACGGGAATCCCGCCAAAGCATCTCTGTCTGATTTTCGGATTTATGCCGATTGCTCACGTATTCTCGGCAAGCGCATTCATCAGCGTCGGAATCATCTGCTTTTTCCGGGACACAATCCCGTCGAGCAGAATGCCCGACGCATCCTCCTGCCTGCGGAACGCCCTTGCAAGGATGCGCCCTGCCTCGTTTCCGGCACAGATAATCTTCGAGGATTCCGCTAAGATATCGGTAAGCATCACATAAACCATGTCAAGCTTTTTCTCCGCGAGCACCTGCACCATAAACGGCCGCAGCTGCTCTCCGAGCCCGTCAAGCTCCTCCCTGCTCATCGCGCTGATCTGCGCTACGCCAAAATCCGTCTCTTCCGTGTGAAACACCTTGAAATCCTGATAAAAGATCTCCTCGGTCGTCTTATTTTTAAAATCACTTCCGGCACGGAACATATTTTTTGCGTGCTCCTCGATCTCCACCCCGGCGATCGCGGCGAGGCTCTCCGCCGCCGTCTTATCGGCCGCCGTGCAGGTCGGGGACCGGAACATCAGCGTGTCGGACAGAATCGCGGACAGCAGAAGCCCGCCGATCTCCCGCGGAATCTCCACACCGTTTTCCTGATACATCTGATAGACAATCGTCGCCGTACAGCCGAGCGGCTGATTGCGGAAATACACCGGGGACATCGTCTCTAAGCTTCCGAGTCTGTGGTGGTCGATAATCTCTAAGATTTCCGCCTCCGTAACCCCGTCTACCGCCTGCGACTTTTCATTGTGGTCCACGAGAATCAGCTGCTTTTTCTGCATGCTCATAAGATTTCTGCGGGAGACCATCCCGACATATTTCCCGTTCTCGCCCAGCACCGGAAAATCCCTGTGGCGCACCTTTGACATCACTTCCTTGACGTCATCCACATAGTCGTCAATGTCAAAGGTCACAAGCTCCGCGCGCGTCATATACTGCTTAATCGGCATACTCTGGTTGATAAGGCGCGCCACCGAAAACGTGTCAAATGGCGTCGTGATAATCACGCAGTCGCGCCGCTCCGCGAGACTCTTTACCTCCTCGCCAACCTCTAGGCCGCCGCCGATCACAATACAGCTCGCATTGGACCGGATCGCCTGCATCTGGGCCTCCTCCCGGTCTCCTAAAATCACCAGGTCGTCATCCTCGATATAGTCGGCCATATATTCGTTGTTGGAGGTTGCGACTACCACTTTGCCGCGGATAAAAAAAGCGTGCTCGTTGCCGGCATAGACTGCTCCCTCAAGTGTCTCGGCAATCGTCTTATACTGCGTTCTTGCCTGAGAGAGCGCCCGGTTGTCGAGCACATCCATATAGGAGGTCGCAATGTCCTTTGTGACAATGATTCCCTCAACCTTCCCCATCTGATTTGTGACGGGAAGCGTGACTACTTCTAACTTTTTCATCAGCTCCCACGCCCGTTTGAGCGAAATCTGACTGCTGACGCCCGCCGTTTTCCGGATGGAGATATCTTTTATCTGGGCGCCCGCATAGGTCACGAGTTCCGGCTCCTCCACCCCAAAATAGTCGAGTACATAGCGGGTCTCCTCGTTAATCGCACCCGCCCGCTTGGCAGCATAGCTTCTTGTGCCTATTTGATTTTTCAAATAGGCGTATGAAATTGCCGCACAGACAGAATCCGTATCCGGATTCTTATGACCTACCACCCATACTTTTTTCGGTTCCACACTCATATGCTTCCTCTGCCCTGTTCTCTAAAACTGAAACACGCCCAACGAATACAACATAAATACGACCAGCACCGCAAAATTTAAAACGGAAAACCAGGCAAGACATTTCACATAGCCTTTCACGGAGCCCACGCCCCGCTCCATCTCGTCCATCTTTTCGATTTTAGAGTCAAATTCATTGAACAGATCCTGAATGTTGCGGTAGCATTTCACATTTTCGGAGTGCACCTTTTCCGACAGATCCGTCTTGATCGATTCCAACTGTGCCGTCGCATTTTCCAAAAGCGCCTTGACTTCCGCGATCTGTCCCTCAGAGAGACGCTTATTCGCAATCGCCTGCTCCTCCAAAAACTGCTTATTCGTCGCAAGCTGTTCCTCGGACAGCTTTTTGTTCGCCGCGATCTGCTCCTCATTGAGCTTGCGGTTCTCAGACAGCTGCCGTTCGCTTGCCTGCGAGACCTGCGAGACCTGCGTCGAAATGCTCTGCTCGATCTCGGTCATCTTTGCCGTGACCTGTACCGCAAGCTCGTCCACACGCTTTCCGAACGCAGTCACGATGCGGTCCGCTTCCTGCTGCCGCTCGGTCAGTATCTGCTTTAACTCCTGCGCTTTATCTTCCCGCTCATTGACAAGGGACTGCAGTTCCATGACCTTGCTTTCCTTTGAGATAAGAAGCTCCTGAAGCTGCTTTGCCTTCTCCCTGAACTCGTCAATCTGACTTAATAAGAAATCCTCTTTTTCCACTGTAGCCTGTATCCTTTCCTCTTCCTGCACCGTCCCCTCCGGCTCCGACTCGCTGCCGCTTCCCGGCTCCTCGTCTGCCGGCTTATTCCGCGGCGGTGCCGCTGCCTCCGGCTGTCTGCCGCCGTATGACTCCCCCGGTGCCTGCACTGTTCGGTTCCTCATAGGGTAAAGCTGCGAAAACAAGGACTCAAGTAAATTTGCCATTTTGCTCCTCCCCAGATTTCTGCGAAACGTTCAGATTCATTCTAACATTAACGTTTTTCTTTGTAAAGGAGGAAAAAGGGAGCAGGCCCGGACAGGGGTGCATGTTCTTTGAACTGTCTTTCTATTCTATAGCGGGCCGTACACTTCGCGAAGCGCCGTTTCTATGTAATGAGAACAGCTGCGGCGATTTCGTCGGAGCAAAATTTCAGTGTTTCTATGCGTCCGAATCCAAGCATCGAATTTTGTGTCTTTCCGCTGGGCGGGCAAGAGGCCGGATGTGTCCGTCAGGCGAAAGACAATAGGGCGAACTTCCTAGCGGCATTAAGGCATACTTCTTCACAAAATCGCAATAAAACCGCGCAGCAAAGAACTCGACGCCGTCTGCTATGAAAAACCTCTGCAGAAGGCGTCTCAAACATTTTGCTGCGCGGTTACGTTTTCCGAAGAAGTATGCCAAGTGCCGCACGAAAATTCTTAAATATTGTCTTACCGCCTGCGGACACATTCCGGCAGCCTGCCCGAACATCGGAAAGACACAAAACATCGCAGATGCGGGGGCGGACGCATAAGAAACACGAGATTTTGCGACCGAAACGCCGCAGCTGTTTTCTATTGCATAGAAACGGCGCTTCATGAAGCCTATAATCCGCTATCGAATAGAAAGGCATGTTCGCAGGGCCATGCTATTGCATAATCCCGGAAAGGATGGCGACACAGCGCTCGATGCCCAGCCTGCTGCTGTCAAGCACCACATCGTAATTGCGGAAGTCCTCCCATTTCTTCTGTGTGTTCGCCAGATAATAGCTGGCCCGGCGTCTGTTGTTTTTCCGCTCCACCGCACCGATCTCACGCTCCGGGATTCCGTAATCATTCCCGATGCGCTCTCGCTTTGCGTCCGCATCCGCGTGGATATAGACGCGCACCACATCCCGGTACTCCCTGAGCGCCTCCGACGCGCAGTGCCCTATGAAGACGGCACTGCCCTGTTTTGCAAATTCCAAAATCGCGCTCTGTTCCTCTGCAAACACCTTTCCCTCTTTTGAAACCATATCCCAGTTTCCCCGCTGCACCTGGCTGACCATGTACATCGAATACAGCAGGCTGTTTGTCGCCTTCTCCTCGTAATTGCGGATTTCCTCCGGCGGCACCCCGAGTTTTTCCGATGCCTTTTCTAAAATTTCCTGTCCGTAGCAGGGGATTTCACACCGCGCCGCCAGCGCACGCGCGATTTTGGTTCCCCCGCTCCCGTACTCCCGCTCAATCGTAATATACCGCATATGTCATCTCTCCTTCCTCATGCCGCATGTTATGACGCCTGCTCAAACTGACTGTTGTAGAGCTCCGCATAGAATCCGTTCTGCCGCATCAGCTCCTCGTGATTTCCGCTCTCAATGACATCCCCGTCTTTGAGCACAAGAATCAGATCCGCATTTTTAATCGTGGAAAGCCTGTGTGCGATGACAAAGGAGGTTCTCCCCTTCATAAGCTCATCCATCGCCTGCTGGATTTTCTGCTCCGTTCTCGTATCGATCGAACTTGTGGCCTCGTCTAAAATCAGAATCGGCTTATCCGCGATCATCGCGCGCGCAATCGTCAGCTGCTGCTTCTGCCCCTGCGAAAGATTCACCTGGTCGTCTAACACCGTATCATAGCCCTTCGGCAGCGTGCGGATAAAATGGTCGAGTCCCACCGCTCTACAGGCATCTTTCATTTTTTCTTCCGAATTATTCTCGGAACAGTAGACCAGATTCTCGCGGACCGTCCCCGCAAACAGCCAGGTGTCCTGTAACACCATACAGAACTGTGCGTGCACCTCCTCACGCTTCAGGTTTGAGGTCGGAATCCCGTCAATCCGGATCTCCCCGCTGTTAATCTCATAAAACCGCATCAGCAAATTGACCAGCGTCGTCTTTCCGGCTCCGGTCGGTCCGACAATCGCAACCTTCTGCCCCGCCTTCGCGTCGGCGGAAAAATCATTGATAATAATTTTTCCCGGGTCATAGCCGAACCGGACATGCGAGAAAGAGACATCCCCTCTTGTGTTGACAAGCGCTCCCGTCTTTTCGCTCTCGTCCGCCATCTCCTCGGCATCGAGAAATTCAAAGACACGCGATGCGGCTGCGCCCGCCGACTGCAGGGACTGCGCCGCCTGCGCGATCTGTGAAAGCGGCTGGGTAAAATACCGGATGTACATAATAAACGACACGATAACGCCGAAGGAAATTTTTCCGTCCAACGCGAGCGCCGCACCTGTCACACAGACTGCCACATAGCCGAAATTCCCGATAAAAGTCATAATCGGCATCATAAGGCCGGACAATGCCTGTGCCTTAAAGCCGCTGTCTCTGAGCCTGCCGTTTAAACGGTCAAATTCATCTTTCGCAGCCTCCTCGCCGTTGTAAGCCTTTACCACGGTATGCCCCGAATAGATTTCCTCAATATGTCCGTTGATCGCGCCAAGGTGTTTTTGCTGGCGCGTAAAATATTTCTGGGAACGCCCCATAATCGCCATCATCAGCACAAACCCGACTGCGGTCGCAAGAACACCGGTCCCCGTCAGCGTCAGATTTGTCTTTAACATCATAATCAGAGAACCCGCAAACAGTGTGACGGCCGAAACCAGCATTCCGACGCTCATATTTAAGGACATCCCGATTGTGTCCACATCATTGGTCACGCGCGAGAGCACATCACCGGTAGAATTGTGGTGATAATAACTCATCGGAAGGCGGTTGATTTTTTCGGATATATCATTCCGCAGCTTTTTGGATACCATCTGCGTCACGGTAGACATCACCCAGCCCTGCGTCGCCGATAAAACCGCGCCGATGACATACAGTGTCACCAGTATCATTGCGATCTCCACAACTCTGTCCATGTCAACTGACGGCTTTATGAGCCCGTAAACCGACGCTGGGAGTTCGTCAAACGCCCCGAGCGCGGCGTCCGCATCCTCCCTGTCAATGCCGGAGAGAAGTTCTGACATCACCCTCTGGTCCTCTGCGCCGATCGTCACGCCGTCGACTGTGATATCCGTGTAGAGTGCATTCTTTACCGTTTCGGGAAGTTCTTCCAAAAGCTCCGCCGCCGCTTCCGCGGTTTCGTTTTCGACAGTAACGCTTCCGAACAGCTCCATCGCCGCCATCTGATCTTCGACGGGAATCGTCACGCCGTTGACTTCTATCTCTCCCGGCTGCGGCAGCTGTGTCATATCCGACGGCTGCGGCGCATCCGGCTGCTGTTCCATATCCGATACCGGCATCATATTGCCCGCAATGGCCGTCATTACCGTCTCCGCATTTGCGGAGAGATTCTCTGCCATTGTCTCCGTAATCTCTGCAAGCTTTTTGGCATCCGGCGCGATTCCCTCCGCGACCACATCCGTGATCTCCGACAGTTTATCCGGCCCTGCCAGCGTCAGTATCGTGCCGCCCGCCGAACAAACCATGGCGATGAGAATGGCCGCCCAGTATTTTCTGCAGTAGTTGAGAAGCTTTCCCCAGGTACCGCGCGCGATTTTTTCGTTATTCTGACGGCCGCCGGCTCTGCCCGGGCCGCCTCCCATATGTCCCATTCGTCCTCCCATTATGCCAGTTCCTCCTTTGACAGCTGTGAATATGCGATCTGCCGATATACCTCGCAGGATTCCATCAATTCGCTGTGCGTACCCGCACCGGCTACTTTTCCTCCGTCCAGCACCAGAATCAGATCCGCATCCCGGATGGTGCCGATGCGCTGCGCGACGATCAGCTTTGTCGCCTCCGCGCATTTCGTCCGCAGTGTCTCTCTGAGCGTCCGGTCGGTCTTATAGTCGAGCGCGGAAAACGAATCGTCGAAGATCAGAATTTCCGGATCCTTTGCAATGGCCCGCGCAATGGAGAGCCGCTGCTTCTGTCCGCCCGAAAAATTGCTTCCGCCCTGCGCCACATAGCCCTTGTAGGTTCCCTCCTGCCGTTCCACAAACTCCGTTCCCTGCGCCACGTCCACCGCATTCTTTACCGCTTCCTCGGTGACGGGTCCCTTTCCGCTGTCCCCGTACGCCACGTTTGAGGTGATATCACCGGAAAACAGAATCGCTTTCTGAGACACATAGCCGATTTTGCTGCGCAGCTCTTTCTGCCGGTACTCCTTCACATTGAGGCCGTCCACAAGCACCTCCCCCTCCGTCGCATCGTAAAACCGCGGTATCAGGTTGACCACGGTACTCTTGCCGCAGCCGGTCGAACCGATAAATGCCACGGTCTGTCCCTTCTTCGCCCGAAAGCTGATATTTTCTATGACGTTGGCCGCCGCATCGGGATAGCGGAACGATACATTTTTAAACTCCACTTCTCCGACAGCCCCGGCCGAAGCCGACGTCTTTGTTCCGTCCTGCACCCGCACTTTCGTCTCAAGTACCTCCAGAATACGCTTTGCAGCAACCGACGCTCTCGGCCAGATCATAAAGATCATCACCAGCATCATAAAGGACATGACAACCTGCATCGCATAGGAGATAAATACCACCATGTCGGAAAACAGTGTCAGCTTGCTGCTCATCGCCGCGTTGTTGATCAGAATCGCCCCCACCCAGTAGATCGAGAGCGTCAGTCCGTTCATAATGGCCTGAATCCCGGGCATCAGAAAGCTCAGCGTGCGGTTTGCAAACAGGTTTGCAGACGTCAGGTTCTCATTTGCACGGGAAAATTTTTCTTCCTGATAGTTCTCCGCATTGTACGCCCGCACAACGTTTAATCCTGTCAGATTCTCTCTTGTCACCCGGTTTAAATCATCGGTAAGCACCTGCATTTTTTTAAATTTCGGCGTCGCAAGGGAAATGCAGATCAGAACCACCGCAAGCAGAAGCACCACCGCAATCGCCGTGGAAGCCGTCCACTGCCAGCTCTTATTATAAATTTTTAAAATCGCCCACACAGCCATAATCGGCGCCTTCACGATCGCCTGCAGCCCCATGATAATTACCATCTGCACCTGCTGCACATCGTTCGTCGTGCGCGTGATAAGACTTGCCGTGGAAAACCGGCCGATTTCCTCCATGGAAAAATCCTGTACCTTATGGAACAGTTTTCCGCGCAGATTCGCCGAAAAGCTGACTCCCACTCCGGCTGCGGACACCGCCACCGCCACCGCGGAAATCAGACTCCCGAGCGCACATGCAAGCATCTTGGCGCCGGCCGCAATAATCTCGCCAAGCTCGCTGCCTTCGGTCTGAACCAGCACCGTAATCTCCGACATATAGTCGGGAAGCTTCAAATCCAGCCACACCTGCGCCACGATAAAGACCACCGCGAAAAGCAGAAATGCCACATCCTTTTTTGTCAGGTTTCGAAACAGTTTAAACATTCTGTCAGTCCCTCCTCTCACTCTCCTGTATATTGGCGTAGATTTTTTTCGTCACATTGACAAAGGTTTCGATTTCTTCCTCCGACAATCCGGAAAGCATTTTCCGGTTTATTGTCCGCACCATTTCCACCGTCCTGTCAGACAAATCAATTCCCACCTGCGTGATCCGCACCTTTTTGATACGTTTGTCCTGCGCGTCCGTAAAAGTCGTCACATAGTTTTTCTGCTCTAATCTCTTTACAATCTCAACCGTCGTCGACTGCGCGAGATGAAGAAGCTGTTCAAATTCCTTAAAGGTGCACTCGCCGCTTCCTTTCATATTCAGCAGTGTCAAAGCTCCCATCTGCACCATCGTCAAATCGTACTGCCGCAGCACACTGTCCGCATGCCTTTTGATGCTGTCGTGCATTTCCTTTATGGCATACAGGCAATCAAACTGACTGTCCATCGTCACCTCCGTTTCCGGGCGGCAAACCGCCGTTTGCCGCCGCTTTATGGCTCCTTTCAGATTTGTTCCCTACTATATCACGGTAATTTTTATATTTCAATAGTGCACGATTGAATTTTATACTTTTTTAAGATTCAGGCGCGATCTGCCGTGCTGTAAAAAAGCCACAAAGTGTCCGCAGAGACACTTCATAGCTTTTCCTGTTTTCCGAATTTCTTTTGCTTAATTTTCTTTGTCCGCTACAAAGACCGTCTCTTTCCCCTCGGTAATTCCGTTTTCGTTGAATGCGTCCACGCGGACATAGTAAGCCCTGCCTTTTACGAGCGCGCCGATGGTCTGCGTATCGCCGAAGACCATGCAGCTGTGGTACAGCTTTTCGGGGGAGCTTCCCCACAGGATATTGTACCCGACCGCGTTCTCCCCGCAAACGGCAATCTCCATGTCGAGGTCACTCACGCGTTTTGCCGTAAATTGCGGGACCGCGGGTTTTTCGCCGTCCCCGATGCCGAACACGCGAAGCCCGGAAATGCACGGCTTCTGCGCGTAGGGAACCTCGTATATCGTCAGGCGCAGATAGCGGAGCAAAATCCCCTCCTCCCTCACAATAAAATCGTGGGGCAGGTCCGTCTGTGCCTTTGATTTGTCCTCAATTGTGACATACGTCCGGCCGTCCGCAGAACCCTCAAGCTTCCAGCGCGTCGCATAATCTTTCTCCTCAATATACCGCGCCTGCGTCGTCCCGCGGATCTCCCCCGGTGACGGAAGGTCGATTTTGTCGTCCGCGAAATTAATCTGTACCGCGCGCACGTCAGAAACTTTTCCGAGGTCGATCTGAAGCCATTCGCCGGGTTTTTCGGACGCGGCGCGCCACCAGGTCTGTGCATTTTCGTCCGCCGCAAGCCCCGGCCCGTTCCCCTCGGTGTAAGAGGACGCCGTCATCTGCTTTTTGTAGCTCAGCAGATACCACTCCGGGTTTTTCCACGGGTCCGTTTCCCCATCCGCTACGGCGATTGGCCAGTCGCCGTATCTCTGGTTGCAGAACAGCTCGCCGTCGGCGTCAAAACCCGCTTTCCACAGTCCGACGCGACGCTCAAAGTCAAAATTTTTGCTGATCTGCATCGTGGAGGCATGCCACAGGTTCCCCTGCTGATCCCACATCGTGGATCCGTGCCCGGCGCCCCGCATAAACCCGCCCGGCTTGTAGGAATACGGATTGTTTTCGGCCAGCGCAAACGGTCCGAGCGGGGAATCTGCGACATAAACGCCGTCCGCATAGATGTTGTACTGAGTTCCGGGACACGCGTACTGCAGATAATATTTCCCCTCATATTTATCCATCCACGCGCCCTCGACGTAAGGCCTGTCACTGAGCATTCCTTTGATGAGCGGCACATATTCCTTAGGCACCTCGCCGACCGAACCCTGCTGCTGTTTGATAAAATACTGAAACGCCGCCTCTACCTCCTCGTCGCTTTTCGGCGCCTTGCTGTGATTCTCCCCGGCGCGCTCATAGCCCCTGCTCCACGCGTCGCCCTCGATCAGCGCCCGTTTCTCCCCGATCGGATGCATCGTCTCCGGGTCGAGTTCCACGCCCCAGACCGGCATCACATTGGAACATCCCCAGTAAAAATAGAGCCTTCCGTCTTCGTCGCAAAACAGGTTCGGGTCCCAGAAATCAAACGTTCCGGGAATTTCCTCATACGGCCCGTTTAAGATATCTTTTGTGCGGTAGAAATTGCAGTTCTCCCCGCGCTTTGACGCCGAGAAATAAACGTACTCCCCGACCACGCGCACGTCCGGCGCGTAGTCGTACAGCGGCAGATGTTCCGGCAGCCTGTGACTCTCCCAGTGCGCCAGATCGTCCGACACCCAGACGGAAAGCTGCATGGATGCAAACATATAATAGCGTCCCTGAAAGCAGATCATCGACGGGTCGGCCGCTTCCCTGCCGATCTGAAGGCCGCCCGCGCGCTGGTCGGCGTTAAACTGATAACGGTAATTGATATTGATCGGATTGCAGTAATAGTTCATGTTTTCCTCCTGATTCTTTTCTCTCCTGGTTCTATTCGGCTGCGCGATAGAGATGCGCTTCCCCGGTAATGCCGCTCCCCTTTACGGGCGGCGTCGCAAGCATCTTGCGGTACCCTTCAAGCAGCGGGTAACACTGCCGCTCGAGCGTCGTCGCGACCTCGATTGCGAGCGTGTTCTCCCCCGCTTTTCCGGAGAGCTCATACACATACTCCGGCACGATCTGAATCCCCGCACTCTCTCCGTTTAAAAATACTTCGACGCCCTCCTCGGCATCCGTAATCACGAGCACAAGCGCCGTATCCTCCTCCAGAGAAAAATGCGTCTCATAACGGACGAACCCGGAAAATTCCGGCTGTTCCTCTGCCAGCGCATCCGGCAGGACGACGGATTTCGTCTCTCCGAACGCGGGATAGGACGCGCCCTCGCAGACCGCACGCGAAAACCCGGAGAGCGCAATCTCCCTGCCGCGTTTCTTCTCCTCGTACATCGGCGCACTGCAGTCGCCACACACAAGAAATCCGCTCTTTCGCGGCGCAAGGTGCACGGACACGTTAAGCCCCTGTTCCGTCTCCTCATAATCTGCCCGCTCCGTGCGGTTAAACCACGCGTCGTACCGGTAGACGCCGCCCGAAATCCCCGGCAGCAGAATCGTCCCGTCATATTCCTCACTGCCCTCGTTCGTCAGGAAAAACAGTTCGGTATCCCCGTGAATCTGCAGAACGCGAACCCGGTTATTCTCCGGGCAGAGCACCGGCGTGCCGGGATTCGCTTTCTCCACCGCCACGGCAAGCTCTGCGAGCGGAACGACCGGACAGGCCAAAAGCGCGTCAGGCAGGGGACCGTCCTCCTCGCAGAACCCTGTCGGCCGCCCGTTTACGAAAAATACGGGAAGCCCGGCCTCCAAAAGCCGCGCGATACCGTATGCGGCCGCTTTCGAAATCCGCCTGCATTCCGGCACGATAAACACCCGATATTCCTGTCCGTTCACGACGAACGGATTGCCGTACCGCGCCCGGTAAAACTCCGGTTTTGCAAATACGTCCGCAGGCAGCACATGGCAGCCGATCTGGCGGTCATAGAGTACACGCAGCGGCTTTTCAAACGGCATCGCATCCCTGTCGCACCACTCCGACTCCCCGTGGTAGAGAATCGCCGCGGGCGCCGCGTGCTTTCCGCTGCCTGTTGCCGTCGCGACACGATTCATATAACCCATCAGTCTGCCGAAATGGCGGTACTGCGGATTGTGCCCGTGCGCGTAAAAATGCGGCGGACAGTCCGGATCCGGAAATGCGAGTCCGCTGAACGCATGCGGCACAAAATGATTAATCCCCCGCACCAGAAAATGGTCGGCTAAGTATTTCTCCAGCTTCACGCCCTCTTCCCAGCCGTAGTTCCCGAAAATCTCACACATTGAGTTCCCGTTTTTGTCGGGTTCAATGGCCGCGGCGCTCTCCGCAAGACACGCAAGGCCATAGTGGTAAAATTCGCCGTTGCGCGGCTGGCGCATATGGTTGACCGTCGGCTCATCCTCGCCCTGCGGCAGCACCTGTCCGCCGATATCGTCGATTCCCGCCATATCCTGTCCCTCCAGGCCGCGGAAATAATGACCGAGACTCGAACCCGTCCTGCAGTGCTGCCCGTCATCCTCAATCACGTGCCCGATGTACGCCACGCCGTGCGCCCTGCACCAGCCGCCGATTTGCCTGCTGAAATTGTCCCGCACAAGCTTTGTCAGTTCATCCATGTAGGCATAGCGGACAAAGGAAGTCTCCGCGTCGGATTCCTGGCTCCAGAGCGCCGCAAGCCGTCCTTTCCAGTTTTCGCCGAGCCTTGCCGCCATTTTTTCGGCAAGATTTCTGCCCCACGGCAGGTCCTGACGGCAGCCCAAGAAATTTCCTTTGTTGTACAGCATTCCGTTGCCGAGCTCCGGCTCATCGGAGAAAAAGCCGGCAATCGTCTTGCCGAAATCGTCTGCGTAGTGCGCATAGTGCGCCTCGTAGACCGTGTCAATCAGGACTCTGCAGCTCTCCTGCTCCGTCATGTTGATATAATCGCGGTGGTATCCGCTGTTTCCGCTTGCAACCACGGCAAAAAGCTCCCACACGCCCTCCGGTTTCTCAAACGTCACCGTCTCCCCGTCGAGCCGGCTGCTTAAATCGACAACGGTCCCGTCTTCTTTTCTCGCGGCGACACAGAGCACTTCGTCCGTCTCCTCCGCGTAGACGCGCGCGGGCGGCTGATTGAAAAACATCGCCTCCATCGGGGAGAGCCCCTCCTTTTTCGGCGCCTCAAAAAAGCCCTGCTCCCGCAGCGAGATCGTCTGCGTCCCCGCTTCCGCCGGAAGCTCCGCCGCATTCATAAAAATATTCTGCCGGCACAGCCCATACTCCGCATCGCGGAGTGCGCCGTTTGCAAATCCGGTCGGGAAATGGCTGTCGTCTAAAATCCATACCTTCATCCCTCGCCTTCTCGCCTCGTCCAAGATCACATCCATGTCCTGCCACCATTTCGGCCCGCAGAAATCGGGGTGCGGCCTGCTCTCGACGCAGACGGCCCCGCAGCCTGCCCCGTCGATGGCCGCCATCAGCTCGCGCAGCGTCTCCTCGTCCTCCCCGTGCTGCCAGAAAAACGGCAAAATATGATTGTCCCACGCTCCGTTCCGTAATTTCTCAATTGTCTGATTCATCTGATATCCGTTCCTTTCTCCGCATATTTATTCCGCCTGTGCGGTTGCGATTCACGGCAGGTTTCAGGAAGAAAACGGATGCGTCATGCTTGCATGTAAGCAGTCATTTTCTTACTGAAACTGCCTGAATCAGGCAACCCACCCCAAAATGAGCAAAACAGAAACAGCGTTTTTTGCTGTGGCTGGCAGCTTGCTGACAGGTTTTGCGAATTTTGCGTGGCGGGCTGCCGTGAATCGCAGTTCCAACCGCACAGGCGAAAAACCTCTTGTGCGGCCATTTTTTTATTTTAGCGCAACGACAGGTTTCCTGCGTTTTTTTTCTCACTTTTATGTTCGGATATTCTTGCTTTCGCATTTTACTGTTTAAAATTCAAACGCCAAAGCGAATTTCTAAACACACCCAAAATCCATCTGTGCTATAATCCATTCACAATCCCTCAGCGGACAAAGAAACGCACGCCCTTATTCACTGAGGGTAATAACGACGAACAACGAAAGGACGTGATTTTATCTCATGAAACTCAAAGAAAACATCAACCTGTCGGATTTTATCATCAAAGTGCGGGAATGCCGCGCAGACGTCACCTTCCTTTCCCCGGAAGGAGACCGGCTGGCGCTGAAATCCTCGCTGTGCCAGTATATCTTCGCCTCCCTCCAGGGACAACCGACTCTCTTAAAAAACGCTGAAATTTTGTGCGAAGACAGCGCTGACTATGCGCTTCTGCGGGATTATCTCATCTGACATACGGCCCATCCTATTCAAACGCATGCAGCCTTATCTTTCGAAGCTGCGGTTTTTCGAATTTAAGGCTCGCCGCCTCGTCACCGTTGAGACGTCTTCCGGCCTTCCACACGCCGTCCCGGAATTCTCCTTCCTCATAGGAGAAAATTTCCGCGTAGGGTTTCTCGTGATCCTGTGAGAAAAAAGCCACCATGCACGCATTCGCGAGAATATAAAAGGTATCTTCACTCTCCCTGACGATCAGGCACACGCTGTCTTTACGCCGTATCATCGGCGTATCCGTCAAAACCCGGAACCCGAATGTTCCAAAAAGCATGGTATCCTCTTCTTTCCGCTCACTGCAGACCGCCTGTAAGCCGTCAGTTCCGTACCTGGAGGTAAGAAGCGGCATCATGGACTGCATGGTCCGGTTGTACCATCCGTATTCCTCCACATTCTGCGGGACTTTAAGCGCCGGGTCCTCCGTATCCACACCGAACAGATATGCCTGAACATCCGAAAATTCCTCCCCCATATCCTCAAATCCGAACGGCGCATAGCACATTGCGTGGTAATGTCCTACACAGTAGACCGCCCGCGGACCCGCATAACTGTGGGTTGCACATTCGGGGATGTACAAAGGATTGTCATATCTGCGTGTCATCTCGTCGCAGATATCCGCAAATTCTTTGATATAAATATCCGGCGCAAAGATATCAATCGCGGGCGCACGGTACTTCCACACCTCAAGCACCTTTGACACCGGTCCCCCGGTCGGGTAGCTTCCGGGCGCGCCGCCCTTGTCCAGCCAGCAGTTTACGGTCATCGGAAGCGGGTATGCCTCTTTGCCCGCCTTCGCGACCGCATTTACATAGCCCGCGACATGGTAGGCGCTGAACAGTTCCTCCGCCGCGTTGCCGAACACTTCCTCCCAGCTCCCGGACGCCGCGCCCCCTTCCACCGCGGCTTTGATCTCCGGAACCATCGTGGCCGTATTCGCCTTCATATAGGCCGCAAATTCCTCCGGCACATCCGCCGCAAACAGCGCATCCGACTCCTTTGAGCGCTCTCTGGCGCTCCCCATCAATCCGGTCTCGTTCTCGACCTGAACGGTCAGCACGGTGTGTTCCTCCCCGTCCACGTCGCGGATATGCGCCATCAGCGCCGCAAACGCACGCGCATCCGACTCCCTCGTCTCCGCACACAGATAGGAAAGACTTGTGTAGGGCATGCCGTAAAAATGTTCAAGCTGACAGAAATTTTGCCCGCAGACAACCTCGGCGCGCCGGAAACGCGCCGTATCGGCCTTCACCCACTCCGGGGCATAGTAGCACTGTGCGTTTTTCCAGGAGCCAAACCATAAGAACCCGAGCTTTCCGCCTTTTTCTCTCGCCTGCTCAATCAAACCGTCCACCAGAGAAAAATCAAAGACTCCCTCCTGCGGCTCGATCAGTTCCCAGCTCACCGGGAGCAGCAGCGTATTCATTCCGAGTTTTTCGGCCTTTTCCCAAACCTGTTCCATATACGCCGCGCTCGAAGAATTAGAGTTGTGCACTTCCCCCGCCAGCATAATAAACGGCTTTCCGTTTACCATCAGTACCTTTTTGTTCCCCTGCTCTGCAAGATAAGGGATTTTCCGTTCTGTTTTTTCCATAATTTATGAAATACCTCCTTAATATAATTATTCAACATATGTCTTAATAGCAACATATGTTGACAAATAATTTATTTATGGTTATACTTTAAAAAAATGTCTCGAAAGGAGCCGCCATGAAAACCGACGCCCGCGTCCGCTACACCCGTATGATCATCCAGCACACATTTCTGGAGTTACTCAAGGAAAAGCCGCTCGCAAAAATCACCGTAAAAGAGATCTGTGAAATCGCGGAAATCAACCGCACGACTTTCTACAAACATTACCGCGACCCCTATGATCTGCTCGAACAGCTCGAGCTTGAAGCGATACACGGTCTGCTGTCCATCATCGAGGATGTCAGAGACAAAGATCTCGCCCAGATTCTGCTGCCGATTCTGTGCGCCATCCAAAAAAACCGGGTTCTGTTCTGCAGCCTTACTTCCGCCCAGAATGACAAGAGCTTTCTCTACCGGCTCTCCACCTGCTGTTTTCGAAAAATCTGCGAGCTGTCCTCCGATAATCCCGACGACGGCGATGCGTCCCCAAACTTTGTGCTGCATTTCAGCTATATCGCAGGCGGAATCGGCAGCGTCATCGAGTACTGGCTGCGAAGCGGCATGAAAGAATCCCCCGAAACAATCGCGGAGCACCTGCAAAGATTTACTCTCTCCGTAACTGAATAATTATAACACGCCTTTTTGTTTTCTCCGTTCTGTTTTTCATCAAAATGTGTTATCATTCATTTATACCTTCGATGAACAAGGGCATACACGCCTCAAAGCGTGATAATTTCAGCATTTTCTTCGTTATCCTCAATCGGCGTACGTCCAGTACGCCTCAATTGTCTGCCTTGAAAATGCTGAAATTATCTCCGCTTGAGGTCGAAGAGTCAGGCAGAAAAAAATTTTGTGTCCTGCAAGGCACTCGAGCGCCGCGTACAGGGCGTACGCGAAGTGAGGGTAACGATGCAGGACGCAAAATTTATTCTGCCCTGACCGTGTGTGCCCTTGTTCATCGAAGGTAAAATAAAACCTGTGTATTACCGGAACATTTTCCTTAATTTGCGCACACGATCCGACGGAGGATTTTTATGACGACAGAAGAAAAGCTATCCTTTTTTCGGGAACTCATTAATTGTTCCTACCCGCTCTACCACTGGGATTTTGACGCATCCTTAAACCTTGTCTCCACCAACTGGCAGAAAGATCTGTTCTCGGGCGATTTTTTCTCCTATATGGGGTTCCGCGAACGAATCCGTCAGTTCCTCGACGACGGAAAACGAACGCCCGTCATCATGGAGGCCGAATCCAACCTGCTCTGGATCGCCGGCTTTGCGTTCGACGATATGCGGCTTGTAAGCTGCCATCTGATCGGCCCCATCCTCGGCGGGCGCGATACGCCCATGGTAATCCGCAAAAAGCTGGATTCCTTCGAGCTCACCGCAAAGCTGCGCGCGACCATCTTTAAAATATTTGAAGAAATCCCCGTGATTCCCATTAATATCTTAAACCAGTACGCCGTAATGCTCCACTACTGCCTGAACCGCGAAAAGCTCCCTCTCCGCGATGTCGCCTACCTGAATACCGCACATTCCGCTTCCCCTGCCGTGCACATGGAAAGTCCCGGAAACGGCGGAATCTGGCTCGCCGAGCAGACGCTGTGCAAAATGTTTGAGGAGGGAGATCCCCGGTACCGGGAAGCCATCGACCAATCGTTTTCTCTCAGCGACGGCGTGAAAGTCGATTCCGGAGACTCCCTGCGAAATAAAAAGAACACCTGCTTCGTGCTGCTGACCCTGTGCTCCCGCTCCTGCATCAAGGGCGGGCTTCCGCCCGCAATCGCCTACGATTTAAACGATTACTACGCCCAGAAAATTGAAGCGTGCACCTCCATCACAGAGCTGACTGCATTAAGCTCTGAAATGCTTGCCGACTATGTCGGCCGGGTGCAGGATGTACGGAACAGTTCCTCCGTCTCCGCTCCAATCTTAAGCTCCTGCGAATATATTCGCACGCATATCACGGAGTCGCTCTCCATCGGGGAGCTCGCCGACCGCACCGGTTATTCGGAGTACTATTTTTCCCACAAGTTCAAAAAGGAAATGGGGTGCAGTGTCAACGACTACATCCTGAAAGAAAAACTGGCGCAGGCCAAGCTTCTTCTGGCAGGAACCGCAGACAGCATCCAATCGATCAGCGACAGCTTAGCGTTCGGCAACCGCAGCTACTTTTATTCCTGCTTCCAGAAGCACATCGGCATGTCCCCCAGCGAATACCGCAAACAAAACGGAAAACTCTGATTACGGAGCTTTCCGTTTTGCCCGTCCGGCGATTATTCCAGAATCTCCGGATGTTTCCATGTGGATACGTTTTTGCTTCCCGCGCTTAAGGCTCCGTCCACCGGAATCGCGGCGCCCGTAATGTAGCGCGCCAGATCACTCGCCAGAAACAATGCCAGATACGCGCACTCCTCGGGCCGCCCCATGCGCTCCGCCGGGCAGTCCTTCGCGAAATACTCCAGCGCCTGCTCGGGCGCATCCCCAAAGATACTTGTCCTGGTATACCCCGGGCAGATTGCATTTACGGTAATCCCGTGCGGCGCATAGTCAAGGGCCGCGGCTTTCGTCATGCCGACCACGCCGTGTTTCGTCGCCGTGTAGAGCGCCTGCCCCCGCTGCGGTAAAATTCCCGCAACCGACGCAATATTAATCAGGAAACCGCCCGCGCTGCGCGAACGAAAAATGGCCTCGGCGCCGTATTTCATCCCGGCAAAAACTCCCTTGCTGTTCAGCGCAAAAATTTGCTCATAGTCTTCCGTCTTATACTCATGCAGTGGGTTTCCACCCTGTCCGATGCCCGCGTTGCTGACTACGCCGTCAAGCTTTCCATATGTTTCAACCGCCCGGTCAACCAGTTTCTTAATCCGTACGGTATCGCTGCAGTCCGTCTGCACAAAAACGGCTTCCCCGCCCTTTTTTCGTATTTCTTCCGCAACACGCTCCCCCTGTTCCCTGCTTCTCGCCGCACACACGACCTTCATCCCGTTTTCTCCGTACACGCGTGCGATCGCCTCCCCGATTCCCCGGCTCGCGCCTGTCACGATTGCAACTTTTCCCGCTACACTTTTAAAATCCATATCCTCGTCTCCTTTTTGTTTTTCTTAAGAATAGCGCGGCGCACAGCGGTCTTCAATCAGCAATATCGGCGCAAATGCTGCATAATCGACACACGCAGCGGAACTGTAGATAAACCATATAAAACCGCGCGTACTGTCTTTTATGTTGCATTTTTCATCTGCATGTTTCTTTTCTGGACAATCACATCTAAAAAGATGAAATTATAATACATTCTACCGAATTTACAAACAACTCTCTCCGTCATTTTTTTATATAATTTCTACAGAAACACAAATAATCTATATGGAGGAATATTGTTATGGCAAACGTAATGAAAAAAAGCCAGAGTGAAATTGACGGTGTACAGTATCGCCGCGCCAAATTGTGGCAGATCATCCTGGTTGCTACAAACGCTTTTATCGGGATGAGCTTTTATTCTCTGATCGGTCTTGCGAGCTATACCGCAAGCATCGGATTTGGCATTGCAACAGTCGCCGTCGGTTTTATCCTGACTTTCACGCGTGTTTTCGACGCTGTCACGGACCCGCTGCTCGCCTTTGTCTATGACAAAGTCAACACCCGGTTTGGCAAGGTCCGCGTTCTTCTCATCAGCGGGTGGCTCATCATGGTTCTCTCGCTTCTGGCGATGTTTAACTGGGCTGCCGGCAAGGGACACGGAACCGTCACATTTGTGGTATTGTATATGCTCTATGTTATCGGCTATACGCTCTATAACATGACAGGACAGACACTCCCGGCCCTGATGACAAACGACCCGAAACAGCGGCCGATGGTCGGTGTGTTTAGTACCATCTTTAACTATGTGGTCCCCATCGCTTTAAGCATGCTTTTCTATGTGTTACTTATGCCAAAATACGGAGGATTTAATCTGGAATTCCTGGCTGCCGCCTGCTGGGTTGCAGTCGGTCTGTCCGCGGTCGGAATCGTTCTGGTCTGCATCGGTATCTCGTCATTTGACAAACCGGAATACTTTGAGGGCACAAGCGCAAAGAAGGAAAAACTGAAGCTGAAAGACATGATTGACGTGCTCAAAAACAACCGCCCGCTGCAGTGTTATATCGCCTCGGGCGCATCGGATAAAATCGCACAGCAGGTGGCAAGCCAGTCCATCATCAGCACCATGCTGGGCGGCATTATCATCGGTGATATCTCAATCTCCACCACGCTGAGCACAATCAGTATCATCCCGTCGATTATCTTCGCTTTTATCGGCGCGAAATATGCCGGCAAGCACGGCAGCAAAAAGACGGTCGTCACATGGACCTATATGTGTATCTATGTAACCTGCGCTACGATCCTCTTCTTTGTCTTCCTACATATGGGCGGCAACACGCGGGCCATTTCAACCGCCTTTCCGCTGATGGCAATCTTTGTAGTTTTGACGCTGGCACAAAATGCTACGAAAATGTGCGTCACCACCGGAAACAGCGCGTTTATGGCCGACGTCATCGACTATGAACTTGACCGCGGCGGAAAGTACATCCCCGCCGTCGTATCCGGCGTCTACAGCCTGATTGACAAGCTTGTCTCCTCTGTCAGCGCATTAATCGCCACGGGCGCTGTCGCACTGATCGGCTACCGCGAGACGATGCCTCAGCCCACCGACGAGCTGACCGGCGGTATTTTCTGGATGACAATGGTATTGATGTTCGGATTCCCCCTGATCGGCTGGGTAGTGACGCTGATTGCGATGCGCTTCTGCTCCCTCAGCAAAGAGGAGATGGTCGAGGTTCAAAAACGCATTGCCGACAAGAAGGCTGCAGCAAGACATGCGGTCATTGAAGAACAGATGAAGTAATCCTGCTGACAGCAGAATCCAAAAAAGCGGCGCTGCCGCATTTACGCCTGATTCACATAGCCGGAATCACTTGCGTAAATGCGGCAGCGCCGTTTTCTTCGCCTCTCACTTCTCCGCTTCCGCCATCAGCAGGCGGTACTGACGGAGCATAAGAATGACACCGATTGCCACCGACAGAATGTCCGCCAGCGTATGTGCGGCCGCAATCCCCTGCAGCCCCATCGCCGCGTGCAGCAGATACAGCAGCGGAATCAAAAGCATTCCCTGCCGCAGAACGGACATTATCGTTGCAGAAACGGCATTTCCGGAGGACTGTATAAAGTCCGTACTCAGATAGTAAACCCCAATCACAGGGCTTGCGGCGATAAGATACGGCGCCATCGCCGCCCCCATTTCGGCGACGGAATCATCTTTGATAAAGATACCGATGACCGGTCCCCGGAGCACAAAACAAAAAATTCCCGTCACCGCGCCTATAAAGGCTGTCAGAATGGAAACCTTCGATATCGTCTCACGCAGACGGGGCATATTCTTTGCCCCGCAATTATATGCCAGCAACGGCTGAACACCCATACAGATTCCCATCTGAAGCATTCCGATGATCATTGCTGTCTTTCCTGCCGCCGCCATCGCGGCAATCGCATCCGTTCCGTAACTCCCCAGCAGCCGGTTAGAAAACGTGGATGCAAATCCGGACAAAATATTTGAGAGCGCGTTCGGCATCCCGAGTCCAATCACCGTGCACAGCACGCCTGCGTTCTCCTTTGCCAGACGGATATCCGTATTGAGAACCGCGGCTTTTTTTGCGATATAGCGCAGATAATACAGTGTTCCGACAAGATTTCCGATAACCGTTGCAAGAGCCGCCCCCGCTACCCCCATACCGAGTACCATGATAAACAGCGGATCCAAAATCATATTGACGGCAGTCGCCGCCAGATTCCCGACCATGCCTTCCTTTACTGCCCCTTCCGCCCGTATGACGGTCGCAAGCGTTGTCGACGCCAGCATAAACGGCACGCCCAGCGCACAAATCGTCATATACGCTCTTGCGTAAGGCAAAAGTTTTTCCTCCGCTCCGAGCATCGGAAGAATCGCGTTCTGCGCCGAAAGCAAAACAACCGCAATCAGCACGCCAAAACCGACTGCACCCCAGAAACACAGACTGGCATAGGTTCTGGCTCCTTCCTTGTCGCCGCTTCCCAGCGCTTTTGCAATCAGCGCACATCCGCCGCTCCCGAGCATCGTCGCCACCGCCGCAGATATGGAGAAAACCGGCCCCACCACGGAAACTGCCGCCACCTGATTATAATCCCCCAGCTGACCGACGAAAAACATATCCGTCATATTGTAAAGGATCATCACCATTATGATTACCACTGAGGGAACAGCCAGAGACAGAATGGATTTCCACACGGTCTGTTTTTCAAATAATGTTTCATACTGCATTGTGCACACCTCCTTATTGCCGTTATTTTACAATAAGAAGTGACGCTATAATGTTCTGAAACTTGTTTTTATGTTTGTATATTTATGTTTCACAAAAGTACAGTTTACAAGGGACTACACAGGGTAACGGTCTGACGGGTAGTATTCTGCCCGTCAGATTTTCCATGTAATGTTCAAGCTATCGCTTGTGGCGGCTATGGTGGTAATCATCAAATCCACCACCCGCCGTTTGTCATCAAAGGATACGCTGTCCCAAGTGTCGAGGTAGCCGGAAATCTGGCTGACCTGTTCCGGGCTGATGGCTTCCACCGTCAAGTCCGCTATCCGCTTCACAAGTTTCTGCTTGCGCCCGTCCAGTTCCGCTATCTTCACATTCACATAGGAGAGCAGGACATTGTTCGCCCCCGTCAAGCTGTCCACCAGCTTTTCAATCTCACCGTCCACATGAGCGAGTTCCACTTGCAGGGCGGCGATTTTGGGATTGGCCTTTGCCGCTTTCTTTCTGCCTGTCAGCGTCTTGTGGCTTTCCAGCTTCTTCACCATCTGCTGATAAACTATCGTTTCCAGTTCGGCGGTGTAAATCTTGCCGCACCCGACAC
>CAJTOI010000030.1 GCA_910577925.1 uncultured Roseburia sp.
GGCTCTACAGGAACCACCTGCTGTGCGGGCATTTTCCCCTGGATGGTTTTCAGGCAGGCCTCCCTTACGCGGCGCAGCCGGTAATAATAATTCGCTTTTGTGATGCCGTGATGGGCACACCAGGTGACAACGCTCATGCCGGCTGGACGACTCTGGCAGTCCCGGATCTGAGCCGCCCATTCCTGGAGACGGCACTGCTCAGCCACTATGGTTGTTTCTGAACTCATAGACTTACCTCCTGATATCGGTGTCAAAAGTTGAGGCTTAACTTTTGATACTCATGATAGAAATATAGTCTATTGTCACATATTTATCCTTTACAGTCGAGGTACGCACTATCTACCGTTTACGCTGTAGTTCCCGGTTATCACTTGGTATGGTATAATGACGGTGTGACTCATGACAACGCCTTAGAGGCTGTAGTTCCCGGTTATCACTTGGTATGGTATAATTGAGATAAAAGATAAGAGCTTTGCGGAAATGCTGTAGTTCCCGGTTATCACTTGGTATGGTATAATCCATCTATTTCCCTATCCTCCTTAACTCCGCTGTAGTTCCCGGTTATCACTTGGTATGGTATAATTTCTCAATTGCTATCCTTTCACAATCGGCAGCTGTAGTTCCCGGTTATCACTTGGTATGGTATAATCTAATCTGTTTTTCATCCCAACACCTCATGCTGTAGTTCCCGGTTATCACTTGGTATGGTATAATTGAATCAGCCAATGCAGCAGCCAGCACAATGCTGTAGTTCCCGGTTATCACTTGGTATGGTATAATAAATTTATGTGCTCCAAAATACCCTAAAAAGCTGTAGTTCCCGGTTATCACTTGGTATGGTATAATGGAATAGAGGTCTTTTATTTCTTCCTTAGTGCTGTAGTTCCCGGTTATCACTTGGTATGGTATAATATTCATCTTCGGTTGTTTTGGCAAAACCAAGCTGTAGTTCCCGGTTATCACTTGGTATGGTATAATCTTGGAAACGTGGCAAATGAGCGCCAGTACGCTGTAGTTCCCGGTTATCACTTGGTATGGTATAATGTACATCGGTCAATTATGCAGCTGAAAGGAGCTGTAGTTCCCGGTTATCACTTGGTATGGTATAATCGCAGGATGAACAGATGATATTTTCCGCGGGCTGTAGTTCCCGGTTATCACTTGGTATGGTATAATTGAGTTAGAGAAATGCGAAGATTGCGACAAGCTGTAGTTCCCGGTTATCACTTGGTATGGTATAATGTAATATCGGAGCTGGCAAAAGTAGGTATAGCTGTAGTTCCCGGTTATCACTTGGTATGGTATAATGATAAGCAGACATTGTATAATTGGGCAAGCGCTGTAGTTCCCGGTTATCACTTGGTATGGTATAATTGTAACAGTACCCCAACCGACACGCTCATAGCTGTAGTTCCCGGTTATCACTTGGTATGGTATAATTATTCTGCCGTTGTTTTTAGTTTTCTTTTTGCTGTAGTTCCCGGTTATCACTTGGTATGGTATAATACCTTGCAAGTACCATATTTCTGTAATTGTGCTGTAGTTCCCGGTTATCACTTGGTATGGTATAATCAGGACACCATGCGGAAATTTCGGAACGGCGCTGTAGTTCCCGGTTATCACTTGGTATGGTATAATTGCTGGCCGAGTGATTTTGATGACGAGGCAGCTGTAGTTCCCGGTTATCACTTGGTATGGTATAATAAGCGAGAAGGATATGAAAATCAGAAATTTGCTGTAGTTCCCGGTTATCACTTGGTATGGTATAATAAAGAACTGCCGAAAAAAGTATCGGCGTGGCTGTAGTTCCCGGTTATCACTTGGTATGGTATAATAAAGAGTTTGTAAAGGAACACGGGCACGGCGCTGTAGTTCCCGGTTATCACTTGGTATGGTATAATTCCACAGCGCATCCGTAATACAATAGACACGCTGTAGTTCCCGGTTATCACTTGGTATGGTATAATAAGAATGGATAACGGGCTTGGCTCTGCGTGCTGTAGTTCCCGGTTATCACTTGGTATGGTATAATTATAATCTACATAAATCCTGTTTTCGTCCTGCTGTAGTTCCCGGTTATCACTTGGTATGGTATAATAAAAATCTGGCATACACACGCTTTGAAACTGCTGTAGTTCCCGGTTATCACTTGGTATGGTATAATTTGTATGCCTTTAGTCTGCATCTGGTACAGGCTGTAGTTCCCGGTTATCACTTGGTATGGTATAATCAATTCCAGTATATTCTGCCATGTTATTTTGCTGTAGTTCCCGGTTATCACTTGGTATGGTATAATGAATTGATACAACGCCTTTCTGCGAAGGACGCTGTAGTTCCCGGTTATCACTTGGTATGGTATAATCAAACACATAAGAAATAGACTGAAACAACGCTGTAGTTCCCGGTTATCACTTGGTATGGTATAATCGGTATTTGGCAAGTGGGGAAAGCACAACGGCTGTAGTTCCCGGTTATCACTTGGTATGGTATAATCTATACGAAAACAGGATATGTCCGTAGGTGCTGTAGTTCCCGGTTATCACTTGGTATGGTATAATCACGGAATAGATTGTGTCGAGCGTGGGCGGGCTGTAGTTCCCGGTTATCACTTGGTATGGTATAATTGATAAAATGTCGGAAATGCAAAGACTGAGCTGTAGTTCCCGGTTATCACTTGGTATGGTATAATTGCCGGAAAGATTAAGTTTGACGAGTTTTCGCTGTAGTTCCCGGTTATCACTTGGTATGGTATAATGACACGTTTTCTGCTAGTCGAATAGGTTATGCTGTAGTTCCCGGTTATCACTTGGTATGGTATAATACGGGGTGTTCTTTCTGTTGTTCCTACTGTGCTGTAGTTCCCGGTTATCACTTGGTATGGTATAATTCCCCATCAGTTCGGGGCAACTCTGCAATCGCTGTAGTTCCCGGTTATCACTTGGTATGGTATAATTCACCTACAACCCCCACGCCGCCCGTCACAGCTGTAGTTCCCGGTTATCACTTGGTATGGTATAATGGAACTTTAGCGGACAAAGTGGCTGGGGTGGCTGTAGTTCCCGGTTATCACTTGGTATGGTATAATTAATTGCCTGGACAGTGTATTTCTTTTCCAGCTGTAGTTCCCGGTTATCACTTGGTATGGTATAATAGGGAACACCAAACCCCACATAACTTCCGGGATTATGTGGGGTTTCCTCATTTTAAAATCAACTCTTCTATTGTTTTTTCACAGTAAATCCGGTCTTTTCTCAAAAAATATTGACTAATTCCGTGGATTCAGGCGTATCATCAAATGTCTTCTCTCCCAGCAGCACTTCTATCGACTCGTACTGCTTTTCTGTAAGTACCAGAACACGAACCGACCCTCTTTCCGGCAAATGCTGATTCAAACGCGATTTGTGCATGGCAATCGCATCCGTTCCGTTGCAGATTCTTGAATAGACGGACCACTGCATCATATGATAACCGTCTTTTAATAAAAATTTACGGAACTTCGCCGCCGTTTTACGCTCTTTCTCTGTCCCGACCGGCAAATCAAAAAACACCAGTATTCTCATAAATTTATTCATAGCTATGCACCTGTAATTCCATCAATTCCGGCAGGTCAAGCGACTCGCGCTTTCCCTGTATGGCGCTGCTGTAGCCCGCTGCCAGCATATCAATGCAATTACTGACGATACGCTTCTCCCCCTTCACCGACATATCATAATTTACAATCCCAAACAATCCCCGCTTCGCCTCCGGCGTCAGGCTGCTGTCCGCCTCCGCAATATCAAAATGCCCGGATACATACAGATCCGCCAACGGGCGAAACGGTTCAATCATATCATCCGCCAGATTAAAATTATTCAGTTCACTGTGATGGAACATTCCGATTGAAGGCTCTAATCCATAGCAGACAATCGATCTTGCAATCATACCGCGCACAATCGCATAACCGTAATTGAGTGCGGAATTAATGATACAGTCATCGCCTCTTGAAAATCCTGTGCCATACAGTGCGCGAAAATAAAAGGCTGCCGCTTTCGCTTCCACATGTGTCCGATCCCCCGACTGCACCTCCCTGCTCATCTGAAATAATTCCCTGTCGCCTCCCTTTCCCATAAGCTGCAGACAAAGCGCCTGATTTCTGATTTTCTGCACCACAATCTGCTGCCACAGCCGCTTTTGCAGCGGCCTCCCCGCTTCCATCTGATATTTCAGAATCTTAAAATGTCTGCTGTGCCTGACCAGCGGAAGCACAACGGCATTAGGCAGGTGCTTCCCATCACACACATACACCGCAATCCCGCAGTCTGCGGCTTTCTGCAAAAAATATGAAGAAAGCATTACCGACGGATTTTCAATCAAAATACAGTTGATATCTTCCAGCGGAATACTAACCTCGGTCCCGTTATCAAGTATCAGCTGCCCGTTTTTGATATGCAGCCGCGTGTTTCCTTCAATTTTGATATTCCGAAAGCCCATATGACACCCCTTTCATGCCGTCGAAATTTCCGATTTGCACCCGCTGAAAATCTATTCAAACCCCATACGGTTTTCATGTCTGACGACCGAGACATTTCCCAGAATATCCACCTGGCATTTCTCGATCAACTCCAGTCTCTGCAGCCCCAGACCCCTGAATTTATAACTGTTGTCATGTGCAATGCCTGCAATACTGCCGGTTGAAATATCCGCACTTTTGTAATATACATACATCTCGTTCAGCGTACTGTTTCCGCCTGCAATATAGGTAATCGGAATATTTTTTCTTTTGACATGCACAAGATCATTCGAATACAGGCTAAATATAAAATCTTTGTCGTCTACTTCCTTCCATTCTTCATAGCGCTTAGACGATGTCGCCGCCTTATTCGGCAGTACTTTCTTTACCACATCCGCCGTGTAAACCGGCACAAAATAATACTTTCCGTTCTCACGGAATACATCGATGCGCACCATCGCACCGTTTTCGGCGATTCCGCATCCGCCGTTTACTTCCACTCCGAGCGACAATTTCTTTTCTATCTTTACTTTCTTTACGATCGGCCCTTCGGTCCCGTCCGCTTTCGGCTTATAAAACGGTTCCGCAAACGCCTTCTTTCCATTGTTTTCGTATAACTGCAGCTGACGCTTGAGTGCCTCGTACAGCAGCCTGTCGCTGTCCGGCGCGTAATATCCGTCTATCTCCCCGTCCTTATTCAGCTTCAAATCGGTCAGCGCGGTTTTCGTGAGCACAACACCTCTTTCCCTGTATTCCCTCGGACTTCTGATCGTATCCGCATGCGCCGCTCCAGTCACTTTGTGATTCGGCATACGCGAGACAAAAATCGGACGAACCACCGCCGCACGCCCGTCGAGCATCCACTCCGGATAATCAATTCTTCGGCTGACATCGGAATGCGTCTCCAGAAAACCGAGCGGGTCCTCCCCCATGCGCACATGCAGCTCATCCAGAAAATCCCGCCACGGAGGAGCAATCTTTACCCCGAACTTCTCGTCCCACTCCTCCTTCGAAAAGAGATTTCTGTCATAAATCTCCCCTGTCTCCTCGTCCACAAACTGCGTGTCTCTCGCATAGCGCAGCTCCCTTGCCTGCACGCTCCTTGAAATACGGTGTATCATCCCGTCGGTACAGCATGCAATCACAACCGCATCCACCGCGTGGTGCGTATCAATATCCCTGTTTTTCGTCTCAAAAAGCTTTTGTATCGCCCAGCGCTTCCGCAGATACGCCGTCACCGCACCGTTGACCGCCGTCACCTGCTTCTTGTGTCCTTCCCTCCGATACGGCTCAAACTCCAGATTCTGACGAATCAGATTGTAAATAACCTTCGTGATATATTTTGTATCGGTGAGATTGCGCTCCTTAAACTGCTTTCGCTCCTCCTCCGTAAAATGCTGTTTCAGCAGTTTCTGGCGCTTGCGGTAGTCCTTCACGCAGGCGGCCGCTCTCGCCTCAAACGCACTCCACCGCTTCTCATCCTGTCCAAAGTATTCGTAGGGCGTCCGGTTCCCCTTCTGCCGGTTCTCTTCCGAGGTCACCAGCACTTTATTGCGGAAACTGTCGTCAAACGTAATGCTGTACGGCAGAATATGGTCAATATCGTAGCCTGACGCAAACAGTTCCGTCAGCGGAATGCGCTTTCCCGAATACAGACAGATGCCGTCCTGCTCTTCCCACAGACGGTATTTTAAAATATCCTGCCCGGTCGGATTTACTTTTCCAAGCTCTCTGATCCGCTCTTTCACCTTGTCATTCGCGGCAAAACGGCTGTCCATATCCTTTTTCAGCTTTTGGCGTTCATCAAAATTTTTAGACATCTCCCGCGCCAGCTCAATGTTGATTGCCTGCGGACTCCCGTATTTTCGAATAATGGCGTTTATCACCTTCACTGTCTGAGATACCGAACGCTTTACAACCGGATTCGTAATCTCATCGACCGTCTGATGAACCGCTTCGCCTTTCAGCAATCTGGATCTTGTTCCACAGTAATCCGCTTTGAAATCATATCCCGCCGCCTCGCACGCCTTGTCATACGCCATTCCCTCTTTTAAATACGGTAAAATCTTCTGCATGGCCTTGACCGACAGGTGCTGGAATTTCGTCGGAGCAAGTTCGAGCAGGCTCTCAATCTCTTCCTGTGTCAGCGCAAGCTTTTTAAGCTCTTCTGCTCTGCTGTCATCATTCTTATATAAAGTCAGAACCGCCGCAACCGCATCGACAACCGCCATGCGCTGTTCCTCGGTACCGTCCGAAAGCAGGCGGCCGATCCGCTTTTTCACCTCATAGTAAAAAGGCATTGACGCAAATCGGGTATTCTCCGTATCTTTAACGGAATCCTCCTCGCTGCCCTTTGCCTTCGCGCCGTAATTTAACATGTTAAAACGGTACTCCGCACCGATATTCAGCGTTTTCCGCACCGCTGCGTACTTTAACTCTTTTTTGCCGTGCAGCAGCTCAAGCAGAAGCCTCCGCTCCTCCCCTGTCAGTTCCCGCACGTTTCCGTTTTTGTCTGTCAGCCGAAGATGATTGATTTTCTGCAGCGCGACAAACAGCTCCGCCGTATAAGACGCTTTCGCGGCCCGCATCTCCTCCGGTTCGAACGTACACCTGCCGACCCGGTCTCCAAACCCTTTCATCGCATAGGGGCTGTCCGTTCCGTCCGCCTGTTTTCCGGGCCCGAGGTCAAAGGAGCGCTGACTCTCCATAATCTCAAGATACGCGTCCTCAAACTCTTGTGCCGCCTTCTCATTCCCGAGCGCGCGCTGCGCGGCAAAGATCGCATGTACCTCCTCCACCAGCATCGCCCTTAAAATCGTATGTTTATAATCATCGGTTGTGTTCCTGATTGCCGGGATATAGCCGCTCTCGCTCCACGGACACGCAGCCTTAAACTCTGCGTCACAGTAAAGCATCTCACCGACCGTCCGATAGCCCTTTTCCTGCAGCAGCTTCTGATTAGCCTCCGTCGCTTTTAAGACCGCACCGCCCTCCTTTGTGGCCGTCTCCGCTTTTCTGGTCGACTTAAAACCGCGGTGCTTCGCGATATGAAGCAGTACCTGCGCCAGCTCCTCGTCTTTTAGTTTCCGGTCCAGCGCCTCATAGCGCAGACGGTACACATCCGGAAGTCCTGCCGAATGATACCGCTCCATAAAGGCATCAATCTCAATCAGTCCCCTCTCCTGCATCAGCCATTTGATGCGGTCTAAGCGGTGTCTCCTCCGGCGCAGTCTCCTGCGGGTCGTCCGCGCCGCCCTTCTCGGCCCTGCCAGAGATTCCCCTGTCTTCGGAATCTCGGCCCGCTCAAAGAGCCGCACGCCCAGATCCACAATGCGCACCGGTTCATCGCTGCTGTTGTTCTCCAAAACGGCCCAGCCGACCGATGTAATACCGATATCCAACCCGATGCGGTAATACAGTTTTTCCGGTTTTCTGTCTTTTTCCATACCCTTTTCTCCTTCCGCCGCTCTCTGCGGTTTCTCTTTTGAACCTTGCGGGACAAAAGCATTTATTGTGTTCGCCCAAATAAATCTGTATAAAAGATAATCCCATTCGCGAAGAATGGGATTAGAGCTTTTAGGTTTTCTACCTTACTGTAGAAACCTGTTATCACTTGGTATGATATAATTCTTCTTTATTTTACAATTTTTTCTTACGTTTGTAAATATGTTTTTCCGTTTTTTTACAAAACCAGGCATCGTGCAGGCAGGGCAGGCATGTACCGGTCAAATCATCACGAATCTGTGCCGTCCTCCGCCGGTGCAAACCGCTCAAAAAGCGCCATCAGATTTGCCGTCTTATTCTCATAAAAGGTATCGTCACTGTCCGCTTTGCGGACTACAAGACACTCATACAGCTGCTCAATGCCGCCCCGGACATAGGCGTCAAACATCTCCTGCTCCCGCTTAAACTCCTCTTTTGTCTGCGGCCCGCGAAACGCCGTCTGCACCGACTCCTCCGCCGGCATCCGCTCCGCGTTTTCAAGCATCACCATCATCTGCAGAAGAAAGTCAAACTCCTCCTTTGCATCAAGCATCTGCTGGAGAAACACGGTCTTTGTCTCAACCGGAGAATAATCGGGCTCCGCTTTCCGGTTCAATCGAAAACCGATGACGGCCGCCGCCGGGATAATGTCCACCAGCCGCCTGAAATAGGTGTGCTCGTAATCATTCAGATGCCACAGCTCGCCCGCCATCCGCGCATGTTTCCCGTATAGTTTGTATTCCGTCTTAAAAAACTCAAAACTCATCCTGCTCTCCTCTGCCTCTCAGATTAACTTCACTGCCGCGGTTTCGCTGCGGCGCATTCCGGAATGCCGTCTGTTCTTCGAACGGACGCATACGCTTTGTCCGCCTCCATCTCAATGCTGTAGCGGGCCCCCACATATGCATCCAATCCCGTATACTTCCAATCTTTTTCGAGCATAAAAATAATCACCTGCTCCGATACCTCGGGCAGTACCTTTGCAATCAGGCGGATATTCTCATCCCCCAGTTTTGAAAACGGCCCGTCCAAAACAATCGGAAGCGTATCGCCGAGCGCCGCGTCACGCCCCTCCTTCTGCTGTTTTTTCTTCCTGCTGTACTCCATAATCGTCACGATAAACGCAAAGTTGCGGGCAATCTTTTCCCCCTCGGACAGGTTTTTCTCCTCCCGGTATCCAAGCTCTGTCCGGTATTCCATCCGGATATTGTACTGGGAATCGAGCAGAATCTTCTTGTCCTGCGCGTGGAACATGCGGCTGAAATTCTGTCCGATCCGCTCGTTAAGCTCCAGAAAAGTCTTTTTCTCCTTGTCTGCAAAATCTTTGCTCATGCGCGCGTAGACCGTCTCCGCGACCGCGACTCTCTCCCGCCATTTTTGATTCTCCGCGCTCTGCGCCTCAAGGCTTTTCATCTCCGACTCAATTCTCTCTATCCGGCGTCTGCCGTTTTCTGCTCTTCCCTGCAGGACGCCCTTTTGATTCGAAAGCTTCTGCATTTCCGCACGGTAATCCCGCAGCCTGCCCTTTATCGCGGCAAAATCAATTTCCTCCTCCAGCTTCCCTTCTAACGCCGCCAGCTCACTGCCGGTTTCCTCATACTCCCGCACCGCGGCATCCACGCGCTTTGCCGCCTGCACAAGCTCTGTTCCGGTATCCGCGCTGCGGCTTTTCCAGCGTCTTGCCGTCCGCTCAAACTCGCCGAGAAGAGAACCGATGTCCGCCGGCGGAAGATAACTGCGCTGCTCCAAAAGACATTCGAGTTCCCCTGAACCCTCGCGGATCGGTGTTCCGCAGATACACACCCCCGTCCGCAGAATATAGTCGATACTCGCCTGACGCATATGCGGAATATCCCTCCGCTCCCCTGCGACCGCTTTCACCATCGCCAGTGCCGCCTTCACCATCGGCCGCGCAAACAACATATATGCCTTGTCGCTGTATTCCGTCACAAGAAGTTTATAATCCGCGATACAGCGCTCTGCCTGTGACTTTCCGAGCACTTGCAGCGTCTTTCTTTTCGCCTGGAGCAGCTCCGTATTTTTGTTTTCCTCCAATTCCCGCTCCACATCGCGGATTTTTCCCTCGTAATTCCTCAGATTGATCTCGATAATCCCCGCCTGTCTCTCGCACTCTTCGATGTCACGCTCCATCCTGCGCCGTTCTTTTTCAAGATTTTCATACAGGGCCCCGCTGCCCGTAATCCGGCTCTTATACTTGCGGATTACAGACGCGCTTCCCATATCTTTCAGATGCCACAGCGCCCGCTGGTAAGCGGAGAGCCCCGTCAAAATATGGACCGAATCTCTGATATTCTCCCGCACCCCGCCGACGCTCACATCATTCCACCGCTCTCCGTCAAACAGAAAATAGTGCGACAGATCCCTCGGGAAAAGCTCGCCGATCACCTCCTCGGCTTTCTCCTCCTTTATCTCCACTTCGGCGTCCGCATGGCCCTTTTCCGCAATGTGCAGGGAAAACGTTTTCCGATATTCCTGCGCAATCATTTTCGGGTAAGCTCTGGTGTACCCGACCGAGCGGTATATCCGGTATTCGCGATCCGCATCCTCCGCAAGAATCTCAACGGCAACCTCCGCCCTGCCATCGGCATCCATCAGCGCCAGAACATCGTTATTCAGCAGCACATAATCTTCCCCGCGCCTCCTCCGGTCGGCCTGGATCGCGCCGTAGAGTCCAAAGCGGAACGCCTGCGCGATCGTCGTCTTTCCCACCGTATTATCCCCGAGCACCACCGTCACATTTTTCTTAGGATCACAGCTGAATGCAATATGGTTTTCCCCTTTATACCGCATAAAGTTTTTCATCCGAATACTTCGAAATTTCATAGTTTTCCTCCATTGCGATTCGAACGCTAAAACCGCTGTCTGGCATATTCCATAATTATCCGCTGGATTTCCTCAGACATCCGCTGATCTGTTTTCGCCTTACTCCTTAAATTTTTGCGCTCCATATTCAAGATCTCAAAAATAATCGCGCGCAGCTTCTCTTCCGAAATCTCTGCCATATCAGACGCCCCCTCCCCGTGTTTCAAAGAAATCTGTCAATCCGCGCTTCCACCTCGGTCTTTGTCCTGTTAAAACGCTTCTTTAAAATGCCGCATACCTTTTCCGCGTCATACTCTCCGCCCGTCGTCTCAATATTCAGTTCAAAAATACTTCTCTCTTTGCAGCAGCGGATATAGTAATCGATATTCTGATTCGAAATCTCAGTATTGGACTTCTTTGTGATCAGCGCAAAATTGAGCGGTGAATTGAAAATACTCTTCGGGTTATCCCGCTCGTTTTTATTCTCCGCCTTTTCCATATTTTTGTAAGTGCGCATCAGACTTCCGATGGGCACGATATGATGCTCCTCCAGCACATCCGCGCTCTCCGAGAACGGCCCGAGCACCTCGTCCGTCCGCAGATCCATATATGTCTTCGCCAGATAAAACTGACAGATTTTCTGTCGGATCACCTTCTTCGGCAGCTGTGTCGCGTGCATCAGCAGCGTATTTTCATCTGAAAATCCCGGCATCGCAAACACTTTTGTCTTCATCTCCGAAAGCCACGCGGTGTCCTTCCTGTCCGCGATCGTCCTGCGGATATTTATGAGATCCGCGATCAGGTTTTCATTCTGATCCTTATCGTATCTGCCCGAAAAAACCGCGGTCCAATACCACGTATCCAGCAGCTGTATCACGTTTCTGTCATGATAAAATCCGTCCCACGCCAGCACATAGCCCAGCAGGACGACCATCAGGTCGTAATTGATCTCACCGAGTTTTCGGATTCCGCAGCGGGCCTGCAGAAAAAAGTACGCCCTGTCAATTCCCGTGCAGGCTCTCTCGTAATTGTCCCAGATGGCATTTTCGCCCAGTTCAAGTATCTTCGGCCGCTTTATGTATCTGACAGTGATATCCGAAACCTCATAGTCCGGGAAATTGCTGACAAGACACAGCACATTCAAAAACACGTCCGTGTACTTTTTGCTCAGCCAGTTTTTCTTCGCATCAAAACACCCCATCGCCTCCGACGCCGAGTAATCCGCTCTTTCCCTGATAAAATCCTCAAAGCTTTTCTGCTGGCACTCCGGCAGAATCGTTCTGTCATAATCCCCCGGAGTATGTACATACGCAACAATCACATCGTGCAGATTTTTCCCGTCCGGATTTTTCTTTTTTGCCGCTTTCGCTAAAATCAGCTCAAACGTGCTCAGCGCGCTTCCGCGCATATTCAGGTTTTCATAGATGTCAATCGCTCTGCTGCGATCCGAAGAATCCACAATAATTTGGTGCAGATCCAGCTTATTTACGCAGGATAAAAGGTACTGCTTCATCCGGTCCGCCCAGTGCGTCTCCCCCATATCCACCCATTTCTTCCTGAGAATATCCCGCTGCATATCCCCCGCTGCCAGGATTTCCTCCCGGTAATCGTCCTCGATCTGCGTTCGAATCAGACGCTCCCGCTCTTCTGCCGAATCAAAGCGGTCATATTCGTTTTCCAGACGGTGCTCGACTACCGCCTCCACAATCCCGTTCAAAATCGCTTTCAGCCGTGTCTCACTGCTGCCGTCACCGAGCAGCAGATACAGCGGAATCAGATAGCAGTCCTCTCTGATACAGAACCGCTTGAGTCCGGTCAGTGTTTCCGCGTGCGGCGCATATGCCTCCTCCGTCTTCCTGTCAAAGCGGCAGCATTCGATAAACGGCAGGATATCCCCGGTCAGAAAATCCGGAATATCGCTCTCCGGGTTTTCCGGGGAAAAATCCAGGTCTCTCAGACGAAACCTGTCATTCTCCTCATTTAAGCGCTCCACCGAAGGAATTTTGAGAAAATACCGGCTCATAAGCTCCGTGGAAATGATTTTAGAATAGTCACAGTCAGGACTTTTTCCGCCGCGGTAATCGTGGTAGAGCAGATTCGAAAAGACGTTTGAAAGCACCGTCAGACGCTGCTGCCCGTCCAGCAGCACATAGACTTCCCGCTCCTCCCCAAGGTCCGGCTCGTCTTTGCGCCCAAGAATCCGGCAGCCGTAGTCGGTCGTCTTCGCCTCCAGAAGCAGGATGCTCCCGATCGGCATCTTCGTCAGAACAGAGGCGATCAACGACTTTGCCGTCTCCTCTCTCCACACAAATCCGCGCTGGAAATCCGGCAGCAGCAGATCTCCTCTCTGTATCATCTCCACAATTTTTTTTAAATTGGTGTTCGTCGTCTTCTCAAGCTTTGTCATACCCCTTTATCCCTCCGCAATCTCTCTGACCGCCTCCGCCAGACAGTCGATTTCCTCCTGCGTTGTAAACCTTCCGACGCTCGCCCGCACGACCCCCGCGCCGTCCGTGCCGTGCAGATACTTATGTATCAGCGGCGCACACTGATACCCCGTGCGCACCGCGATCCGATAATCCTCATCCAAAATCCGTCCCACCTCTGCGGCCCGGTAGCCTTCGACCTCAAAAGCCACAATCCCCGTCTGTCTGCATAAATTCGCCGCGTGATGCAAACCAACCCCGTCTATCCCATTCAGCCGCACGGTCATGTATGCGGCCAGCCGCCGTTCCCGTGCCAGCCGCTCACCCGCCGGCTGCTCTTCTCTTTTTCCGTCCGCACCGGCCGTCTCCCCCGGCTCGCGCAGGGCCGCAAGCAAGCCTGCAATCGCCGGAAGATTCGGACTTCCCGGTTCAAATCCCGACGCCTCCGCCGCATTCATCTCCGGATTTAAAGAGTCGCTCCCCGTACCGCCCGCAAGATACGGCATCAGCGCTCTGTTTCTCCGCCAGAAAAATCCGCCGACGCCGAGCGGCCCGCACAGCGTCTTGTGCCCCGCAAAAATATAAAAGTCCGCCGGCAGACGCCTGAAATCTACCGGTACCAGCCCCAGCGCCTGCGCGCCGTCCACGACGACGACCGCTCCGTACTGCGCCGCAAGCCCCGCCGTCTCCTCAATCGGAAGCACATACCCCGTCACATTGCTGACATGCGACAGCACGACCGCCGACGGCCTTTTGCGCAGAAACTGAAATGCGATGCGCTCCGTATCCAGCTCCAGCGTCGTCTCATTTACCGCGAGCTCCTCCACCGAAAATCCGTACCGTTTCATGAGTACGTGCAGCACTCTTATCACGGCATTGTGCTCATACGGAGACACGTACACCACATCCGCAGGCGTCCACGCAAGCCCGCCCAAAACCTGATTGCAGGCAATCGTCGCGGAGGGTGTCAAAACCACCTCTGTCTCCTCCCCTGCGCCGACAAGCCGTCTCAGCTCTGTTTTTGTCCCGCGGATAAGCTCCTGTGCATGCCGGGCAAGTGCGTAGGAGCCGCGGCCCGCATTTACCGCAAGCTCCCGGTTCGCCGAATCCATCGCCCGGTATACCGCCTCCGGCTTCGGAAACGCTGTCGCCGCATTGTCCAGATATATTGTCTGTCTCATCTTTTCTTCCCCTGTCTAAAACATCTCCTCAAGCATTTCCACCAGAACCGCCACTTTCTGATTCGTCTCCAGCGTATCTCCAAACTCCTCAAGCGCCTCGGACAGCATATTTTTCAGATACAGGCTCGTGCTGTCGCCCTTCCCTGTCTCATAGCGGCGCTCTGTCTCATTTCCGTCGGCATCCTTTAAAATAATGCGGTTATATCCGTCGGCCCGTTCCTCTCTGCCGCAGAGCTCCTCCGTCTGCTGCTTTATCAGGCAAAGCGCTTCCGAAAAGGAAGCCATCGTGTCATCGTGCCAGTCCTCAATGTAGACATCCAGAACGATTTTGGAAATACGGGCCGCAATCTCCTCCTCGTCGTTTGTGTCCAGCGTTTCCAGATACCGCCAAAGCCGGTCGGCGCCCGCTCCGACAATATAACTTTTTAAAACATCCCGCCTCGTCTCCTGCCACTCTTTCAGGCACGCTTTCAGGCTTGACGTCCCGCCCGCCCCGAATATCGTTTTGATCTCAGCCGCAAGTTCCCGTTTAAGCACACCAAGCTTTCCGTCGAGCAGTTCCTTGCAGCGGCCGATTTCCTGCGCCGTCTCCCCGCAGGGTGTGCCCCCGAACAGCTCCGGCAGCCGGTCAAACAGCAGTTCACGCGGATTTACCTGTGCGCGCTTTAACGCGCTCCTGAATGCGTCAATCCGCTGCACATCTTCCGGCGCAAATCTTTCTGTCACCCGCGCGTACTGCGGCAGCGAGCGATACCAGCCCTGCATACGCCGGATGATTCCGCCGAGGCGTTCCTGCCTTGATCCGGCGCCGGCGCCCTCCGCGCCGAACGTCTGTTCCAACATCTGCAGATACCGCTCCTTTTCCGCCGTCTCCTGCTCAAGATAAAGCTCATAGCTTTCCGGCGTTTCGTTCACCTGATTCAGCGCTGCATAATCGACTGCCATCTCGCGTTTTCCCACATAGATTGCCGCAGCGGCGTCCATATCCGCCAGCTTTTTTGCGAGAAACAGCGGGAGAACGCCTTTCCGCACGCCGTAGTCCCTGCCGCCGAGACGCTTATAAAGCGCGGCAAATGATCTGCGGCGGCCCGCGCAATCCCGGAGAAACGAATCAATCTCCGAAAATACACGCCTGCACCCGCCGTCCTCCGCGGTATGGACAAACGCCGCGCGGTACACCAGGCACTCCGGGCTTGTCCCGGTAAGGTACACGCTGCAGTCCTGCCCGGCAAGCAGTCTCTGCACAACCGTATTCCGCGCCCGCAGATACTGCGGCCCTATTGTCCTCACATTGACCAGCTCGTGATTGACCCGCGGGGAAAAACAGTAATAGGCATCGCAGATTTCGCTCAGCACGGCGCCGAATTCCGCGGCAGAACTCCCTTTACGCGCGGGACGCCCCCGGCGGTAAATCCACACGTTTCCGTTTTCCGGCAGATAATGCTCCTCCATCTTCGCGTTGATCTCAAAGGCGATATCCTCCCTGCACAGCGCAAGCTCCTGCCGCAGCACCTGATTGTCCCCGATAAACCGCGCATCCCGCAGCAGGGCCTCTATCGCCGCATAGCGACGCACCAGCGGTTCCGCCCGAAACGCCCGCTGCGGCGCAAGCACAAGCAGCCGATCGTCCGAAAGCACATCAAGCTTCTCCTGCAGCGCTTCCCCATCCGTCTCCTCATCCGGTATCAGCACCAGAATCTTTCCGTCCGAAAATTCCTCCTCAAACAGATACTCTGCACTCGCAAGCCGCAGAAAATCCGCAGTCCGCAGATACACATACGAAAAATAGCGTGTGATCGCATAATTCTGGTTATGCTGCCTCGGAAGCTCATAGCGCATCTCCGTGACGTCGGCAAGCGTCTGACACACGATATCCCGATTCCCGTACTCCGCCATGCGGTTTGCGATTTCTTTCTCCACATCCACGCCCACATTGCCGCGGAACGCATAAAGCCCGCTTTTGCTGCGGTATACGATCAGCTCCCGCCCGGCAAGCGCGTCAACCGCCCGGGCGCACGTCTCCTCCTCCATCGCAAGCGCAAGCCATATCGTCTGCTTCTTTGCCGGAAATTCCTCCTCGCGCCCCACCATCCGTATCACTGCAATCGCCTTTATGACCGCCTGCTCTGCCCGATCCGCGGTCTTTGCAAGCGCATCCTCCGCCTTCAGCCATTCTCCGTGCAGCTTCGGCTGATCCGTCGTCTCCCGGAACAGGCTCCGAAAATAGTCATAAATCTTATCAATGCCGACAAGCGATTCCCCGTCTCTCTCCAAAAGCCATGCGAGGCCGCCCTGCCCGTCCCCCGCCAGAAACGTAAAGACGGTCCGCTCGTTCTGGGCAATCCGCTCGCTGATCTGAATCAGCGCATAGCAGACTGCCGGAGCCAGCGGAAAGCATCCCTTCGCCAGTATCCGCTCAAATTCTTCCGCGGAAAACAATTTCCGGAAGCAGGGAAGCCCACGGGATTCCTCCACAAAATTCCGGTAGGACTCCTCCGCGGACAGCCGGCCGTATTCCAGGGAAAACCCGGGCTCCAGCTTTGTAATCGCATCCGCAATCAGCTCATAATTGTTCTGGGCGGAGACCACAAATTCGATCTCCGCAAGGCGCCCCTCCACACCCCGGAATGCATTTTTCGCCGCGGCCGGAATCCCCTTTGCATACGTGCGGATGCTCTTGTGCGCAACCAGCGTCAGAAACAGCTGCTGCCCGGAATCCTCCGCCAGCTCGCACAGATCCTGCAGCGTTTTCATATCGGCCGCAAAGCCTTCGCCGGAATGTCCCTCGACATATTTGCTGAACTCGTCAAACACGATAAAAATACCCGCATACCCGTTCTCCTCGGTCAGAATACGTCCCGTCTGCCGATAGATGTCAAGCGCTCCCGCAGCAAGAAGCGGTACAAACATGCTTCCGGCCGTAAGAAGCGGATATTCCCCGGTAAAAAAATCAAGCGCTTCCCGGCTGCCCGCAAGAAGCGACCGCTCAAACGCTTCCACGGAAGTCTGCTGCCGCGCGAGCACCTGCGCAAACGCCTGATAGGTATCGGGAAAATTCCGTCTCCAGCCCTCAATCGCCTTTACCGCCTCCGAGTAACAGCTCTCCGGCGCAAGGTTTCCAAGTCCCTCCCGCAGCAGCGCTTCCCGCAGCGCGGCCGCAAACACCTGGTTTAAATCGTTCCCGGCCGCCGGGTTTACCAGCACCGGAAGATATCTTTTCCCGGATGCTGCCGCGGCAGCGATCTTCTCCGCCGCGGCAGCATCCGTCCGGGCGATTTTCCCGATCAGCGATGCACAGACCTTTTGATCGCCGCCGAGAAGCGCCAAAAGCACCAGCAGCAGATGCGACTTTCCCTTTCCGTACGGCCCGATCAAAAGCGCTGCGCTCTCCCGGCGTCTCCCTGCGACCGCGTCAAAATAACGCTCCAAAACCGCAATCGAAGAACGCGTCGGAATGTAACTTTCGACACGCTCACCGTTTCCCAGATCCAGCTGTAAATTCACGGATTTCCGAAATTTTCGATTGGTCTGCACCAACTCTATGCATCGTTTCATGACACTGCTCCCATGTTTGTCTTTTGCTGTGTTCCGTCACGGCCGTCGCAGGCGTTTTCTGCGGTTCCCGTAATACTCGGCCGCCGCCTGCTCCCCGGTAAGCGGCCCGCCGAGATATACCATATTCAGTCCCGCCGTGCGGTTTATCGTGATTTTCCCTTTTGCCGCGAGCCGATCAAGCAGCTCCGCCAGCCCGTTTCTCCCGAGCTGAAGCAGCTTTCCCGGTCCGTTTTCCGCCGCAAGCAGCGCATCCAGCTCCGCCGAACCTGCCCCCGAAAGGCTCTCCGCAAGCAGATAGAGAACAATCTCCTCCGGCAGACGCCCCAAATCCGGCTGTGCGCGCACATATGCGCCGCCCGCCGTTTTAATCAGCGAAAGCCGCCCGAAGGGACTTATGTTCTTTTCCTCCGGCGTTCCCTCTCTGTCCCCGCGCCTCACATACATGTGGAGAATCGCGTCGCAGTCCGAATCCACCGAAGCATCCGGAACACGCCGCCCTGCGCCGGCTTCCTCCGCCGCAAGATACGCCGACATGCGCATCTCCTGCACCATGCGCGCCCGGTCAAATTCTTCGTACCCGAATTTGTTGAAAAACAGATTCCACGCGGTCGCCTGACTGTAATTTGCCGCAATCCTGCAGTGAATCAGCCACAGCGTAAAGATATCCTCGATATACCTGTCCCCCTCAAAAACAATCCGACCGACCGGCGACAGCCGCATGCCGCCCTCTTTGGATTCCCTTTTGGGAATATCCTCCGCAAGTCCTGCGCAGCGCAGCCAGTAGCGCAGCGCCTTTGCCATATTCGGCCCCATCCCGAGCGCATCCGCCCCGTAATTTTCCCGAAAGACATGCGGATTTTCGGCTATCGCCGTCAATCCCTTGTTCAGCCAGCCCTCGCGGAGCGTAAATGTCTCGTGCCCTTTAAACCGTATGCTTCTTTTCTCCGCCATGGTGTTCCTCCCGTTGTCCCGTCAGCTCTGCTTTACCATCAGAACTTTTCTCATATAACAGCCCGCCGTAAAATGTCCCACACACGCCCCGCAGCGCGTGCATCTCTCGTCGGAAATGCGGTATTCGACTCCGCCGTCCTTTTTGTCCTTCACGGAAAGCGCGTTAAATCTGCACACGCTCTCGCAGGCCAGACATCCCATGCACATCTGATACTTCGTGATCTGGCATTTGACGCGCTCCTCCGCCGCCCGCAGGTCAGACGCACCCGAAAATCCCGGATTTACAATCGTCACCTTAAGCGTGCGCGTCCCGATTCTCCCCTGAAGCTTCAGCAGAATGCCGCCCTTTTTGTCCCGCACAAAAACTTCGCCGAGACGCTCTTTCCCCATATGAAAATCCAGATATCCGAACGGCCGGAACAGCTCATAGAGCTCCGCTGCAACCGGCCGCTGCAGCTCAAAGTTCAATGCGTTTTCTTCGGTCACGCACGGCTCGTAGGCCACCGCCACTTTTTTCGCCCAGGCGACCCCGTTTCCGCCCTGCCTGGCTTTCCAGAAGCCCTCGTCCACATAGACCTCCGCGTCCTCCTTCCCGACGCTTTTTGCGAAGTCAATCAGCAGATTCCGAAACCGCGCGGACTGCTCGGGCATATGGATTTTGGACAGAAATTCCGACCAGCCGCTGTTATTCGGACAGCACCAGCAGCCCACTCTCGCATAGCCGAGCCGGTATGCGTCGTTAAAATCAATCCCGGTCGTGAGCAGATACAGCCAGATATCAAAGTCCATCCAGTCAATAACCGGGGAGACAATGTGCTGCTTTGTAATCTTCGGGCTGTCCGACTCCCGCTCATATCTGCTCCTGCTCAAAGATTCGCTCCTTCTGATGCCGTAAAAGGTCAGAATCCGGCTTTTGTCCCGGTACAGCGAGCGGATGCGCCTCTGAATTGTCCCCGTCTTAAACACCGTACAGCACCAGCGCATCACGCGGCTCGGCGGCCCGACCAGCCGGCACAGCTCTTCAAAATCCTTTTCCTTATTGCGGGCCGCAATCAGCGGCGTCCGCGGATGCGACCGCCGGAACCGCTCCACATATTCATAGGTAAACGGAAATTCCAGCGTCGTGTCTCCGAAAATATGCATCAGCTGCGGACTGCTCAAAGCTCTTGTGGCAAGATCCGACGTCACCGTCGAATCCTTTCCCCCGCTGAAAGAGACAAACATATCCATCGCCCCGTACCCCTTTGCCGCCGTGCGGATATAGTCTTCCCCCTCCTCCGTCATCTGCGCAAAACGCCCGCGGTTCGCCTGTATAAACCGCCCGGCATAACCGTCAAAAGCCTCATAACCGTTCTGTGCTTTCAGCTTTTCATAGTCCGCGCGGATTTTGTCCGCGTCAAGCGCTCTTAAGCCCTTGACGGAAAACGCAATCTTCCTGCCGTTTACAAAGTAACGGTTCCCGGCACCGTTCCAGACGGAATCCTTCCGGTAGCAAAAAGGCCGTCCCTCGATAAGTTCCAAGAGCAGCCGCTCCTCCGGGAACACCGGCCGCAGATCCGACGTCAGATAACTCCCCCTGCCGCCGCAGAGCGGGCACTGTTCTTCGTACAGCGGCGCCTGACACTCACTGCACCAGTATATTTCGGACGCCGCGTCCGCACGTCCACCGCACTCCGGGCATACGCTGGTCTCACACTGCCTCCCGGTGCAGGTAAGCGCCTTCCCTGTCCCGGCTTCACGGTTATTGCATGTATAGGTAATCATCCCGCATCTTCTCTCTTTTTAGGAATATTATTCTTTTTTTCCAAGAATATATATCCACATTATATTCCCTGCAAAAGAGAATTTCAACAAGATATTGTGCCGCATGGAAAGAATTTCCGTTTTCTGCAGCAAAAAAAGTGCCGCATAGCGGCACTCGGCTGTTCTAAAAATTTACATCCTTCTAAAAAATCCCTCTTCTCCTCCCCTACGTCTGCCTCCACTCATACTGCGAAAACACAAACAGCAGAATCTTTGCGTGCGCATAGGCAATCCCGCCCGCCGACACAAACAGCAGCGGCCAGAACACAAACAGCGCCGCCGTGATCAGAAGCATCGCGGACGTAATCATCAGCAGCGACCAGCCGAAATTCCGAAATGCCATGACAAACGCCAGCATCACGACTTTTTTCGGCCCTGCATCCGTCCAGGCAAGCAGCGGAAAAAGATAGACCGCCGCGAAAACAAAGACGACGGCGAGCACGAGAAACACCCAGAAAAACAGCTTCCCTACGCTTCCGCCCAGACGGTGATAAAAATACAGATCCCCGGCAAAGAAAATGCCGAGCGCCGACATCATAAGCCACAGAACCGTCGCGCTCTTAAAATTTTCCCGGAACGCGCGCACAAAATCCTCCCGCAGATAGCCCTCTTTGTCAGACGCAAGGCGCATCGCGCAGTAAAACAGCGCCGTCGTCGACGCTCCGACCGTCACGACCGGGAGCGAAAACAGCAGCCACAGACAGGTCAGAAGAAACATATCCGTCACCTTCCCCATAAACTTCCAGACCGGATTCTCCATATTAAAAATTTGTCCCATCGCCGCAGACTCCTTTCCCCTCCGTTTTTCTTTTCCGTTTCATTCCTCTGCCGAAAACAGATATGCGATCAGTTTTACCGCCGCATCCTTCCGTTTCGAACCGCTGATAATGCCGATCACCGGCTCATCCAGCGTAATATCGTATTTCTTTATAAATTCCGTGTTGTCCATGCGGACGCCGTACGCCTTTCCGTCCGCGGTGCAGAGCACATCCTCCAACGCTTCCCGCTGCTCGTTTGTCAGCAGCCCGTTTAGATCCGCAAATGCATTCAGATTCTGATAATAGTCGAATACGGCCGTCTCCGCAATCAGAAAATCAAGCTCATGCGCGTAGACGCAAGTCGTAAGCTTCGCCATCGACTCCTGCGTGTCAAGGTCGAAAATCGCCTCCTTTTGCAGCTCCTGCGCATCCATCGTGAGCGCCGCATCGACAAAGACCTCTTCCGTCTCCGGATCTCCGCCGATTCCGCCGAGAAATTCCGCCTCCATCTGATCGGTGACGGCTTCCTCCCGCACCTGATTGATCAGCATCCCCGCAAGGAGCTGTGTTTTTTCTTCCTCCCCGAATGAGACGGCCGCATACACCGCAAACGCCGCCGCAGCCAATCCCAATACCACGATTCTTCTGTGGTAGGTCCACCAGTCGGAAATCTTCTTTTTCACAGACCGTATCTCCTCTTTTCCTCGCGTCACCAGTTGAGCACTTCCCCGACCAGCGTGCCCTCTGCCTTGTCAAACACGATGACATTTCCGTATCCCATGCATCCGTCGGCCTCCTGCAGATCCGTCGGGGAATTGACTTCCTGGTGACAGACAATCACGACATACTCCTTCTCTGCCGTCGTAAGCTTCACCGCCTCCGCCATAGACTGCGGGTAAGCAGTCCCCTTTAGCGCGGAGCGCACCGGCAGTTTTTCGATCTGCAGCGGCCGGTCGGGCGCCGCGTCGATCACGGTAATCAGGCTCGTAAACCCTTCCCCGCGCTTTGTGATCCTGCAGACTGTGCCTTCTTCCTCGCTGTTGTAATGCCTTGCAATATGTCCGCCGTACAGCTCCTTCTGCACGCCGTCCGAGAGGAAATAAAAATCCGCTTTTACATTTTTCCCGCGGTAAAAAACGCACGGAAACGCTCCTTCCTGCTCCGTCACCGCTCCGTCGGGATTAAAATGAAAATACTGCCGGTAGGTGTGCGCGTCGCCGGTGTACAGCTCATCCGCCAGAATAAAAATATCCGGTTTGATGAAAATGACCTTGCGGTTGCAATAGACGCCGCCCGGCATATCCATGTAGCCCAGATGGCCCGCCTGCGCAAATTCCGCAAGCGCCGTCTGCCTGAAATTCTGCTTGACCGGCGCCGCAAGCTTCGCGCACTCCCAGGAATCCTTGCAGACCGTAAATAATTTATCGTCCACCGTGATCGTGTTGTGCCCGGTGGGATCTTTGTATTCTCTGCGCTTTTCTCCCCACACATAGGTAAACCGCCCGCCGTCCATCAGCACGTCCTCACCGTTTACCGCAAGATCGATGTGGAGCTTATCCGAGTGCCCGTGTCCGGCGCCGAGCGTCCCACCGTGCAGATGAAGAAAATTGGCCCGTTCCGTCCAGTCCGTGCGGAAATAGGTATTCCCGCTGTGCTCCAGAAATACGGACGTAAACTCCGGCTCCCTGCGCTCCATCGCCGCATATTCCGCTTCCGCCCGCATCCCAAGATCCCAGATGCTCTCGTAATCAAGCCGTTCGTAACCGCCGAATTTCAGCACGGGATTGCCAAACAGATACGCCGCCGTGCTGATTCGGTCCCGCACGTCCACGTCGTCGCTGTCCCCCATCATCACGATATGGTGATCCGGTTTCAGCCACGCCAGATCGGCGAGCGCCATCTGCTCGGTCCTGCGCAGAATGCTCTCCGGGAGCACAATCCCGTTGCGCGCCGCAAGCAGGATCACATCCAGATAACAGTGCAGTACTTCGTTGTGGTAGATGGGCGACTGCTCCCAGTGCACGCCGTCTTCCATAATCTGCATTTTGGCCTCAATCTCGAGATTTTGAACCGCAAACTCGATCATTTTCTTTGTCGTCTCACTCTGCGGCAGCGTCACGCCGATCTCAAAGAGTCCGTGATTCTCAATCACTCCCCAGTTGCTCATATAGCGGTATGCCGAGTGGCTCTCCATGAGATGTCTTGCATGCAGCAGCATGCAGTCGTAATACTCCTGCAAAAAGTCTTCCGTAAGCGCCTCGCTGTCCCGGAACAGACAGATCGCCTTGCTCCAATACTCCCCGCGGAAGCCGGTATCAAGGCTTCTCCACGGGCCGTCCGCAGATTCCGGCGCAAGCGGCACATTTCGAATCCACTCTCTTGTCAGCGCCACATAGGCACGCGCGTACTTCTCGTCCCCGGTCATCCGGTATGCCTGCCCCAGCGTCAGAAAAAACCGGTGCCTGTTAAACTGCCAGACAAACTCCGGGTCGCCCGCCGGCATGTAATTCCAGTCGATATCCCCCTCAAACGTAACAGGCTCGCTGACCTGCTCCAAGTCCCATTTGGAATTAAACAGAAAACGCCTCTCACAGACACCGTCCGCAACCTCAATCGCGTGCGCCGCTTCCTCCGGGAAATACTTCCTGCAGTATTCCCCGGCCGCCTTCCCGTCGTCACAAAAATAGTGGGAAACATCCCTGTCAAAAAATTCTTCTCTCTTCATCTCTGCTCCTGTTTTTTTCTCCAATTATTCCGCGCGGAGAATCCCCTGTTTCCGAGGATTCTCTGGCGTGAAACCTAGTACTTCTTGGCGAAATGCCCTCTGGCATGAGCCCTAGAAGTACTTTTCACGCTACCAGTATGGGTTCCAGTCCTTTTTCAGACGCATCAGCGCTTCCATATAGAAATAATCGCCCCAGATATTGCACTCGTCCACACCGTAATGATTGCAGGTATTGTACGGGGAATGGTTCGAATAGGTGCTGTGCAGCACAAGCCCGTTCGACTGCTTTTCATCCCGCACCGCATAAAAATCAAAAAGCGCCTTCACAAGCCGCCCCGCGAGCGCGCGGTATTTCTCCGCTTCCTCCTCCCCGAGATACCCTGCCATCTCGAGCATCCCGCAGGCCGCAATCGCCGCGGACGACGAATCCCTCGGCTCATCGTCCCCGTCCGTAAATTCCAGATCCCAGAACGGAACCAGATCCGCCGGGAGATGCTCCAGGAAAAACGACGTCACGTCGCGGAATTTCTGGATGTACTCCTCCCTGCCCGTATACCTGTAAGCGAGCGCCATCCCGTAGATTCCCCACGCCTGGCCTCTCGCCCACGCCGAGCCGTCGCGGTAGCCCTGGCAGGTCGCCCCGTGATCCGGCGCGCCGGTTTCCATATCAAAGAAAAACGTATGCCAGGTCGAGTGATCCTCGCGGATCACATTTGCGACGGCCGTATGGATATGCCGTTCCGCGATATCCCGATACTCCTCGTCGCCGGTCTCCTCCGACGCCCAGTAGAGCAGGGGCAGATTTAACAGACAGTCGATGATCAGCCTGTAATTTTCCGGCGCGTCCATCGGCCCCCACGCCTGGATAAACTCCCCGACCGGGTGAAAACGCCGAATCAGCTGGTCCGCAGCAAGAATTGCCGCTTTCTTTCCGTTCTCGTTTCCCGTCAGCTTGCAGCCCGCCACACAGGACGGGGAATAGAGAAACCCCATGTCGTGATGGTCGACCTCTATTTTGTTTTCGATGCGGTTTAAAAAACTCTCAATCTGAATCTCTCCCGCCCGCTTAAAGCATTCTTCGCCGGTTTCCTCATAGGCCAGCCAGATCTGTCCGGTCCAGAACCCCGTCGTCCAGTCCACGTTTTCGGTCGGCTGATAAAAATTGTGCTCGCTGTACGCTTTTTTAAATTTCTCCGTAAACTCCGGCAGACAGCGCCTGGTCTGCGCCACCGCAAAATCCATCGCCGCTGTGATCTCAGACTCCGATATCTGCGGTTTTTCTTCAAACAACATATCCTTCTCCTCCTGTTTTTCGTCTCCCGGACTCCCGGAATCGCCCCGGCATCCGAAACGCACCGTTTTTCACGTTACAGAATATGCGTGCACGAAGCCTCATGCACGCATATATCTTAACCTTTTAATCCTGTCGAAGCAACGCCCTCGACAAAATATCTCTGCAGACAGATAAAGACTACAAGCACCGGGATCAGCGAGAGCACCGACCCCGCCATAATCAGGCCGTACTGGGACGAATACTGTCCGATGAACATTTTAAGCCCTAACTGGATGGTCTTCTTCTCCTGAGACTTTAAGTAGATCAACGGTCCGAGATAATCGTTCCAGGTCGCAACGAACGTAAAAATCGTCAGGGTAGACAGCGCCGGTTTCGACAGCGGAAGCATGATTCTCGAATAGATCATATACTCACTCATCCCGTCCACCCGCGCCGCCTCGCAGAGTTCATTCGGGATTCCGTCGTAAAACTGACGCATCATGAACACGCCGAACGCCGAGAACGCCTGTAAACAGATAATCGCCAGCAGTTTGTCATTTAACCCCATCTTGCGCATCATGATAAACTGCGGAACCATGTACACCTGCCAGGGCATTGCAATCGTCGCTATGTACGCCATAAACAGCAGATTTTTGTGCTTGAACTCAAGCTTTGCAAAAGAGTACGCCGCAAAGCTGCTCGTCAAAAGCTGCAGTGCCGTCACAATGATTGTCAAAAACACCGTGTTTTTCACAAACGTTCCGAACGGAATCTTCGTCCAGATGTCCACATAATTGCTCCACTTCGGCACCTCCGGAATCAGCACGAACGGCGTCATCTGAAACACTTCGCGGTCTGACTTAATGGACGCCGACAGCATCCAGATAAACGGCACCAGCATCGCCACCGTGAGAATCAGCAAAATCAGATACAGGAAGAACTTCTTGATAAAATTATTGCGCTTGATCGACGCTTCTTTTTTCTGTTTTATAGTTTGACTGTTCATCTTCGTTCCTCCTTCCCTACGCTTCTAATTTCTTTTCATATGCAAACTGGATTAATGTCACCACGAGAACAAGTACAAACAGCACCATTGCGACTGCGCTTGCATATCCGAGTTTCCAGTAGTCGAACGCGTTCTGATAGATATAGTAAACGAGTACCGACGCCGAATTGCTCAGGTTTCCGTCGCTTCCGCCCGCCAGCATAATCGCGATATCGTACACCTTAAAACAGTTGATCGTCAGCATGACCACCACGAAAAAGGTTGTGGAGCGCAGCTGCGGCCATGTGATGTAGCGAAACTTCTGCCAGGTCGTGGCTCCGTCCAGACTGCCCGCCTCATACAGCTCCGCCGAGATTCCCTGAAGCCCGGCCAGATAAATGACCATATAATACCCCATATATTTCCAGACGCTGAACAAAATCAGTGTCAGCATGACCAGACTGCCGCTAAACCAGTTCGGAAGACTCTTCTGGTCCACCCCGAAAACTGCCATCAGAAGATAGTTAAACGGTCCCTTGGTCGGATGGAAAATCATGGACCACACCGTCGTGATCGCCACCAAAGACGCCACATACGGGAAAAACGATATCGTGCGGAAAAATCCTCTTCCCTTTACTTTCTGGTTTAAGACAATGGCGAGCGCCAGCGATACGATCATCGTCAGCGGCACCGTACCGATACAATAAATAATCGTATTTTTGAGCGCCGCGACAAAGAACGTGTCTCCCGGCAGCTGCGCAAAATTCGATACACCGACAAATTGAATCGGATTATTTCCGTCCCATTCCGTAAACGCAAGAATAAACGCAAAGACGATCGGAATCAGTGTAAATACCGCAAATCCGATAAAGTTCGGCGCGATAAAGGAATAGGCGACCAGATCCTTTTTTGTCTCTCTTGAAATCTTTCTGTTATAGCGGATCGCCACATATTTTCGCTGCAGCGTATTTCTTTTTGCGATCAGTTTCTGCTTTTTCTTAATATCAGTTTCGTTCTGACTCTCCTCCCACAGCCTCGCCATCTCGGCTTCCAGCTGCTCTATTTTTTTTGCTTTCTCTTCGTTCATAACCAACATCCAAAAGCCAGATACGGCTTATTTCCTTTCCCCATTTTCACCGGACCCTAACGCGCGCGCACGCTGTCCCGGACTGTATAAGGGGCCGGCCAAACCAGCCGGCCCCTTATAAAATTTACGTTTCCTCTGACTTATCAGTTTCCGAGAATCTTGCCGACCTCTTCGTTCATGGATGCGATACCTTCTTCCACCGTCACCTCGCGATTCATGATCGCGGTGTGATATGTATCGAGCACGCTGTTGATTTCCGATACGTTTTCTGCGTACGGTACCTCAAGGTATGCGTTGGTGATGTTGAGCGCCTCTTTGCTGCTCTCGTCTGTCGGGAAGCCTGCCATACCGGAGATAATGTCGATTACGTTGTCCGTCATCTTCGCCGGGAAATTGCCGGTTTCTGCCATGATGGTTGCGCCTTCGTCACCGGATACAAAGTTTACAAAGTCAAATGCCTGATCTTTGTGCTGGGAAGCGCTCGTCACGGAAAGACCCGTGATGGTCGCGATCGTGCTGCCGGCCTCTCCGCCTTCCGGATGCGGGTAGCTTGCGATACCCCAGTTTCCGCAGAGTGCGCTGTCATATTCGCCGCTGTCAATATTTGCGATCAGGGTTGCGATAAACCACGAACCCATGTTGAGCATTGCAACGTTTCCGTTGGAGAATGCTGCGGAGTAGTGAAGCCCCTCGGTGCTTAAGTCGGTGTAGGACTGGCATACGCCGTCGTCCTCTTCGCTCAGGATCATGTCATAGTACGGAGCCATCCACTCATAGTCTCCGTCGAGTACGGAGTGCTGTCCGTCTAAGGTTCCGAACAGTTCTACCGCGGAACGCCAGGTGTGATAATGGCATCCGTATACCTGTGAACCGTAGGTCGTATCCGTCAGCTGTCTTGCGAGTGCGTCATAGTCTTCCATCGTCATATCGTTGGACGGATATGCAACGCCTGCCGCGTCAAACACGTCTTTGTTGTAGAATACCAGCCAGTAATCGCTCCGGAACGGCAGTTCGTATAAACTTCCGTCCACGGTCACCTGATCGGTTACACCGTTGAAATCCGCAAGATTGATTCCTGCGTCCGCGATATAGCTGTCAAGAGATTCCAGTGTATTTTTCTGAACCAGTGTCGCATAGCCCGGCACGTCTTTGATGGTTACAACGTCAAAGTCCGTATCGCTTCCAGACAGCTCGGTTGCCAGAACCGTCATATAGTCAGCCGAACCAAGGTCCACCATCTCAATCGTCACATTCGGATTCTTTGCCTCGTAGGCGTCTTTGAGCGCGCCCCAGTACGGTGTTGTCTCCTGATCCCAGATCGCCCACTTTAAGGTGACCGCTTCGCCGTCTGCCGTTCCGGCATCCGCTGCACCCACATCCGCCGCTCCGCCTGCCGCCTCGGTACCCGCCGCTGCGTCATCTGCCACCGCCGCGTTATCCGCGCCGCTGTCTGCATTTGCGTCCGCTCCCGCGTCTTTGCTGTCATTGCCGCAGCCTGCGAGTAAGGTTCCTGCCATGCTTGCCACAAGCAGCATGCTCAATGCTCTTCTTTTCATAGTCTTCCTCCTTGTTTCAAAATCTTTTTCTTCCACTCGTCCCCGATTGGATGACTTTATTATATTTTTTTCGGAATTGTTTTTACATAGATTTTTTTACATTAAAATTCATATTTTTTTCCAGTTTTGTCTGCCTTTAATTTGGCTTTGCATTCGGAAAAGATATCTTATTTTATAAAAAATATCTTATTTCTTCCACATTTGCCGTTTTGTTCGAAAGACATAAAATTTCCTTTCTCAATCTGCGCCCTTTCATGTATAATATGGTCTATGATGAAAAATTTTAAGACGATACGTTCGGGAATCACGATCACAACCATCACGCTCTGTATCGTGATAAGCATTGCAGTCTCGGCAGTCAGCTACTCCTTTTATTATCAGACCGTCAAGCGGGACATGATACACCAGACGGAGGCTTCGCTGACTCTGCTGGCGGCTTCGATCGACAGCAATATCGCGGATGCCTATTCCTTTATCCGAAGCTGCCGGACAAGCTCTTCCGTGATGAATTACTTACAGTCCTCCGAGACCCGCACTTCAAGGATTGCGGCTTACAATTATCTCAAGGACAGCTACAACAGCTACAACGGGCGCTACTATATCAAGCGCGTCTTTATCGCTTCCTACGGCAGAGACGATTTCGTTCAGGTGGGTGATTCTACCGGCACGCATCTGTTTCAGTCCGCAGACGATGTGGAAAGTCAATACTTTTTTGACGATTACTACACAGCGAACACTTACCTCTATACGGAGGGCATCCTTAAAACCGCCACCGGAAGGCAGTATCTGCCGGTTGTCCGTCCTCTCTACAGCACTTACAGCTCCGATGAGCTCGGTTTTATCTATATGGAAATATCGCCGAATGTTGTGACGATTCCGCTGAAAACCGCCGGGACCTACGGCAACGAGGACTTCTTTCTGACCCTCGGCAAACATCACTATCAGTACCGCAACTACCTTCTGACCGACTGTGATTTATCCTGCGCCGTCACCGGCGATCTGTCCGACACGGCATCCTATCCGGGCACAATGATAAACGAAATCCGCAATGAACGCGGCACCTACATATCGGTATCCGTCCCGCTTGCCGCCAAAGACTGCTATATCACGCAGCTTATGACGGCCGGCAGCTTTTACGAGCAGCTGCTCACAACGATCACCATTATCCTGCTGTGCTCCGTCGTCACCGGCATCCTTCTCCACTCGATTTTAAACCGCATGGTCAACGTCCCTGTATTTGAACTGCAGAAGCGGATGAAATGCATTTCCGAGGGCAACTTTGAGCGGGATTCCTCCATTGAGTGGGAACACGAGCTCGGAGATATCGGCAGAAGCATCAATGATCTCGCCGAGGATGTCCGGGTGCTGCTCGAACAGAAAGTAAAAGACGAACATGAAAAGCGCGAGTACGAGTACAAAATGCTGCAGAGCCAGATCAACCCGCATTTTCTGTATAACACCTTAAATTCCATCAAATGGATGGCCACGATACAGAATGCACCGGGCATCGCAGAGATGACAACCGCGCTCTCGCGGCTGCTGAAAAGCATTGCAAAAGGGACCGAGAAAGCCGTTCCCATCTCCGCCGAAATCAGTCTGCTGGACGACTATTTTACGATTCAGAAATACCGCTACGGCGGAACCGTTGGCATGACCTATCAGATTGACGATGAGGATGCCCTAAGCTGCCTGATTCCGCGGTTTACGCTGCAGCCCATCGTGGAGAACGCCATCTTTCACGGAATCGAGCCGAAAGGCGCTCCCGGGACCATCACCGTCCATATTTTCAAAAAAGATGATGCCATCCTGCAGATTGATATCACCGACGACGGCGTCGGCATGACGGCGGAGCAGGCGTCCCTTCTTCTGACCGAAAAAAGCAGCGGAAAAGCCGACTTTTTCAAAGAAATCGGCGTAAACAACGTACATAAACGACTCCAATACGAATTCGGCGCCTCCTACGGGCTTCGGATCGACAGCCGGCTTTCGGAGTACACGACCATATCCATCCTGCTCCCCTACCGGCCGGGCTGACGGTTGGAGGCGTCGGATGCCGCAGCCGAATCCTTTATAAACATAATCTTTCAGAAACGGAGCAAACTTTATGACACAGCTTCTTATTGTCGATGACGAACCCTTAGTACAGATCGGTATCCGCTCGATGCTGAACTGGGAAAATCTGGGAATTGAGATTGCGGGAACCGCGAGCAACGGAAAGCAGGCTTACGATATCATTCTCGAAAAACAGCCGCAGATTGTCATCACGGATATCAAAATGCCTATCATGGACGGCATGCAGCTCATAGAAAGCTGTCAGGAGCTGCCCCATCCGCCGCTTTTTATCCTGCTGACGAGCTACGAGGAATTTCAGCTGGTCCGGCAGGCCATCTCCTACCAGGTTTTAGACTATCTGGTGAAGTTAGAGCTGACGGAGGAGATTTTAACTGCCTCCGTGAAAAAAGCGCTCATGATTCTCGAAAAAGAGAAAAAAATTTCGCTCCCCCCAAAAAACGCAGTCTCCGATTTTTCCGTATTTGTGGACAATTTTTATATCCGCCTTCTCCTGAATCTGTTTGAGACGGAGGAACAGTTTGAGAATCTGTGCAGTCTTTTATCCATTCGTTTTGACTCCGCCGCATATGCGGTCGGCTATTTGAAGATGGCAAACACAAGGCAGAGCGAGTCCCTGCTTCACCCGGAGGATACGACCCTTTTTCAGAGCAGTTATGAGATGATGAAAAGTCTGATTGCAAAATACCTTCCGTGCCACATTCTGTTTTTGGACACGACGCATTTTGCAATTATCTTTCAGTTTGAAAAAGACGATCTCGATTGCTGGAAAGCACGGATTGAGGACGCGGTAAACCAGACCTGCCGGATGCTCTACAACTATTACAGCATCGAGATCATGACTGCGATCGGTTCCCTTGTGAGCAATCCGCGGGAAATCTCGTCCTCCTATTCGGACTGCAGGCAGATTTTTGAAGAGACGCCGCATGCGGGAAAACATCTGATGTTTATCGATGATATGCCGGACTCTGCAAAGAACCACAATGTCTTTCACATCGCCATCTTTAAAGATGAACTGCAGAAGGCATTCAGCGAGTATGACAGCAAAGCGCTCGCTGCCGTCATGAATGATATTATAGAGCTGTTTCACAACGACAGCCGCCACTATGCGCAGGCGCTGAGTGCCGCAAGTAATGTGCTGCACCTCGTTCTGTCCTATCTCAACAACGGAGAAAACCTGCTCAACCAGATTTTTTCCGAAAGCAGCGGCTATAACTGTCTCTATGAGGCAGAAAATGTTCCGCAGATTATGCAGTGGATGTCCGTGCTCCGCGACGGCCTGTGCCGCCTTTTTTCGGAACATCAGAAAGATTACAAAAACCGTACCATATCCTCCGTAAAGAAATACATCAACGAACATGTCGAAGAAAAGATTACCTTAAATCAGGTCGCCGATATTTTCAGTATCAGCCCGAATTACCTGTCCATCCTTTTCTCAAAATATAACGACATGGGGTTTGTGGATTACATCAACCATGCCAAAATCGAGCGCGCAAAACTGCTCCTCTCTGAGGGCACGATGAAGGTATACGAAATCTCCGACAAACTCGGCTATGAGAGCGCCTTTTATTTCAGCCGCGTATTCAAAAAAATCGAGGGCGTCTCCCCCAGAGAATACAGTAATTCCTCCGTGACCGAGCTGTGAACTGCGCTTGTCATGCCCGGACTATCTATGCGACGCACCAAAAAGTATCATTGCTCAAAAGCACAAGGGCAATAACCCGAAAAAGGAGAAACGGGCGTACATGGAAATCATGAACGAAAAAGAAATCAAAATCGTAAAGAACTCAACAATTTACGAAATCCGGTTAGCATTTGCCTGCGGCGAAAAGGAAAATTATAAGAAAGAAGAAATCTTGGAAATGCTTGATAAAATTGCCCTTGCAAAAGAACAGGAGTAAGGTTCACAGACCGCTTCTTCTGTCATGCCCGGAGCCGGACGGTCAACCCACCGTAACCGTCCAATACTCCGGCCGGATGAAATTCATGAAAACAGCACAGCCGCCCTCTTCATCTTATCCGTTACATTTACGCCAAAAGGACACCTTTTTTCGCATCCTTTGCACTCTGTACAGTCTTTTCCGTTTACCGCCAGATTCTGATAGTGGGCTTTAACCGTTGCCGGAACTTCCGGCTGCATCACGGCCAGATCATACAGCTTATTCACCATGGCAATGTCGATTCCCGCCGGGCATGGAGCACAGTGCCCGCAGTAGGTACACTGCCCGTAATAAGCGTGGGCCGGAGCGTGGGCCAGCACACTGGCATAATCCTTTTCCTCCTCGGAAGCATTCTCATAGGCCACGGCCGCATCCACATGCTCTGTCGTATCATACCCCACCATGACGCTGGCAACCGCCGGCCGGGTAAGGGCATAATGCAGGCACTGAACCGGTGTCAGCGCCACGCCGAAAGGCGAAGCCTCTGCCGAAAACAGCCTTCCCCCTGCGTACCCTTTCATCACTGTGATTCCCACGCCGTTTTTCTCGCAGAGCGCATACAATTCCGCTCGCTCAGGGGCAATCCCTCCGAGGTTTTCATCATAGATTTCTTTAAAGTATTCGTTTAAATCCTCACTCGGAGGCATCATATCAAACGCCGGATTGATGCTGAACAAAATCATTTCAATCTTGCCGCTCAAAGCAGCCATTTTTGCCACGGCAGGGTTGTGTGTACTCATGCCGATATGCCGGATGATGCCTTTGCGTTTCATTTCTTCGGCATAAGCATAAAATTCACCTTCCATTATTTTCTGAAATTCTGCCGCTTCATCCACAAAATGAATCATTCCCAGATCAATATAATCTGTGCCAAGCCGCTCAAGAAGATCCGAAAATGCAGATACAGCCTTATCCTGATCTCTGGTCTTTACATACTGCCCGTTCTGCCAGGTAGAACCGAAATGTCCCTGGATAATCCATTTTTCCCTGCTTCCTTTGATGGCAGCACCGATATTTGAGCGCACGTTCGGCTCAGACATCCAGCAGTCCAGAATATTGATTCCGGCCTTTTCACAATACGAAACCACCTCTCTCACTTCGTCTTTGCTATGCCGCTCCAGCCATTCTCCGCCCAGGCCGATTTCGCTTACTTTTAACCCTGTTTTGCCCAATTCTCTGTATCGCATTTTCATCTCCTTTTTCTTTAAACAGCACTTTTCTCACGTTATCATTTCCGGCCATGCTGCTTTGTCACAGTCCGGTTCTGCGCTCCGCCTGATTTACTTATAGTCAAAGTTGGGCACTTTTTCCCACCTGTCCTTAAAATAGTGCGCCGCCATTTTCGGTCTGCGGTCCCTTGTCAGAAGACCTTTTTTATTCCCGTCCGCGCGCATGCAGCCCTGTATCGTCGCAAAGTCCGCAAAATTCCACGCATGCTCGCCGATGAAAAAGCTGCGCCTATCAAACTCGGCATTCTGCCTGCGGTAAAACTCCACCTGAAATTCCTCGGAAAACATCTCCGGCACACACGCGTGGATTCCGGCAACGGCATCCGCGCCGTACTCGGTGATCATCACCGGCTTGCCCTGCTTCTCCCAGAAATCAAGCTCCATGTTGAGCCCGTAGCACGCCGCGTCCAGATCACCAGACAGATTATACCAGCCGTAATAACGGTTAAAGCAGACCACATCCATCGTGCGCGTCACGAGATCCCGCTCGTAATTATTCTGACAGCAGACAAATGTCACCGGGCGGTCTGCAGGGTCAATCTCGTGTGTCAGCTCATAAAGCGAATGCCAGTACTCATAGGCCGACTCCGGAAAATGCTCGGTGTCCGGCTCATTTCCCATCGACCACATCACAACGCACGGATGGTTTTTATCCCGCGCGATCATATCGCGCAGTACCTGTTCGTGGTGCTCCCTGATATGGAAGGTTTGATACGGATCGGTATGCTCGCCCGCCCCGATTCCGACTGCAGGCGTCTCGTCAATGACAACAATCCCCTCCCTGTCGCAGAGCCCGTACATCTCCTCCGCATACGGATAGTGGCTTGTACGGAAGGAATTTGCGTGCAGCCAGTGGATCAGATTCACATCCTTGACATCCAGACACAGATCCAGTCCTCTTCCGCGGAAAGCAGAATCCTCATGCTTTCCGAAGCCCTTAAAGTAGAACGGCTTTCCGTTAATCAAAAAGGAGGTTCCCTCCACGCGCACGGTGCGAATACCGAAGCTTTCCCCGTAGGAATCCTCCCCGTAGGTCACCTCTGCCGTGTACAGATACGGCGTTCCCGGCCACGGCCACCAGAGCTTTGCATCCGGGACGGTAATTTCCCCTTCCGCACCCGATGCCGCCGCTACTTCCGCTCCTTCCGCATCGAGAATCCTTACCGTCACCTCCCGGTCCGAGGGCGCACCCGCCGTCCGGACCGCATAGCGGACGATGCCGTCGCTCCCGTCGATATCCGGCGCCAGCGTGATATCCTCGATATATGCCTGCGGCGTCGTATAGATACGCACCGGCCGATTCAGCCCCGCATAATTAAAAAAATCAAAGTTCGGCAGATTCTGCGGCTTTCTCCAGACCTTTGCCGCCTCGACACTCGGCACTCCCGGATTGTCCGAGCCAAAAAACGGCGTTGTCCCCTCATTTCCGATCGGAAGCGTGCTGAAATTGACGCGGTTGTCGACCGCAACCACAAGCTCCGCCGTCACTCCGGCTTCTATTTGTCCCGTCACGTCGATTTCAAACGGAAGAAAACCGCCCTTATGTTCCGCCGCCAGCACGCCGTCGATGTATACTTTTGCGCGGTGCGTCGCGGCGTCAAAGCGCAGCACAAGCCGCTGATTTTTCAGATAAGACGGAACCGTGACTTTCCTCTCATAGTAAACCCAGCCGTAATGATTCCGGTATGCCGGCTCATCCTTCTGGTCGTTGTAGGATGCCGGAACCGCAATCGGCTCCGTGTCTTTCCCGATGCTGCAGGTTTCCCCGGGGTCCGTTTCATCTCCCAGCTTAAAATTCCATACACCGCCCAGGTCAATGATTCCGCGGGCTGCATTTTCCTTCGGATATAACATGTGATAACCTCCTCGTCTTCTGAATCAATTTCCGTCAGAAGAATATCCGCCTCTGACATTTAATTATGGTAGCGGAAACCGCAGCGTTCTTCCATATCATTTTCTACAAAATCATGCACTATTTTTTCGGATCGGCTTCTTCCCCGCCGCCAGCGGTACGGCAGGACAGTACGCCTCTCTCAATGACAAACGAATACCGGATATCCTTCCCGCCGTCGATGCGGTACGCGTCCTCCACATCCGCGCCC
>CAJTOI010000031.1 GCA_910577925.1 uncultured Roseburia sp.
TATGCAGTCTGGGATGACTGTCCATGGATTACGGCCGAGGACCTTTATTACTCGCTGGAACAGGCGCAGAGCGGATTTATCACGGAAGAGGAGATCCTAAGCCGTGCAGAGGCATCCGACAGGGAAGACGGTAGTCCGATTTTACCCGGTTACCACGAGGACGGCACATCTTTTTCCATACCGGATTATCAGCCGACGGACTTTACACAGTTTGAGAAAAACGGAAGCTGCACGGAGAACCTGACGGTTGTTGACAGTGCGGGGAGTATGTATGTAAAGCAGATCACGGTACATGTCGTGGATATGACGTTGCGCGAGGTGGATGCACCGGGAATAACGCGTTTCATCAATGAGTATTACTACAATCAGGCTTATGAAAACGGCGGCCTGAGGGATGATTCCGTGTGGAAGGCGGATCCGGAATACAGGGCGGTGCTGGAAGAGGCGTTTTCAAACGTGCGGAATAACACACCGGAGGAAACGTATTCCTTCACGCACGAGACCGTGCTCGACATGAAGGAATTTATAAATGAGAACGGATTTTGGAATACGGAGAGCGGTGACGCACTGCTGCGGTTTTACAATCGGTTTCTGGTCCCGAACAGGGAGCAGTGATTTTGCGGCAGGCACAGATGCCATTTGACCGTGGGGATTTTTGAAGAATGTTTTTGACGGAAAGGATGCAGATCCCCTCAGCGGGCAACGGAGATTGTACCCTCAGTGGACAAGGGCGTGTGTGCCCTTGTTCATCGAAGGTACAGAAGCGGCATTAAAATATCAAAATAAATTGTCGGTAATAGAGTTATCAAGATGATATTTTCTTATTATGGAACTGTCTGCAAAAAATAATGATTGAACACACACGCACTGAGGGTAATATTGTTTGAAAATATTGTAAATTGATTTTAAATGCTATATACTATTCACAGATGCAAAGATAATTAAGTATGGAGGGATAATCCAATTGACAGAGGTTAAGTTTTATGAAAATACAGAGGATGAACGGATTAAATTTGCGGTGATCTTTGCTAAGACTCAAAATAAATATGTCTTTTGTAAACACAAGGACAGAGATACATGGGAAATACCCGGAGGGCATCGAGAGAATGGGGAAAATATAATGGATGCGGCAAAACGGGAACTGTATGAGGAGACAGGGGCTTTGGAATTTGATATAGAACCCATCTGTATATATTCCGTTAAAGCACCTGATAATTTGAATCATGGAGAAGAATCTTTTGGAATGCTGTTCTTTGCCGATATCAAACGCTTTGAAGCAGAGTTACATAGTGAAATTGAAAAAATTAAAATAACAGATGAATTTCCGGAAAGATGGACATACCCTGATATCCAGCCTTATTTGGTAAAAGAAGTAAAGAAACGGGGATATTTATAATATTGTTTATTCAATTTGTTAAGTTTTAATCAAGAGTTTTAACATTTCATAAGAGGAGGTATTTTATGGCGGGTAATGTGATTGTGGGGCAGTCGGGAGGTCCGACTGCGGTTATCAATTCGAGTCTTGCGGGGGTTTACAAGACGGCGAAAGATCTCGGTGCGGGAAAAGTATACGGAATGAGGCACGGGATTCAGGGATTTCTCGAGAAAAAAATCGTGGATTTAGATGAGAAAATCCGCTCGGATCTCGATTTAGAGCTCTTAAAGAGAACACCGTCCGCATTTTTGGGTTCATGTCGGTTTAAACTGCCGGAAATCGGCGAGGACAGAGAACTGTACGAGAAAATTTTTGCGATTCTGAAAGAATACGAAATCACCGCGTTTTTCTATATCGGCGGAAACGACTCGATGGATACGATTAAGAAACTGTCGGACTACGCGATTATCATCAACAGTGACATCCGGTTTATGGGTGTGCCGAAAACGATTGACAATGACCTTGCCGTGACCGATCATACGCCGGGATTCGGCAGCGCCGCAAAGTTTATCGCTTCCGTTTCCAAAGAAATTATCCGCGACGGACTTGTCTACGATGTCAAGAATGTCACGGTCATTGAGATTATGGGGCGAAATGCCGGCTGGCTGACCGGTGCGGCAGCGCTTGCGAAATGCGAAGACTGTGAGGGTGTCGATTTGCTGTATCTGCCGGAGCTTCCGTTTGACGTGGATGCATTTGTGGAAAAGGTGGGCGGACTGCTGGAGAAGAAGAGTTCTATTGTTGTCGCTGTCTCGGAGGGAATCAAGACGGCGGACGGCAGATATGTCTTTGAGCTCACCAATCACACGGAGTATGTGGATGCGTTCGGTCATAAGCAGCTCAGCGGGACGGCGCGTTATCTCTCTATGCTGGTGAGTGAGAAGTTTGGCTGTAAGTCGAGGGCAATCGAGCTGGCAACGCTGCAGAGATGTGCGGGACATCTGACCTCGCGTGTCGATATTACCGAAGCATATCAGGTGGGCGGCTCAGCGGTAAAGGCGGCATTTGAGGGTGAGACCGGTAAGATGATCATCTTAAAGAGAGTTTCGTCCGACCCCTATATCTGTACGACGGATCTGTATGATGTACATAAGATTGCGAATGTCGAGAAAAAGGTTCCGCTCGAGTGGATTATCGACGACGGTACCTATGTGAGCGAACAGCTGGTAAATTATATCCGGCCGTTGATTCAGGCAGAACTCACGCCGGTAATGATTACAGGGCAGCCGCGGCACATTGTGATTGACTTGGATTCGTAAAAAGAGAGAATCTGTTAGGGCTGCCGTATTGACGGAGATGCTTACTCACCTGCAGCGTGCATGATGAGAATTACAGGCAGGTAAACTCGGCGTCAATACGGCAGCCCTTTTTCTGCTTTCTTTTCGGCAGGATATAAACGATAAACTTGCTACTGAAGCAGCTGTATAATAATCTGTGCGATCCACAAAGCCGAAAACAGAAGGATTCCGACATTCAGGATATAGGTTTTAAAGCGCCATCCCTTCGGGACGGAAAGTTCCGTGGGAATCAGCGTAAAGCGCCGTACATTTACCGCAAAGAGAATAATCCCTGTAATCGTAAAACCAATCAGAACCAGTGCATAGATCATAAAAATGCCGATGCCGGAAAGATGCTGCATGGTGAGGGCCGTAATGTCTGCCTCCGGGTCCATGTATGCTTCCATAAATTCAATAAGACCGCTTGCGCGCAGAATCAGCATGCTGACGATAGAGCCGAGAAAATTGATCAGCATGTGCATGGCGATCGTGTACTGAATTTTACCCGTTTTGACAAAAATAAAACCGAAGAGGCAGCCCAGCAGAAAAGCGTATGCAAACTGATTCAGGTTGCCGTGGAAGAGGCCGAAGAGCAGCCCCGAAATCACGACGGAGATACCCTCGCCGTAGCGGATGGCGCGCTCAATCAAAAGCTTGCGGAACAAAAGCTCCTCGGCGATGGGAGCGCAGATGACCGTGATAAAGAATGCCACAAACGGGTTTAAATCTGTCAAAACAGCGCCAAGTGCGTTTGTGACCGGCGACCCTTTTATGGTTCCGATCAGCTGGGTGATAATAGTGCCGACAATATTGGCGGCGTAGGTGGCAGCGTAAGCGATAAGAAACGCGATAAGCCATTGCCCGAAGGTCATGCTGCGCTTGGGAATGGCATCTCCCTTCTGCATTTTAGAGATCAGAAATGCCGTAATCGGCATGAAAATCAGATACATTGACAGCATCAGAATCACAAAGTAGAGGTTGTAATTGGAAATCGCCATAGACGGATCAATGACGGCGCATACGCCGGTGACAGCCGTCTGACCGGCAATGATAATCAGCGAACCGAAAAAATAGGCGAGCCCGAGTCTTGAAAAATGTTTTTTTGTCTGAGTGAATAATTCGTTGTTCATAAAGAGAATCAAGTCCTTTCTTTATTTTCCTGATATGTAAAAAGTTTGATACACGAACTATTATAAGTTTTTTATATTTTGATTGCAACGGATAAATTTTTTTTGCGTCTGATTAGGTAGAAGGACAGAAAATATTGGAAAAGGAGGGGCAGAAAGTATGAGAGAGCAGGGAAACCGGAGAGGGCAGAAAAAAATATGGGCGGTCATTCTTATTTTGACAGTTGCGCTTGAGATTCCGTGCAGCTGTTATCTGACGAAAGACAGGGAAAATATTCAGAGCGGACGAGAGGATCTTGCCGTCGATTTGTCAGACACGCAAATGTTGTCTGATACGGAGAGTGTTTTGACACGTCAGACTCCGAAACAGAATGCCGGGGATGCTTACACGGTGGCCGGCGATTACCGGGAAGTCTACGAGGCATTGCGGAAAGCCGAGACGGAAAGAAAAAAATTCTCTTTCTATGATGCGGGGGTGAAAGAGGACGGGGCGGAAGCTGCAGCCGAAGGCGGAGTTATGGATGTTAGAGAGGCGCCAGAGAGCCAGGTGACCGAAATTTCTGATACCGCAGAGAGTTCTTATTCCGTCACCAATGTTATGACGGAGGGCGTCGATGAAAGCGATATTGTAAAAACGGACGGTTCGTATCTGTATGTGCAGGCCGATAATGAAATAAAAATCATAGACGTGCGCGGGGAAGAGATGAAAGAGGCAGGTGTCATTTCACTTTCGGGAAGCGGTACGCTGCTGGAAATGTATGCGGAGGGTGATCTTCTCTGTGTGATTGCGGAACGGGACGAGACGGATATGGAGGAGGAGACGGAGGACGTCTACCGGTTTGACACCAAACAGGTGACGGTGCTGGAGACCTACAACATCAGCGACAGAACCAATCCGGTGCAGACGGGAACCGTGACGCAGGACGGAGCATATAAGACATCGAGAAAAATCGGGGATGTGGTGTATCTGTTTACACAGACGGGAATGGAACGTCCGGCAATGCCTGCGCGGAAAGCCGCAAAATCAGCCGGGGGATGGATTCCGCTGATTAACGGAGAACCCGTTGCCGCGGACAGCATATATCTTTCTGAGGAAGCATACAGCGCTCTCGTGGCGTCATCCGTCAATGTAAAACAGCCCGAAAAGGTTGTGGATCAGATGATGATCTTAAATTCCAATGCAAATATTTACGTCAGCAGAGAGGCGCTGTACCTGTATCACAACAACTACAGTGACAGCAGGGTCTATACTGCCGTGGCAAAATTTTCTCTCAAAAACGGAAATATGGACGGTGTCGGCGCCTGCACGGCAAACGGAGAGGTGTACGACAGTTTTGCAATCCATGAAAATAAGGGAAAGCTGCGGCTGCTGACGACAGATTGGACCAGAGATGAAAACGGGCTCTATCTGTTTGACGAAAAGCTGGAACTGACAGGAAAACTCGAGGGGCTGGCACCCGGAGAACAGATTTATGCGGCAAGGTATTTCGGGGATACCGCATATTTTGTAACCTACCGCAATACGGACCCGCTGTTTGCGGTCGATCTGACCGACGAAAAAAATCCGAAAGTCTTATCGGAGCTGAAAATCTCGGGCTTTTCGGAATATCTGCATTTCTGGGGAACGGATAAGCTGCTTGGAATCGGTTACGAGACAGACCCTGATACCGGAGAACAGAAGGGGATAAAGCTCACAATGTTTGACATTTCGGACCCGGCAGACTTAAAAACAATCAGCAGCTGTGTGTTAAAGGGAATCGACTACAGTCCGGCGCTGTATGAGTACAAAGCGGTGCTGGCAGATGCCGCAGAAAATCTGATCGGATTTGCGGTGACGGAATACCGCGAAGACAAAAGCAGCTATGAGCTCTTTACATGGGAAGAAAACAAGTTTGAAAATCTTCTGACGGCCTCATTAAATGCGGGGTACGGTAAATTTATTGAGAATTGCCGCGGCATCTATATCGGAAAAAACTTTTATCTGTCAGACGGAGAACGACTCCGGCGCTATGACAGAGAAAACGATTATCAGCTGCTGCAGGAGTACGAGCTGTAGAGTGCGGCGGCAGAGGGAGGTAAAATGAAGCAGCTAATATCCGTATGGGGAAAACAGACGGACCCCAGGCAGGTCAGGCAGGAATATCCGCGCCCCAATTTGGTGAGGAACAGCTATTTTAACCTGAACGGAATGTGGGACTATTGCATCAGCCGGCAGAGTCATACGGAAACATATGACGGGAAAATTCTTGTGCCGTTTTCACCGGAGACCTGTCTGTCGGGCGTGCAGAGAATGGTGACGCCCGAGGACTACCTGCATTACCGAAGAGAATTTTTCTGGGACGAAAAGTCAAATCGGGGAAGCGTTTTACTGCATTTCGGGGCCGTGGACCAGGAGTGTGAGGTGTCATTGAACGGCGCTGTCATCGGGCGGCACAAGGGCGGCTATCTCCCGTTTACGTTCGATATCACAAAACATGTGATACCGGGAAAAAACAGTCTTTGTCTGTGCGCGGTTGATAAGACGGAGCTGGCGCCCCACGCGAGAGGGAAGCAGAAACTGTATAAAAAGGGCGGAATGAGTTCCCTGTTTTATACGCCGAACAGCGGAATCTGGAAGACGGTCTGGATAGAGAGCGTACCGCAGGACTATATAAAAGGTCTGCGGTTTACACCTTATTATGACGAGAAAAAGATAGGCGTGACAATCCGCACAAACCGGGGAAGCGGGGAGGCAGAGCTCTCGGTCATGCTCCGCGGAACGATTGTGTACCGGGGGACGATTCAGACAGACCGGGAGGAAAAGATACCGCTCGAGCGGATGGAAAGCTGGTCGCCGGAGCATCCGGTACTCTATGACGTACATATCAACTATCGGCAGGATTCGGCGGACAGCTACTTTGGAATGCGCAAATATGAAGTGCGCAGGGACAGGAAAGGCATCCTGCGGTTTTATCTGAATAATCGGCCGTTTTTCTTTCAGGGAGTTTTGGATCAGGGGTATTGGCCGGAGAGCCTTCTGACAGCCCCGAGCGACGAGGCGCTGCGCTATGACATCGAAAAGTTAAAGGAGCTGGGGTTTAACACGATCCGCAAGCACATCAAAATCGAGTCCGAACGGTTTTATTATCACTGTGACAAAATCGGGATGGCCGTATGGCAGGATATGCCGAACGGAGGCGGGGATTACAATATGCTGTTTGTGACTTACCTGCCGAATCTTTTTAACTGGTTTGCGAGAGGGGTGAAAGACTGCGGCTACCGCCTGTTTCGAAGAGAAGACGCACAGGGAAGAAAACAGTATGACAGGGATTTGACCGGAATGGTACGGCTGCTGTACAACTATCCGTGTATTGCCGTGTGGACGCCGTTTAACGAGGGATGGGGACAGTTTGACGCGGCAAAGGCGACAAGGCGCATCCGCGCGCTGGATCAGACAAGGCTTGTAAACGAGGCGTGCGGCTGGTTTGACCAGAAGGGCGGAGATATTTACAGCATCCATAATTATATGAAGAAACTCAGAATAAAGCCGCAGAGGGACCGCGTCGTCGCGCTCACGGAATACGGGGGATATGCGTATCCGGCCAAAGGACATCTCGCCTGCGAGAAGGAATTTGGCTACAGGGCGTACCGTTCGTCCGCCGAGCTGACGGCAGGCTATGAGAGGCTCTGCGAGAGAGACATTTTCCCGAATATTAAAAGGGGACTTGGCGCTGCTATTTACACGCAGACGAGCGATATTGAGGAGGAGATAAACGGGATTATGACCTACGACAGGGCAATCGTAAAACTGGGAGAAGAACAGGTAAAAAGGCTGAATCGAAAATTGTACCGGATATTCGATTCCCTCACATAAAATAGAACCGCTGTTTTGGCGAAGATTCGATAAAATATAGTTGCGAAGCGGCAGGCTTTGGGACTGCGCCCATTGTTTCAGGAAAAATTTCCTGCGGCAGTGGGCAATTTTATGGAGGTAGCCATGGAAAAGTGGAAAGAGTACGGGTATATCCGTGTGTCGAGCACGGAACAGAACGAAGACAGGCAGTTGATTGCGATGAGGGAGGCCGGGGTTCAGCAGAAAAATATTTATGTAGACAAACAGTCGGGAAAAGATTTTGACAGGCCGAAATATCGGGAAATGGTGGAAAAGCTAAAAAGAGGAGATTTGCTGTATGTCTTAAGCATTGACCGACTGGGCAGAAACTATGAAGAGATTCAGATGCAGTGGCGCTACCTGACAAAGGAAATCGGTGCGGATATCAGCGTTCTCGATATGCCTTTGCTTGACACGAGAAACGGAAAAGATCTGATGGGAACCTTTATTGCGGACCTGGTACTTCAGATTCTGTCTTTTGTGGCGCAGAGTGAGCGTGAAAATATAAAAGAGCGCCAGCGGCAGGGGATTGCGGCGGCAAAAAAGAGAGGCGTTCGATTCGGCAGGCCGGAGCTTGCGGTTCCGCCGGATTTTGAGAAGGTTGTCGGTGACTGGGAAAAGAAGAAAATAGATATCACGGAAGCGACACGGCAGTGCGGAATGAGTACGGCGACCTTTTACCGCCGTCTGCGTGAATACAGGGCGGAACGTGTCACAGAAAAATAATCACGGTACAATTGCAGTACAGATCATGATATAATGCGCACAAAAGCAAATGCGCAGCATCAACGCAGAAATGAGGATTATTTATGAAGAGAAATGCAATATGTTTCATAGTGGCGGTCTGCATTCTGGGAACGGCATCCTGCAAAAAACCGGAATCAGAGCAGCCCGGTACACAGCAGGAGATACAAAAGAAGCCGACGGTGGAGCAGGACAACAGCGAAATTGCAGCGTATAACAGCGAAACTGCGGAGGATAACAGCGAAACTGCGGAGGATAACAGCGAAATTGCGGAGGATGCGGGAATACAGCGCACGCGCATTGAAGAACAGACCTTTGAGGCAGAGATGAATCCGCTGGGAAAGATTACATTCGTCTCTTATCAGCCGGACGCGGCGGCAGAGCCGCACGGGGATGTCCGTTTTGAGATTGAGCAGAACGGGCAGCTGCTTTGCGTGCTCGACGATATGACAGAGCAGAGGGAAGGCGCGAGAGAAGGGGAAGCGTTTGAGCAGGTGCAGGCAGTCTCGTTTCCGGATTACAACGGGGACGGTTATGAAGATATTATCACAATCTGCACTTATCAGCCGGATGAGGGAGAACCGTATGACGAGGTGCGGATTTACGAGGGAAGCGCTGAGGGTGTGTTTGTGCTGCAGCGGGAATTATCCTGGGAAGCCGGGGAGGCGCTGGCGGAAAAGAGCATCTCCGGGGTACTCGGATTCCTCGGGGCGGGCCGCGCAGAAAATCAGGCCGGGGAGCCGGTCACGGGCACGGGCGATACCTGGCAGAAGGCGTATATCGAAAACATCGAGAGTAAGCGGGGCAAACAGATGAATGAAGGCTATGCGCTCATTTATCTGGACGATGACGAGATACCGGAACTGGTGGAAATCGGAACCTGCGAGGCGGCAGGCTGCCGTGTGGTTCACTATCATGACGGAGCCGCCTATGAGGCACAGCTTTCCCGGCTGAACTTTACCTATATTGAAAAATCAGGACTGCTCTGCAACTCAGACGGGCACATGGATTTTTTATTACGATATTGTGTATTCTCTTGAAGACGGTATTTTAGCGCCGATTGCGACCGGTCTGTGGGGATGGCTTGACGAGTCAGTCTATGGCCGGTTTGATGAGTCGGAGAATCCGCTGTACGTCTATGAGTGGAACGGCGTGCGTATGGAACAGGCAGAATATGAAAACGAATTAAACAGCGTTTATGATACGTTAAAGATGCAGCAGGGATATGTATGGGACGAATGGTATACCGAGGATGAAATGATAGAGCTGCTGCAGAAGATGTAACTCATGGAGGAAAGGGACTGCCGCATTCACGTATAAAATCTTTGCGTGAATGCGGCAGTCCCTTTTTGCGGTCCGCATCAGGGCGCAGGGGAGATTTCCGCTTCGAAAACGGCGGTAATCTCATTCCCTTCTGCGAGGAGGGAAACAGTCAGCGTTTCCTGTTTGCAGGATATCCCGTTGACAATCCATTCTTTAAAAAAGTAGCCGTCTGCCGGGAGAGCGGTTACCGTCACCGGATAATCGGTAAAATAGCGGCCCGTCCAGCCGCCGTCTAAGTCCGGTCGGATGGAATTGAGCCGGACCAAACCTGCAGAGGGGTCGTTTGCCCGCAGCGTCACGTCGGTCAGTGTGCCGTTCAGAGAGAAAACTCCCGCCAGACAGGGATTGATATAGTCCGGCCGCTTCGCAAAATATTCTTCCCAGACAGCGGGATAGTCGATAAAGGACAGGCATTCCGCCATTTTTTCCCGCACCCGTTCCGGGGCAAAATTCTCATTTTCCAAATCCATAAAAGTTGTGACAAATTGCTGCCGGAAATCGGCATTTGCGAGCAAAGCCTTAAAAAAGGGCTCCTCGGTCTGCACGACAACGGCATTCGGCGGCGGATTCGTAAAGGAATTTGTCGCATAGCTGTTTGCGCCTCCGTAGGAGGACAGCGTGTAGTCCAAATCCGTCAGAGCGTACCGCCATCGATTGTCCGCATAGGGATTTGAGGGGTCCGCATCATTCGAGCGCCAGACCAGAGAATTTTTCCGCTCGCTGAAATCGTAATTGTTGCAGTAAATCTGTGTGCAGTAGTAGTCGATGTAGCTTTCGATATCTATTTTGGAGCAGATGTAATCATAATTTTCGGCAAGGCTCAGATCGTTGGAAGTAAGCCAGGCCTCCAGTCTGTTGTAAGCGTCGTAAATAGTTTCAGATCCGTCGAGCAGAGTGCCGTCCTTGACGATGGTGACATTGTCGGCGTTTACATGATAGTAGGCTTCCATATAAGAGGGGCTGAAGCGTTCCGTCAGATAATAGTGGCCCCAGAAATCCCCGTTTATAAACACCGCGCAGGGCGCATATTTTTGAGTGCCGATATTCCGATCCTGCACAAGGGAGGGAAGAAAATGGTTTGCAAAGCTGCCGCTCCTTAAAATAACGGATTTTTCCGGGATATCGTCCTCAAAAAAAGAGTAGGTAAAACGGCTGCTGCCGTCATACTTTTTCCGGGCGTAGAGGCGCAGGCTTTTCTGAGTGCCGAGGCGCGAGGAACTTCCGTTGATGCGCAGACCCGTTTCCTGTGAAAAGACATAGTTCTTTTGAGCGTCAAAATAATCAAGGTGGGCGGCGCGTTCCCACAGGCTTCCGGTCTGCATGAAATTTGCGGAGGAATAGTCGTCGGGATTGCCCCCGGCGGCGACAAACGAATCATAATTACTGCCGGTCACGTAGATGCCGGTGTCCGGGTCAAACAGAGCGTCCGGTTCTAAAATCAGGGATATGACACTGCTGCTGTCATATGCACCGCTGTCACAGCCGATAAAGTAGGTCGCGGAGGCCGTCGGTGTGCTTACATTGGCCGCGTCAATTGCAACGGCCCGGATAACAACGGCGCTGCCTGCAGGAGAGGACGGAGCGTGTCTGCGGGGTTCGGTGACGGAGATCGGTCCGGTGTAGGGGATGGCATCTGCGCCGGGAAGGCTGCCGTCGGTCGTATAGTAGATAGTAAACCCTTCCGGGGACGTAAGTTTTAAAGAAAACGGCGCGTCGTAAAAACCGCTTTCATGTGAAAATGCAACCGCATAGGAGTCCGCCGGCACATCGGCAGGGCGGATCAGAGCCGTACCTGCAGCGGCAAAGGAGGGACTGTCGGCGGCGGGATATTCCCGCCCCGTGTATGCGGCGAGCATTTCCGTGAGAAAGACAAAACGGCCGTCAAAAAAGGCGTCTGAATCGCCGTCGGAGACACCGGAAAAATCCAGCCGGGACAGCGCGAGCAAACGGTTGTAAAGACCGTCGCAGAAATCCGGGTTTTCAAGCAGAGCCGCGAAAAGCGTATCCGCGGAACAGACAGCGGAAAACGGATTTTCTAAGGTGCCTGCGTTGGCCGAGGAGTCGAGAAGCGCCGCATCAAGTCCCGTAATCAGATAGCGCCATTTTCCGTCCGCACAGGGAACGGTATCGTCAATCACTTCACTGCGCCATACAAGCGAATTGTCGTAAGGCGAGAAATTTGTATTGTTGAGATAGATCTGTACGGCATAACAGGTCAGCAGACTTTCCATGTCAAGATTGCCGCAGAGAAACGAAAAGTGTTCTGTCATGCGAAGGTCGTGGGTGTTTGCGTAGGCAATCAGGGAACGGTAAGTCAGCCCGGAGTAAGCGCATCCGCTCTCCTGTGTCAGGTCGGAAAGCAGCGCGATATCTTCGGCATCCAGCGAATAGCGGGATGCGATATATGCGGTATCCGGGTATTCCGTCAGCAGATATTCCCCGTAGTATGCGCCGTTTATAAACAGGGAGCAGGCTGCCGCTTCGGGAAACGGAAGTCCGAGCGGAGCGAGCGCCTGCATCAGACGGTATTCTTTTGTGCCGTTGTATTTGAGCAGGAGACGGTCGCGGTTTCCTTCGGAGAAGCCCGGAAAAAGGGAAAAAGCGGAATTGCCGTCGTAGACGGACCGGGCATAGAGACGGAGATCGGGGCGGGAGAGGAGCGTCGCGGACGGGCTGACGCGGATGCCGACGGCCTGCGAGGCGACAGAGGAGCCCTGTTCATAAAAAAAGTCCGCCCGGCATTCGCGCTCGGCCGCGCGTCCGGTCAGCGCCGCATTTTCGGGCAGGAAAATGCCGTCCTCTCCGTACAGGGAATCTTTGGGGACAGACAGGGAGAGCACCTGTGCAGACGGCAGACTGCCGGAGGAGGCCAGCGTGTCGTAGGAATAGGCGGGGGCCGCGGCCGTTTCGGCGGAAAAAGCAGCCGCATCGAAGGCGGGCACGGGCGCGCCGGTTTCATTGGAACGCTCCGGGGTTGCGGTGGAGATCATCCAGGAGCCGTTCAGACGGGCATAGACGGTGTTGTATCTTAAGGCGGGAACTTCCGCAAAGTCCATTGTTCTGCCGTTGGGACGGCGCAGATAAAGCGTCTCCCCGTTTTTTGAGAGGGAAAAGGGGAGGGACAGATAACCGCAGGAATCCGTGTCTACGAGCTTTGCGGCGCAGGTTTCCTCGACTGCCGCGGCCATTTCGGCGGTGGCATCTTCGGCGGGAAATAAAAGCAGATAGGCGCCGCCCGCTAAGGTGATGTCCCCGAACAGAAAGATATCGTCATCTTCGCTGCCGGTGCACAGGGTAAAACCGGACAGGCAGACAGACCGGGAAGATGTGTTGTACAGCTCGATATAGTCGCAGTCTGTCGTCATAAGATCGGTGTAAACGGAAAAATTGTTGGTACAGACCTCGTTAATCTGAACGGAGGGCCGGCCGGAGGCGTAATGCGTGAGGAAAATCACAAAACCTGCGGTCAGCAGCATAAGAGGAATCACGGCAAAGGAAAGGCGGAACGGAGTTGTTTTTTCGGGCATAGGCAGCTCCTTAAAGACGGGTTTCCCCGTCATGTGAAAGAATCGATACACTGGTGACGTGCGGCAGCGCGTGAAGCGCATCTAACAGATCGGTCTCTTTTTCGCATTTGACGGAAATGATAAGATCCATTCCCTGCGCGGTCAGATTTCTGGATTTTACCCGGCATGTTCTGCCGTATTTTTTTACGATGACCTCGATCTCGGAAAAAGCGGCAGTGTCGGCGCTGTTGATAACCAAAAGCTTTGCCGTTCTCGGGCCGGGGACGAGTTCAAGGACAAAGAGCAGCAGGGTGACAAGCAGCGAGGTAATCAGCGCAATTTCATAGAGGCCCGCGCCGCAGATAATGCCGACACTGATTGACCAGAACAGAAATACCAGATCCATGGAATCCTTGATGGCATTGCGGAAGCGGACGATTGACAGAGCGCCCACCATACCGAGGGAGATGACGAGATTCGACTGCATTGCGAGCACGATGGAAGCCGTGATAACCGACAGCAGGGCCACGGATTTGTTAAAGCTTTTGGAATAAAATTCGTTTGTAGCGCACAGGCGGTAGATAAAGAATATATACAATGCAAGAACTACCGTAAGCGTCAGTGCGATGAAAATGCGTGTCAGAGTCAGGTCCGAAGAAAAATTCTCAAGGACGGAGTTTTTAATGATATCTTTTGTGCTCATAGGAAATCAGCCTCCTGTCATGAAAGGGGTGCCCGAGCGCCGCAGGCCATGCGGCACAAGGCGTATTTGGAACAGGATGTTTTTGTCAGGGAACCGAGATTTAACGTATGAAAAATGAAATCCGGCAGCAGTTCGTCGTACTTTACTTCGAGAATATGATGTCCCGCGGGCATCGCAGGAATTTTCGGCAGCGCATCCGCAAAAAATCCGCAAAACCGTACAGACCCCGAAACATTGCGGTCAAACGTGATGCGCACGTTTCCGACCGGATAAACAAAAGCGGTCCGCTCATACTCGACGATAACCGCGGGGGATAAAAGCGGCGCGGATTCGCTGCGGACAGCCCGCACGAGGGCTCCACCGCCGCCTTTGGCGCAGGGAAACAATTCCCCGCACAGAAGGCCGTCGGCCTCCGCGCGGGTCAGAGCAGCGGAGGTCTTGCGGGTCAGGTTGTTTCGCTTTTCCTTCACTTCGAAGCGAATCAGCGCGTCGGAGGTATTGTAGATGCGCATCCGGTATTTTCTGCGGAGATTCACTCCGTCAAGGTTTTCGTGAAAACAGCGGTTGTCCGGCGTATCGAAGTACAGACTGCGGATCTGGTAGCATGCGCCGGTCTGGTGGGCGTCATGCGGCAGAATGGCCGAAAGTCGATGCCGCAGAATTTCCAGCTCGAAATCGGAGCAGATAAATTTCAGTTCTCTTCGGTACTGCATAAAAGTCTCCTGTTTCTCGGGGACGGCCTATTTGAATATGACCTTTACAAACTTCTTTTTACCGCGTTTGACGACAACGCCGTCGCCTGCAAAAAATGCGGCATTGTAGGTGGTTTTCGTGTCGGTGACCTTCTCGTCGCCTACGGAAACGCCGCCCTGTTCTACTGCTCTGCGGGCGTCGGAACGCGTCTTGTCGAGACCGGCGCGCACCAGCACGGCCATGATATCCATGTCACGCTCCGCAAAGTCGGCCGAAGAAAGCTCCACCGTAGGCATGTTGGAGGCGTCTCCGCCGCCGGCAAACAGCGCGTGGGAGGCCTCCTTTGCCTTTGCGGCCTCCTCCTCGCCGTGTACAAGCTTTGTGAGCTCGAAGGCTAAGATTTCTTTTGCCTGATTGAGCTGCGCGCCCTCCCAGCTCTCCATTGCGTCGATTTCCTCTAACGGGAGAAACGTCAGCATCCGAATGCAGTTTAAGACATCGGAATCCGCCACATTGCGCCAGTACTGGAAGAAGTCGAACGGAGAGGTCTTGTCCGGGTCAAGCCATACCGCGCCGGACTGTGTTTTCCCCATTTTCTTTCCCTCTGAGTTTAAGAGGAGGTTGATGGTCATCGCGTAGGCGTCCTTGCCGAGCTTGCGGCGGATGAGTTCCGTGCCGCCGAGCATGTTGCTCCACTGGTCGTCGCCGCCGAATTCCATATTGCAGCCGTATTTCTGGTATAAAATGTAGAAATCGTAGCTCTGCATAATCATGTAGTTAAACTCCAGGAAGCTTAAGCCTTTTTCCATGCGCTGTTTGTAGCATTCGGCGGTCAGCATCCGATTGACGGAAAAGTGCGCGCCGACTTCCCGGAGCACGTCAATGTAATTCAGATCCATCAGCCAGTCGGCATTGTTTAAGATCAGGGCCTTGTCGTCGGAAAAATCAATAAAACGGCTCATCTGTTTTTTGAAACAGTCGCAGTTGTGCTGAATGGTGTCCGGTGTCATCATCTGGCGCATGTCGGTGCGGCCGGACGGGTCGCCGATCATGGCGGTGCCGCCGCCGATTAAGGCGATGGGCTTGTTCCCTGCCATCTGGAGACGCTTCATCAGGCAGAGAGCCATGAAGTGTCCTACATGGAGGCTGTCCGCGGTCGGGTCAAAGCCGATGTAGAAAGTGGCTTTTCCGTTGTTGATTAAGTTCTTGATTTCCTCTTCGTCTGTCACCTGGGCGATCAGGCCGCGGGCAACTAATTCGTCATATAATGTCATGCTGTAATTCCTTTCTTTTGATCATTGTATTTGCTGTCTTATAGGGGACGCCTGCGCGGCGGCTTTTCGGATAAGACAAAAACCCCCGTCCCGGAAAAGGACGAGGGTATCCGACTCGTGTTACCACCTTTTTTTGCAGTCAGCTCGCACTGCCTGCCTCTGTGAGTGTCCGACAACACTCAGACGCATGTAACGGGCGTCACTCCGTTGCAGCCTACTGACGGAAACCGCACGGCAGAGCCGTTTGAAAACCGCGTGTTCGGTGCAAAGCTCAGGGATGTATTCAAAGGAAGGTTCCTGTGCGCCTCTCATCGGCCGGCTGCTTTCTGTTCATTCCGCTTTCTTTTACTTTTTCCCGTCAAAGCCTGTGGTTGTTTGAATTAACGACATTATAGCCGGGGGAATCGGGATTTGTCAAGGAATATTTGGCACACGGCGTATATAATCCAAAAAATTCCGGATACTAATGTTACATTATATATAGAAATGAGGTAAAATTATGGTATTGACAGAAAAAGAGACTGCGGCAATCAAGGATCTGCAGACCCAGGAACAGACCTGTATCGAGAAATACGGAAGATACGGTAAAGAGGCAAAAGACCCGGTACTCGTAAATCTTTTTTCCGATTTGCAGAAGGAAGAGAAGGAGCATTACGATTCCCTCGGGCAGGTGTTAAGCGGCACGGTTCCGTCCTGCAACTGCAACGACAGCAAAGGAAAAGAATATCAGCCGAAGGCAACATACGGTGCAAACATCAATTCGGAGGACAAAAAACTCGACTGTTTTCTTGCGACCGACTGTATCGGAACCGAGAAACTGGTTTCCTCTGAGTACAACAGTGATGTCTTTGTATTCGGGGACCCGGGCGTGCGGAAGCTGCTGGCCGATATCCAGGTGGAAGAGCAGAACCATGCGGAGATGCTTTACAAATACAAAACGGTAAACGGAATGTCGTAAAACCGGGGTGCTATATGGAGCGAAAGCCGTATAGCACTTTTTTTGAGACCATTTGCACCGGCTATGCATCTAATCTATGTAAAAAGAAAACATGCCGGCCGGCAGAAAGGATACTATGAGAAAAGAACAGTTAGGAGAATTGATTCTGGCTTCCCAGGATTCGCTCTATCATGTGGCAAAAACGCTGCTGTACAACAATGCGGATTGTGCGGATGCCATACAGGAAACCATCGTAAAAGCATTTACAAAAATACATACGCTGCGGGACGATGCCTATGCGAAGACATGGCTGACGCGCATTTTAATCAATGAGTGTTATGCCGTTATGCGGAGGGAAAAGAAGATCGTGTCGCTCGAGCAGCAGCCGGTGTCTGATTTGGCGGAGGAGCAGCATACTTATTCGGAGCTGTATCTGGCAGTCAGCCGCCTGCCGAAAGAAGCGAGGCTTGCAGTCACGCTGCACTATCTCGAGGGATACAGTGTAAAGGAGGTGGCGGCGCTTATGAATATCACGGAAAGCGCCGTAAAAAACCGCCTGCTGCGGGCGCGGGCAAAGTTGCGGGAGGAATTAGACGGAGAGCTGACAGGATAAGCGGCGGCAATGGAGAAAATTCGGATAATGAAACAAGTGCAGCGGCACAGAAATGAGGGAAGTATGAGATTAGAAGATATGGGGAATGAATTTCCGGAGATGCCGGAGGAGATGCGGGAGATGATCGGGCAGGAAGTTGCAAAACAGATCAGGAAGGGAACACAGCGGAGCAGCCGGATGTCAAAGCGGTCGCTGGCGGTTCTGGTACTTGCGGCGACGCTGGCGCTTGGGATGACAGCGTTTGCCGGGGTAAAAATCTATCAGATGCAGCAGAAACCGGTCGGAAACTACGGAGTTTCCGTCACCGTCGACAAAAACGGGGAACAGGGGCAGAGCGCCGGGTCGGAGAATCCGACCGTTTTGCCGGTCGAGCTTGCGGTCGGGTATCTGCCGGAGGGAATGGTTGAGACAGAAGAACAAAAATACAGCTTTGCGGACAATCCCGGCAGAGGCGGCGTCTCCATTTGCTTTTACGGTATGGATACCGGTGACGACGCGTTTGAGATTCTGGACAGGGGCGTGGCAGACAGCGAACAGATACAGGTGGCCGGTTATGACGGAGTTTACCTGGAATATGAGAATACGGGAGATACTGCCGCAGAGTTCAGGAAAAAAATATATGTGAGCTATCCGGACGTACACTATGTGATGGAAATGTATGTGGGCAGCGATGTATCGAAAGAGGAATCGCTTAAGATTGCGGAACACATAAAGCTGACGCCGGCTGCGGAAAACTCCGATACGGCGGTGAAAGCTTTTCTGTGGAGCGATTATCTTGCGGCGGCGCACGAGGAGGCAGAGAAGGAAGCGGCGGCATCCGGGGAAGCCGACGTGCAGGTGAAACTGACCGCGTCTGCGTCGGAGATGGCAAACATGCACGGCGTCGGAGAAGAATTTGAGATGGAGACATTTTTTGGGAACGACTTGGGAACGATTTCGGTGACGGTCAAAGACATCGCAGTCTATGACAATGTCAGTATGCTGGATACGGCATACTGCAATGAGGATTTCCTGACGCAGGAGACCTACGAAAACGGGAAATTAAAAGACACGACGATAGAGTTTGTGAATTTCGGGGACGGAGTGGAGCGGCTCGACGAGGTTGTGGGAGAGAAAACGACGGGACAGCGGTTTGTGTACCTGACACTTGCCTACACCAATCACGGCAGCGAGGATATCAAAGATGTGCTTTTCTGTCCGTCCGTTTCGCCAATCGTTTCGGAGGGGGATTCTTACCGGATTTATCAGGGAAGCCTGCCGGGGGCAGACGATGCGTCCTGGGATTATGCGAGGGATAAGAGTCTGCTGATGAAGGGCGGAGAGATGAGCTACTACGATGTGCGCGGCGGTGAGCGTGGAAACAATTATATCCCGGAGATAAAGGCAGGCGAAACGGCGGAGGTTCATGTGGGCTATTTTGTGAATGAGGATGAACTGCCGTATCTGTATCTGGACCCGAAGGGCATAGGCAGTGAGTTTACGGAGGAAAATCTTGCGGCAGGGTTTGTGGATATCAGGCAGTGACAGAGATTTATTTTAAAAGATAATAGAGAGAGAAGCGGCGGACCGGACAGAAAATTTGCCCGGTCCGCTTTCTTTTATGGCTGTCTTTCTGTATAATGTAGGAAGAGCAGAAAATCGGAGGAGTGGGCATGGATAAGAGATATGCGCAGGTGATAGTATTGTTTCTTTTTACGTCAGTGCTGGCCGGCTATGCCCTGATTGACGTCAGTACAAAATATGAAGAGCTGACCTGGATACAGGATGCAAGCCGGAGACTTCGGCGGACGGATAATATCTGGTATACCTGTACGATGACTCTGACCGCGGAAGCCGTTTCCTTCACAGAACAGATAGAAGTCCGGGGAAATCAGCTGACCGGAGAGTGGGTGGCGGAATACTATACCACAGACGAAGACGGAACCAGACGGATTTTAAAATCGTTTTGCGACGGCAGGAAGCGCTATGACTATGTCGACTGGATCGGGGAGTGGGAGGAAAAGCCGTTTTCGGATATCACAATGCCGGACTTTGAGGTGCCGTATGTCCTGAATTACGGAGAGGCGGATATCGATAAAGTCGAGCAGCGGCAGGAGGGCGCCGATACGACAGTCACGATAGCGCTGACGAAAGAGTATCTGGCGGGTCTTATCTCGGAATATTATGACGAGGCGCAGGCGCTGTATGAGGGCTACCGCAGGGCAGAGACGTCGCCTCTCTCGCAGGGGATGCTGGAGCTTGGAATGGAGCGCTACGAGCGGATGCGGATTGAGAATGCGCGGCAGATATATGCGGCGGATGCGGATAAGGTGCTGCGCAGCGTGGAATACGACGCGGCCGTTTGCGTGCCCGAGATTGTCACCGATGAACAGGGGCAGACCGCGCTGGGAAAAGAGAAAACCATCCTGTTCCGGCATCGCATCGAGATCAAGGGGTATAATGAACAGCAGATACTCGATGCCATAGAGCAGTGCGGCAGCGAGGTGTGGTAGAGGATGGTTTCCGGTTTTTAAATGTTATTTCCATAAGGAAGGTTTTTCATATACTTTTCCATAAAATCCCAATCGGGGACAATTTTATTCTGCTCTGTTTTTGCAGGCAGACAGATGGTTGATTTTACCATTCGTTCGGGTCTCCATTTCCGCCCGTAAGCCCAACGGTATTTATCAAGTTCAATCACTGTTGCGACAAAAAGGGCGGTGTATACATTAAAGTGATCTCCCAGAATATAGAGAGGATTGACATCATGACTGCAGGTGAATGGAATCGGCTGAAAAAAAGCGCAGCCAACGGAGCCGTTGTTAGTAACACAGAGAGCATTTTCTGGAAAAATTTTTTCTTCAAGCGCGGCATTGTTGTCATCCCCTGTTTTCGAGGCATTTTCGATGTCATCCACAGAATAATATTCTGTAACACCGTTCGATTTTTCGGTTGCACCTAAAAACGGAACTGATCCCTCAATCGTATGTTCCGGCTTTTTGTTGTAAAATCCTTTTTTTACATCAAATATTTTTGAGTATGTAAAGTCTTTCCAATCAGAGGTATCAATTTGAATATCCAAAGCTTCTTTCTTAGACAGAAGAAAATTGAAGTAATCTATCACATATTGGGAATTTTCCATGAAGGCTTTATCAAATAATTTTCCGATACCGGTCAAGTAGGAAAAATAGCGGTTAATCGTTTTAATAAAATCAGATTCCCGGATAACGGAGTAATCTGTTTTCATATAAGCTTCACAAAGCCATTCGTCAGAAGCACAAATTTTATGGGTTGCAGAAATACCGGCTATTTCTTTTCGAGTTCTGTAAAGTTCGATCCATTGCTTTTCAATTTCCAACCATTTACTGTTTTTGGTAGAAGGGTCTGTCTGTTCAATTCGACCAAGATTCTTTTTCTTTTTAAAACCGTCATCCTTATAGTAGCCGAAAAAGGTATCCGGCGTTGCAATATCCGAATGTTTTTTTCCGATTTTAAAGATCATACAGCAGGCCTGCACGGTTGCACCGGGATGGAAAATATCATTTGGCAGCGTGAAAACGGCGTCAAGTGTGTTTTCTTCCAGGAGATGCTTTTTTATATCCTCTATGATGCCTTTTGTTCCGATTGCACATGCAACCGGAAGTAATACCGCTAAGGTTGCCTGGTGATTGATAGAATTTAGAGTGTCGGCAATATACTTTACAAAATAAAAGCCTTTGGAAGGGTCTTCTTTCTTGTTCTTCGGCCAGGTGGAAACATAACTTTTGGGCAGGTGTATTCTTTGAGCATTATAGGGCGGGTTCATGAGAATTACATTGGGCCTGGCTTCTTTTATCCAGTCGGCCAGAGAAAAGCAGCTGCCCTGGCGGATATTGGAATTTCCATCTGAGTGGATTAACATATTTGTAGTGGCAAGTCCGTAAATATTTTCGTCAAATTCGATGCCGAATATTTTACTTTTTTTAACGGCTTTCTGGTCCGCTTCTGTGGCGCAATCATCAAATGCCTGCGTCATTGCGCGCACCAGGAAAGAACCGCTGCCGCAGCAGGGGTCAAGTACGACGGAACGCTTATTGATACCGGTAATTTTTGCCATAAAATCAGTGATATGGTCAGGGGTAAATGCCTGGTTTTTGTCGGATTTTCCTACATATTTGTTGAATGTCACAAAGAAGAGGTTAAGCAAATCCTGTCCGGAGGTACTTTTATCATTTATAAACGGAAGAATTTTTTGTTCGATTTCCGACAGAATTTCCCGTAACGCCTCGATGGTAAGACTTTTCACATATTGGTTGTTCAGTACATTACGATTTAAAAGGGCAAGTTTTTCTGCCTTATTAATATCGTTTGTGAGCAATCCCTCCAATACTTCTTTAATTCTGGTTCTTATCTGTGCCGCAGTCAAAGAGGGAGTGGTATAGTCGAGATTATTTTTGAGGGCAAGGAGGCAGGTCCCGACAAACTGGCTTCGCAGTTTTTCGGGAATGCTGTGACGATGCAGCATTTCATTTAGCCTGTAGGTATTCTGCATTACTTTTTCTTTATCATTTATTTTTGATATATAAAAGTCAGCATACTCATCCATTGTGCGGAGAGCGGATTCCTTTGGCAGAAAATCATTGTCGGAGACGACTCCGCGCCAAACCATAAGATTATTATTACCTGTATTTGCTAATATTGCGATAATTTTGTTGCCGGTCAGGGCTTTTTCGTATTCCACATAAGCGGAAAGCTGCTGTTTTGCGGCATTCAGATGGGTTTCAAAGTTTTGCTTTGTTTCAATGAGAACAGATATTCCGTCCTTTACAAAGCGAATATCCAGTTTTTCAAATGTTCGGTTCGCTGTATTTTGAATTGGAGTGAAATTAAGGGAGGCATCACGGAAGGCTTTCGGATAACTGAACTCGTCATTTTCAATATTGGTGACAAGGTATTCCCGGCCGACAGCTGCTATCATATCAGTTCTAATCATGGTATCGTTCTCCACATCTGCTCTTATGTTTTTGCATATTTTTACAATTTGTATACAAGAATATTATAGCATTGACGAAAAGAATACAATAACTTTTGTAGACGGAATACCAAATGTATCCGCACATATGGGTAATAAATAATACGAAGTTATTACAAACACATTGATTTGACATTAAATTTGGGGTATATTGATGATTAAGAGAGGGAGGTGGCAGATTTGGCCAGCACAATTCAAGTGAGAGTGGATGATGATTTAAAAATAAAATCAGATAAATTATTTAAGGATCTGGGAACAGACACGAATACTGCTATCCGAATGTTTCTGACACAGGCATTGGCTGTAAATGGGTTTCCATTTGAGATTAAAAGGAGAAATGCAAATCCTTATGAAGCATTGACAGAAGCTGAGTTGCTGGGAAAACTCGAAAAATCCCGCGAGCACGCTGCGCAGGGGATTGTTAAGGATGCCGATGATGTTGTTGCGGACATGAAGGAGAAATATGGGTTATAGAATTGTAGTGACCTCAGATGCAGAAGAAGATTTAGACCGATTTATTAAATATTTGCTTTTTGAATTGGGATACAGGCGCATCAATTTTTTAAGTCACAGATATTCCATGATGTATCGTATAGTTGATCAGGTGGTTTTTATAGACAATATTTTTCATCAATTACAGGATTGCGAAGATAAGATGCATTAACTGTTCAAGAGAAATAGAAAGATATAAGCGTCAGGCACAGCATGGATCTTAAAATCGCTGACGTACCGGCAAACCCGGTGCACCACTGCACGAAAAAGAATGCGGTGAATTCGTCCGGCAAGGTGACGGCGAAAAATGGCGGTACGGCGGTAATCACGGCGGCCGCGGAGGACGGCAGCGGGAAATGGGCGTCCTGCAAGATTACGGTTCCCTGGAAAATCACTTACAAGCTGGACAAGGGGAAAAACAACGCGAAGAATCCCGCGACATACTATAACGAGAAGGTCTCGCTGAAAGACCCCGTGCGCAGGGGCTATGTGTTTAAGGGCTGGTACGCGGACAAGAACTTTCGGCAAAAGATTACGACGATCAAAAAGGGCGCGAAGAAAAACTATACGCTGTACGCAAAGTGGGGCAAAGTGACCGTAAAAGCGACGGCGATTTCTTCCTGCAAAAACAGCAAAAAGGGACAAATTGCGCTGAAATACAAAAAAGTGTCCGGCGCACAGGGCTATGAGATTTCGTACTCGACGGATAAGAGCTTTAAGAAATCTGTGACGAAAAAGACGACAAAAAAGACGTCCTTTGCGCTCACAAAGCTGAAAAAGGGAAAGACCTACTATGTGCGGGTGCGCGCTTACAAGACTGATTCGGCAGGGAAGAAAGTATACGGAACATACACATCGGCAAAGAAGGTAAAGATAACAAAATAAAAAATTGTCAAAGAATACGGATATTTTGTTTTTGGCAGCTGAGCGATTTTAAAAGGGGCTGTTGCAAAAGTAGATGAATAATCTGCTGGAGTAGCAGTTCCGTTTTTATACCCCAAAAACAGAAAACGGACTCCGAAGAGTCCGCAATCCATGGTATAATTAATTATGACCAGTAATTCATAATATCATAAAAATTATATCGAATTCGGCGAAGCTTATCAACTGGTTTTGCCATTAAATTTAGAAGGTGAAAAGTTTAATATTAAATGCGAAGGGAAGCGAAAGCCTCCCGACGCATTATTTTTTTATCTAAAAACAGCAGAAAAAGGCCAAAAACGGCCATTTTATAAAGTCTGTATTTATCGGTGTAGGCTGACAAGTTTTAAGTTCGGTTTTTAAGGTGAAAACCGGGCAGCGGTGGAGAACATCAACGCTCTAAAAGGTTCCATGTCGTTCAACAAGTTTGCGGCTTTTAATGTGAAAGTCGATACGGTCAGGGCGGCCCAGAAAAAAGACGCCAGCCGGAGCGCGTGAAAACCGGTGGAAAAGTACACGCCCGAAAAATGCAGATTTTACAAAATGGCCGTGGCATGAAACCAAATCACAAGGAGGTGAGAACGTGAGAAACTACCGATATTTGACGCTGGCCGATCGCGAGAAACTGGAGTCCCACTATCTGAAAGGAGAACGCCCGCAGGACATAGCCGACACTCTCGGCGTACATGTAGCAACTATCTACAAAGAGCTGAAACGTGGCGACACCGGAAAACTCGACAGCAATATGCGGCAAGGGTACAGCGCGACACTGGCCCAGTATCGCCTCCAGCAGAACTTTAAGTGCAGAGGGCGAAAAGTCAAAGGCGAACAGAAAAGCCCTGAAACTGTCACAAGCTAACCAGAAAGAAAGGAATACACCACCATGGCAAAAATAAACGGTTTTCAATACGGCGCGGAGCTATTATGCAAGTCGTCGTTTCCGGCCACACTGGAGGCTGATAACCTCCCCTGCATTATCGAAGTAATGGTCTACCGGCTCAACGCCGTGGCCGCCACCAGCTATTCACTTGACGGGGAGGATCCTCTGCTCCATTTCCTCGGACTGGATAAAACAGATACATACATCACCCGGCATGAAATTGACGACCTTTTCACCGTCGTTCACGCCAGAAGGGAGGCAGAACCATGGCAGCAATAAACACGATCGCAAAAGAATGGGCTGGCGAGCTCCGCGACGGGATCGCGTGGGTGATCGTCTGGAAAACCGGTCGGAGCTGGAACGCTACGGCGGTATGGCTGAACAGTGACAACGACACCTTCGAGCCGGAGGATCTGGAGCGGGCCCGCAAGATACTGGAGCAGGATCCAAACGCTGTTATGCTAAATGGCTACTACTGCGGACACTTCGGCGAGGACATGACCGTGGCAGAGCTGGCGGCAGGGATCCGCTGGCACTACGAGAACGGCTACAACCTGCTGGACGGCTCGACGGCATTTCCACCGGGGCCTATGGAACACCTGGCAGATCAGCAGCAGGAAACAGATAAATGCCCAGCGCCCAGCGCTCTGTATATTGACGGGAAATGCTTCACCGGACAGATCACAGAGCTGACGCTTCCGCGCTTCTCCCCTCCTGAGCTGAACCTCCCAGAGCTTCGGAGCCCGCCCAGCATGGAGCTGAACCTCACGATCACACCGAACACGGCCGCGGCTATTCTGGAAGCCCTACAACCGGCAGTGCTACGCTTTTTCGAGGCGCTTGTCAACGCTGCAAGGGAGGCGTGGGCTGGGATCAAACGATCGGCCAAGGCGGCGGGCAGGATCGTGGCCCGGATCGCTGGCAGGTGCATAGACGCCATGCTCTACAAAGCAAACGATCACCCGAAATGGTGGCACTACTACAAGCACGCTAAAAAGTACCGTGTGCGCAAAAAATACCGGCGACGACTGGAGCAGCAACTCTGTGATAAGCTGCTGGCCGCCGCTGCTGGATAGGAGGTGGACACATGAGCAAATCTAAACCGTACCGCGTATGTCCGAATTGCGGCTGCAATTTGGATCCCGGCGAGCGTTGCGACTGTAAAGAACGCGCGGAGCTGGACGCCGCCAAAGAAGCCGCGCAGCTGGCAGCAGACCTGACGCACATAGACCGGCGCGAGCCCGTACTCATGCCCGGCGCATAAGCGGCGCACGCTATGAGACATGCCGCGAGTGCGGGCTGGAATGGAATATAAGCAAACAAGCGACGATCCCGTGGTATGGCTATCTCTGCCCGCGGTGCCGGGCAAAGTATAAGCAGCCACGCAGGATCCAACCGAAAGGAGCAAACACATGAGAAACGAGGTTATTTTTGACAGAAAAGGGATCCCGGACATTATGGTGGTATTCACACCGGACGAGCTGGGCCTCCCGGCAGAAATCAGAGGCAAGGCCGTGAAGGAGTACGCGATCAGCAAGTACCCCAACACCCTGATCGGGGGCGTGCCCCACTCCATGCCCTACCAGCAGCCCGCCGTAAATATCAACCACGACGAGGCGATCCGGCTCTGCGAAAGCAAAGGCCCCGGCTGGCACCTTCTGACAAACGACGAATGGGCCGCCCTGGCACACCAGAGCCGCAAAAACGGCACCCTCCCCCGTGGAAACACTGACTGCGGAAAGAGCCACAGCCACCCGGAGGAAACCGGCACTACATACAAAGACAACAGCGGCAGCAGTAAAACCCTGACCGGCTCCGGCCCGGTGACATGGAACCACGACCACACAGCCGAAGGAGTCGCCGACATGTGCGGCAATGTCTGGGAACACGTCGGCGGGATCCGCTTCATAGACGGCAAGGTGCAGGTGATACCGGGAAACGAGGCAGCAGCAGGCGCGGATCAGTCCAGAGACTCAAAGGAGTGGAAAGCGATCTACACAGCCGACGGCGATCCCGTCTACTACAACGTAGAGGACGGCGAGATCAAGCTCCAACCGATAGCACCGGAGGGCAAAGACTACGACGGCGTACAATTCACCGATCTGAACACCTCGGCGCTGGAAGTCCCGGAGAAGCTGATCGAGCTCGGCCTCTATCCTGCGCCCGGATATGAGGGCACGGACTACTTCTGGCTGGACACTGACGGCGAAAGGATCGTGTTCCGCGGGGGCTACTGGTGCCACGGTGCGTACGCTGGTGTGTTCTACTTCCGCGGCGACTACTCCCGTGCGAGTGTGCACTGGCACGTGGGCTTCCGCTCCGCTTTAATTCGATACTCTGGCGACTCTGGATCTCTGGACGATCTGGACGACGAAGCCGCCGATCTGAGCGACGCGCCGCAGGAAATCAAGAATGAGATCAAGGCTAACGCCGAAAAACTGGAGCATAAAGACACCATGACGGATATCACAAAGGACTGGCCCTTCCCCCTTCCTGACACGCTGCCGGGCATGATCCGGCTGACACTTGCCAAGGTACTGACAGACATATACACAGCCGCAGGCGGGCAGGACGCGCTCAGCTTCCAAAGTCTGGCCTACAATGCCAGCGAGGCAGAAATCAAAGTGGCGATCCCGATTGCCTCACAGCTGGCGCAGATCAACATAGCAGCCGAGGCCATGAGGCGCGGCATGGAGCAGCTAAAGCTCGCCGCCACCACTTCACTGACACTGACACTCGGAAAGGAGGCCGCCGATCGTGAATAATCTCCGGGAAGTATTCAGGAAATATAAGGCCGTCGTGTTCTTCGACGTGGAGACAACCGGCCTCGACGCCAAAACCTGCCGGATCATAGAGCTGGCAGCAATCAGGATCGAGCGGGCAGGTGACGGCACCCTCTACACAGCGGGCCGCGCTGACATGCTCATAAAACTGCCAGACGGACAGCGGATCCCCGAAAAGATCACAGAGCTGACCGGGATCACGGACGAACAGCTGGAAGCCAGCGGCGTGACTGAATACAACGCTGCAGCAGCCTTCGCCTTCGAGTTTTTGACCTGCGGGCCCGTCCTTCTGGTGGCCCACAATGCACAATTTGATCTTTCATTCACTCAGGAAATGCTCGGCCGGTATGGAGACGACGCGCTGCAACTTTTGAAAGACTGCGACTATCTGGACAGCCTGACGGTGTACAAAGACCGGAGGGACTACCCACACAAACTGGAGAACGCGATCGCGGCCTACAATCTGGGGGACAAGGTAAAGAACACCCACCGGGCGATCGACGACGTGAAGGCACTTTTTGAGGTATGCAGAGCCATGGACGACGAGCGGCCCGATCTTCTGAAATATGTGAACACCTTCGGCTACAACCCGAAGTACGGAGTCGGTGGACAGAGGATCGAAAAAGTGAGCTACTGGCCGCAGCGTTTCAACAAATACATGCAGCCGCCAAGCTGCACACTACCGGCCCTGATGAAGAAAAGGAGGAAATGAACAAAGAAATGATTAACACGAAAATAGAGCGGCACCCACCGCGAATGAGAAGCCGCTCCGCAGGCTATCGCGCAAGCCGCCGAAAGCCTAAAACCATTTTACACCGCTTCTCTCTATTTTTCAAGCGGAGAAAATGGAAACATGCGCTTGTTTTGGCGCTGGCCGTCCTGGCTGGACTGGGCGTGCTTTTCCTGCTGCACTGGCTGATCTATTCCTCGAATGGAAGTGACACCACCGCAGCATATACGCCGGAGCCTTCAAGGCCACCGGAAATCACCATAGAACCGGAGGACAAGCCGCAGACGTACATATTCAAGGACGGCGACGGCCACCCGGTAGACTGGGAACACCTAACAGACGCATGGGCGAAAGAGTCCGGTTACGAAAAGCGCTACACTCTCACCGACGACGAGCGGCTGGAGATTGCGCAAGTAATCACCGCAGAAGCCGCAGGCGAGCCCTTCGCTGGCAAGGTAGCCGTGGCCCAGTGCATACTCCAGACATGTGAGGACGAGAGGATCCGCCCGTCCGAGGTTCTGGAAAAGTATAAATACAGCAAAAGGCGGCCGGATCCTACCGCCGAAGCTCTGGAAGCCGTGGAGGCCGTGTTTGACTTCGGACACGTTGCAACCAGCGAGCCGATCCGGTACTTCTACGCGCCGGAGCTTATAGAAAGCAGCTGGCACGAGTCGCAGGCGTATGTAATGACAATTAACAACCATAAGTTTTTCAAAGACATTAACCGCTGAAAGAAACCATCAACCAAAGGAGGTAGACCATGGCAGGAAGTCCAAAGGCTGACGCACAGCCGCAAAGCGCAGAAACACCGCCGCGGGAGGCCATGAGCCTGCAAGAGAAGTTTGTCAAGCTCCGGGAGGCCGTGCCTGCAATCACGCAGCGCCAGCACTCGGAGGGCGTAAAGTATAAATTTGCAAAGATTTTCGACGTTTATGAGCTTCTCACCCCGGCTATGAACCAGTACGGCGTCAACTTCGACATTGTGGCCGAAAAAGCCACCAGACACGCCGAAAACGGCGAACCCGTCTACTACTCACATTTTCAGCAGAACACCCAGAGGGGCGGGCTGATCGTGTGGGTGTATGAGGCAGACCTGACAATCCGCTGGACGAACGCAGACGATCCAGAGGACATTCTGGAGGTAACTCTGCACGCGATCGGAACCAATGACGGCGGGCCGGACAAAGCAAAAGGATCCGCGTGGACGTACTGCCTCAAATACTATCTCTTTGAAAAGTTCGGCATAGATCAGGGAGACGACGATCCAGACCTGACCGACCGCGGGCAGACAGCGCCGCCACCGGCCGCAAATCGCCCCGCAGCGCCTCAAAACGGTGCCGCGGGCAGAAATACCCAGCCGCAGCAGCAGAACGCCCAGAACGGGCACACAGGCGCTTCACGCCCTCTAACTGACGCGCAGCTCTCCCGCATGTACCGAAAAGGTGAGGACGCCGGGATCACGCAGGCGCAGATCAATGAGGATATAGCCACGCGGTACAGACAGCAGGATCCGCACAACCTGACACGCGCCCAGTATGATGAAATCTGCAACCGGCTGGACGCCGTAAAGAAACAGCAAGGACAAGGAGGAAACTCAAATGTTTAACCATGTAGGGCTTCTGGGCCGTCTGGCTCAGGAACCGGAAATCAGATACACCCAAAGCGGCGTACCCGTGGCGAGCTTCGACCTCGCCGTGCAGGTGCCGAGCAAAGACAAGAACACCCCGCCCGACTATATCCCGATCACATGCTGGGACAAGCAGGCCGAGTTTGCCGGGCGCTATCTCACCAAGGGCCGCCAGATCGTAGTCGAGGGCCGGCTCTCCACCCGGAAATATACCGGTAGCGACGGAAAAACCCACAAAGTCGTAGAAGTCAACGCCTCCCGCCTCTATTTTGCTGACAGCGGCCAAGGAGGCACCGGGGACTATGACGGGAGCAGCCAAGTATAACAGAAAGGAGGCAGGGCTATGGCGCAGGACTCAAAAAAAGGCTTTTTGTTGTATTACGACTACCGGAAACACCTCTCACTTTTAAGCGACGCAGAACGCGGAAAGCTGCTCATGGCTCTGCTGAACTATGGGGAGCGTGGAGACATGCCGGAGGATCTGGACGGTATGGCCTTTATGGCTTTTTCCTTCATCACCGGGCAAATGGACAGAGACGCCCAGAAGTATGCTGATACCTGCCGGAAACGCAGCGAAGCAGGCAAGCAGGGCGGGCGGCCTAAGAAAGAAACCGGAAAGCAGGACAAAGCAAAAAAAGCAAATGCTTATTCTGAAAAGCAAACCGAAGCAAAAAAAGGTGATACAGAGAAAGAGACTGATACAGAGACAGTAACAGAGACAGACACAGAGAAAGGGAAAGAAAGCTCTACCCCCTACCCCCTGAAAGGGGGCCAGCAGGATCCCGTCCCGTATTCAAAAATCGTGGAGCTTTACCACTCAATCTGTACCAGCTACCCAAAGCTGAGGGCCGTCGAAGGAAACCGGGAGAAGCAGATCGCGGCACGCTGGAAAAAATACAAGTCCCTCGACACCTTCCGGGAGCTATTCGAGAAGGCCGAGGCGTCGGACTTCCTGAAAGGTGAAAACGACCGGGCGTGGACGGCCGACTTCGACTGGCTGATCCGCCCCACAAACATGAGCAAAGTGCTGGAAGGGAAATACGACAGCGGCAGCAAGCCCAGATCAGGAACCACGCAAAGCCAGACCGGGGGCAAGCCCTCCACCATGGACGTGCTCGCCGGTATTATCGCAGACGAGGAAGGAGGCGGCGTTTTTGACTAAAGCAGACGCGGCAAAGCTGGTGGCGATCGTCGTCACGGCCTACCCCAATTATGACAAATTCAGAGACGAGGCAGCAGTCACCGCCACAGTGAACCTCTGGGCCTCAATGTTTCAATCGGACGACGGCCGGATCGTGGCGCTGGCCCTGAATAAACACATAGCAACAAACAAATGGCCGCCCAGTGTGGCAGAGATCCGGGAGCTCATGCTGGAGCTTATGCACCCTGACCTCATAGAGCCGGATCGGGCGTGGCTCGCAGTCAGTGACCTTCTGTACACGGCCGGGGAAAACAATCACGGCGACCTGCACCAGCAGCTCCCACCACTGGCGGCCCGTGCCGTTGAGGCGATCGGGTACTGCAACCTCTACGAAATGCACCGGAGTTGTTACCGAGGCGGCAAGCCCGGCATGGATCGCGTGGCCTTCATGGACATTTACAAGCCAATGTACGAGCGGGAGAAACAGCGGGCCATGACACCGGAGGGGCTCACCTCGCAGATCGACGCCGTGGCCTCTGCTATTCCTGACAAGGGCCAGCACCTACTCGCTGACCGTGAGCAGGCCCGCAGGGAACACGACGACACCATGAACCGGATCACATACGGCTGGAGCCGCAGGGCTCTGGAAGCGGCAGACGCGCCGCTGGAACTCACAGACGGGGAGGTGAAAAGCTAATGCAAATTATAACCGGAGAAGCCACCGAAGCGCTGCGCCTGCTGCCGTCTGGCTGCTGCAGCACATGCGTGACCTCACCGCCCTACTATGGGCTGAGAAACTACGGAGAAGCCGGGCAGATCGGGCTCGAAGAAACGCCGGAGGAATACACCTGGCGGCTGGTAGAAGTATTCAGGGAAGTGCGTAGAGTCTTAAAAGACGACGGCACCCTCTGGCTGAATATCGGCGACAGCTACGCAGGCAAAGCGGCAGCAGGTGAAGTCAAGCGCAAGGATCTGAACGGAATCCCGTGGCTTCTGGCCTTCGCGCTACGATCGGACGGCTGGCACCTGCGGGCCGATATAATCTGGCACAAGCCCAACACTATGCCGGAAAGTGCAAAGGACAGACCGACAAGGGCCCACGAGTATATTTTTTTGTTAAGCAAGAGCCCAGACTACTTCTACAACGCCGAAGCAATCAAGGAACCGGCAGCAGGTTTTCCGGGAAGCGAAAACCCGAACGCCAGACGCCGGGGCAATACCAAGACATTCAGAGGCGGCAACGCATACACACACGATCAGGCGGCAGAAAACAGCGCCAGTGTGGAAAGAGACAGCCACGGCCTCACGCCGAACGAAACCGGAAAGCGAAACCGGCGCACCGTCTGGACAATCGCCACAAGGCCCTACAAGGGCGCACACTTCGCCACATTTCCAGAGGAACTGGTGCGGCCGTGTGTCCTGGCTGGCAGCAGGCCCGGCGACACCATTTTGGATCCGTTCTGCGGGAGCGGGACTACTGGAGCGGTGGCAATTCAGGAAGGCCGGGACTTTATCGGAATAGACATAAACCCGGAATACTGCACCATGAGTGAACAGAGGATCAAGGAGGCGATAACATGCGGGTAGAACATTTTAGAAAGGCTACGCTCTACTGCGGAGACTGCCGGGAGATCCTGCCAGAGCTCGCGGGGGGGGGGGGGTGGCGGCCATAGTGACGGATCCCCCGTATGGGATCTCATATCAGACCGGGCGGCGCAAGGTAATGGACACGCCAGACATGCTGGCAAATGATAGCAAAGCCCCGCTTTGGAGCGTGCCGCTCATGTATGAAGTTGTCGAAAATACCGGGGCGATCTATCTCTGCACCCGTTTTGATGTAGCACCAATGTGGCAGCAGGCGCTCATTGACGCCGGGGCAATCTTAAAAACTCCGATTATATGGGACAAGGGAAACTGGACAAGCGGCG
>CAJTOI010000032.1 GCA_910577925.1 uncultured Roseburia sp.
GAGTTCAAATTTATTTGGAAAATGAGAAACGCCGAAAACCTTGAAAAATCAATGTTTTCGGCGATGTTTTCAGCGTCGCTAAGAGGATTTGAACCTCCGACCTACCGCTTAGGAGGCGGTCGCTCTATCCAACTGAGCTATAGCGACATTCAAAAAATCTATATTTATTTTTACTTGTTACCTTTTCCCTTGTCCTCTCAGGCGAGTGTTATAACACTTTCTTAGGAGGCGGTCGCTCTATCCATCTGAGCTACGGAAACGTGTATAAAATTGTGTGTGACTTGCTACCTCATGTCCTCCAAAAAGTTTCCGTTGTAGGTTCTCTTAGGAGGCGGTCGCTCTATCCATCTGAGCTATAGCGACAATTATTAAATTGTACCTTATCGGAACTTCTCTATTTTAACATATTAGGAAAAAAAATGCCACAATTTTTTAATTATTGTATCGGACACTTCCCTGCATCCAGATATTCCCTTTAAACCTGCGGCCGACCTGGGGTTCGCCAAGCAGATCTTTCTGATTGATGCAGACACTGAAACACATGTCATTGCACATAAGTTCCAGCGCATAAACATTTTCTTTTGTCACATGATTCTGCAGCAGCGTACAGTCCATGATTTCTCCGAGTATGGAATACTGGTCACTCTCGATTCCATATGGCATCAGATAGGAATTTACAATACTTAAAATATCTTCGTGGGTAATCCGTCTCGAAAGCATCGAATACGTGTCGATATCTTCCAGCGTCAGATTTTCGATGGCATCCTCGTCACCTTCTCTTGCAGCTGCGATCAGGCGGCTGCGGTCCGGCCCTTCTTTTTTTGCGGTCTTTACTTTTTTCTCTGTCTTATTTACCGGTAAAAGTACTTTTCCTTCCGTGGACAATGCACCAAGGATAACCCCCTCCGCCGGACTTCGATGGCTGCTGCTTCTCTTCAGACTCAGAAAATCCACCACGTTCTGCAGATAAAAAATCAATGTCACGCCGAGACGCACCTCGTCACAGATACCCGCATAAGATTCTTTTTCTGCATGTTTTTCTATGTCTGCCGGCTCTCTCGTCGAAAGATTCTTTCCGCAAAAGTACGGATAGTAATATTCCAATTCAAAGGTTTCGTCATCCACATAAACACCTCGCAGCGATATTCCGAAAAACTCCCCGAACTCCTTTGATATTTCTGCAAATTCATTTCCTTCCGAATCTGTAGCGGATTTTTCTACCGTCGGATGCTTCATGATCTGATCGAAAATTAATTCCAGATCTTCCTTTTTTAATTTTGAAAATCCTATCGCTCTCAAAAATTTATGCATTTACTATCCCTCCTTTCCTCACTCCTATTTCATTTATTCCTCTATCTGTAAGATATTTACTTTCTTGTTTCTGTTCAACTCATAACTGATATCTGTCAGATTGTCCTGTTCATCCAAAACTCTTATCACAGGACGAATCGAGTTGCTACTCTGTGCAATTACAATTCCGAGCTCACCGGTAGTCAGTCTCACTTTTGTTCCGACAGGGTATCGTGCCACAAGGCGCTGTATCACCTTTGTAACGCTTTTTTCATATAAAATATCCGATGCCTCCACAAGATATTCTAAAATCTGCTGGATTCTGCTCCGCTTACATTCCATCCCGCACATGGCACAATCCAGTGCATCACACGCCTGCAGAATCTTACACTCGATCTCTCTCGTCTTTTGCCTCAACGGAAATCCGGAGCCGTCCTTTCTCTCATGGTGGGTGAGAACCATTTTTTTCGGAAGCTCCTCCAGCCACTCTTCTTCCTCTAAAACCGAGTAGGCCAGTATCGTATGCTTTCGGTATTCGAATGCTTCCGCTGCAGAACTTTTCTCTATATCATAATTGATATAGGGAACCGTGATATACCGAAGTCCCAAATCATGGAGCAGACATCCAAGCGCCACCTGCCGCAGCGATTCTTTTTCTAATCCAAGCTTTTTCGCCACCATAACAGCGAGCAGTGTTACCTCGACGGTATGCTCATATAAATTTCCGTTGCGTTCTTCCATGTCAATGACAATGTTCTCGTCTGCGGAAAGAAGATTTTCCACAATCTTATCTGCCAGAGGTTTTATTTGCTCCAGAGAATCTTTTCCGCGATAAATATGTTTCCCCAATATTTTCCTGACTTCATTTATGTACTCTTCCTTTTTTCCTCTGTCTACGATGTAATGCGGTTTTTCCTCCGATTCATATGGGTCTACAATACAAACCGTATCTATCCCGAGGAATGATATCAAATCCAGATATTCTGGTTTTAAAATTGTTCCTTTGGAAATCAAGGTTTCTTTTTCTTCCGTGATTACCGGTTCCGCCAATTTCTCCCCGCCTTTTAGCGTACTGACCAGCCTTACCCTCATAATGACTTTTTACTCCGTCTTCCCCGTCCCCATCGCTCTGTTTAAAGCTTCCTTTTCCTCTTCCGACAACACAATGATAGAATTTCCGTCTATGATCTCTTTAATATATGTGTAACATCCTTCTCTCGTGTGCATTGCATTAATGATAAATCCATTGTTTTTGACATCCAGCATTGCAAGAGAAAAGCTCAGTTTCCCGCCCATCTCATGAAATGCATCGTATTTGATCAATCCCATTTTCTGGTAGGTGTGTCTCATATTCAAAAAAAGCTTTTCGATATTTTTTCTGTTTTCGGCATTTGCTTCCAGCAGATCGTCCACCTGATTCAGACGCATGATTAAGGTATCTTCAAGATTCTTTGAATTTTTTCCGCTCATAAATATCTTATAGCTCTTTTTCAATTTCCGCATCTGTACAATATTGATGATAATGAGTATCAGCAGAAGAAAAACAACTCCTGCCAGTCCAATTATAACATAGTCTGATTCAATTCCTAAATACTGTGAAATCATATTTCTCCTCACTCTGCCGCCCGGGCATATTTAGAACACTCGTTCTTCTGTTCTTCTGTTCTTCTGTTCTACTTTTCTACTGTCCTTATTAAATCAATGATTCGATCCAATTCTTCCATCGAATAATACTCAATCTCAATTTTTCCTTTTTTTTCATCCTTCTGATGAATTGCGACCTTTGTGCCGAGAATCGCTTTCATACTTTCTTCGAGGTCATGATAAATGGCATCCAGTTTGGAATCCGTTTTTGTATCTGTCTTCTCACCCGGACTCTCCTTTTCCTGCTGAACTTTCTTTACCAGTTTTTCCGTATCCCGAACATTCAGCTTATTATCCGCCACTTCTTCCGCCGCTTCGATCTGCCGTTCCGCATCTTCGATACCAAGCAGTGCCCGCGCGTGGCCTGTCGTCAATCTTCCGGCAATCACCATCTCCTGCACTCTGTCATTTAACTTGAGCAGCCGCATGGAATTGGTAATTGCAGTCCGGCTCTTTGATACACGCTCGGCCAGTTCGTCCTGTTTTAGATTAAATTCCGTCAGAAGCTTCTTGTAAGCAACCGCCTCTTCGATTGGATTTAAGTCTTCCCGCTGTATATTTTCAATCAGCGATATTTCTGCTTTTTCCTGTTCCGTCAAATCTTTGATGATAACCGGAACTTCTTTCAGACCGGCTATCTTTGCTGCCCGCCATCTTCGCTCGCCGGCAACAATTTCATAATAATCTTTCCTGTCCTGTACTAAAAGAGGCTGAAGCACCCCGAACTGTTTGATCGATTCCGATAATTCTACCAAAGCGTCCTCATCAAAATTTTTTCTCGGCTGTTCTCTGTTTGGCTCGACCTTATTTATATTTACAAAAATACCCTCTACTGCTTTTTCATTGGACTCTCCTGTCGCTTCCGGAGTTGTCTTTACGCTTACTTTATTCGGAATCAGGGAATCAATGCCTTTTCCCAATCCTCCCTTTTTTGCTGCCATCTTTTATATCCCTGTCCTTTCCATAACTTCTTTTGCCAATAAACGATAGCTTTCTGTTCCTGCGGATTTTGCATCATACAAATTAATCGGCAAACCATGAGACGGCGCTTCCGCCAATCGAATGTTTCTCGGAATCAAAGTCTCATATATTTTTGCATCCAGGTTTTCTTTCACATTTTCTACTACCTGGTTTGACAGGTTTGTACGGACATCATACATCGTGAATACAACACCGTCAATAATCAAATTCGGATTCAGTCTTTGCTGTACCAAATCAATCGTATGTATTAACTGGCTCAATCCTTCGAGTGCATAATACTCACACTGAATCGGTACCAATACCGAGTCTGCCGTTGTCATTGCGTTGATTGTCAGCATATTCAAAGACGGAGGACAGTCTATAATAATATAATCGTAATCATCCCGTATATAATCTACGGCATTTTTTAAAATATATTCTTTTTCCGGGATTCCCAATAATTCTATCTCCGCTCCAGCCAAATTCACATTTGACGGAATAATTTTCATTTTATCAACGACGGTATCCGACATACTCTCTTTGATAGAACATTGATCCAACATCAGTTCATAAACGGTATTTTCTAATTCATTCTTGTCCACCCCGAGTCCGCTTGTCATATTTCCCTGCGGGTCCAGATCAATCGTCAATACTTTCTTTCCTGCTTCTGCAAGACAGGAGGATAAATTGATTGCTGTCGTTGTTTTACCGACTCCTCCTTTTTGATTTGCAATCGCTATTATTCTACTCATAAACACTCCTCTTTTTACTTTTATCTCTTATTTCTTTTCTTGTCTATTATATCATTAATACATTCTTATTTCTATAGTTAATATATGCGAGTGCAAATGTTTCACGTGAAACATTATGAATTTCTATTCTAATTATTGTATTTCTGTTTTCTTAAAATACAATATTTTGTAGAAAAAAATCTGTGAAACAAAATCCCCGCAAATGTTTCACGTGAAACATTCGCAGGAATTTTATTTTTCTATATCGTAATCAGATTATTGCGAATTGCAAATACTGCGGCTTGCGTTCGATCTGTCACATGTATCTTTTTAAATATATTTGATACATGATTTTTCACGGTACGCTCACTGATTTCCAACTCTTCTGCAACTTCCTTGTTGTATTTTCCGACAGCCAATAATTTCAGTACCTGCAACTCACGTCTTGTAAGTTCTTCGATCAATGCATTGTCATGATTGCGGTCTATCATTTTTGAATTTAATACGGGAATCAAACTCGGCTGTATGTAATCTTCCCCATTCATAACAGAGATGATTGCTTTCTTTAATTCCGCAGACCCGGAATCTTTGAGCAGATATCCGTTCACTCCGATATCTACCGCCTTTAACAGATACTCTACTTCATTGTGAACCGTAAGCACCAAAACCTTTATTTTTATATTTTCGCTTCTTATTTTTTGAAGCACTTCCAACCCGTTTAAGTTCGGCATATTAATATCCAGCAAAAGAATATCCGGTATCTGTACAGCCAATTTATTCAGACAATCTTCTCCGTCACAGGCCTCTGCAATTACTTTGAAATCACCGTCCAATTCCAGCAACTGTTTTAATCCTTCCCGAATCATCGAATGGTCATCTGCTATCATCACATTTATTGCTTTCATGTCACACGCCCTCCTTCTTCTTAATCGGTACTTCCACATTGATCTTTGTTCCGCAGTGAATATCCGAATCAATTGTAATATTACCCGATAAGAGATAAACTCTCTCTTTCATCATGGATAAACCAAACCCTGAATTATCATCTCTGGAATTTTGCTCAACACTTTTCGTATCAAAGCCGCTTCCGTCATCTTCGATTTTTACGGATATCTTATCATCTTCATATTTCAGCAAAACCTGAATAATAGACGCATTGCCATGACGGACCGCATTGCTGCATCCTTCCTGAATAATCCGGAGCAGCGTAATCCCTATCACTGACTTAATAGAATAGGGCTCCCCCTCAACCATGAAATCTATCTTCCTCGACTCACTGCTCTCTAATTTATCCAGAGCCCGCTCAATCGCGATATCAAGTCCGATATCGTCAAAGGACATTGGCCTGAGATTATAAATCAATTCCCTTGTGTCATTGATAATCTCACGAATCATTTTCGATACTTTATTTAACTCAAGCTTACAGCGGATCGGATCCTCCTCGACAAGCTTAATGCAAAATTCCGTTTTATGTACCAGACTTGTCAGGTTCTGTGCTGTAGAATCATGAAGTTCTCTTGAAATACGCTGTCTTTCATTCTCCTGTGTTTCAAGCATCGTAATACGAAAGACTTCGTCATCACAATCCGATTCGTCCAGTGTAAGCTGTTTTTTTGCCTGGCTGATTACTGCCGTCAATTCCTCAATTTTTCTTTGAGACGCAGCATAATGTTCCCTTGCTTCTTCCAGGGATTCTTTTATTTTTTGCTGCTCTTCCATAAGCTCCTGTATTTTCTTTTTATTTTTTACATTTACATCCCACGGAGTAAACGATTCATAAGTCGGATCGTTTGTCTGATCCAACAGCTTTATAAATTCCGTATTTTCTCTCAAATGAATATTGAGATTATGAATCTTTTTCTCCAAATCAAGCTGTTCTCCGATATACTCATCGTGCAGTCTGTTTAGATATGATATAACCATCTTTTACCTCGAACATATGTTTTGATTCTATCTCTATAAATCAGTATTATTTTATACTAATTCCTTTATCATGAAAAGTATAATTTACTGTAAAATTTGCCGTAAAATTCGCCGCAATAAAAATTTTAATTTGTATAACCCAATAAAACAGGCTATAATATAAATAGAACATCTGATTATCATTCGGATATATTACAATAACAAAAGTGTGTGTCATTCCACACAGGATTGGAGATTACCATGAAAAAAAATATCAAACATTTTTTTCTACTAACAGCCTTAGCCGCCGGTACCATTCACTTAGTGAACCGCTTTGTCGACCACACGGCAGAAATGAAAAATATTTTAAAATCACAGACCGGCGATTATTACAGTTGGAAAAACGGCAGCATCTACTACACAAAACGAGGCAGCGGCTCTCCGGTTCTCTTAATTCATGACCTGGACGCGATCAGCTCCTCCTACGAATGGTGCCGCATCATCAAAAAATTAGAAAAAAAACATACGGTCTATGCACTTGACCTGTTAGGCTGCGGCCGCTCCGAAAAGCCCTGCCTGACTTACACCAATTACCTGTATGTGCAGCTAATCACCGATTTTATTAAACATGTGATCGGCGCAAAACCGGATGTAATCACAACCGGATCTTCCGTTTCCTTTGCTGTTCTTGCGCAGAACATGGACAGCAATTTGATGAACAGGATTATCGCCATCAATCCGCCGGCGGCAACAAGCTTTAACCGGACACCGGATCAGTATTCCGTGATACGGAAAGTATTGATGGATCTCCCGATTATCGGAACTCTGATCTACAATATCAAAACACACGAGACAAACATTGCAAAATGCCTGCGCGAATCATACTTCCACAAACCCCAGCTGGTTTCAAGTAAGATGCTTGACGCCTATTACGAAGCAGCGCATTTGGAACACAGTCACGGAAAATATCTGACGGCAAGCATTGAGGGAAATTACACCTGCAATCCCATCCTTCATGCGCTGAAAAAATTAAATATCCCCGTTTCGATCATTATGAGCAGAACGATTTCAAATGCTGTTTCCATCGGAGATTCCTATGTTCACAACAATCCTCTTGTGGAGACCTCGTATATCTCAAATGCCGGAAAAGTTCCTCAGCTGGAAGTGCCGGATAAATTGCTGAATATCATCTATATGTTCTTAAATGACAAATAAAACCACTAACAAAAAAGCTGTCTTTCCGATATCGAATTTCTTCACGTCGGCAGGCAGCTTTTTTATATAACTTACTTTTTATGTTTTAAAACATTATCTCAGCGGATCTCTGGTCGGTATACCTGCTTTTCTCGGATATGCCTTCGGCGTCTTCTTCTGCTTTTCTATCATCACAAAAGAGCGCTTCTGCTCCCCAAGCTCAAATCGATATACCTGATTGATGTTTCCTCCCAGAACCGCAACCGCCTTCTCTGCAGCAGACACCTCTTCTTCAATGTCCCCTGACTTATAGGAAATAAACATTCCCCCCTCTTTGACAAACGGTATACAGTACTCGCTTAATGTGGATAAGTTTGCCACGGCACGCGAAACACATAGGTCAAATTGTTCGCGATATTGTTTACCTTTCGCTATTTCCTCTGCCCGCGCGTGAAGAGCGGCGACATTTTCGAGAGAGAGACGTTTCGTAGCTTCCCGCAAAAATTTAATCCGCTTATTCAGAGAATCCACAAGCAGCAAATCAATCTGCGGAAACGCAATTTTCAGCGGAATCCCCGGAAAACCAGCGCCGGTTCCCATGTCTATCACACGTATCTGCCGGTTCAGTTCAAAAACACGGCAAAGAGAAAGACTATCCAGAAAATGCTTCTCGATGACCTCGTCAAAATCTGTGATAGCCGTGAGATTCATAACCTTGTTCGTCTCAATTAAAAACTCGTAATAATCGAGAAACTGCTCTGTTTGTTCTTCTGTTAAATCAATATTTAATTTTTCAAGTTCCTGCCTGAATTTTTCTAACTGATACCTCATCTGTCCCTCTTATATCAAAATCCGAAATTAATGTTTTTTCTGAAACCGCAGCTGTTCCATGTACACAAGCAGCACCGAAATATCCGCCGGCGATACGCCGGAAATACGGGACGCCTGTCCGATAGATATCGGTTTTAAATCTTTCAATTTCTGGCGGGCCTCAAGGCGAAGACTCGGAACATCGTCATAGTCAAAATTTTCGGGTATGCGTTTTTTCTCCAGTTTCTTAAACTGTTCAACCTGTTTTTTCTGTCTCGAGATATAACCGTCATATTTGATATTGATATTCACCTGTTCCGCCGCATCATACGGCAGCTTCGGCCTGTCCTTGTCAATCGGGGCAAGCTTCTCATAATCCAGCTCCGGCCGCCGGATCAGTTCCGTCAATGTGACACCGGTATTGAGCGGAATACTTCCGCAGCTCTCCAAAAGCGCCTGCACTTCCTTACTCGCTCCGATGTGAACTTTAGAAATCCGCTTTATCTCTTCCGCTATCAGGCGTTCCTTTTCCGCTACCCGTTCATAGCGTTCCCGCGGGACAAGTCCGATCTCATATCCCTTCTTTGAGAGACGTAAGTCCGCGTTATCCTGGCGAAGCAGCAGACGATACTCCGCCCGCGATGTCATCATGCGGTACGGCTCATGATTTTCCTTTGTCACAAGATCATCGATGAGCACTCCGATGTAGGCCTCGGAACGGTCCAGCACCAGAGGTTCTCTGCCGAAAATGCTCATAGCCGCATTAATCCCTGCGACAAGTCCCTGCGCTGCCGCCTCCTCATAACCGCTGCTCCCGTTAAACTGCCCGCCTGAAAAAAGTCCTTTTATATGCTTAAACTCCAGCGTCGCATAAAGCTGATTCGGATTGATACAGTCGTACTCAATCGCATAAGCATTTCGGATAATCTTCACACGCTCAAGCCCCGGCAGTGTGCGGTACATCTCATACTGCACATCCTCCGGCAGAGACGACGACATCCCTCCCACATACATTTCATTGGTATCCAGACCCTCCGGCTCAATAAAAATCTGATGCCGGTCTTTTTCTGCAAAGCGAACCACCTTATCTTCTATCGAGGGACAGTAGCGCGGCCCCGTCCCCTCAATCACTCCTCCGTAGAGCGGCGAACGGTCAAGATTTTTCCGGATTATCTCGTGCGTCTTTTCGTTTGTGTATGTCAGCCAGCATGAAACCTGGTCAATCTGCACATCATCCGGATTCGTCAGAAACGAAAACGGCACCACGCGCTCGTCTCCCTTCTGCTCCTGCATCTTTGAAAAATCAATCGAATTTTTATCAACTCTTGCCGGAGTACCGGTCTTAAAGCGGTATATTTCTACTCCATTTTCAATAAGTGAAGCTGTCAGATGATTTGCGGCCTGCAATCCGTTCGGTCCGGTGTGCGCAATCATCTCCCCCGTCAGACAGCGGGCGCGCAGATAAGTTCCGGTGCACAAAATAACCGCCTTCGCATAATAAACAGTCCCCGCATAAGTGCGCACGCCGTATATTTTCTTGTTTTCCGAAAAATCTTCGGTGAGAAGTTCCGATACCTCCGCCTGCCGGATCGTAAGGTGTTCCGTGTTCTGCAGTGTTTTCCTCATCTGCGTGCTGTAAGCAGCTTTATCTGCCTGTGCGCGCAGGGAATGTACGGCCGGCCCCTTAGACTTATTGAGCATTTTAGACTGAATAAACGTTTTATCGATATTGATTCCCATCTGGCCGCCCAGCGCATCAATTTCCCGGACAAGATGTCCCTTGGAACTCCCGCCCACATTGGGATTGCAGGGCATCAATGCGATACTGTCCACACTCACGGTAAAAATAATCGTCTCAAGTCCGAGCCTTGCGCAGGCCAGCGCCGCCTCACATCCGGCATGACCGGCTCCCACCACCACAACGTCGTAATTCTCTTCCAATGTATTTTTATTTGTAGCCGCTGTCTCTGCCATTCCAAATCCTTCCCTCTGACGCAAGTCCTATTTTCCCATACAAAACTTGCTGAATATTTCATTTACCAGATCGTCTTCCACCGCTTCTCCGACAATACTTCCGAGCTCCTCGTAAGCATTCATCAGATCAATCGAAAAGAAATCCTCCGGCATCCCGTCTTCGATACTCTGTCTCACCAATCTAAGACTCTGCAGCGCTTCCTGTAATGCAGACTTATGCCGGACATTTGTGATAAAAACTTCGTCATTAAAATCCACTTCTCCTGTGAGAAACATGTTCTTAATCTGTTCCGTCAACTCTGATATTCCCTTCTTCTCCTTCGCGGAAACCGAAATAATCGCCGGAACCTGTTCAAAGGAGTTATCCACACAATTTTGAATATCCTCTGCAGTTGTGACCGTCTGCAAATCCGATTTGTTCAAAAGTATCACCGCAGCGCGGTTCTTTAACTGATTCAGAATATCATAATCATTCTCATCAAGCTTCGTGGACGAATCCGCCACATAAATAATCAAATCCGCATCACTCAGATACTGCTTTGCCTTCTCCACACCGATTTTCTCTACGACATCCTCGGTTTCCCGAATTCCCGCAGTATCCGTGACATTCAGGATAATTCCGTTTAAATTAATCTGCTCCTCGATCACGTCTCTCGTCGTTCCCGCTATTTCAGTCACGATCGCCCGCTCCTCCCCCACTAATGTGTTGAGCAGAGAAGACTTGCCGGCATTCGGTTTTCCCACAAGTACCGTAGAAATTCCCTCTTTTAAAATCCGCCCGTTATCGCTGTCCGAAAGCAGTTTCTGAATCGTTCCTTCCACCGCATCCATCGTATCCGTCAGCCGCTCCTCATACCCATCGAGACTGATGTGCTCCGGATCATCCAACGCCGACTCGATATACGCGATCTCATGAAGAATCTTCCCCCTGATATTACCGACTGCCTCCGCCACGGAACCGGAAAGCTGTCTGATTGAGCTTTTTAAGGCAAATTCATTTTTTGCATGGATTACGTCAATCACGGATTCCGCCTGCGACAAATCAATTCTCCCGTTTAAAAATGCCCGCTTCGTAAACTCGCCCGGCTCCGCAGGACGCGCCCCGTACTTAATCACCGTTTCCAAAATACGCTTCGTCACATAGACGCCGCCGTGACAGTCAATCTCTACGGTATCTTCCCTGGTATAACTTTTCGGCCCTTTCATCAAAAGAAGCATTACCTCGTCGAGAACATCCTCCCCGTCCGCAATATATCCGTAATGAATCGTATGAGTAGGCATTTCGGCAAGCTTTTTTTTCGGCCCGCTCGATACACTTTTTCCCATACGAAAAATCCGATCCGCAATGGAGACGGCCTCGCTCCCGCTGATTCTCACAATTCCAATTCCTGCATTGCTCATTGCCGTGGCAATCGCTGCAATCGTATCTGTCCTCATATAATCTTTCTCCAAACAACGACCAACGCGCTTTTGGCGTTGTTTTATTTTTAAAATGGGCATCCAAAGCTTATCACGCTTCCGGACGCCCATTTTTTAACTTATTTCTTTAAAGTGACAACAACATATCTGTATGGTTCCTCGCCCTCACTGTGTGTCGTTACGAATTTATCATTCTGCAAGGCAGAATGGATCACCCTTCTCTCAAAAGGATTCATCGGTTCCAACGATACGGAATGCTTGGTCCTCTTTACCTTATAGGCAATATTTTTCGCAAGATTTTCAAGGGTTTCTTTTCTTCTCTTACGATAATCCTCCGTATCAATCTTGACCTTCAAGTATTCTTCCGAAGTCTTGTTGACTGCAAGGTTTGTGAGATACTGCAGCGAATCGAGTGTCTGTCCTCTCTTTCCGATCAATACACCCATATCCGGACCCTTTAACTCCACATTAATCGTCTTGCCGTCCGCTTCCTTCTCAATCAGAATCTCAACCTGAAGCTCCATGGCATCAAATACTTTCGTCAGAAACTCACGGATATTATCCTCGGAATCATTCTTTTTGCGGGCCTTAATAACCGCATCCCTCTTTCCTATTCCAAGAAAACCTAAGCTCCCCTCTTCCAGCACTTCATACTCAATCTTATCATGGGTTGTCCCTAACTTGATGACGGCTTCCGTAAGAGCCTCATCCACTGTCTTTGCTGAAATTTCAATAAATTCCATACAAACCCCCTCCTGAATATTTATTTTTTGTTGTTTCTCTCATTAAACTCGCGGACCATATTTGCCTTTGCCGTCATACTTCCTGCCTTCGCGTTTGTCTTCAGCTCATTCGCCTTCTCAATCTCCGCTTCCTTCTCCGCGGTGGTAAGCTGATTCTTATTTGCATCCACCATCTGTCTTGTATTCATCCTGGCCGCATTACTGATCTGATTCTCGGATATGCCCATCTTCTCGCGCCGTTTCTTCGCCTTCTCCTGGTTCTTCTTAATGATGTCTTCCAGATCAATCTTCTCGAAATGTTTATTTAAGAAGAACTGCTGAACTACGCGCACCAGCGCACTGACAATCCAGTAAAAACCGAGTCCCACCGGAACCGTAAAACAGATAAAAAGCGAAAACAACGGCATCATCCTGTTCATCATCTTCATCTGCTGCGCCATCGCATCATTCTGATCGTTTCCGCTGGAAGCCTGCGGCATCAGCTTAATATTGAGCATCTGCGTCAGATACGAGACAACCGGAATCAGCAATGCCCCGAATATCATCAGGAAATTTCTTTCGGTAAAATTCGTCGTGATAATATTCCAGGGCGTGTCCGAAATATTAAACACAAAAAAGCTGTTAATATCGGAAACTACCTCATAAGAAGCATTAATCGTATCCGTCAATGCGGGAAAAGCCGTTCTCAAGCTGTCCCAGCCGGTCGTATTCAGCTTGTTCAGCACATCCACCGTATAATTCGAGAGCACTTCCGGGTCCGTCACGGTAAAATCCACAGTCGGAAAAGTGGCAATCCGCAGATCCGTCACAAGCATCGTCATCTTATCCGCAAAACCTTCGGTTTTCATAATCTCATCTACAAGCGGCAGAAACGCGCCCTTTACACTTGTAATGTAAGCCGGCACATTCATAAATACACGGTATAATGCAAAGAACAGCGGCATCTGAATCAACATCTGCGCACAGCTTCCCATCATGGAGACACCGTATTTCTCGTAGACGGCCTGCGTCTCCTCATTCATTGCCATCATGGATGCCTGATCCTTTTTGTCCTTATACTTTTTGTTGATGGCCTGCAGCTCGGGCTGCATCTTCTGGGAAAGCTTTGAAAACTTCTGCTGTTTATAGGTGAGAGGGAACATACAGCTATAAACAAGAATCGTAAAAATAAAGATAGACAAACTAACATTCTCGATGCCGATCATTTCCATCAGAGAATATACGCCGTTCATTACCCATCCAAGTACTTTCGCGATCGGTCCGAGAATGGAACCGTCATATGCGGTTAATAACAATTCTGACACCCTAAAATACCTCCGTTATGGAACTGGATCATATCCACCTTTTGAAAAAGGATTGCATCTAATAATTCTCCATAATGCCAGACATCCGCCCTTTACCGCCCCATACTTTTCCACGGCTTGCAGTCCGTAAAGTGAACAGGTCGGACAGTACGGACATTTTGTCGTCTTCATCGGAGAAAGATATTTTCTATAAAATTTAATCAAAGCAATTAAAATTTTTTTCAAAATAATTCCATCTTCTTTTTTAATGAATAATTTTGTGAAGACCTCCAAGATGCAGCAGCGCACTCTCCACCTCGTGATACGAAATGTGCGCAGCCGTCGCTCTTGCGATGACTACGATGTCTAAACCACTATTAAACATGTCCTCATGCAGTCTGTAGCTCTCCCGGATTAACCGGGTTAAATGATGTCTGATAACACTATTTCCAACTTTTTTGCTCACCGATATACCCAGACGATTTCTCTCGGTCTGATTTGGCAGAACATACATGACAAGATACTTATTCGCATAAGACCTTCCTCTGCGGTATACACTCTGAAAATCAACGTTTTTCTTTAACGATTCTGAAAAATTCATGCAATCTTTAAGTCCTTATATCCAAAAAGAAGAAAAGACCACATAAGATGTGGCCTAAGCTGACAATTTCTTTCTACCTTTTAATCTTCTTGCAGCCAATACTTTTCTTCCGCCTGCCGTGCTCATTCTGCTTCTAAAGCCATGCACTTTGGCTCTCTGTCTCTTTTTTGGTTGGAATGTCATCTTCATATTGCATTCACCTCCTCTATGTTAAAAAACATCATTTTCAATTATAACAGAAAAAGTGCTTAAGTCAAGCCTATTTTACGCACTTTTCCGGAGCCCTGCGCTGCGTGTTTCCACATATTTCCCACAAATCTATATTCTTACCACTATATATATAAGGAAGAAACTCGTACCGTCTATATGTTGTTATTTGAATTTATCCGTTGTCCACAAATAAAATTTTGATGCTTATGTGGACAACTCTGCGAAAAATAGCGATTTTTATAAGTTATCCCCGAAAAGTGGATAACTTGTGGATAATTCATGGATAAGAACTGTATAACCGCCGGATAACCACCCGGAAGGCCCAAATCAGCCCATATCCGCGTTTTATTCACACGCATTATCCCCCGTACCATACCAAATTAATGATTGATATACGCTTTAAAATAGTGTAATATAGAAATATGTAGTATTTTTTAAGAAATCGTAGAAATCGGAGTGCTGGAATGGAATTAATTTTGGAAAAATGGGATGAAATCCTCAATACCGTAAAAACGGAACACGATATCAGTGATATTTCCTTTGATACCTGGATTCGTCCTCTGGAAGTATATGGTGTTGACAATAACATATTGTATATTCTCGTTCCTTCCGAGCAGATGACCCTGAGTTACATTTCCAAGAAATACCATCTTCCTCTTAAGGTAGCCATTGCCGAAATCACCGGAAAAGAATACGAGATCCGCTTTATTCTTCCCGAGCAGACCAGAAGTATCGGAGCCGCAAGCGCCCGCGCTAAGAAATCGGCTTTTATGGCGGCAAATGAAAAAACAAACCTGAATTCCAATTATACATTTGATACTTTTGTCGTGGGCAACAACAACCGGTTTGCCCACTCTGCGTCCCTCGCCGTAGCGGAATCCCCCGGGGATACCTACAATCCGCTCTATATCTATGGGGGACCGGGACTCGGCAAAACACACCTGATGCATTCCATCGGACACTTTGTATTGGAAAACAATCCGAATGCAAACATCATCTATGTCACCTCCGAGGAATTTACCAACGAAGTCATCGAATCCATCCGAAGCGGTAACGCGGCGGCCATGAACAAGTTCCGTGAAAAATACCGGACGATCGACGTGCTTATGGTGGACGACGTACAGTTTATAATAGGAAAAGAGAGCACGCAGGAAGAGTTTTTCCACACGTTCAACGCGCTCCACTCCGCCGGCAAACAGATCATTCTGACTTCGGACAAGCCTCCGAAAGAAATGGAAACCTTAGAAGAGCGTATTCGCTCCCGGTTTGAATGGGGCCTGATGGCAGATATCGGCACACCGGACTACGAGACGCGTATGGCGATTCTCCGCAAAAAAGTCGAAACCGACGAGATGGTACTCCGCGATGAAGTTCTCGAATATATTGCCAACAATATCAAGTCGAACATCCGTGAGCTTGAGGGAGCTTTAAACAAGCTGCTGGCATACTCCAATCTCGAAAAGACCGACATCACAATGGAGATTGCCGTCAAGGAGCTTCAGAATATCATCACTCCGGACAAGCCGAAGGAAATCACCCCGCAGCTTATCATCGAGGTGGTGTCCGAGCATTTCCAGATCTCTATCGACCAGATGATCTCGAAAAACCGGAGCAGCCAGATTGCAAGGCCCAGACAAATCGCAATGTATCTGTGTAAAAATATGACCGATACCTCCTTAGATTCCATCGGATCTCTGCTGGGAGGACGCGACCACTCGACGATTATACACGGCATCAACAAAATAGACGAAGAATATGCCTCCAATGAAACCACAAGAGGTCTCATCGATACGATTAAGAAAAAAATCAACCCGAACTGAATATCAACATTGTTCTGTTGATATTCGTTTCGAAGCATGTTTATGAAACCGGACAACCTTATTTATGTAAGCTGTTTTTATTTTTTATCCCAGAATACCCTTTACATTTATTCACAATGTTTCCGGTTTTCATCCTCATGATATTCACAGTATTTTAGGACTTATTTTTTCTTTAAACCCTTAATCTGATAAAGTTTCAGAGGTTATTCACTTATGAACAGCCCCTATGAAGAATACTTTTAATATTTTTTATTTATTGTCTTTATGGCATGCACTCTGACTTATGCACAGAGTCATTCCGTTCACAGGAAGGAGTTAGAAACAACATGAAATTAATCTGTTCCAAATCAAATTTACTGCACGGCGTCAATATCGTATTAAAAGCGGTTCCTACCAGAACAACGATGGCAATTCTGGAATGCATATTGATTGATGCCTCTGCCAATGAGATTAAACTGACTGCAAATGATATGGAATTGGGAATTGAGACAAAAATCGAAGGAGAAATCGCAGAGAGAGGCGTTATCGCACTCGATGCAAAGATTTTTTCCGAGATTGTGCGGAAGCTTCCCGACAATGATGTTGTGATTGAGACAGACAGCTCTTTTAAAACGACGATTACCTGTGAAAAAGCAAAATTTAACATCGTAGGAAAGTCGGGTGACGACTTTTCCTATATTCCTTATATCGAGAGAAACGAAGTGATACACATTTCTCAGTTTACACTGAAAGAAGTAATCCGTCAGACGATATTTTCTATTGCTGACAATGACAGCAACAAACTGATGACCGGCGAGCTTTTTGAGATCGAGGAAAATCATCTGAAAGTTGTGTCGCTGGACGGACACCGCATATCTATCCGCAACATTGAATTAAAAAATAACTACAACCACAAAAAAGTAGTCGTTCCGGGCAAGACGCTGCAGGAAGTCAGCAAAATTCTGCCGGGAAGCGCCGAGGATGAGGTTCAGATTTTCCTGACGGACAATCATATCGTATTTGAATTTGACTGCACTACGGTGGTATCGAGACTGATTGAGGGCGAGTACTTTAAGATCGACCAGATGCTCTCCTCCGATTACGAGACGAAAATTAAGATAAACAAGCGTGAGCTGCTCGACTGTATCGACCGTGCGACGCTTCTGGTAAAAGAGGGAGATAAAAAGCCCATCATCATGAATATCACAGACGGCAACATGGAATTAAAGATTAATTCCTTTATCGGTTCGATGAATGAGGATATCGATATCGCAAAAGACGGAAAAGATATTCTGATCGGCTTTAACCCGAAGTTTTTTATCGACGCGCTGCGCGTCATTGATGAGGAGAATGTGATTCTCTATATGGTAAATCCGAAAGCGCCGTGTTTTATCAAAGACGATGAAGGAAAGTTCATTTACCTGATTCTTCCGGTAAACTTTAATGCGGCGACTGTCTGACGACATCGGACGGGGAATAGGAGCGGACATGACAGAAATTCAGATCAGAGAAGAAGATGAATTTATCAAACTGGGCCAGGCTTTAAAAAAAGCCGGTCTGGTGGATTCCGGTGCGGAGGCAAAAGAGGTTATTTTGGACGGCCTTGTGAAAGTCAATGACCGGGTGGAACAGCAGAGAGGCAAGAAGATTCACGACGGAGACGTTATTTCATATAACGGGGAAACGGTGAAAGTACGGAAATGATCATTAAATCCATCGAATTAAAAAATTTTCGAAATTATGAAAATTTGAATATTTCTTTTGATGCAGGGACAAACATTCTGTACGGCAGCAATGCACAGGGAAAAACAAATATTCTTGAAGCCGCGTATCTGAGCGGGACGACAAAGTCGCATAAGGGCAGCAAAGACAAAGAAATGATAAAGTTCGGGGAGACGGAAGCTCATATCCGGACAGTTGTCGTCCGCGAGGACAGAGAGTACCAGATCGACATGCATTTAAAGAAGAGCCGTTCGAAGGGAATTGCCGTCAACCGGCTGCCGATTAAAAAGGCCGGGGAACTGTTTGGAATTTTAAATATCGTTTTTTTTTCGCCGGAGGACTTAAATATTATCAAGAGCGGACCTGCGGAACGCCGGAGATTTTTAGATTCCGAGCTCTGTCAGCTGGATAAAATCTATCTCTCCGATCTGACGGCCTACAACAGGATTCTCGGACAGCGCAATAAACTGCTGAAAGACATGGTGTATCGGCCGGAGCTTTCCGATACGCTTTCCGTGTGGGATATGCAGCTCATAGAAACCGGGAAAAAGATTATCCGAAGGCGCAAACAATTCGTCGAAGAATTAAGCGGGATCGTCCGCGGCATTCATTATCGGATTTCCGGTGAAAAAGAAGAACTGAATCTGCGTTATGAGCCGAATATTGATGATATTTTTTTTGAGGACGAGTTAAACAGGGCGAAGGCAAAAGACAAAAGGCTCTGTCAGACGTCGGTGGGACCGCACAGGGATGATTTGCTGTTTTCCGTGCGGGGTGTGGATATCCGCAGATTCGGTTCGCAGGGACAGCAGAGGACATCTGCATTGTCTTTAAAATTATCGGAGATAGAACTTGTAAAAAAATCAATTCAGGATACGCCGGTTCTTTTGCTCGACGATGTACTGTCGGAGCTTGACAGCAGCCGGCAGAATTATTTGCTGAATAATCTTTGCGATACGCAGACGATTATAACGTGTACCGGGTTAGATGAGTTTGTCCGCAACCGTTTTCAGATTAACAAAGTGTTTGAGGTGGAAAACGGACGGATTTTTGAAAAATCGGTGGAAAGCGGGACCAAAACGGAGTAGCGGAGGAAATTATGGGAATAGAAAATGAAAACGAAATCGAATACGGTGCCGACCAGATTCAGATATTGGAGGGACTTGAAGCGGTACGGAAGAGACCGGGAATGTACATCGGAAGTACCTCGTCGCGGGGACTTCATCATCTTGTTTATGAGATTGTGGACAATGCCGTAGACGAAGCTTTGGCCGGTTACTGCAAAAATATAGAAGTCACGATCAATGTGGACAATTCGATTACCGTCGAGGACGACGGCCGGGGAATCCCGGTCGGAATGAATCAGAAAGCCGGAAAATCGGCGCTCGAGGTGGTATATACGGTGCTTCACGCCGGAGGAAAGTTCGGCGGCGGAGGCTATAAGGTATCCGGCGGCCTGCACGGTGTGGGGGCGTCTGTCGTCAATGCGCTCTCGAGGAATCTTGTGGTGGAGGTTTACCAGAACGGCAAGGTTTACTGTCAGAGTTATAAGATCGGAAAACCGGAGTATGATGTGAGAATTATCGATGAGTGTGAGTTAGAAAAGCACGGCACGAAGGTTACATTTCATCCGGACCCGGATATTTTCGAGGAGACCGTCTACGATTACGACACGTTAAAGCAGCGCCTGCGCGAGACCGCATTTCTCACCAAGGGGCTCCGCATCGTATTAAACGATGCGAGGGAGGAAGAGACGAGAACGCATGAATTTCATTATGCGGGCGGCATCAAAGAATTTGTCACCTATCTGAATAAAAGTAAAGAAGCGCTTTATCCGGATGTGATTTACTGTGAGGGTTCCAAAGATAACGTCTATGTGGAAGTCGCGATGCAGCACAACGATTCCTACAACGATGCGACCTACAGCTTTGTGAACAACATTATCACGCCGGAGGGCGGGACACATCTTGCGGGCTTCCGCAATGCGCTGACAAAAACCTTTAATTCCTATGCAAGGGCAAATAAAATCTTAAAAGAAAACGATGCGCCGCTGACGGGGGATGATATCCGTGAGGGACTTACCGCGATTATCAGTATCAAGATTGAGGAGCCGCAGTTTGAGGGACAGACGAAACAGAAACTCGGAAACAGCGAGGCGAGAGGCGCGGTGGATTCCGTGGTGAGCGAACAGCTCACTTATTTCCTCGAGCAGAACCCGGCAGTGGCAAAAAATATCTGTGAAAAGTCATTATTGGCGCAGCGCGCGAGAGAGGCAGCCAGAAAGGCGAGAGATTTGACAAGGCGGAAGACGGCGCTCGAGGGAATGTCGCTCCCCGGAAAGCTTGCGGACTGCTCAGACAAAGATCCGAAAAATTGTGAGATTTTTATCGTGGAGGGAGATTCTGCAGGAGGCTCCGCAAAAACGGCCAGAAGCCGTGCGACGCAGGCGATTCTGCCGCTCCGCGGCAAGATTTTGAATGTGGAGAAGGCAAGGCTCGACAAGATATACGGAAACGCGGAGATAAAAGCCATGATTACCGCATTCGGAACCGGAATCCATGAAGATTTCGATATCTCAAAGCTCCGCTACAACAAGATTATCATTATGACCGATGCCGATGTAGACGGCGCGCATATCAGTACGCTGATGCTGACATTTCTGTACCGTTTTATGCCGGAGCTCATCAAAGAGGGACATGTGTATCTGGCGCAGCCGCCCCTCTACAAAATCGAGAAGAACAAAAACGTGTGGTACGCATACAGCGACGAAGAACTAAATAAAATTCTGGTTGAAATCGGGCGCGACACCAATAACAAGATCCAGCGGTACAAAGGATTGGGCGAGATGGATGCGGAACAGCTCTGGGAAACTACGATGGACCCGGAGAAACGGATCTTAAAGCGGGTGATGATTGACGAGGAAAATTCCTCGGAGATTGACGTGACCTTTACGACCTTAATGGGGGATAAAGTTGAGCCGAGGCGTGAATTTATCGAGGAAAATGCAAAATATGTACAGAATCTCGATATCTGAGTTTATCCGCGGCGCACATTTGTACGCCAGTCAGAGCGGATAAGCTTTCAAGTTGGAGGAGTAAGTTGAATGGATGACAAAATTTTCGACCAGATACATGATGTTGACTTAAAGAAAACAATGGAGACTTCCTACATCGACTATGCCATGAGCGTAATTGCCCAGCGCGCATTGCCGGATGTGAGGGACGGTTTAAAGCCGGTGCAGCGTCGTGTACTGTATTCCATGATTGAATTGAACAACGGTCCGGACAAGCCGCATCGAAAATGTGCCCGTATTGTCGGCGATACCATGGGTAAATATCATCCCCACGGGGACAGCTCGATTTACGGTGCGCTCGTAAATATGGCGCAGGAGTGGTCGTTCCGCTACACGCTTGTGGACGGACACGGAAACTTCGGTTCCGTGGACGGGGACGGCGCGGCTGCGATGCGTTATACCGAGGCACGTCTGAGCAAGATCTCAATGGAAATGCTCTCCGACATCAACAAAGACACGGTCGATTTTGTGCCGAACTTTGATGAGACCGAGAAGGAGCCGACCGTGCTCCCGTCCCGCTATCCGAATCTTCTCGTAAACGGGACGACAGGCATTGCGGTTGGTATGGCAACGAATATTCCGCCGCATAATCTCCGCGAAGTAATTCATGCCGTGGTAAAAATTATCGACAATCAGGTCGAGTATAACAGAGAGACCACGATGGAAGAGCTGCTTGCGATTGTGAAGGGGCCGGATTTTCCGACCGGGGCGACGATTCTCGGGACCGCAGGTATCAATGAAGCCTACCGGACCGGCCGGGGGAAAATCCGTGTCCGCGCCGTGACAAATATCGAACCGATGCAGAACGGAAAAAACCGCATTGTGGTGACAGAGCTGCCCTACATGGTAAATAAAGCCCGTCTGATTGAAAAAGTCGCAGAGCTGGTGCGGGATAAAAAGATTGACGGAATCACCGATCTGCGGGATGAGTCCGACAGACAGGGAATGCGCGTGTGTATCGAGCTCCGCCGCGACGTGAATCCGAACGTAGTGTTAAACCAGCTGTATAAGCACACGCAGCTGCAGGATACGTTCGGTGTGATTATGCTGGCGCTCGTGAATAATGAGCCGAAGGTCTTAAACCTTTATGAGATGCTGAGCTACTATCTGCTGCATCAGAAAGATGTCGTGACCAGGCGGACGAAGTACGACCTGAACAAAGCCAGAGAGCGCGCACATATTTTGCAGGGATTGCTGACCGCGCTTGACAATATCGATGAAGTGATTAACATTATCCGGAACAGCAAGAACACGCCCGAGGCAAAAGGACGCCTGATGGAGCGTTTTTCGTTCACGGACACACAGGCACAGGCGATTGTAGACATGCGTCTGCGCGCGCTGACCGGTCTGGAACGTGAAAAGTTAGAGAGCGAGTACGCGGAGCTGATGGAACGTATCTCGGAATTGGAGGCAATCCTCGCGGACGAGAAAATTCTGCTCGGAGTGATTCGAACCGAAATCTTAGAGATTGCGGACAAATACGGGGATGACAGGAGAACCTCCATCGGATTTGACGAGTATGATATCTCTATGGAGGATCTGATTCCGGTAACGAACACGGTAATCACGATGACAAAGCTTGGCTATATCAAACGCATGAGCATTGATAATTTCCGGGCGCAGAACCGCGGCGGCAAGGGAATCAAGGGGATGGAGACCATCGAGGACGACTATATCGAAGAGCTTCTGATGACGACCTCTCACCACTATATGATGTTCTTTACCAACACAGGCCGGGTATACCGGATGAAGGCTTACGAGATTCCGGAGGCGAGCCGGACGGCCAGAGGAACTGCGATCATCAATCTGCTGCAGCTGCAGCCCGGGGAAAAAATCACGGCGGTCATTCCGATTCGGGAATACACCGAAGGCCATTTCCTTTTTATGGCGACAAGAAGAGGAATCGTCAAAAAAACGCCGATTACAGATTATGCAAATGTGCGTAAAACCGGCCTTGCGGCGATTAACCTCAGAGAGGACGACGAGCTGATTGAGGTTAAAAAGACGGACGATAACGAGGACATATTCCTCGTCACAAAGTACGGACAGTGTATCCGCTTTAAGGAAACAGATGTGCGCAAGACCGGGCGCACTTCGATGGGCGTCATCGGTATGAACCTTGCGGACGGGGACGAAGTGATCGGTATGCAAATGGAATCGCAGGGGGAATCCCTGATGATCGTTTCGGAAAAAGGGCTCGGGAAATGTACGCTGACTTCCGAATTTACCGCGCAGATCCGCGGTGGCAAAGGGGTAAAGTGCTATAAAATCACCGAAAAAACCGGAAATATCATCGGTGTGAAGGCAGTCAATCTGGACGATGAAGTCATGCTGATTACCACGGAGGGCGTTATCATCCGGATCCGCGTTGCGGATACTTCGCTGCTCGGACGCATTACCTCGGGCGTCAAATTGATTAACTTAGACGAAAATGTAACCGTCGCAAACATTGCAAAAGTGCGCGAAGATAAGAACCTGATCGAAAACGCGGAAGACTCGGAGCTTCTGACAGAGGAAGAAGAAGCCGAGAGTGCGGCGCATGCGGCCGAAAATGCGAAGAAAGCCGCAGGTCAGATCGCACCGGAGACGGACGATGGACTGATGGATGAGCTTCTTCGGCGGGCCGAGGAGGATGCCAGGCAGTCTGCGGAAGAATCCGAAGAAGACGCCGGGGATGAGTGAGCATAGAGAAAAATAAATCAAATAAAATTGCGCAATCGGCAAATCAATGTTATATTAAATTCCGGATGGTATTTCCCCAGGGAAAACCATACCGGAATTTTTTACATGGATGGGAATGCGGGGCATGACATCCGCCGTTTGGAAAAGTTATGTAAAACTGAAAAGACTGCTTGTATTGCTGATGGTGCCGAGACGGAAAAGCGAAACGCAATCCGATTGAAGCATCAGAGGAAAATGAGACTGTCGCATGCTGCTTCCGAAGGGAGGTTATGTATGCAAATAGGTTTTATCGGCGCCGGCAGAGTCGGCGTATCACTTGGCAGGTATTTTAAGGAAAAGGGCCGGCAGGTAGGAGGTTACTACAGCAGGAGCCCGGAATCGGCCGCGTGGGCGGCAGCATTTACAGAGACGACGCACTATAAGAGCTTGGAAGAAATCATTAGCGGCTGCGACATGATTTTTTTTACCGTGCCGGACGATGCAATCGCATCGGTCTGGAAGGAGGCAAAGCCCCTGATACACGGTAAAATCATTGCTCATTGCAGCGGTCTTTGCAGTTCAAATATCTTTTCTGATGCAGCGGGTACAAACAGTACCGCATATTCGATTCATCCGCTCTGTGCCGTGAGCGACAGGGAGAACTCCTGGCAGAAGCTAAACGACACATTATTTACCGTCGAGAGCGGAGACCACAAATCACAGTTATCACAATCAAAAATATTGGACCTGTTTGCGGAAACGGGAAACCGGACCTGTGTGATAGGCGCGGGGGATAAGGCAAAATACCACGCCGCGGCATCTCTGGCGTCAAATCATGTGACGGCCGTTTTTTCAATGGCGAAAGAACTGCTGATGGAATGCGGGTTTGAGGAAAGAACCGCAGAGAGGGAGCTTTACGCGCTGGCCCGGGGAAATCTGGATAATATTTTATCCCAGGGATGTACGCAGTCGCTGACAGGGCCCGTCGAGCGGGGAGACGCGGCCACGATAAAAAAACATCTGGAAGTGTTAAAAGGTAACTGCAGAAGCGCCTATCTTGCAAATGCGAGACAGCTTGCAAAAATTGCACGCGAAAAGTACGCAGACAGAGATGATACGGAAATTCGGCGGCTTTTGTCGGAGGAATCAGAGAAAACGGATCAATGGAGGGGACTATGAAAAATACAGTATTGACGTTGCAGAGACAGAAGGAAGAAAAAGATAAGATCGTGATGGTGACGGCCTATGACTATACCACGGCCAAAATAATGGATGAGGCGGGAGTCAATACTATTCTGGTCGGAGATTCTCTTGGCATGGTAATGCTCGGCTATGAAGATACTCTGTCCGTCACAATGGAGGATATGATTCATCACACTGCAGCAGTGGCAAGAGGCGCCGAAAATGCCTTTGTCGTGGCGGATATGCCGTTTATGTCCTATCAGACGTCGGTTTATGACGCGGTTGTCAATGCGGGACGGCTGATGAAGGAAGGACGCGCAAACGCCGTAAAACTCGAGGGAGGCGTCGATTTTGCACCCCATATTGCGGCGATTGTAAAAGCGTCGATTCCTGTTGTGGCACACATCGGGCTGACGCCTCAGTCTGTCAACGCATTCGGCGGTTTTAAGGTGCAGGGGAAAGACATGGAGGCCGCAAAAAAATTAATAGCGGATGCAAAGGCCGTTGAGGCTGCGGGCGCCTGCATGGTCGTGATGGAATGTGTTCCGGCGAAGCTGGCCGAAAAAGTTTCCGCAGAGCTTAAGATTCCCACGATCGGAATCGGCGCGGGGCCGGGCTGCGACGGCCAGGTGCTCGTATATCAGGATCTGCTGGCAATGTACGGCGATTTCCGGCCGAAGTTTGTAAAAGTATTTGCGAATGCGGGCGACGTAATGCGGGAGGGAATCAGAGCCTACATTGAGGAGACAAAGGCACAGACATTCCCAGCGGCGGAGCACTGTTTCAAGATAGATGATTCCGTGATAGAAAAATTATACTAGGATATAAAAAAGGAGATACAACGCCTAAGAAAGGAGCAGGATTATAAAAATGAAAATCGTAACGATGATCGAAGAGGTCAGAGCACAGGTAAAAGAGTGGAGAAAAGAGGGGCTTACGATCGGATTTGTCCCGACAATGGGATATCTGCATGAGGGACACGCGAGCCTGATTGACGCCGCAGGGGAAAATGACAGAGTGATAGTCAGTATTTTTGTAAATCCGATGCAGTTCGGACCAAACGAAGATTTGGACAGCTATCCCAGAGATTTGGAGCACGATGCAGAGATCTGCAGAGAGCACGGTGCGGATTTGATTTTTCATCCGACACCGCAGGAAATGTACGGCGAAAGTTTTTATTCCTATGTGGACATGAATGTTCTGACCGCGGAACTCTGCGGTCTGAGCAGACCCGTACACTTCCGCGGTGTGTGTACGGTCGTGGCAAAATTATTCAATATTGTGACGCCGGATAAAGCTTATTTCGGACAGAAAGACGCGCAGCAGCTTGCGGTTATCAGGCGTATGGCAAAGGATCTGAATATGCCTCTATCGATTGTCGGATGCCCGATTGTGCGCGAGGAAGACGGCCTTGCAAAGAGCTCGAGAAATACATATCTCTCTCCGCAGGAGCGAAAGGCCGCACTCGTATTGAGCCGCGCAGTCTTTCTCGGAAAAAAGATGGCGGAGGAAGGCGAGCGCGACGCGGAAAAGATACTTGCCGCAATGAGAGCAGAAATCGAAAAGGAACCTCTCGCAGAAATTGACTATGTGAAAATGGTAGATTTGGAGACCATGCAGCAGGTGACAGCGATTGATGGCGGTATTTTAACTGCAATCGCCGTATTTATCGGAAAAACAAGACTGATCGACAACTTTATGATCGAGAAATAAGTGTGTGAAAAGAGAGGAAAAGAGAAATGACAATTACTATGCTGAAATCAAAGATACATCGGGCCGTTGTCACACAGGCAGAGCTCAACTACGTCGGAAGTATTACCGTGGACATTGACCTGCTGGAACAGTCCGGCATTTATGAGTACGAAAAGGTGCATATTGTGGATATCAATAACGGCGCCCGCTTTGAGACCTACACGATTGCCGGCGAGCGCGGCAGCGGTGTGATGTGTCTGAACGGGGCGGCGGCCCGCATGGTGCAGACCGGCGATAAAATTATACTGATGGCCTACGCCAACGTCACTCCGGAGGAAGCGCAGGCGATGAAACCGACGGTTGTTTTTGTGGATGAGAAGAACAAAGTCAGCGAAATTACGCACTATGAGCGGCACGGGGAGATAAAATAGCCAAAAAACGCAGAAAAATCGGGATTGAGGAAATTTTCGGAGGGTCCTTGTCTCAGAAAAGGCAATAGGCTATAATGGACCTTAAATTATTGTACTTTAAGAGAAGAGACTGAAAATGAAAGTTTTCAATCTCAGGCGTGTGCGCATGGAGGTAATTATGCCGCAGAATTTTTATGAACTGGTGTGGATATTTATTGTGTACGCATTTTTGGGATGGTGTACGGAGGTGTCGTACGCAGCACTGGATACGGGAAAATTCGTAAACCGCGGTTTTTTAAACGGACCCTACTGTCCGATTTACGGATGCGGGGTAGTGATTGTCGTTGCCGTGCTGACGCCTCTGCAGGAAAATCTTGCGATCCTGTTTGCCGGTTCTTTTCTTCTGACTTCCGTGCTGGAATACCTTACGGGATTTATGCTGGAAAAGTTTTTTCACAACAAATGGTGGGATTATTCGGATTTCCCTTTCAACATAAAAGGGTATATATGTCTGAAATTTTCGATTTTGTGGGGGCTGGCATGTACATTTATCATGAAAGTGCTGCATCCGATGATTTACGGAGTTATTGTCCGGATTCCGTATGTGTTCGGAGCGGTGACGCTGGTTGTTCTGATGAGCGGATTTGCGGTGGATCTGTGTGTGACAGTCTCAACGATTCTCAAGTTCAACAGACATATCAGGGCGATCGATGAGGTTGCGGCGGCTCTTCACAGATTCTCTGATGGAATCGGGGAGAATATTTATGAAAATGTGACGGATGTCCTTGAGAGTACCGAGACGGCAAGAGCCAGGATTGCGGATGCGAAGAGGGAACGGCGCAGGGAATACGAGGAGCTTGCCGCAAAGTACGAAAGGCTTCTTGCGGAGAAAAATTCCGGTTTCCGCCGCCTGATAGACGCGTTCCCGGACATGGTTTCCCGTGACAGAAATGAAACGCTCCAGAAGTACAAAACATATTTCAGGAGCAGAGCGGGGAAAACAAAAGATAAGGAAATGAACAGCGAAGACGGGCAGAACAGATAGGTACCGATGGCAGTATAGAAATGAGGATAAGCATGATAAGAACCGTAGAGACAGATCTGATCACAGAAAACATAAAAGAAATGTGCATTGAGGCGAATTATTACCTCTCTCCCGATATGGACAGGGCAATGAAGCAGGCGGCAGATACCGAGAAGTCTGAGCTTGGGAAAAAGATATTAAACCAGCTGCAGGAGAATCTTAAAATTGCCGATGAAGAGACGATACCAATCTGTCAGGATACCGGTATGGCGGTCGTGTTCCTTGAGGTGGGGCAGGACGTGCATTTTGAGGGAATCTCTGTCGAGGATGCGGTAAACGAAGGTGTACGGCGGGGCTATGCCGAGGGATATCTGCGCAAATCCGTGGTGGGAGATCCGCTTATCCGGGAAAATACAAAAGACAACACGCCGGCAGTCATCCACTATTCCATCGTGCCGGGAGACAAAGTAAAAATCACCGTGGCGCCCAAGGGCTTCGGAAGTGAAAATATGAGCCGGATTTTTCTGTTAAAACCGGCGGACGGCGCCGAAGGCGTCAAAGACGCGATTGTCAGGGCAGTGCAGGATGCGGGACCGAATGCATGCCCTCCGATGGTCGTAGGGGTCGGAATCGGCGGAACCTTCGAAAAGTGTGCGCTGCTTGCGAAGAAAGCACTGACAAGACCCGTGGGGGAGCATTCGGATATTCCTTATATAGAAGAGATGGAGGCCAAGCTGCTTCAAAAAATAAACGGACTCGGTATCGGGCCGGGCGGGCTGGGAGGAAGCACGACGGCGCTCGCCGTCAATATCAATACCTATGCGACCCATATTGCAGGACTTCCGGTAGCCGTGAATATCTGCTGTCATGTAAACCGTCATGTGACAAGGGAAGTATAAAAGACCGCCTGCAGCGGCAGAATGAGAGGAAGAATGGATAAGCATATAAAAACGCCGATTACGGCGGAGACAACCAAAGATTTAAAAGCCGGAGACTATGTTTATATTACAGGGACCGTCTATGTGGCGAGAGACGCTGCGCACAAGCGTATGATTGAGGCGTTAGAGAGAGGAGAAGACCTCCCGATTGACATAAAAGATGCATCTATTTATTATATGGGTCCCTCTCCGGCCAGAGAGGGCCGCCCCATCGGTTCCGCGGGACCGACAACGGCATCCCGGATGGACAAATATGCGCCGGTTCTCCTCGATTTGGGGCAAAAGGCTATGATCGGAAAAGGAAAACGCACGCGGGAAGTGACGGAAGCGATTATCCGCAATCAGGCTGTCTATTTTGCGGTTGTCGGCGGGGCAGGTGCATTGCTGTCCAAATGTATCACAAAATCAGAGATCGTGTGTTATGAAGATTTGGGAGCGGAGGCGATCCGAATAATAGAAATAGAAAATTTCCCGGCGATCGTCGTGATAGACAGTGAGGGGAATAATCTCTATGAGACGGCAGTCAGAGAATTTGCGGTCGGAAAGCAGGAGAAATAAAATGTCAGATGGTATGGAAACCGGTAAAAAAGCAGTGCGGCCTGCATTCAAAAACATTGTTATCATTCTGGGAGCCGCGGCGGTGCTTATCGCGGCGGCAGCCTTTTTATTTGCGGGCGGTGTATTTTTGAGCAAGCCGGACAAAATACTGGCGGCGGCCTACAAAAGCTGTAAAGAAAACGGACTCACAGAGGTATTTACCGATAAAAAGGCAGAGTATACCTCGGATTTGGAGTTGTCCGTCGGGGAGACGGATCTGTCGCTGAAATTATCTTCCGCGGAAAAGAAAAAAGAACTGACATGTTCCGTCGGATCACACGGGATCAGCACGGAGGGAACGGCTCTTTTGGATGAAAATAATCTCAGAGTCCAAATACCGATTTTCGGAGATACGGTATTTGTGTATGATTACAGGCAGGAAAACGGCGGATATATCGCAGAGCTTCTCGAGGAGAACGGAATCAGCCAGACACAGTGCAATCAGGCGCTTGCAGATGCGATGTCAGACGGGGATGTGACATGGGACCGGGAGGAAGGAGGCAGACTGCTTTTAAATACCTTCCGCAGTCTCTCTTTTGAGACAACAGAAAAAAAGACCGTGCGGGTAAACGGTAAAGACCGCAGCTGTGTGGGATACCGCGCGACAGTTACACCGGAAGATATGCAGATCATTTTAAACGGAATAGAAAAAATGCAGGGAGACGGGTATCGGATCTGGATGGACAGAATGCTGCAGGTACTCGGCAGTGACTACGAATCATTTCTGCGGGAGTGGATGAGCCAGGAAACAATTTACGCGACCTTCTATATAGACGGAAACAGGCTCGCGGAAGTGTCGGTGGATAATGAAGCGCACACGATTATGAATCTGTATTTTGCGGGAAACGAAATGCTCTCGGTGACCGTCAATGCGTTTTCGCTGGAGGATAAGACCTGTACCGGCAGCATAAAACTGATACGGGGAGCCGATATCAGGAAAATGAGCGGAGATCAGGTTGACATCGGGAACGCAACAAAAGAGGAGCTTTTAAAGGCGGCCTATACTTCCCTGTTCCGCATAAATGGTAGATAAAGATTTTATCATCAAAGATATAAATAACACATTTCCGAAAAGAAAATATTTTAAAATAGTGATTGACAATAAAAAAGAAACTTAGTATAATAACATATGCGTCATAACGGCGCGGAACAATATTATATTGTCGGATAAGACTTTGGAGAAGTACTCAAGTGGCCGAAGAGGTGCCCCTGCTAAGGGTATAGGTCGGGTAACCGGCGCGAGGGTTCAAATCCCTCCTTCTCCGTTTTATTTGAAAATATGAGTTGTTTTATTTTTTAAAAAAAGTTGTTGACAAGAAGTTGCAAAAGTGATATAGTAAATAAGCTGTCGC
>CAJTOI010000033.1:0-4571 GCA_910577925.1 uncultured Roseburia sp.
GGAGAGTCCGATCTGCTGTAACCTGTCCTGATAGTATTTTGCCGCGGTCTCGTTGGCGCTGATTTCGGTCTCGATCTGCGCGAGGTAGGTTTTGTATTTTTCCCGCGCGCCGCTGATGCCGAAGGCGCGGTCGAAGGCTTTTGCGAGTTTTTCTGTGGCTTTTGCCGCGGTCTCGAGCTTTTTGTCGATCCAGTTAAAGGTCTGGGCGGTTTCCTTGATCTCTTTTGCGGGACCTGCGCTATTACCCGCAGCGGAAGAAGCGCTTGTCCCGGAAAAGTTGATTTCATTCGCTGCGGCATTTTCTAAATCTGCAAGAATCTGATTCACCTCTGCCGCATAGGCGTTTGCCTGACTTTTTGCCGTCGATAATCCGGATGTAGTTTTCTTGTCCGTGTCTACGCCGAAATCCGCGACGGCATTTTTGTAGCTTGCCGTCTCCTCGGCCGCATATTCATTTCCTACTTTAATGAGCCTGAAATATTTTGCCCACGACTGACTCAGACTTTGAATCAGTCGGCTGTCAATATCCGCTTTCGCCTGGGCAAGCGTCGTCCAATTATTCACGTCAAGCGCGTATGTCTCGGCAAGTCCGTTGAAAAAGCTCTGATGCGTTTCCTTTACATGATTCATAAACGCCGTATTATTCTGCATTTTATTTACGGCAGCCAGCTTATAGTTTGTCTCGTCTGCAAGATACTGCTCCTGCAGCGCATTCAGGATATCTTCTTCTGACGCGCGGTGATTCAGATAATCGATCAGCAGTTCCTGCATTCTGGGGTATTTCGCCATCAGGCTGTTTACGGTATTATTTGAAATGCTGCCGACTCCTGTTATCTCTTCTCTGACTTTCTGAAGCTGGTCATAAGTAGCGATTGCAGTGCTCATGGCGCCGTCAACCGAATCTGCCGAATCCGCGATTTCCTGAAGCTGATCGTGCAGCTCGGGCGACGGATTTTCGAGATACTTTAACAGTTCTTCGAGACGGCCGTCTATCAGGCGCTGTATCGCATTGGCCAGATTGTCTGTCTCACGCTCCAATTCGGGAAATTCCTGAAATAAATCAAGCATCGCATTCGGATCATCTGACAATTCTCCCGCCCGGAATTTCCGACGGACTTCCTGGAGTCTTGACACGCTGGCCTGAAAGTCATCGATCCGTTTTGACTGGTCCTCGGTGAGAGAGGAAACCGATACCGGGGACTCGGTTTCCGGAGCCGAATTCCCGACTTTGCCCTGTACATAGCCCAACATCACAAGCAGGTCGATCAGATTCTGCACTTCAACCCCGGACTCTTTTGCTTTGGCACGCAGTTTGTCAAACACATCCCCGTTATCGCCGTCGTCCTCCATTGCCCATAGATCCGTGTCCGATAAGCCTTTTAATTCTTTTGCCAGCCCGGATACGGCGCTGTCATCCTGCAGTGCACGGTAAAAGGAATAAACATTGTCGTTTGCGCCGACAAAGACCTGATCCATGATCTCCGAATAAGCGCCCCATTCGGTTTCATTTTCACGGATTTCCTCTTTTATTATCTGTAAATGCTCCCACGCGTCTTTCACATTCTTATCGTGATAGGGGTCTTCACTTTTGAGTACGGCTTCGTTATACGCCTCCACTGCCGACACTGCGTTTTCATACCCTTTTGACAGGCCGTCGTCCGCGGCAATTCGGGCCATTTGCGCCTGCGTATAGATTTTCTGATAGGAGTCTATCGTTTCCTCCGCACGTGATAGGGCATCTCCGGACGTATTGAGAATCTGATTGAAAATTTTGTTCATAGACCCGGATATCTCTCCCGAATTTTCCTGCAATGAAGTGACTTCACTCATAAAATTATAGATTGCCTGTGAAGCGTCTTCCACACTGCCTATAAATTCAAACCCCATTTCCGTATAGTATATTCCGTTTGCTTCCCCTATCTCTTTTATCTTATTCTGTAAATCAAACTCTTCCGTACGAACCAGACCGTCCATTCTTCCAAGATGATATATGTACACCGAATCCTTCTTCTTTTCCGCATCTTCAATTCCTTTATGGTTTTTCTTAAGAAATTTCTCAGCCTCAGCCTTGTTTAAGTTCTTAATCGCGTCGGTCTGATCTTTATATGCATCGGTCACAAGGTTTAAGTAACCGTATTCCTTGCCGTATGTTTCGTTCAGCTCTGTCTGCAATTCCAGCATCTGCTTTTTGATATCGTAGGTCAATTGCTCGTTTCCTTTTGCCGCGAGAAGCTGTTCGCGGAGTTCCTGATATTTGGTCACGTAATCGTCTATGGAAGATGCGGATTCCCGGTACGCGTCTGCGGCCTCCGCGGTGGCCTGACGCAAGTTCTCCTCCGCTTGGATCAGAGCGGTAATGCCTGTGACGGCCAGCTGGATCGCGGCGCCGATGCCCATGCCGATCGCCGCATTCATCAATACCGTTTTGAGCCGGAGCGCGTCCGTGCTGATTCCCGCCGCGTTAAGATACGCCTTATAACCGGCTAAGGACGCCGGGGCGTCTTTGGAGCAGCTGGACAGATACGCCTTGAGCTGTGCATTGTTTTGGACGACTGCATCTTTAAAGTCGTTGATATCCGTACTGCCCTGACTCAACTTTCCGTTCCACCCGGCGATTGCCTCTTTCGCTTCCTCGAAATGTTGTTTCTGCTGTTTTACGGCGGTGATGTCGATTCCGAACAGATTACCCTGAATATCAATGTTTCCTTTCTCTCTGTTCCATACCTGGCGGATACCGTAGTCTTTATTTGCCGCTGTCATTGCGGCATTCATGGCCGCGGCCGCGACCGTGATCTCGCCCACGAGGCCTGTCAGGGTTTCCGCGCCCTGAATCATTCCGTCAAAGAGCGAAATCCCGCCCAATACGACGTCTCTTCGTGTCAGGGTGCTCACAAACGAGTCAAAGCTATTTGACAGAGAATGCAGGCGCCCCTCCCACGAATCCGCGCTCCGCTCCGCGTCCGCGAGCACCGAACCGGCGCCCTGTGAAAATGCGCCGAGCATCTGCTCGTACATATCCCAGCGCTCGAGCAGACCGGCCAGCGCATCCGCATAATCCGTGCCTCCGAGATCGCTTAGCAGTTTCTGCTTCTTTTCGCTGTCATCCGGCAGGGAATTGTAAATACCGGCCAGCTCCCGGAGCGCATCCATCGGCTCCCGGAGTGTATCGGCGCCGTCAAACAGTCCGTCCGCCTGACGCAGATTTGATACGATCCCCTCAAATGCACGCCCGATCTCAGAGCCGGAGCGCCCGGTCGCCGCAAGCATCGCGGCAGCGGCCGCCGTCAATTCACTGATTTCCACTCCCGCTTCGGCCGCATATGACGCGGAGACGCGGACCGCCTCGGCGAGATCTGTCAGGCTGATGCGGCTGCGTCCGCTGACCGAATACGCCCCGTCCAACGCGGCACTTAACCGCTCGACGCTTCCGCCGTACCGGTACGCCGCGTCCGCTGCCAGCAGGTAATCATTTGCGTTTTCGGCGGTCATATTGCCGACGGTCTGGGCCAGCAGCGACAGTTCGGCCAGCTCCTTTGACAGATTCGCATAGCCGGTGCGCGCCAGCTCCTGTACGGTCAGAAGGTAGTCGGAAGACGACTGTCCGTATCTTCCGGCAATCTGAAACGCCTCCGCTTCCAACTCTTTTCGCTGCTGTCCGGTCAGTTCCGAAAGCTTACTGATTTCCGTTAAGATCGTATCGTTTGTGCGCAATGTCTTCAGCGCTTTGACGAAATTGTTTACCATTAACGATGTCACGCCGAACGCGTCTCCGATTTTCCGGATATACCCAAACAGATTTTTCAGTCTGTCTTCTGTGGATATGGCGGCAAATCCGGCGGCGCTGACTTCCGACTCGTACAGACGAAGCGCATCCGCCGCCTGATCGACGGCTTTCTGATCGACGGCCGCATCGATCATCCAGCGGATCTGTTCTGCCTCTCCCCGCAATGCGGCGGATTCGTTTATTTTTGTGTTTTTCTCCAGATAGGAAGTCAATGCCTGATTCAGCCGACGCTTTTTGGCTTCCAAATTTACCGTTACGGGCATCTTTTCCGTATAGGCTTTTATATCGGCGATCACCTTCCTTATTTTGAGTTTTGCTTTGTCTGCGTCAATGTCGAGCGCGTCAATTTCTTTGAATGACATGCCGCTCAATGCACGGTCGATTTCCTTTTTTATATTCCTGCCGTCAATCTCCGCAGCCAATTTGACATGGTTCAGCTGGGACTGCAGCGATTGAATAGAAGCATTTAATTCCTTTTTTGTATTGCCGCGTGCAAATGTTCCGGTCAGATACAGCAGACGGATGATTTTTTCAAGCTGCTTTAGATCGGCATTGATCTGCTGTCTGCTTTTACTCTGTTCTAACGCCCCTGTTAAATGTAGCGTATCGTAATTGTTCATTGTATTGTTCCTCCTTCAATTTTGACATGAAAAAAGAGAGACCATACACAGTCTCTCCGATAGTGATAGTTCCATATGTTGTTTTTACGGTTCTGTCTTATTTAGCATCATGCGAACACTAAAATTCTCTTTTGCATCGGTTGCAGACACGTTTTACCTTTCCGCTT
>CAJTOI010000033.1:4580-26436 GCA_910577925.1 uncultured Roseburia sp.
AATTTGAAAACCTGACGGCCGGAAGGCCTGATTTTAGCGGGATTGAGGGGGATTTTCGGGAATGGGCAAATTCGACGGTCTGGTTTTGTGTTATCCGAACACTAAAATTCTCTTTTGCATCGGTTGCAGACACGTTTTACCTTTCCGCTTCCGAGAAAGCCGGTCCAGACAGAATAGCCGCGGTTTAAAATGGTAAACTCGGTGGAGCCGCACAGAGGACAGCAGATCTCCGGCTTCGGCGTCTCTAAAAATGCATCGGGGACATAGGTGCGCAGGATTCTTTTGACTTCATCCAATCCGCATTCCGACTCCGGCGGCGCCTTGAATTCCTGGATTAGCTTTAAATCAATCCGCTTTTCTAAGTCTGCAGGATTATCCCTTAAAATACAGCTGTTTGTTCCTATATATTGGTAGTAATACCACGTAATCCAGTCGGGATGCTCCTCCTCTCCCGTCAATTTTCCGCCGCACATCGGGCATACGTTTGCATTGCCCTGTTTTCCCATCAGAAACATCCTGTTAAAAGAGCTGCCGCACTCCGCACATTTCACGTTATCCGATTCACCCATACCGCAAATTCCTCCTGTTTTCTACGACATATATCTGACTACAATTATAACATCCCCCTTTCTTCCTTTTCAACCGGTTCCCGGTATTCGGTTCCCGGATGGCTGCTGTTCCATATGGTGCTTGTTCCATACAGAAAAATATCAATTTGAAAACCTGACGGCCGGAAGGCCTGATTTTAGCGGGATTGAGGGGGATTTTCGAGAATGGGCAAATTCGACGGTGTGGTTTTGTGTTATCCGAACACTAAAATTCTCTTTTGCATCGGTTGCAGACACGTTTTACCTTTCCGCTTCCGAGAAAGCCGGTCCAGACAGAATAGCCGCGGTTTAAAATGGTAAACTCGGTGGAGCCGCACACCGGACAGCAGATCTCCGGTTTCGGCGTCTCCTCAAACGCATCGGGCACATAGGTGCGCAGGATCTCTTTGGCCTTTGCCGAGCTGCCTGTGGAATCTCTCGGCGGCGCCTTGAATTCCTGAATCAGCTCCAGCTCTTCCGGTCGTAATGGCGGTTTATCCCATAAACTGTAATCGCCATACTCAGGATCTTTATAGTAATACCATGTAATCCAGTCCGGATGCTCCTCCTCCGCTGTCAATTCCCCGCCGCACATTGGGCACACCTGCGCATTTCCCTGCTTTCCCATCAGAAACATCCTGTTGAAGCTGCTCCCGCATCCCGCGCACGTTACGTTATCCGATTCACCCATACCGCAAATTCCTCCTGTTTTCTACGATGACATATATCTGACTACAATTATAACATCCCCCTTTCTTCCTTTTCAACCGGTTCCCGGTATTCGGTTCCCGGATGGCTGCTGTTCCATATGGTGCTTGTTCCATACAGAAAAATATCAATTTGAAAACCTGACGGCCGGAAGGCCTGATTTTAGCGGGATTGAGGGGGATTTTTGGGAATGGGCAAATTCGACGGTGCGCAGAAAGCTGCTCGAATATTACGGTTTGAGGCGGGAGTGCTCTTATCCGCGCAGGATAGAATCTTATAAAATCAATAGGATTTGTGCAAAAAATGTGATAATATTAGATTACTAAAAGGCTGTAGATCAAAGAGAATCGATATATTTTGAGGTAGAACGCTATGACATATATTTACCGTTACCATTCGCCTTTGGGCGGCATTACGGTTTCCGGCAATGGCAGCGAGATTACGGGGCTGTGGTTTGACGGTCAGAAATATTACGGCGCCGGGCTTCCGAACTGTTACGAGGAAAAGGATTTGCCTGTTTTTGAGGAGACAGAGAGGTGGCTTGACATTTATTTTGGCGGGAAAGCGCCGGATTTTACGCCGCCGCTGAAAATGGAGACAACGCCCTTCCGCAAAGCAGTGTGGGAAATCATGCTTGCCATTCCGTTCGGGCAGACAATGACATACGGCGGGATCGCAGATCGCATTGCGGAGCAGAGAGGACTTGCAAAAATGTCGGCCCAGGCGGTCGGCGGTGCGGTGGGGCACAACGCCATTTCTCTGATTATTCCCTGTCACAGAGTTGTCGGGACAAACGGAAGTCTCACAGGCTACGCGGGCGGCATCGAGAAAAAGCGGTGGCTGCTTGCGATGGAAAAAACAGAGATGCCGCCGCTCTTTGTTCCGGAGTCAGACATCGGTGCAGACTGACGGGATATCGGTTGTTTCCGATTCTATAACATCGCCTGATGTGTATCTAACATGTCTTTGATAATATTCCGGCAGTGGGCTCCGAGCTTTTTCTTTGTGTCTTTGTCAAGTTCATTCGGGTAAATGGGAGCGCCGTATTCTAAAATAACATGGGCTGTTTTTATCCGCGGCAGGTGGTTTTCAAAAATCTCCGCGGAGTTTGTGATTGCCATCGGGATAATCGGACAGCCGGTTTTCTCCGCCATCTTAAAGCTTCCCTCTTTAAAGGGCAGCATCTGTTCGTCCGTGGTATTCCTCGTGCCCTCCGGGAAAATGCACATAGAGATTCCGTTTTTGATATTGTCAATGCCGGCTAAGATCGTCTTAAGCGCTTCTTTGATATCTTCTCTGTCCAAAAACAGGCAGTTTAAGCGCCGCATCCAGACAGACAGGAGCGGAATCCGCGCAAGGTTGTCTTTGGCAATGTAGCCGGTAAGCCCGGGGCAGCGGCTGTAGGTGATCAGAATATCGAAGTAGCTTTTGTGGTTGCCGATATAAAGTACCGGGACATCTCTGGGGACATGCTCCTCACCGATGACGGTAAGCTTTGTGCCGCAGATAAATAAAATAAATCGAAACATCCACTGTACGATGCGCAGCTGGCTTATTGCGGCCGCCTGCGGATGGCGCCTGCCGATCAGCCACTCGACTGCGAGAAGCGGAATTCCGGCAATGAGAAACAAAATGACAAATAATAAAACGAGAATGATCCGTATCATAAAAAAATCCTTTCAGGGGATTCCCCTATCCTGTATTGCCCGGCGGCCGTTGTGACGCCTGCAGACGGGCATCTTTATTATATAGGTAATTTTTGGGAAACACAACAGAGAAAATAAATGTGAAAGCAGGCATAATTTTCCTGAATATGACATATAATAGAATAAAAGCAAAAATGGGGGCAAAAGTGGACAAAGGGAACAGAGAAAAAAAGTTTCCCACGGGTGTTTATAAACTCTGTGTGCCGGGCCTTATCCTGGCGGTATTCGTGCTCGGGGCGATGCTCGGCGGATGCAGTGTTGAGCGCACCAACGGAACAAAGGTTTCAGACTTGGAGTACAGTATTGTGGAGGAAAGCGAGCTTCCGGAAGAACTGCACGGGATGATAGAGGAAAAGAAAACCGCAGACTTTAAGCTGACCTACGAGGCGGATGACGAGCTGTACATAGTCCGCGGCTATGGAGAGCAGGCGACAGGCGGTTACAGTATTCGGATTAACGAATGCTATCTGACATCAAATGCGGCAGTGTTTGACACGGAGCTGGTGGGCCCTAGAAAGGGAGAGAGCGTCACGAAAAGTCCGAGCTTCCCCTATGTGGTAATCAAAACAGCCCTGCAGGAGAAACCGGTGGTTTTTGATTGAAATATTCTTAATATTTTATGAAGCGGGTACGTTTGTTTGACAAAAATTCAGCACAGTGCTATAGTGAAGTACGGTGGTATTTTGGGGGAAATACGGGGAAACCGAATCAGGGAGGTAGATGATATGCAACAGGCAGACATCAGTAAGGTACGCGCTTCTGTACATCAGCAGTGTGGAAAAAAGGTGCTTATTTGGCTTGACAGGGGACGCAATAAGATCGACATCCAGGAGGGTGTGATCCAGAATGCGTATCCGAGTGTATTCACGGTGCTGGTGAATGACCGGCAGGAACAAAATCCGCCTCAGCTGTTATCGTTCAGCTATTCGGATATTATTACAAGAGATATACGCATGAAGCTTTGCTGATAAAACAGAGAAATAATTGACAGGCATAAAATTCCTCATGTTCGAATAAGATTTTCTAAAGATTCGAAAGTGGGGAATTTTTTTGGAACTGAGAAAAGTAAAAATACATAGAAAACAGGAAAAAGTATCGGCAGTCAGCCAAATTACCCTTGACGATGATTACAATGTGCCGGATTACCGGCCGGATATTGTAAAAGTGTTAAAGGAGAAGGGGGAACTGCGCTTTGACGAGGTCAAGGCGGGAAACGGCGCCGCATGGGTAAAAGGAAGCCTTGTGTTCCGGATTCTGTACCGCAGCGAACAGAGCGAGGGGAAGATCAGCTGTCTCCGCGGAGAGATTCCGTTCCAGGAAAAGGTAAATGTAGAAGGCCTGCAGGAATACGAGAAGGTTATAGCGGGCGGTGAGATCGAGGATATCACAATCGGCGTGATACATTCCCGGAAATTAAACGTGCGCGCGGTGGTGGCGCTGCGTGTGTCGGTGTCGGAAGAGGTAGATGAGAATCTGACGGCGTGTCTGGAGGACACGGAGGAATATGAGCAAAAGACGGATATCTGGGAGACCTTGACGCTGGTGGTGTCCGCACACGACGTATGCAGACAGAAAAGCGAGATTGTCCTGCCGTCGAGTAAGCCGAATGTGCGGGAAATTCTATGGCGCAGTATTGAGCTGCGCAATGTCGAGAGCAGCATCAGGGACCGTCAGGCGTCTGTCAGCGGGGAAGTGCTGGTATCGGTGCTCTACAGTGAGGAGGAAGAGAGCAGCCGCCTGCAGTGGTTTGAGACAACGGTGCCGCTTTCCTGCGGTGTCGACTGCGGGGCCCAAAGCGAGGGGGATGTCTATAAAATCAAAGTGAATCCCATGCAGATGGAACTGGAAGTAAAGCCGGATTATGACGGGGAAGAGCGCATTTTGGTGCTGGAGATGGCGTTGGACATGGATATTTGCGTCTGGCGGGAACAGCAGCTCGAGCTGCTCGGTGATATCTATTCGCTGAAAAAGAATGTGATCCCGATGCGGAAAGAGCGCATGGCGGAAAAACTGCTGGTGAAGAATTATGCCAAGTGCCGCATTACGGAGCAGATGGAGCTTCCGGAGAGCCAGGAGAAAATTCTGCAGATCTGCGCCTGCGAGGGTAAGGTGAATTTGGAGAAAAAAGAGCGGGTGGAGAACGGGATTCTGGCCGAGGGCACGGTTACCGTGGAATTGCTCTACATCACGACGGATGACAATATGCCGGTAGGAACGGTAAAAGAGATCTATCCGTTTTCGCAGCTGATTGAGATCCCAGGAATGGAGAGTTCCCTTGCGATGGAATTGGAGTGCGGCATGGAGCAGCTTTCCGCAGTGATGCTGGATCAGGAGCATATCGAGATCAAGGCGGTCGTGCACCTGGATCTGCTTGCATTTTTACAGCAGATGATTTCCAATATCGAAGAGCTGACCGAAGAACCGCTCGACATGGAGCAGCTGCAGAACAGTCCGGGACTTGTGGGGTATATTGCGGGGGCGGAAGATGATTTATGGAAAATTGCAAAAGAAAATCATACGACAATCCGGGACATTGTGGCCACAAACCAGTGGAAGGATACGACTCCCGCACCGGGCGAGACAATACTGATTGTAAAAAAGGTATAGGGAAATTTCAGAAAGGCTGACAATTTCAGAACAGATATGATAAAATAGATATAGTGCGGTTACTATATCTATTTTTATGTGCGCCGGAGCGCACAAACTTGAAATGCACGGAACGCATGTGTGCATGGAGGTAAGAATGCTTTTTAAGAAACAAGAAGAGAGATACAGGAAAAAGAACTCGGCGGCTCGGCTGCTTGCGGCGGTACTTATCGTATCGTGCAGCTGCCCCGTGACTGCATCGGTGATTAAGGATGCGGAGAAGACGAAAGATGAGGCCCAGAAAAATCTGAATGAAGTCAATGAAGAGATCAACAATATTCATTCGGCGCAGAGCAGGCTGGAGACGGAGATGGCGGGCTATGACCGGCAGATGATGAACCTGCTGACGGATATGGAGATTCTGGAGGGGGATATTGCGGTACAGGAGGAAGAGATCGAGCAGGCCAACGCGGATTTGGAACATGCAAAGCTTGAGGAGCGGCAGCAGTATGAGGCGATGAAGCTCAGAATCCAGTACATGTATGAGAACAGCGACGGATCTATGTTTGAGGCAGTCATCGGTGCGGAGAATATGACGGATTTTCTAAACCGTGTCGAATATATTACCGATGTGTACAAATATGACAGACAGATGCTTACCGATTATCAGAATGTGGTGCAGCAGGTGGAAGATCTGACGGTGCAGCTTGAGAATGAGATGGAGGAGATGGAGGAGCTTCAGATAAGCTACACGGAGCAGCAGACCTCTCTGCAGCAGATCATCAATGCAAAGAGCCGGGAAATGGCAGATTTTGACACCAAACTGGCGAACGCGGAAAGCCTGGCGAGCGAGTATGCACAGACGATACGCAAGCAGAATCAGATTATCGAGCAGGAGCGTGCGGCCGAGGAAGAGCGAAAGAGGAAAGAGAAGGAAAAGGAAAAAGAAAAGAACAAAGATAAGAACAAAGATAAAGATAAGAATAACTCGACAATCGAATCCGGAGGAGACGGAACCGGCGGGACGGACGGGACAGGCGCCGGAGGGACCGGGACGGGAACCGGAGGAGACGGAACCGGCGGGACAGACGGGACAGGCGCCGGCGGGACCGGCGGAACAGGTACGGGCGGAACGGGAACCGGCGGGACCGGTCTCACGGACGGGAACTTAAATCCGCCTTATTCCACGGGAGTGAGCGGCAGCGACGTGGTCGCCTACGCGGCTCAGTTTCTGGGCGGCCCTTATGTGCTGGGAGGAAACAGCCTGACCAACGGCACGGACTGTTCTTACTTTGTCATGGCTGTTTACCAGCATTTCGGGATATCACTGCCGAGGTCGTCCTACGCGCAGCAGAGCTGCGGACAGGCAGTCAGCTATGAGAATGCAAAGCCCGGTGATATCATCTGCTATCCCGGACATGTGGCGATATACATAGGAGACGGGAGGATTATTCACGCGTCGACGCCGAAAACGGGCATCTGTTACGGAAATGCGACGTACCGGACCATCACCACGGTGCGCCGTGTGCTTTAGCGGACAGGCGTGCCGAACGCGTCCCGGTCTTTGCCTGCGGAGAAAAGCCGGGAATCAAAAGAGCCATAATTTGTGTTTTATTTTATAAAGTGATACAATAAACTATACCATGTGTCAGGAGGAGTGCAGCAATGCAGTTTAAACAGCTACAGGAAGATATGATAGCAGCGATGAAAGCGAGGGACAAAAGCCGTAAGGATGCGATTTCGGTTTTGGTGTCGGCGGCCAAAAAGGCGGCGATCGACGAGGGATGCCGGGAGGATATCAGAGAAGAACTGGTGGACCGCGTGATTTTAAAGGAGATCAAATCCGTAAAGGAACAGATCGATACCTGTCCGGAATCCAGAGAGGATCTGAGAGCCGAGTATCAGGCGAGATATGACATTTTTATGGAGTACGCGCCGCAGATGATGTCCGCCGAGGAAGTGGAGACGTTTATCCGGGAACATTTCGCGGAGGCGGCCGCAGGCAAAAACAAAGGAATGATTATGAAAGCGGTGATGCCGGAGCTGAAAGGAAAAGCGGAGGGAAGCGTCATTCGTGAGGTGGTGGAGGCACTCTGCCGCCCATGAGACAGACCAGGCGTTTTGTCGTCATTCTGCTTATCTTTGTGGTGGTGGCGGGAGCGGTTTCCCTGCGGAGCGCGGAGGAGAAGGAGGACCTGGTTTTTGCCGAGTCGCTGGATATGACCGCTGCCGTGGTAGACGGAAAAGAGATCACGCTGGCAGATATGGCATTTTACATTGCCTATGAAGAGGGAGAGATCGAAAAGAAGGCCTACATTTATAACATGAAGGATACCGGCGAATACTGGAAGCTGTTCAGTCACTATGTGTTTCTGCGCAAAGAGGGCAAGGACGCCGCGATGGATATGGCGGTACACGATACGATTTTTTATGAGCTTGCGCTGGAGGAGGGGATCGTGCTTGACGAGGAGGAGGAGCTGCGGCTCGCCAATTCACAGTATGATTTCTGGAGTGATCTGGAGGAGGAACAGCGGGAGGCGCTGGGGGTCGGCGAAGATGTGATCAGAGAGAGCATGCGCCGGCTGGCCGTGGCGGAGAAGTATCAGTATGTGCTGGCTGCGATGGAGGGAAAAAGCGCTGCATCCTACTCGGTGGGCGGGAGCGCTTATGAGGAACTTTTGACAGAGCATACCTGTGAGATTCGGAAGGATGTCTGGAACCGTATCCGTTTTGGGGGCATTACGGTAAACCATTAAAATATAATAGAAAAGAAGAAACGAGACTATGACAACAAAAATTGGAAGAAACGACCCGTGCTGGTGCAACAGCGGCCGGAAATATAAAATCTGCCATCAGGCATTTGACGAAAGAATTGCGTCGTACGCGGCGCAGGGACATATTGTTCCGACTCACGATATTATCAAAAATGCGGAACAGGTTGCAAAGATTAAGGAGAGCTGCAAGGTTAATATCGCGGTGCTCGACTATATCGAAAAGAACATCCATGAGGGGATGAACACGGCAGAGATTGACAGAATTGTCTATGACATGACCACGGATATGGGCGGGATACCGGCTCCGCTCAATTACGAAGGATATCCGTTCTCGGTGTGCACCTCGGTAAACGATCAGGTATGCCACGGCTTCCCTTCGGAAAAGGTGATTTTAAAGCAGGGAGATATCATCAATGTGGACTGTTCCACAATCCTGGACGGATATTTTTCGGACTCTTCGCGTATGTTCGCAATCGGAGAGATTTCACCGGAGAAAAAGAAGCTGGTGGAGGTCACGAAGGAATGCGTGGAGCTGGGACTCAAAGAGGTAAAGCCCTGGGGATTCCTCGGGGATATGGGACAGGCGGTACACGACCATGCCTTTGCAAACGGCTATACGGTCGTCCGTGAGATCGGCGGCCACGGCGTGGGGTTAAAGTTCCATGAGGAACCGTGGGTCGGCTATAACAGCCGGCGCGGCCACGAGATGCTGCTGGTTCCGGGAATGATATTTACGATAGAGCCCATGGTCAATATGGGGAAGGTGGATATCTACGTGGACGACGAGAATGACTGGGAGGTTTACACGGCAGACGGAAAGCCTTCCGCCCAGTGGGAGATTATGGTGCTTGTCACCGAAGACGGCGCGGAAGTATTGTGCTGGTAACATTTCGGAAATAAAAGGATTCTGCGAAATCCACCATTTTTCAATGGTGGATTTTTTGGGAGAAAAATGTATAATAAAAGACATAAGACAGGCAGTAGGAGGCTTAGAATGACAGGAGATTGGCTGTATTTTACGGGCGTCGGAATTACGGTGCGGCAGATTGCACAGGCGCTTGGACCGGGCTGTGAGACAGAAATCTGGGAGGAGGCCGGCGTGCTGGAGGTTATGCTGGGAGACGGCGTCTCTATGGACTTTGAGGCGTCGGCAATACGGCCGCAGGATGCGGCTGCACGGGCGTTTGCGGCTGCACACGGCTGTGAGCAGGTGTTTCTGGTCACATTTCCGCCGGAAGAATATGAGCGCGCCGGGATGTGCATGAGGCGGATTCAGGAGGCGCTTTCCGGTGTGTTCTGCGGAGATACGGAGGATATGACGCCGGTGCTTGAGAAAGACATTTCCGGACGGACCGGACTTTTGGCGGTGTTCGGCTCGCCGGTGGGACATTCGGGGTCGCCTGCGATGTACAATTACTGTTTTAAAAAGTTCGGGCTGGATTATACCTACGTGGCGTTCGATATTAAGGAGGAGGATGTGGCGACGGCCATCGCCGCCATGCGGACGTTTCGGATGCGCGGCGGCAACGTGACAATGCCCTGTAAAAACGAAGTCGTAAAATACATGGATGAGCTGTCTCCGGCCGCCCGGATGATGGGAGCGGTGAATACGATTGTCAATGACGGCGGACGGCTGATCGGCTATAATACGGACGGCGCGGGCGTGGTAAACTGCCTTGCGGACCGGGGGATTACCGTCCCGGGAAAAAAGCTGATTGTCACGGGGACCGGGGGAGCGGCGACGGCGATTCAGATTCAGTGCGCTCTGGACGGAGCGGCGGAGCTTGCGATATTTGCGAGGACGCCTGCAAAAGCTGCGCAGACAGTGGAAAACATTCGAAAAGAACGGCCGGAGTGTGCGGTGAACGTGTATGATATCGCAGATGTGCCGCAGATGACCGCACAGATGCAGACGGCGGATATCTTTATCAATGCCACGAGCGTCGGCATGAGCCCGAACGAGGATGAAAGCGTCGTAAAGGATACGGCCGGCTTCCGTCCGGGGCTTGTGGTGATGGATGCGGTGTATGAGCCGGTGCAGACGAAGCTGCTCACCGATGCCGCTGCGGCGGGCTGCACCTGCGTGAGCGGCAAGGGGATGCTGCTGTGGCAGGGGGTGGAAGCGTTTCGGCTTTATACCGGGCTTGAGATGCCGGTGGAGGAAGTGCGGCGGGAATGTTTTTCGTGAGGCGGCACGGCGGAGTTGTTTATATATGAAAATGGATGGAGCACGCGATGAAGAATATATATCTGATAGGATTTATGGGGACGGGGAAGAGCACTGTGGCCTGTGAGCTGCGCCGGCAGACGGCAACGATACTTGTGGAGATGGATCAGGTAATCGAAGAGCAGCAGAGAATGACGGTGACCGAAATCTTTCAAAAGTACGGAGAAGAATATTTCAGGGAGCGCGAGACGGAGCTGCTGCGGGATCTCGGAACACAGGAGAATTTGATCGTTTCGTGCGGGGGCGGAAGCGTTCTCCGCGATATCAATACCGAGGTCATGAAGAAAAGCGGCAGGATCGTATTGCTTTTGGCGGAGCCTGAGACGGTTTATGAGCGCGTGAGACACGGCGTGAACCGGCCGGTTTTAAACGGAAATATGAATCTGGAATACATCAGGGAGCTTATGGGGAAGCGAAGCGCGCGTTATAAAGAGGTGGCGGATATTTCGGTTTCCACGGACGGAAAGAATGCGGCGGATATCTGTGCGGAGATTTTGAGACTGCTGTAAGCAGAAAAGAGAAGGTAGCTGGGGATGAATTTTAATTTTGTAAAAGAGAGCGTCATTGGGGATGACGTTCTGCGGGGAATGTATGATTCCGCTGCCGCGCAGCTTGCACGGGCGGAGGAACTGTACCGGCAAAGTCCGCAGGAATGCGGGATGCTGCTGCGGGATGCCGCGAAGCAGATTTGCCTGATCTACAATTATTATTATCAGGTCGGTTATCCGGAGGGGACGTCTCTGGAGGGATTTCTGTGCTATTCCGATGACGACAGGCATAATTCCATGGTGAGCCTGTTTTTGAGTGTTTTGCGGAAAGAACAGCGCGACAGACTCAACAGACTTCGGGTGTACGGCGACGACTGCATCTTAGGGCGGGAGGCGCCGGATCAGGGGATGACCTTTGAGGACCGGATGACAAAAAATGCGCGGCGCATGATGGAAACGATGATGGAAGTGACAAAAGATATGTGTCGGCGGATTAATAAACGGGAGGATGTGTCGGACCGGATTTTTTCGGAGGAACTTCTGCCGGAGAGCGGGGAGTGTGCGTCCGAAGCGGACAGGGACATGTCGGACGCGGAACCGTCTAAGAGAAAGTCATGGCTCGGGAGGCTTTTCGGCGCTTCCGGGAAAACGGAATAAAAGGGGCGAAAAGGGCTTCCCGGGAAGGGGAAGCCCTTTTTTACAGATTGCTGCCGTTCCAGCCCCACGCGTTTGTGGGATAGTAGGCAATATAGATGCGGTCCGCCGGGATGGAGAGCGCCGAGGAGAGGGCGGCACAGAGCCTTGCGGTCATCTGTCCTGCGCCTGCAGGCGAAGGGGCGCCGAAGGTTTTCACTTCCACGTATGCGGCGCCTGCGGCGCTGCCCTGAAAGGAGAGGCTGGCATTGTCCTCAAAACCGGTCATGACCCAGTTTTCGCCCTTGCCGAGGCATTCTCTGGTGATGCCGATGATCTCGGCAGTAAGGGCTTCTTTTTTTGTGTTGCTTAAGGTTACGGTTGTCTTGGTATTGATAAACGGCATGGCATGATACCTCCTTTATTTATGGATGTACGGCATCCTTATAGAATTTAGTATAAACAAAAAACTCACGGCATACAATGTAAAAACAATAATGCAGAGGGTTTTTTTGTGAAAGGTTATATTGAAGAGAGAGCTATGGAAATTGCCAGATATATCATTGACAATAACACCACGGTACGTCAGGCCGCAAAGCATTTCGGAATCAGTAAAAGCACGGTACATAAGGATGTGACGGAACGTCTGGCGCAGGTGAATCCTTCGCTGGCAGCCGAGACAAGGAAGGTGCTCGATGTCAATAAATCCGAGCGCCATATCCGCGGCGGGCTGGCAACGAAGGAAAAATACCTGCATCAGCATTGCTGATCCGGAAACGGAATTGCCGGTATGAGAGATCAGAACCGGTGGCCGCCGCCGCTGTGACTGCTGCCGCCGCTGCGTCCGCCACCGCCGCCGCTGCGGGTGCCGCCGCTGGAACGGGGACTGTAGACTTTGGTCTGATGGGAAAAGTCGGCGTGCGTACCCCGCAGGGAATAGCTGGCGTAGATGCCGCTCAAAAGCTGGCTCGCGGAAGGCTTTCTGCCGGCGGAGAGTGAGCGGACCAGGGCATAATTTATCAGGAGCGCGATAATCACTGCAAGCAGGAGATTACAGATATATTTCATGGGCTGAGCGATGCGCCCGCCTTCTAAGAGCTGAAACAGCTGTCCGTATGCCTCCGCGGCACAGCCCGCATAGTCGCCGTCCGAGGCGTAGGTGTAAATATTATCGGTGATGATATCGCACTGGCCGCTTGAGACCAGACGGGAGACGGAACCGGTATTGTGGATGTAGAGATAACGGTTATCCATGTCGATCACGAACAGAGTACCGCTCTCGCCGCCGAATAAGGATTCATAATAGTTTTCGGCGTAGGCGCGTGTGGAGGAGCTGTTTTCGGAAACGGTTTTAAACACGGCATTTCCGTATGCCGTAATGGGCTTCATGGATGCTTCGACGGACGAGCGCTCATCCTCGGTCAGAAGCCCGGCGTCATCCGCGACGACCACCTCATAGCCGGTTTCGGAATTGGTGTAGCGTGAGTCCGCAAAAACAGGACAGGCAAAAAAGAACAGCGCGATAAGGAAGCATGCGCATGCTCCTGAAAGTTTTCGGTTTGCGGTATGTAATTTATGCACGGTCGTCACCTCCCTGTTTGTCAAACTGCGGTAGTCTCCGGGTCGACAAAACATTGTAATATTTTATGACGTCTAACAGACTGATGAGAACGGCAGCCAGCGAAAGGATTGCGGCTCCGTAAAAAATCAGATCCGATGCCGGGTTGAGGATAAAGACGGCTGCCGCAGCGGCAAAGGATGCGAGCGCACACCAGAAACCGGGCTTTGTCCACAGATTGTAGGAGGGGCCGGTGTCTGCGGCGGCCCTGCCCGTTTCGGCTGTTCCGAAGTATCGCTTTCGGTACTGCTGTCCCTTGTCGTCAAGCCCGCTTTCCTTCCGTGCGATCTGTGCGAACTCCGTGCCGTAGATCACGGTGGAGATGAGCGCAAGTATGGCCGAGGCGATCAGCAGTTTTCCGGGAGTGAGAATCAGAAACAGGTTTAACAGCAGGAAAATCGGAAGTGCCAGCAGCAGAGAGCCGATGACGTATTTTTTAGGGTCAACCGGGATATCCGCAATCACCTTGCCGGTCTGTCCGTTTACGGTCGCGTAGGCGACACGGTCTTTGCTCCGGTAGGAGAGAAACCATACCGGAAACATGGCGCCGTCCACCGCTTCGCATCTGGTGCCGAGAGAGGCGGGGGAGAGCTGGCTCCTGTCCGGGTGATAGGAACGAAATTCCGGGGTGCTGCAGATGCGGTCAATGCTTGCGAGAGAGGCGGCCGCCTCGGCTTCCGGCTGGTACACGGTTTTATCCACATCCGCGATATCCGCGTAAAACCCGCACAAAAAAGAAGGGGTAAAGGGTTTCATGCCCTTTACGTCATAGGGAGCGATTTTCTCGCTGATACTGTCGTCAAAAGAGGACGAGGCGTCATAAGACAGGCCCTTGTAGCTGGCCTCCAATTCGCCCCGCAGCGTATAGTGATCTTTTACGATGTAATCGCCGCGCCGGTTTTCCGTGTGCCCCGCGAGGGAAAGCGAGTTTTTCTGGGAAATATGGTAACACCAGTAGGGCATGTAGATTCCGCGGAAGCTGTCGATAAATTTTTCGTCCTTCAGCTCTTTCGGCGCAAAAACGGCGCGCTTCATCATGGCGGAATAAGCCCGTTTACAGTCTTCCTTTGTCTTTGTAAAAGGAATGATATAACCGGGGCGCCGCTCCCTGCTGATGCGGCTGTCCAAGATCGTGGACGCCCCGCAGAAGCTGCAGAACGCCGTGGCATCGGTGTCTGCGCTCAGAAGTTCGCCGCCGCACTGGGGGCAGGTAAATATTGTGGCCTCATAGTATGTATTTTCTTCGGCATCCTTTTGCTTATGGAAGCGGTAGGGATCGATGCCGGTATGACAGAATTCGCAGGAAAGCTGCTGGGACGGGATGTCAAATTTCAGATTTCCGCCGCAGTTCGGACATTGATACATGATAGAAATCTCCTTTTTTTGATGATTGATACGGCAGCGTCTGCCGCAGCTGATACTCTTATCTTAATACTTTCCGGGAAAAAGGTAAATATTTTTGTGAAAGTAAGGGAGACAGAGTTTGACGGAAAGTGTATGGTTTTATATAATTGAGAGAGAGAAGAGGAGGTATTGTCGGACGGAGGGGAACAAATGAGGAAAATAGCACTGATGATGGATGGCTGGAAACGCTCTTTTACCTACGCATGGCCGGCGGGGATTTTGAAACGCATCAGAGAGACGGACGAGGAGGTTAATCTTTACACGTTTAACAGCAGCGGAGACTGGAGCAGGGACAGAGAATACAACGTGGGGGAATACAATATCTACCGGCTGCCGGATCTGAATGAGTTTGACGGGATCATCGTGGATTTGAATAATATCTGCTATCCCGATGTCAGAGACCGGCTGATTGCCTCGGTAAAGGCGGCAGGGAAACCGGTGCTTGCCATCGCAAACGATATTGAGGGTTTTTATTATGTCGGGGTCGACAATTATACGGCAATGCAGGAGGTGATTGCGCATCTGCACAGAAAGCATGACTGTAAAAGATTCTGGTTTGTGATGGGACCGAAAGACAATTATGAGAATCGCCGCCGTATGGCCGCGCTGCGGGATTATATGGATGAGCAGCGGCTTGCTTGGCGGGAGGCCGATTTCTATTCGGAGAGTTTTGAGTATCAGTGCGGCATCAACGGGTTTGAGACATTATTCGAGAGACACGGAGGGCTGCCGGACGCCGTTATCTGCGCAAACGACAACATTGCGGTCGGCGTGTGCGAGGCTGCGGCGAAGCACGGCTGTCATGCGCCGCGGGATTTTCTGGTGACGGGCTTTGACAATTTCGACAAGGCGGGCTATTATCTGCCGCATATCACGACGGTGGGGCATGAGCGCGAGGAGGTGGGATATCTCTGCGCGGATATTCTGATACGGCTGTGGAACGGCGAATGTGTGCCGCATTTTAATTATACCCGCCATAAATGCGTGTTCTGGGAGAGCTGCGGGTGCAGGGAGGACTTTGCGGTGAATCAGGCGCTGCACGCGAAAGAACAGGTGGTGTCCGGGATTGAGGCAGAGGAATTCAGGCAGCAGGTGATGGCGCTGGAATATGAGTTTCTGCAGTGTGATACGGTGCGGCAGATGGCGCACCGGCTTCCCAAACGGATTTCGATGGGGCGGTGTGACGCGATTTATATGATCGTTGACGAGCATATCAATGATTTTAAAAATATGAAGGAGTTTTACGACCGCCATTTGCTCGGCGACGCGGAATTTTGCGTTCAGGGCTATCCCGAGACGATGCGGGTGGAGTTTGTGTATGAGAACGGAAAGGTAAAGGAGTGCAGGGGGGAACGTATTTCCGGGATTTTTCCGATGTTTGAAACCGGAGAGAGCGGGCGGGATTACCTGTTTCTTCCGCTGCATTTTCGCGAGCGGACGGTGGGGTATTTCGTCGTCTGCAATGCCGTGTACCTGATGAAACGGCAGTATCTGCTCCATATTATTAATGTGCTGACCTCCGCGATGGAAAATCTGCACAAGAAGGAGCGGCTGATCTATCTGAACCGGGAATTGTCGGAACTCTCAGTAAAAGATGCAATGACGGGGATGTATAACCGTCTGGGGTATCAGGAACTGACCTGTCGGCTGTTTGACGAGAAGCGGGAGCAGGGGGAGAATCTTACGGTTCTGTTTATTGACATGGACCGGCTCAAGTATATCAATGATCATTTCGGACATATTTACGGGGACCGTGCCATTAAGACGATTGCGGAAACAATTTTAAAAATCATTCCGGGCGGGGCTATGGCAGTGCGCACCGGAGGGGATGAATTTCTGATTATTCTGGAAAAAACGGGGGAAGAGGAGCTTGCAGGAATGGTGGACTGCATCCGCGGAAGGCTTTGCGAGCAGTCGGCGGAAATGAAGCTACCGTTTCCGCTTACGGTCAGTGTGGGCTATGTCCATACCGATATGGATTCGGACAGACCGCTTGACGATTATGTGCGGGAGGCGGATGAGATTATGTACCGGGAGAAGACAGGAAAGAAAGCAGAACGAACGTAAAGAGAAAGTGCGGGAATGTGGCAGGGCATATCTCTTTGGTATAGGAACTGGTCTGTGGGACAAGCCTGCGCATCGTAAAGGAGCAGGGATATTTGGAACGGCTGCTGCACTTTCAGTCGGAAAATCCCGAGACGCAGGCGCAGTTTTCGGCGATACGCGCAGAGATGGAGCGGTATCTGTTCCGATTCAGGGAAATGTGATGCCGCGTCCGATGTTGGGGAAAATCAGCGCGGCGGCGCAGTCAAGCACAAAAAGCAGCACCAGAATCGTGTTCGCTCCGAGGCGGACGGGGACGGGCAGTTTTTCCCAGAGCTTCGCGAAGAAACCCGAGAGTGCGCAGACCCAGAGTACCCCGGCAAATCCAAAGCCAAGTGCGGACCAGAGACAGATATAGCCGTTATAATTAAAGGGATAGCCGCGGTAATCCCAGTAGCGCAGATCCCATATGGAATCGAGAAACCACCCGATCAGAAGTTCGAGTCCGGTGCCGATGAGCAGCGAGAGGAAGAATGTTATGACCGGGTGTTTTTTTGCGGTGCGGGAGAGCAGAAGGTAAAAAAGAACGCCGCCCACACCGTAGACGGGCAGCCACGGACCGTAGAGAAAGCCGCGGTTCGTAAAGCCGCCGTCTTTTACAAAGAAAATGGCGACCTCCCAGAGAAAGCCGGCGACGGAGCACAAAAAGAAAAAGAAAATCTGCAGAGAGATCAACCAGGCGATATGATTCTGTTCCGGTGGGCAGAGATTGGTGAAATCCGGTAAATGAGTTTGTTTTTTCATGGGGATAGTATGCCGCAAACGGACACAAATTATAGGCGTGCTTTCATTTTTACGGGTTCTGTGCTATACTTACAAATTGATGTATATTTATGCAAACAGTAAGGAGAGCTATGAAGATGAAGAAAATGAAACAACGTCTGCTGTGCCTTTTGACCGCGGCAGGGTTTGCGCTCGGAGCTGCCGCCTGCGGAAACGCCCCGCGTGAAGCGGGGGAGACGAATACTGCCGGAAACGCGGCGGAGGCCCAGGCGGGGGATCCGGCCGGAAATGAGGCGGCGGGAGCCGTTTTGTCTGCGGATGATCTCCCGGGAAAGCGGATCGGCGTCCAGCTTGGCACGACGGGAGATATCTATGTCAGCGATTACGAGTCGGACGGTTCGGGCACGGCGGTGGAACGCTATAATAAAGGGGCGGACGCGGTGCAGGCGTTAAAGCAGGGAAAGATTGACTGTGTTGTCATTGACGAGGAACCGGCTCTCAATTTTGTGGAACAGAATCCGGGGCTTCGCGTTTTGCCGGAGGAATTTACACTGGAGGAGTATGCGTTCGTTGTCGGAAAGGGAAATGACGGGCTGGCTGACGCGGTCAACGCGGCGCTGAGTGAATTGGAGGAAGAGGGCGTTCTTGACGAGATCAAAAAGAATTATACCGGCACGGAGGAAGAGGTCGGCAGCTATCCCTATGAGAAACGGGATGTTGAGCGTTTAAACGGGACGCTTGTCGTAGGGACAAACGCGGAATTCCCGCCGTATGAGTATTATGAAAACGGAAGTATCACCGGTCTGGATATGGATATCATGCAGGCCGTCTGCGATAAGCTTGGGATGGAGATGGAGGTCGAGGATATGGCATTTGATTCCATTATCCCTGCGATTGCCACAGGGAAGGTGGATATCGGAGCCGCGGGTTTTACCGTAACAGAAGAACGGAAGAAAAATGTCAATTTCACGGATACATACACGACATCCAAGCAGGTGATTATCGTGGCGGATACAGGAAATGCGGGCCCAAAAAGCAGTTTTGCGGACAAGCTTTACGATAATTTTGTCAAAGAAAACCGTTATCTGTATCTGTTAAAGGGGCTTGGAAGTACGCTTGTGATTACGATATTCGCGGTTATGATCGGTATTGTTTTGGGATTTCTGATCGCGGTCGTACGCACGAGTCATGACCGCACCGGCGGGTTTGTGATTTTGAACGGAATCTGCAGGCTGTACCTTACGATCGTGCGCGGCACGCCGGTCATGATTCAGCTTTTGATTATTTATTATGTGATATTCCAGAGCGTCAATGTCGGGAAGACGCTGGTGGCGATAATCGCGTTCGGACTCAATTCCGCAGCATATGTGGCGGAGATTGTGCGTTCCGGCATCATGGCGGTCGATATCGGGCAGTTTGAGGCGGGGAGAAGTCTCGGACTGAATTATAAGCAGACGATGTCCGCCATCGTCCTTCCGCAGGCGGTGAAAAATATCCTGCCGGCACTCTGTAATGAGTTTATCAGTCTGCTGAAGGAGACATCTATCAGCGGTTATATCGGACTTATGGATCTGACGAAAGGCGGCGATATCATACGAAGCATCACATATGAGGCGTTTCTGCCGCTGATCGTGGTCGCGGTTGTGTATCTGCTGATGGTGATGGGATTGAGCAAGGGCGTATCCGTGCTGGAAAGGAGGCTGAGAAACAATGAGCGATAATACGGTTATTCTGGAAGCGAAGGATCTCTGCAAGTCGTTTGACGGGCACGAGGTATTAAAGGGGATTTCTACGACAATCAAAAAGGGCGACGTGCTTGCGCTGATCGGGCCGTCCGGCTGCGGAAAGTCTACGTTTCTGCGGTCGCTGAATCTGCTTGAGACGCCGACGTCGGGGCATGTGCTTTTCGAGGGAACGGATCTGACGGACCCGTCGGTCGATATCAATCAGGTCAGGGAGAAGATCGGCATGGTATTTCAGCAGTTTAATCTGTTTCCGAATATGACCGTGCGGGAAAATATCACGCTTGCGCCGGTGAAGCTTCGCAAGATGACAGAGGCGGAGGCGCGGAAAAAAGCCGATGAGCTGCTTGCGAGGATCGGGCTTTCAGATAAAGCGGACGCTTACCCGGCGAGCCTTTCGGGCGGACAAAAGCAGCGTATCGCGATTGTGCGCTCGCTGGCAATGAACCCGGATATCATTCTTTTCGATGAGCCGACCTCCGCGCTTGATCCGGAGATGGTGGGCGAGGTGCTAAGCGTAATGAAAGAGCTGGCAACAACCGGGATGACGATGGTGGTCGTGACGCATGAGATGGGGTTCGCCCGCGAGGTTGCAAACCGCGTTATGTTTATCAATGACGGCGTGATTCAGGAGGAGAATACGCCGCAGGAGATTTTTGAACATCCGCAGAGTCCGCGGCTGCGGGATTTTTTGTCGAAGGTCTTGTAGAGAAAAACTTGTAATGCACGGCGCCGTATTTTATAATAAGGAAAAATCGGACTTTCTGTCGTCTGCGGCAAAGGTTCGGGAAGATAACCAGGAGGAATGGGGCAATATGGAAAAGGTAATCGTCATTGACTTTGGCGGTCAGTACAATCAGTTGGTTGCCAGACGTGTCAGAGAATGTAATGTTTATTGTGAAATATATTCTTATCGGACAGACCTTGCGCAGATCAAGGAGATGAATCCGAAGGGAATTATCCTTACCGGCGGACCGAACAGCTGCTATGAGGCGGACTCGCCTGCCTATGCGAGGGAATTGTTTGAGCTTGGAATCCCGGTGTTGGGACTCTGCTACGGCGCGCAGCTCATGATGCACATATTAGGCGGAAAAGTGGAAAAGGCGCCGGTCCGTGAGTACGGCAAGATAGAGGTATTCGTGGACGGAACGTCCCCGCTTTTTGCAGAGGTAGGAACGAAAACGGATAAGGCAGCCGGCGCTATCTGGGATGATCATAAGACAGATGACCATGCAACCATCTGTTGGATGAGCCATAATGATTATATTTCTAAACCGGCTCCGGCGTTTGCTGTCGCGGCGCACACGGCGGACTGTCCGGTCGCTGCGGCAGAGTGCAGGGAGAAAAATCTCTACGCGATTCAGTTCCATCCGGAGGTGCTTCACACGCAGGAGGGAACGAAGATGCTCTATAATTTCGTGCGCGGTGTCTGCGGCTGCGCCGGAACATGGAGAATGGATTCTTTTGTTGAGAACACCGTCAAAGAGATCCGGGAAAAGGTCGGGGACGGCAAGGTGCTCCTCGCATTATCCGGCGGTGTGGATTCGTCTGTTGCGGCGGGACTTCTGTCGAGGGCGATCGGGAAGCAGCTCACCTGCGTGTTTGTAGACCACGGTCTGCTCCGCAAGGATGAGGGCGACGAGGTGGAAGCGGTATTTGGCGAGGGCGGTCAGTTTGATCTCAATTTTATCCGTGTGAATGCGCAGGAGCGCTATTACGGCAAGCTTGCCGGGGTGACGGAGCCGGAGCAGAAACGAAAGATTATCGGCGAAGAGTTCATCCGCGTGTTCGAGGAGGAGGCAAAGAAGATCGGCGCGGTGGATTTCCTGGCTCAGGGAACCATTTATCCGGATGTGGTGGAAAGCGGCCTCGGCGGCGAATCTGCCGTTATCAAATCCCACCACAATGTCGGCGGGCTGCCGGAGTATGTTGATTTTAAGGAGATTGTCGAGCCTCTGCGGGATCTGTTTAAGGATGAGGTCCGCAAGGCCGGCCTTGCGCTCGGCATCCCCGAGAAGCTGGTGTTCCGACAGCCGTTCCCGGGACCGGGACTCGGCATCCGTATTATCGGTGAGGTGACCGCCGATAAGGTTCGGATTGTGCAGGATGCGGATGCCATTTACCGCGAGGAAGTGGACAAGGCGGCTGCATCGTATGCCAAAGAGCATGGCGTGCCGGCGCCCTGGAAACCGGATCAGTATTTTGCTGCGCTTACGAATATGCGCTCTGTCGGCGTCATGGGTGACGAGAGAACTTATGACTATGCCGTGGCGCTGCGCGCGGTGAAGACGGTTGACTTCATGACGGCGGAGTCAGCGGAGATTCCGTTTGAGATCCTGCAGAAGGTGATGAGCAGGGTTATCAATGAGGTCAGGGGAGTGAACAGAGTGTTTTATGATCTGACGAGTAAGCCGCCGGGGACGATAGAGTTCGAGTGATGAAATGGACTTTAGGAAGCCAGTATTTATGCGATTTCCAAACAAATTTGTTTAGGTACTGGCAACGATTTGGCAACATTTTCAACATCACGCACTAAATAATTACATCAATGGCATAA
>CAJTOI010000034.1 GCA_910577925.1 uncultured Roseburia sp.
AAGGCCGGGCGCAAGCCCGTTCATTTCAGCCTTGACGGTTTCCGTCCGTTCTGCTATCTTTGCCGAGTGTCTATACACAACATCGGGCCAAGTTGGCCCTAAGTCCAAACGGGGGACGAGGAACGGGGGCTTTCATATACGCTCTGTCTGCTGATGAAACCAGCCCTGCGCCTGCGGCCTCCCGCCCCGCAAGCACAGCCTGTTCTCCTGCCGCTTCAAATACCCTTGCCCTCCCCGGCGGCAACGGCATTTTCACGGCAACGCCGACAGAGCGTATAACACACTACACTTTGCTACGCAAAGTCGTGTGCCAAAAGGGGCTACGCCCCCTTTGGATACCCCCACAACAAAACGGCGCTATGCCCCTTGCCGGGAGCATAGCGCCGTTTGTTGTCAGCAGCCCGTTTCACGGTCTGCGTGTAGTCTCTTGTAAACTGACCTAAATAGTACTTGAAATATCAAACTTAAAAGCGAATTTAGAAACTGTATTCCGTCACATGCCTGATAGCATATTCTACTTTTCCGGCTCGTTGGTTCTTTATAAGTGCCGTTTTTCCCGAAAAAAGCACCGTCCGGGCAGTTCCCGGACGATGCTTTTTCCTACCGACCTTACAGGTCAGCTTTTATGCAATTATTTGTACAGCTCTACCAGACGAAGCAGGTGCTCGTAACGCTCCGTCGCCGCATCCTCGGATGCCTTAAAGAGCTGCTCTGCTCTCTCCGGGAATGCTCTGGTCAGACGGCTGTAACGTGTCTCGTTGTTCAGGAACTCCTGGTAAGTTCCGTCGCCCGGCTTGGAGGTCAGCGTGAACGGATTCTTGCCTTCCGCCTTGAGAGCCGGATTGAAGGAGAAGAGGTTCCAGTAGCCTGCAGCTACAGCTTTCTTCATCTCATCCTGGCAGTGGTTCATACCGCCCTTTACGCCGTGCAGCTCACACGGAGCATATCCGATGATCAGAGACGGGCCGTTGTAAGCCTCAGCCTCAGCCAGTACCTTTACCGCATGAGCCATATTGGCGCCGAGTGCGATCTGTGCCACGTACACATAACCATAGCTCATCGCGATCTCCGCAAGGCTCTTCTTGCCGACTTCTTTTCCTGCTGCCGCAAACTGGCATACCTCACCGATATTGGAAGCCTTGGAAGCCTGACCGCCGGTGTTGGAGTACATCTCGGTATCGAATACCATGACATTTACGTTCTCGCCGGAAGCAAGTACATGATCTAATCCGCCGAAACCGATATCGTAAGCCCATCCGTCTCCTCCGAAGATCCAAACGGATTTCTTTACGAGGTAATCCTTCTTATCAAGCGCTGCCTTTGCATCCGGGCATCCCGCTGCAGCTGCCTTCTCAAGCTCTGCAACCAGCGCGTCCGTCGCCGCCGCATTCTCTTTCGTGCTGTCTTTTGTCTCCATAAACTTCGCGAACGCATCCTTTAACTCAGCCGGAGCCTTGTCGGAGGAAGCACACTTCTCTGCGCTTGCGATCGCCTGATCGCGGAGCACCTTCTGTCCGATCTGCATACCGAGTCCGTGCTCTGCGTTGTCCTCGAATAAAGAGTTCGCCCATGCCGGCCCCTTCTTGGAGTCTTTGTTCACTGTGTACGGCGAAGTAGCTGCCGGGCCGCCCCAGATAGAGGAGCATCCGGTCGCATTGCTGATGTACATATGCTCGCCGAACAGCTGTGTGATCAGACGTGCATAGGAAGTCTCCGCACATCCCGCACAGGAACCGGAGAACTCAAGCAGCGGCTGATTGAACTGAGAGCCCTTTACGGTGTTGTCCGCCGGCATACCCGGTTTCTTGCCTACGTTTGCAACCAGGTAATCGAATACCGGCTGCTCTGCCGCCTGGGATTCCTGCGGAACCATCGCAATCGCGCCAACCGGACATACGGTGATACACTCGCCGCATCCCATACAGTCTAACGGGGATATGCTCATGGTGTATTTGTACTCGCCTGCCTTCGGCTTGGTGTCGGCAAGCTTAATCTGCTCCGGAGCTGCCTTAACCTCGTCCTCACTCAGCATAAACGGACGGATGGTCGCATGGGAACATACAAACGCACACTGGTTACACTGGATACACTTCTCTGCATCCCAGGTCGGAACGGTCACTGCGGTACCGCGTTTCTCATATGCGGAAGCGCCGTGCTCGAACTGTCCGTCCGGATTGCCCATGAACGCGGAAACCGGAAGGGAATCGCCGTCCATCAGAGAAATCGGGTTCATCAGCTCTTTGACCATCTTAACGGTCTCGGGACGTCCTGTAAGCTCCGCCGGAGCCGGATCCGCTGCCGGGTTAGACCAGGAAGCCGGAATCTCAACCTTATGTACGGCGTCGACACCCGCGTCAATTGCCTTGTAGTTCATCTCAACGACCGCATCGCCCTTCTTGCCGTAGGACTTCTTCGCAGCCTGCTTCATAAAATCAACCGCCTGCTCAATCGGCATTACGTTTGCCAGCTTGAAGAATGCGGACTGCAAGATCGTGTTGGTACGCTTGCCCATACCGATCTCAATCGCTTTGTCAATCGCGTTGATCGTATATAACTGAATGTTGTTGTCAGCGATGTATTTCTTTGCCGCAGCGTTCAGATGATGCTCTAACTCCTCATCGGACCACTGGCAGTTAATCATGAAAACTCCGCCCGGCTTTACATCCTGAACCATCTTAAAGCCCTTGGTCACGTAGGACGGATTGTGGCAAGCCACGAAATCGGCCTGGTTGATGTAATACGGGCTCTTGATCGGCTTGTCACCGAATCTCAGGTGGGAAATGGTAACGCCGCCGGTCTTCTTGGAGTCATACTGGAAGTATGCCTGGATATATTTGTCGGTGTGATCGCCGATAATCTTGGTGGAGTTCTTGTTCGCACCGACGGTACCGTCGCCGCCGAGACCCCAGAACTTGCACTCTACGGTACCTGCTGCGGATGTGATCGGAGCCGGCTTTACCTCCGGTAAGCTTAAGTTCGTCACATCGTCCACGATACCGATCGTGAATCTCTTCTTCGGAGCGTCGTTCTCCAGCTCCTTGTATACGGCAAATACGGATGAAGGCGGTGTGTCCTTGGAGCCTAATCCGTAGCGTCCGCCCGTGAGGACAACGGTGTCGAGACCTGCCTCGCGCAGTGTAGCGGCTACATCTAAGAATAACGGATCTCCGAGTGATCCCGGCTCTTTCGTACGGTCAAGAACAGCTACTTTCTTCACGGTCTTCGGCAGCGCTTTCAGGAAGGACTCCGCAACCCACGGACGGTACAGGCGAACCTTTACGAGGCCGACCTTCTCACCCTTCGCGGTCAGGTAGTCGATTACTTCCTCGGCAACGTCGTTGATGGAACCCATCGCAACGATCACGCGCTCTGCGTCCGGCGCTCCGTAGTAGTTAAACAGATCGTAATTCGTGCCGAGCTTCTCATTGACCTTCTGCATGTACTTGGACACGATTGCGGGAAGCGCATCGTATGCCGTGTTGCATGCCTCGCGGTGCTGGAAGAAGACGTCGCCGTTCTCATGGGAACCGCGCATAGCCGGATGCTCCGGATTGAGCGCATGCGCACGGAACGCAGCAACCGCATCCATATTGCACATCTCTTTTAAGTCTGCAAAATCCCACTTCTCAATCTTCTGAATCTCGTGAGAAGTACGGAATCCGTCGAAGAAATTGATAAACGGAACTTTTCCCTCAATCGTCGCCAGATGTGCAACCGGGCTTAAATCCATAACCTCCTGCGGATTGGTCTCACACAGCATCGCGAAACCGGTCTGACGGCAAGCATATACGTCGCTGTGGTCGCCGAAAATATTCAGAGACTGGGTAGCTACGGTACGGGCAGATACGTCGAATACACAGGGAAGCATCTCACCCGCAATCTTGTACATATTCGGGATCATAAGCAAAAGACCCTGAGATGCCGTAAATGTGGTTGTCAGCGCACCTGCGGCAAGAGAACCGTGAACGGCACCCGCTGCACCTGCCTCCGACTCCATCTCTACGACCTTCACCTGATTTCCGAAAATGTTCTCCTGACCTGCTGCGGACCACTGATCTACAGAGTCTGCCATCGGGCTGGAAGGTGTGATTGGGTAAATAGCTGCAACGTCTGTAAACGCGTACGCAACATGAGCTGCGGCTGTGTTACCGTCCATTGACTGTTTTGCTCTGGACATTATTTATTCCTCCTTCTTACTTAATAGTAAATGTAATTAGTGTGTCATTTTACCGACCTATAGATAATTTTATCATTTAATTTGTCGATTGTAAACGTTTTTACTGTACAAAAACAGATGCAATTCAGATATATTTCCGCTCAAACTCTTCCACCGGCAGCGGCTTGTCAAACAAATATCCCTGTCCGTAGCGGAATCCGCAGTCGAGAAGGAAGCGCTGCTGCTGCTCTTCCTCGATTCCCTCAAAAATAATCTCCGATTTCGCCGCCCGGATAAACTGCCCCATCTGCGTGACAAATTCTCTCTGCTCCGCCACGCTGATACGCTCCGTAAACTGCTTGTCGATTTTGATTACATCCGCCGGGACTTCCATCAGCACGCTTAAAGACGAATAACCCGTGCCGAAATCGTCGATGGCGATGCGGTACCCCTCCCGCACAAGCTCTGCCAGACAATTCTTTAAGCTGTCAAGGTTATCCACAATCACGCTCTCGGTGACCTCGATCTCTATGTACTGCGGCTCGATCCCGTAACGCTCCATCAGCTCTCTGAGCCGTTTGACGAAATTCTCTCCCCCGTCCTCAAAATGTCTTCTGGAAAAATTTGTGGAGACGGTAAACAGCTGTCTTCCGGCATTCTTCCAGCGCCGCATCGCCCGCAGCAGCTGCTCTAAAATATAGAAATCCAGATCCACGATATATCCGATATTCTCAAGCGACGGGATAAACTCCGAGGGAGAGACGACCTCACCTGCAGCGTTTCTCCAGCGCGCAAGCGCCTCCGCCCCGTAGATCTGCCCCTTATCCAGCAGAAATTTCGGCTGAAGAAATATTTCGATTTCCCCCTTCTGCATCGCGGCATAAAAACGTCCGGTAATCTGAATCGTCGCGTCCCGCTTCCTGCGCATATCTTCTCTGTAAACCGCGACGCTGATATTCTTCTGTTCCTTTGCCTGCTTTCTCGCGAGATTGGCTCCTTCGAGCACCGTCTCAAACGATTCTCTCGGCCCTGTCACAAAACAGATCCCCGCGGACAGAGACATCGCGCTCGCGGGATACTTCTCCTTCTGTCTGTCCGCAAACCGGCTGTTTTCCTCCAAAACCCTGTGATACAACTCCGCCTCGCTTCTGCCGCAGATCAGCTCCACAAAAAAATCCGAGTACAGATGACATCCCTCCAGCACGTAATCCGCCCCGCGGATCTGCTCTGCCAGTTCCTGCAGGATGTGATCCCCTACCTCCGAGCCGAAATTCTCATTGACATAAGAAAAATTATTGATATCAATGTGCACGAGTCCGTATACCATATCCGGCGTTTTCTCCTGCATCACGGCCAGATGCTTCTGTACATTCTTTCGAAATGCGTCCGGATTATAAAGCCCCGTCAGCATATCCAGCTCCTGCAGCTGTCTGATTTCCCGCTGATCCTCACTCAGCTTTCTGCGCAGTGTGGCAAACACGCCGACGATGCGCCCCAGCTCGCGGAAGGTTTCCCGCTCCGACGCCGTGATCTTCCGCTCTCTGTGATGCCATCCGACGCACAGCCGCCCGATGCGGCTGCCCGAAAATTCAAACTTCAGCGCGGCAAGACGGCGGATGCGCTGCCTGGTTTTGTTCCAGTTTGAGAGCAGAATCCGCTCCTCCCCCGGCATCTCTTCTATCATTACAAATTCCCCGACACCCGCCTCCTCAAACTCGTGGATATAAGGCATAAACACAGGCTTCTCATACACCTGCCCGTAATTGCTCCAGCAATTTGTCAGCATCACCTCCGACTTCTCGTCCATATTTTCGAAGACGGCAGCAAAATCCACGTGATATTTCTTTCCGATCTGCTCGATCAGAACATTTAAAGATCCGTTGATATCCCGCGCATGAGACAGCAGGCTGAATGCAAAGTGAAGAAATTCCTTATCCATATCTCCGCTCCGCACCTGCCACTCCTCCTCGCGCATACTCCGACGTTCCGCCGACGGCATCGGCTGCTCCTCCCCCTTTTTCACAAAATGGAACCCGTTCTTGCCGCCCCTCTTGATCTGATACATCGCTCTGTCCGCCATTTCAAAGAGAGTCTTGTAATCAAACGCATCCACACCGTAGACCGCGAGCCCCACGCTCAAGGTCACATTCACCACCGCATCGCCGCCGATCAGCTGTTTTGTGTTTTCCCCGCAGAGTTTCTCCGCACACGCTTTCGCCTTCTCTACTGTTGTATGCTTCATGAACGCAAGAAATTCGTCCCCGCCGATTCTTCCCACCAGACTTTTTTTGTCAAACTGCTCTGCGATTGCCTGAGCGGCATCCAGAATCACCGTATCGCCGACCGTATGCCCAAACGTATCGTTGACCTGCTTAAAATTATCGATATCAATCAGAAACATCACATGCGTCGCGTCCGGCTCCTCCGCAATCGCCTGCGTTATCGCCTCCGCGATGGCCACCTTGTTCAAAAGCCTTGTCAGCGGGTCAAGGCGAAGTTCCTCGGCCAGCTGTCTGTTCCGCTTTTTGCTGACCCGTTTTCTTTTATTCTCAAGCGCTTTGCGCTCGTCAATATTCCATGCGGTCAGAAGATAATAGGGCGTCGCGTTCCGGTACGCATACAGCCTGGTCTGTACCATAAACCAGTGCAGATTCCCGTCGCTTCCGACAAAGCGCAGCTCCATATGCTCCGTCGTCTTCCCCTCGCGGCAGTTCTCCATCATATCCTCAAACCCGCCGATATCCTCCTTACAGATATAGTCGGTAAACGGCCGGTTCCCTGTGAGAAGGTCCGCGCGCGTATAGCCCTCTTCCCGCAGAAATGCCTCGTTGACCTCCTCAAAATATAGTCCGTTTCCTCCTTTTAACACCGCAAGCCCTACCGGGAGCCCGCGCACAAGCTCCTGTAATTTTTTCCGCTCATATTTCTCCCGATGCAGTTTGTCCGTCAGTATCGACACGCACTCTTCATGTGCTGTTTTTTCCAATTCCAGCTCATATCGTTCCATATCTTTTCCCCCTGCGTCTTCAAACCAATCAATGTGCACTATTATAACAAACTTTTTTTCAAACAGGAAGCCCCGAATGTATTTTTAAAATGTACATTTAATAAGATGTTTCGGTTGCATTTCCAGCCTTTTTTTAGTATGATACGAATTGATGTGAAATTTTGGAATGATTTAATAAAATTAAGGAGAAAACGGCAATGATAAGTACAAGCAATGTCACTTTACGAATCGGCAAAAAGGCTCTTTTTGAAGATGTGAATATAAAATTTACGGAAGGCTGCTGCTATGGTCTGATCGGTGCAAACGGCGCCGGAAAATCCACCTTCTTAAAAATTTTATCCGGACAGCTGGAGCCCACAAACGGAGAAGTCATCATTACCCCCGGGCAGAGACTTTCTTTCCTGCAGCAGGATCACTTTAAGTACGACGAGTATACCGTACTCGATACGGTTATCATGGGAAACAAACGGCTCTATGACATTATGAAAGAAAAGGATGCCATCTACATGAAGGAAGACTTCACCGACGAGGACGGAATCCGTGCCAGTGAGCTTGAGGCGGAATTTGCGGATATGGACGGCTGGAATGCCGAGTCCGACGCCGCAACCATGTTAAACGGCCTCGGCATCCCGGTCGAGGAGCACTGCAACCTCATGGCAGATATGCCGGGCGCCTTAAAAGTCAAGGTGCTGCTGGCGCAGGCGCTGTTCGGCAATCCCGATATCCTGCTTTTAGACGAGCCGACCAACCACCTGGACCTCGACGCCATCAGCTGGCTGGAAGAATTTCTGATTAATTTTGAGAATACCGTGATCGTCGTATCGCACGACCGCTATTTCTTAAATAAAGTCTGCACCAACATCGCCGACATTGACTACGGCAAGATTCAGCTGTACGCCGGCAACTACGACTTCTGGTATGAGTCGAGCCAGCTGCTCGTCAAACAGATGAAGGAGGCCAACAAGAAAAAGGAAGAGAAAATCAAAGAGCTGCAGGAATTTATCTCCCGCTTCTCCGCAAACGCTTCCAAATCCAAACAGGCAACCTCCAGAAAACGCGCGCTCGAAAAAATCCAGCTGGATGAGATCCGTCCCTCCAGCCGCAAATACCCGTACATTGATTTCCGTCCGAACCGCGAGATCGGAAACGAAGTGCTGACCGTAGAGGGGCTTACGAAGACCATCGACGGCACAAAAGTGCTCGACAACGTGTCTTTTATTGTCGGACACGATGACAAGATCGCCTTTGTCGGCGGAAATGAGCTTGCCAAGACGACACTGTTTAAGATTTTAGCCGGGGAGATGGAACCGGATTCCGGCTCCTACAAGTGGGGTGTCACAACCAGTCAGTCCTATTTTCCGAAAGACAACACCGAAATCTTTGACACGGATCTGCTGATCGTAGACTGGCTGACTCAGTATTCCGAGATTAAGGACGCGACCTATGTCCGCGGCTTTCTCGGCCGTATGCTCTTTGCCGGCGAGGACGGCGCAAAAAAAATGCGGGTGCTCTCCGGAGGAGAAAAGGTTCGCGTGCTGCTCTCCCGCATGATGATTATGGGCAGCAACATCCTGATCTTAGATGAACCGACGGATCACCTGGACATGGAATCCATCACCGCCTTAAACAACGGGCTGATCAAGTTCCCGGGAGTTGTGCTTTTTGCCTCACGTGACCATCAGGTCGTACAGACAACCGCTAACCGCATCATTGAGTTCCTTCCGGACGGAACCTTTATCGACAAGGTTTCCACTTACGACGAGTATCTTGAAAACGACGAGATGGCACGGAAACGGCAGGTTTACTCGATGTCGGCAGACGACGAGAGCGACAATTAGTCCGCTCATTCCGATAACCATACCGCCGCAGAAATGCGGCGGATATTCTGTAATCGAGTAGGGAAGACTCATCTTCCCTACTCGCGCGCCGGGCACCCGTCAGCTTTGCTGACATACTTCCATTGGGGGCCTGTGTGCATAAAAAAGACCGGGGAGGAAACTCCCCGGTCTTTTTGTCGATTCCTGTTATATTCTTTTGCTTTAGTATGTCTGCCACTTCACTGTGTAGTAGCCGTTTGAGCTCTTATTCAGACGCTCAACTTTGATGTAATAAGTTCCCTTCTTGTCAGAGATACCGTACTGATTTCCGTACTGATCTTTTCTCAGATATTTGCACCAGTCAGACTTTGTCACTACGGATGCGTAGCAGTATGCACCTGTCTTAAAGGGTTTCCCGTTGGACTTCATCAGTGTCGCCTTGATACCAGTGTTATCGTCATCGCCGTTTGTCTTTGCCGCAACGGTGATCTTTACGCGCTTGTTCGCCGGAACGGAAATCTTGTACCAGTCAGCCGTCTTGTCATTTGCGATGATTACGCCGCCGACCGTCGTCTTTGCCTTTAAGGTCTTTGCCTTCTTCTGCGAGGTATATTTCTTTGACACAGCTTTCACTGCCGTTTTGATCTTAACGCCTGCAGCTGCCTCTACCTTGAAATAGTAAGTCTGTCCCTTCTTCACGCCGTAAGTTCTGGTGTAGTATTTGGAATCGTCATATTGCGTACTCCAAACCTCTCTTGTGGCACCGATCGACTTTTTCTTGCTATTGCAGAGCGTCAGATATCCGGCCGTATAATTGGATACCTTCGATGCATTTGACATCTTTAAGGTGATATACCCCGTAAAGCCGGATTTGAACTTGATGTAGTTCGCCTTAACGGCACCGCTGCTGGTGTAGCAGTCTGCATCCTTGATCGTAACCGACGAAGCCTTTTTGCTCTCAAACGCATACGATTTGGTCGCCGCAGACACCTCATCCGGCGTCGGCACTACAAATACGCCGACTACCATGACCATCGCCAATAACAGGCTTAAGATTCTGTTCATCTTCCTTGATTTCATACCGTATTTCCTCCTACCTTTTTGAAAATAGCAAAAGAATTATAACATCCTTTATCTAAGATTTTAGTACAGTATGATGAAAATGGCAAGGCCTTCCAACAAATTTTTTCACATTTTTTTCATATTACTTTCACAAACCCATCACATTCGGTTAAAAAATTCTCCGCACCGCGAGCACCGGACGGTACGTGATCGGGGATGTGTAGGTAATGCCGGTCCGCTCGTTGCTCGCGTGCACCAGCGTATTGTTTCCCGCATAGATCCCCACATGTCCGCTGTAGCAGACGATATCGCCCGGCTGGATATTCTCGAGGTTCACTCCGTATCCCACATTCCGCTGCTCCGCAGACGTCCGCGGCAGAGAGATTCCGAATGCCGCATACACACCCTTCACGAAGCCGGAACAGTCGGTCCCGTTCGTCAGGCTGTTGCCGCCGTACACATACGGATTGCCGACAAACTGTTTCGCATAGTCCACAACCGCCTGTCCGTTTGAGGATGCGCTCGGAGCAGCCGGCGCCGGATTGCGGTTCGCGCTCTGCTGTGACGACTTTGCCCGTGAAGCCGCGGCTTCACGGGATACGCGCGCCGCCTCTGCCGCGCGCGCCGCCTCCCTGCGCTCGGCCTCCTCTCTCGCAAGCCGCGCTTCCTCTTCCGCCTTTGACTCCGCATGAATAAACTCCGTGCTTAAATTTACATAATCCGTCGATATGTAACCGTCTCCCTCTTCCGTGGAAACCTTCACCCAGCCCTCATGCTCCTCCTCTGTCACGACCAGATCGTCGCCCTCCGGCAGCATCGTAAGCACTTTGCCCTCGGTGCTCGGAATGTCCCGCACAAACAGCGTGGTGGTCGTAACCGTCGCATACCGCGTGCTCACGCTGCGCGCCAGCTCCTCGTCCCCCACAACCACATATTCCGCCTTCACATAGCCGTTTACGCTTCCGGATTCAATGCGGTGCCAGCCGTCCTCCGTCGTCTCCAAAACCTTCGCGGCGGAATCATCGTAAAGTTTTCCCAGAACTTCGCTCTCCGTATTCGGCTCCTTGCGCACATTTACATAATTATTGACCTGCGCAACCGCGATATCTGCAAATTCCGAGCGTTCAATCTTCTCGGGCATACTCTTTAACCACTCTTTTTGTTTTACCTCGGTCTTTTCTCCGCGCTCCTCGTTTTCTGCCATGATTTCCGCAAAAACCGCCGAAATCCCGGCCGCCGGACTTTGAGCCGCCTTCTGAGATGCCAAAATCTCCTGTGTCCGGCCGCCGGAAATCATCAGGCACCCCGCAAACAGCAATGCCACTCGTCTCATTCGTCTCTTCATATGTTCCTCCGTTTCAATTTTGTTTCGCAATTGTTACAAATTTGTTTCGTTCATATTACCATTGCATTCTATCAGAGGATTTCTCTTTAATCTACAAGTAGATATTTCCAGTCATGCGGCATTCTGCTATTAAAAAAGCGCTGCCCCAGACCGTTTCCGGTCATGTGACAGCACTTTTTTAATAGCAGAAGCTGTGGTCTCCGATCCGTTTGTCGACATTCGGAGTCAACGCCTCTCTTGAAAAATATAGCGTATCATTTCTTAATATATTTGTATTTCCGTTCAGCACATTGTCAAGAGACTGATATTCCTTCTCTGTCGGCTGTGCACTGTTTCTGCTCTTCCACGAGCAGAACTGTGTCGGATTTCCCTGACTCAACACGTCATAAAGCGTATTCGGAAACAGTTCGGACGCCATGCGGTTAAACACCACCTCCACGACTGCTTCCTGGCCTTCCACCGGTTCCCCTCTCGCTTCCAGCCATACAATTCCCGCAAGCAGATTGATTTCATCCTCTGTCAGCGATATATTCCAGCGGTTTCCTTTTCGTTCCTCCGCCTTCTCCGCTTCGAATATCTTCTTTACAGGAACGTTCCTTTCATATCTCATTGTTTTTACATAGTTCTTCCCGTCTATAAGCTCCCCGGAGCCCCCGTTTCCCGCTCCTACTCTGTCCTTCTCTTTTTTCTCGATACCTGTTTTTTCATCTGATTCTGTCGTAAATGAATAGTCAGAAAGCGCCAGGCATATCCCTGCCGCAGGCCGGCGGCACCACTTTTCTTCCGCCGTGCAGAGGTCTTGCACCTGCTTTCCCTGAACGCTGGCCGTAACCGTGAGCACTGACACAAACAGCGCCGCCACCGCCGCGTTCAATTTTTTCTTGTTCATTTTGCTCCTTTCCTCAAAAATGATACCCAATTTCTGCCCGGCGAGGTTTCCGCCGCGGCACATGTCCCTTATCATACTAAATTATTACCAAAAGTCAAATTTTATATACAAAATTATTACAGAAAAATTTCTTTCTTATTGTCCATAAATTAATAACTTTTTATTCCGTTTGTGTCAAATACGCCCCGTCTGCTTTCTCTCTAACCGGAATATGCCAAAAATACTCTACAAAAAAGCACCCATAAAATGGGTGCTTTTCATAATATTTCCTATATTTCCAATATATGTATAACCGCTGAAAACGGACTATTTATTTGCCAGTGCACAAAGCTCGGCGAGCAGCCGCGGCAATTCCGAATCCATATCCGTATCGGAGAACTGGCAGGTACCTACTTTTCGGTGGCCGCCGCCGTTGTATTTGAGCATAAGACTTCCGACATTGACATCCGAGGTCCTGTTCAGAATGCTGTAGCCGACCGCCGCCGAACAGCCCTTGCCGCCGCGTCCGTTCACAATCCATACCGAAATGTTCTGCTCGGGGTACATGCTGTATACCATAAAACGGTTGCCGGTATAAATCGGGTCCACCCCGCGCAGATCGGAAATAATGACATTTCCCTCCACTCTGGTGTGCTTCTGGACCATCTCTTTAAATTTGTCCATCTGGTCGTTATACACCTCGATGCGTTCCTTTACGTCCGGCAGCGCAAGAATCTCCTCGGTCGTCATCACACGGCACGCCTCCATCAGCTTTTCCATCAGCTGGTAATTGGAAATCGCAAACTGCCGCCATCTTCCGAGACCGGTCCGCGGATCCATCAGAAACCCGATCAGAATCCACCCCTGCGGATTCATGACCTCCTCAATTGTCAGGTTTCCGGAATCTACCTTATCGACCGCCTCCATCAAATCGTCGAACTGCGGGAACCGCTCTTTTCCGCCGTAATACTCGTAAATAATCCTCGCGCACGACGGTGTGATCCTGCTCTCCCCCTTATATCTCCCCTCAAGCTCAAGTCTCTCATGCTCGCTCGAATGATGGTCAAACCACAAACCGCAGCCCTCGACAAACGGCACATTCGCCAGACAATCATTCTCATTTATATCCTCAATGCCATCCTGCAAATCCTTCGGATGCGCAAATTTCCAATTATCAATAATACCCGCTTCCAGAAGCAGCGCCCCGCAGGCAAGGCCGTCGAAATCCGAACGTGTCACTAATCTCATTGTCATGTCCTCCTTAAGCAATATATATTCCGTAAATACTATATGAAAAAGTGTATCATATTTTCAGCAAATATTCCATACCACTTTGAAAAAACCTTATTTTTTTGTGAAAAATATAAAAAAGGACACCCGCGGGGAGTTCCCGGGGTGTCCTTTTCTAAACGATGCCATATCTCTTTCAATAATATAAAGAACTAAATCCAATATCTCGAAGCCCAATTCCTGCTTTAGAATCCATCAATAGATCCCAGCCCGTTATTGCAATGCGTAATTCTATATTTCCCAGTTCCTGAATCGTTGAATTTGAATATCCGTATGCTGATGTTACATTAAAGTAAACATCTGTCTTAAGATTATATTTCGGCATATTAATTTGTGCATTTGCTGTAGCTGCATAAACACCAGCCGATATATTATAATCTACCTGCAACATGCTATTTCCCGTCTCTCTTAATTCCATTGCTATTATACTCTTATCCGAACCATCACTATAAATATAAACAAATTCAAATCTTTCCGAATCTATCTCATAAACAATACCATATGTATACTCATAATCATCCAGTCTGATAAAATAATTACCATCGCTATTTCTACTTCCATACCTTAAGATATAATCTTTTAAATATTGTATATTGGAATCAACCGGATTATCATTATCGTCCTCCCAGTCATCGCTATCATCCCAGTCATCATCGTCCGGGTCTTCCACAGTCACCTTACAGGTAGCTTTTTTATCGCCTACCTTTGCCGTAATCGTAGCAGTGCCTGGTTCCCATGCATAAACCCAGCCGTCTTCGTCGACTTCCGCGATATCCTCGTCAGAACTTGTCCACTTTACTTTTTTGCTGACCGTTGTGTTGGACGGATTATAGGTAACCTTTAACCTATACTCCTCATCTGTTTCCAATGTAATAGATTTTTTGTTGAGTGAGATGGACTTTAACGCAACCGTATTGTTTACCGTTACTTTACATGTATATTTCTTGCTCCCAACTTTTGCCGTGATGGTTGCAGTGCCCTTCTTCACACCTTTTACAACACCCTTATTGCTGACCGTTGCAATTTTCTTGTTGGAAGTTGACCATTTTACAGTCTGCTTCGTACCGCTCATTTTTAAGGTTATGGTCTTTCCTTTACTGACAGTCGCCTTTGTCTTGCTGATTTTGGGAGTCTCAACCGTCACTTTGCAGGTATATTTTTTCCCGCCGACCTTTGCCGTGATTGTAGCGGTTCCCTTCTTTACCCCCTTAACCTTTCCCTTTGCATTTACGGTGGCTATTTTCTTATTGGAACTGCTCCACTTAACGGCCTTCTTCGTCCCCGATATCTTTAACTGTACCGACTCCCCTTTTGTCACATATGCCGCCTTTTTATTTAATTTTACTTTTGCCGCGGCCTGAACCGTAACCGAAAACGGCGCGTCGGGCGCAACACAGGGTACGACCAGCATTGCCGCGAGGCATACGGCCACCGTTACCAAAATCTTTTTGATTTGTTTCATAACTACTCCCTCCATAATTATGTTTGTCTTTTGTTACTTTTATTATAGTTCCTCTTTTGTCTACGGTCAAGTCTACGGATTTCATTTTGTTCGCATCTCACGTCCCCTGCACATCAAAAAACGAGAACTGCAATGCAGTTCCCGTTTTTATATTCACAGACTTTCCCGTTGTCCGGCCTAACGTGCCATGTAACGGTCTAAAGCAGCCTGCTTGAGCTCGATACAGCGCTCCAGTCCCATTCCCTCAATGGTAGTAAGATACTCATTCCAATCGTCGTCATCCTCGATGTCACGCACGCCCGAGATAAACTGATTGGAAGCCTCTTTGAAATGCGTGCTGATATTGGAATTGTAGGACGTAAACTCCATATTTTCCTCGCTGGTGAGCGATACGCCGCCCGGCATTACCCAGTCATCTAAGTGTGTATCGTCTGCCCAGATATCGTAAGACTCGAGGTCCTTCTCATTTACAAGAATCAATTCTCTCGTCCAGTCGTAGTGGCTCGGAATCTGTGACGGAACAAGCGTTTTGGTAATCAGCGACTGTGAAACCGTAAGTCCTTCCGAGCTGTTTAAAATCTCATCCGTCCACTCAACCTCGCCGTTTTCATTATAGTTAAAGGTCTTCCCTTCAATTCCGTAGTTTGCAAGCGCAGCGCCCTCTTCCGTAAACAGATAATCAATCCACTGCATCGCAAGCTCTTTGTGCTCGGAGTCCGCGGAAATCGCAAGTCCGCCGGCCGCCATATGGGTATCCGGAATACGGATATGCAGGGTATCGTTCTCATTTAACTTCGGGCTCGGCAGAGCCTTTACAACTGCGCCGGGAACACTCGCTTCATACATTGCAGCCATCGTATACATGGAATACCATACGCCGGACTGCTCCGTGGTAACAAGCTCGGTGTCTACAAAGAACGGCGAATCCGTCATAAAATCGGGATCAAGCAGTCCTTTTTCGTACCAGTCATTCATCTTCGTCAGATACGCTCTCCACTCATCCGTTGCAAATCCCGCAACCACCGTACCGTCTTTATTAATGTAGTCTCCGGTCACTCCGAAGCCTGCAGCCAGCTCGCCGAACACATAGTTTCCGTTTGAGCTCATCGCAAGCGGTGCGTAGCAGCCCTTCTTCTCCTTAAACTGTGTCAGCACGTTTTCCAGCTCGTCATAGGTCGTCGGTGTCTCAAGCCCCAGCTCGTCAAGCCAGTCCTGACGGATCTGCATGCCGACCCACGGTCCCTGTTTTTCTGTATTTAAGATGCCGATAATGGCTGCACGGCCGGAATCGGTCACGGAGTTCTTCATAAAATACGGATCCGACTGACGCACCTGATTGTAATTATATAAGTAAGTATCCAGATAAGGCGTCAGATCCAGATAGTAGCCGTCGTCAATCGCCGCATCCATTCCGTCCGGGTAGCTCTGTGCCATACAGATCATATCCGGAAGCTCGCCGGAAGATATCATCAGGTTAAATGCGCTCGTCTCCTCCCCGGAAGCCGGAACTTCAAATTCAATATGCACGCCGGTTCTTCTCTCCATCTCCTGGAAGAACTCGCTCTCTGCATAGTCATCTTTTACAAGGAAATAATTTGCATCCGAAGTCATATAAATCGTCAGTGTGACAGGCTCGTCGGTAAGCGGAAGCTTAATGTCTCCGTTAAAATCTCCCGCTGTCACTTCGGTTCCGCCTGCTGCGGCTCCCCCGGTGCTGTCCGCACCCGATTCCTTTTCCCCACACCCGGCCACAAGTCCGGTAAGCATCGCCGCGACAAGCAGCACGCTCATACATTTTATCGCTTTTGTTCTCTGTCTGTTCAGTGTAAATTCCATCATGAAGCAGGATACCCTGCACTACCAGGACAGCATCCTGCAGCATGAAAAAACAATCTGTGACACAATGATACACAACACAAAAATTGTCGTCAATACGGCTTCTCTTGACGCCAATACCAAGCTGCTTGCGACCGAGTCACTGTTTTTGCCCGAGTCCATGTTTCTCGCGGCCAAACTTTCCCACTCGCTCTCCGATTACAAACGCAGTTATCCCTACATAGACAGCCTTGGAATCTACTTCCGTCACAACGACTCCTTTGTGACAGACTCCAAACGTTATGCGCCTCCCCTCTACGGCTCCTACCTGAGCAGGTACTATCTGACGATAGAGGATTTTCTTGCATCGACATCCGCCCCCAGCGGGTATCTGCTTTTAACCGGCGCAGACGAGACGTATATTCTGATTTATCAGGCGCTGTTTGACTACAGTCTGAAAAAGACGACCGCCGTCGCGTACGGCATTCTCTCCTGGGACGCTCTGCAGCGTCAGCTCGGCTACTATAAAACGACGGAAAACGGTGCATTTTTCCTTCTGAACAAAGACAACGTCTTTTTCGGGTGCTCCGATAATCTTGTCTCCACGGACAAGCTTCCCGATTATGAGACAATGTATGCACAGACAGGCGGACAGCAGACCTTTTTTGCGCAAAACGAAGACACGCTGATCTCCGGCATCCCGTCCGACGAGCTTTCCTTCTATTACGGAATGTACCTCGAAAAGGATGCGTTTTACCGCGCGATCAATCTGCTTCTTCTAAAATATATCGCGAGCCTTTCGGCAAGCATCCTGATCGGGCTCTTCCTCGCGTTCTATTTTACGAAAAAGAGCACGGCGCCGATCAATCACCTTCTGTCGATCATCGAGGACAGCCGGAAAAAGAACGCCGGGATCGCGCTGCCGCAGAGCTACAAAAAGCTGGAAGAAGCGCTTACCACGATGCTCAAAGACAACCGCAGGCTCACACACCGGGTATACCTGCAGGAAGAAAATCTGTCCGAGACAACACTCTCGAACTTTCTGAAAGGGATTTATCCGAATGAAGACTGGATTCTGGAATACCACGACAGTCATCCGGCCCTCCGCGGAATCAAGGACTACTGTATTCTGCTGTTTTCCTTTTCGAATATCGAGACCTGCAAATTTATCCGCGGCCAGAAGGAAAGCCAGGAGTCCTATTCCCTGCTGTTCTTTTCCCTGAAAAACGTCATTGACGAAGCTTTTATCAAAAAGGACGAAAGCGCTGCATGCGGCATCAGCATCGTCTCCGACAGCATGGTAATCTGCATTATTCCGGCCGGTGACGATACCGCTGCCCTGGACAGTCTGGTTGCAAATGTCAAAAACTATATTGATTTCTTCCAGAAAGTGTTCGAGCTTCGTTCTCATGCAGCGGTCAGCGCACGGCATGCGCTCTGGACGGAACTGCCCGAGGCATACTCCGAAGCCTACATCCTGAACTCCCATATTTCCTTCTGGGAAAACGAATGCCCCGTAAGCGTCTATCACGCGGAGACGGAGGAAGCGCGCCCCGACGGCAATTCGCTGCTTATGCTCAAGAAAAAGCTGTCCAACAGCCTTCTTGCGAATAACTATGACATGGCAAAATCTCTGATCGACGAAATCGTCGCGCATTATTTTCTGCACGACATCCGCTATTTTTCGTACAATCAGTGTCAGGCATATGCGCTGATCAGCATGCTGTTAGATAAACTGAACGATATGGGAATGAATGATGACGTGAAAGAAGAATATTCCTCCCGACTGCTGCACGCGCATTCGATCGTCGAACTGAAAAACGAGATTTCGGCCGTTTTTGACGAACTGTTTGACTATCAGCATCAGAGCCATTCCGACGATGCCTGGACCGAATCCGTCAAACAATATATCCGCGAACACTCCGCGAATCCGGATCTGAGCGTTTCCTATGTCGCAGATCACTTTTCCGTCTCGGCCGCGCACCTCGGGAACCGTTTCCGCAAGCTCAGCGGTATCGGCATCTTAGATTATATTCATATGACGCGTCTGTCCGGCTGCAAGGATTTGCTGGCGCAGGGATATGCCATCAAGGACTGCGTCGCCATGACCGGCTATACCGATATCAAGACGCTGCAGCGCGCCTTCAAACGCTATGAGGGCATCACGCCCGGGCAATACAAAGAATCGGTCGCAAATCAAGCAGCTGAATAAGCAAAACGAGCGCTCCTCTTTTTGTTCGCGCTTATCAAATTCGGGCGCCGTAAACTGTCTCAAACAGTTTACGGCGCCCGAATTGTAATTCACGGACGATCCCCTCGATTGGCAGGAATATCCCTTCCGCATCTCTTTTTAAAACGGCATCTTGATCTCTTCCCGCAGAGTGAATCTGATATTCTCTACCGCAAGACCGCTCGCCCCGAAATACAGCTTTATGTAATGATTGCTTCCGAAAATCATTCCCATATCCCGCGTCTCGGTCAGCACCGCTCCCTCGGATCCCCGAACGCTGACGGTCATCTTCAGCTGGTTGTCAAAATATACGGACACCGGCAGCTGCGCCAGCTCGCCCAGTTCGGATTTCATTGTGAACGTGATATCGTACATTCCCATTTTTGCGACACGGATGCCGAAAACAATGCCGTTCCCCTTCTTCGTATCCCAGTCTTTGCCCGGCACCAGAACTTCTCCGGTCGTCTCATCCTGTGCATAATATACGATATCTTCCGCAAACACTTCCCCTTCCTCAAGGGTTTTGCGGTCTGCGAGTTCCTCCTCGCTGATTGCGTCCATCTGATAAAGCATCGCCGGAGACTGCAGCAGGAAGTTCAGAATATTCGCCGCATTGCGCTGCAGCTCCGCCCGCGTAATCACGCCGCCTTCAAGCGCTTCTTTTACGTTGTCCTGACTCATATCCGCCGCATCGGTGCTAACCATAAACAGATCGTTCTGTGCCATTACCATCACGGCGCGGTTCTTAATCTCGCAGTCTTCCCCTTCCGTGTTGGCGCCGGCCCACCAGTCTGTCATGACGATTCCGGAAAATCCCCATTCCTTCCGCAGCACGGTTGTGTTTAAGTCATAATTCCCCGCAGTCCAGATACCGTTGACCGGCCCGTAGCTCGTCATAATCGAGCGGCAGTTTCCTTCTTTTACCGCGATTTCAAAGCATTTCAGATAAAGCTCGCGGAGCGCGCGCTCCGACACGACCGCATTGACCTCGCGCCGATGCGCCTCCTGGTTATTGCCGCAGAAATGTTTCACCGTTCCGGTCGTACCCGACGCATTCATTGCCTGAAGCTGTACCGCTCCCATCTTTCCGGTGAGCAGCGGATCCTCCGAGATATATTCAAAATTGCGTCCGTTTAACGGATTCCTGTGAAGGTTTAATCCCGGACCGAGCAGTGTGTCAATACGGTTTTTCCGCAATTCCAGTCCCGCAAAGGTGTAGAGCTCCTTCACCAGATCCAGATTGAAAGTTGCGCCGAGCAGCGTGCCGTTCGGCATGGAAAATGCCTTTGTTCCGCAGTCCATCCGGATTCCCGACGGACCGTCCGCACAGCAGCCTGTCGGAATACCGTAGTGTGTAAGCGCCTCTGTCAGTCCGCCGAATGCGGATGCCGTTCCCGGCGTCACCTTCGGGCTGCACATTCCCTCTCCGCGGAACAGCATAATCAGCGCTTCGTCGTCAAGCTGTGCGACAAACTCCTCCATCGACACTTTCCTGTCGTATACGTCGCAGAGCTTGTATCCCTTATCGCCCGTGTATGCAAGTTCGGACGGCATACGCTCTCTCCGGCGCTCATCCGGACGCACGGTGCGAAGCGGCGCCTGCTCATAAGCGATTTCGACGCTTCCGTCCTCCCCGAACACCGGTTTCATGCGTTTGAATTCTTTTACCGGAGCCATCGCTTCCTCAAGCTGTTCTATTACCTGCAGATCTTCATGGACGGAGCCTGCACAGACGGCACTCCGCACGTCGGAGCCCACAAAGACTCCGTACTCGCCTTCCTCCAACACATAACAGCTCCGATGACCGGTGACGCCCGCATCGTCATAAGACGCATAACGGCTTTTATCAATCGCAAACGACAGCATCTGCGACTCGCCCGGCGCCAGTTCTTTTGTTTTTGCAAAATCCGCCAGCACGCGCACGGGCTTTCCGAGACGTCCCTGCGGAAGATTTATGTAAACCTGTACCGCCTCTTTTCCCGTTACCTTCCCGGTATTTGTCACCACGGCGTTAAGCGTGAGCTTCGTTTCCTGCCCTTCGGTCAGCGCCGCCTTTATCTCAAAGGTCGTATAAGACAGTCCGTAACCGAACGGGTAGATCACCCGATCCTTCGCAAACGTTTCAAAGTAGCGATATCCGACATAGATATCTTCCGCATAGACGTTTTCCTTATCGCCTCCGAAGTTTGCCGCAGACGGATAATCCGAAATATCCCTTGCAATCGTGTCCGGCAGCTTTCCGGACGGGTTGACCCGCCCCGTAAGCACATCCATAACACCGTTTCCGCCTTCCTGGCCGCCCTGCCATGCGTACAGCACAGCCGTCGGATGAAGCTCTTCCACCCATTTCATATCGATAATGTTTCCGACATTGAGGATGACCGCTGTCTTTTCAAACCGGGCGCTGACCTTTTCAATCAGCTCGTATTCCGCATCCGTCAGCAGATAGCTTCCCTTTTCCGGCGTATTGTCCTGATCTTCGCCCGCCGTGCGTCCGATCACGACCACTGCCACATCCGCATCCGCACCGGCCGAGAGCAATTCCTCCGACGCCGGCATCTCCTCCTGCGCCCAGGGAACCTTTCCCCATCCGCTTCCTTCGTCATACGGATGCTCGGCGATCCAGTCTTCATACAGCTTGATCACCTGCTCGTTCAGCACGAGATCCGTCTCATTGCGGAAAGCATCTAAGATTCCGACCACATACCTTGTATTGACAAGACCTCCCGAACCGAGTCCGCTTTTATAATAGGTGTGCGCAATTCTTCCGAAAACCGCCACCTTCGCTCCTTTGCAGAGGGGAAGCGTCTGTTTCTCGTTTTTCAGCAGAACACATCCCTCTGCCGCCACCGCTCTCGCAAGCGACGCATATTTCTCCGAATCTAAAAAATATTTTCCCATATAGTCTCTTTCCTGCCCTCTCTTATTTAACCCTTCACTGCTCCGATCATGACACCGGACTCAAAATATTTCTGAATAAACGGATAAAACGCAAAAATCGGCGCCGTGGATACCACAATCGTACAATATTTGATTAACTGTTTATACATCGTCATATCGCCGGAGAAATCCATCGAACTGGAACTGCTTGCCGACGTAGTGTCACCGGTAATCAGTATCTCCTTAATGATAATCTGAAGCGGATACTTGGAGCGGTCTCTCAGGTAGATAGCCGCCTGGAACCAGGAGTTCCACTGCATTACGACATAATAAAGAATCACGGTTGCCAGCGTTGCCTTAATCAGAGGCAGCATGATCTGGAACAAAATCGTCATATGTCCCGCTCCGTCAAGCATCGCCGATTCAATCAGGCTGTCCGGAACACCTTTCATTGCCGTGCGAATCAGAATCAGATACATCACGGAAAAACACCCCGGTAAAATGACCGCCCAGCGGCTGTCATACATGTGAAGCATCTGCGTGTTGATGATGTATGAAGATATCATACCGCCGTTGAACAGCATTGTAAAGGACGCAAAGAGCATAATCGCATCCGCCCAGAGAACCCCTTTGATCGCCGTTACATAGGATGCCATCACCGTGATCAGAAGTCCGAGCGCCGTCGTCACGACACAGTAAAAAATTGTGTTCAGATATCCGGACCAGATTTCCTTGTTGTCAAACACCAGTTTGTATCCGTTCAGATTAAAATCTTTGATGCGTGTGATAACTCCGGTCTGTGACATCACCCATGCCGCATCCGAAAATGAGGCGCACACCACATGCCAGATCGGTAAGATGCAAACAACAATTACAAAAATAAAAAATATCGTATTAAAAAAATCAAAAATCCTGCCGGGAACTGTCTTTTTTCTTTTCATTTTTACCCTCCATATGTACGCGTTTAGAATAAGCTTGTTTCCGTATACTTCTTACTCATTTTATTTGAGATAACCAGCAATATAAAGTTTATGATGGAGTTAAACAGGCTGACCGCCGTGGAATAGCCGTAGTTAAACTCCTCAAGACCTTTCCGGTACACATAAGAAGAAATAATATCTGCCGTCTCATAAATCTGGGAATTGTAAAGCAGAATCGTTTTCTCATATCCGACTCCCATCATACTTCCGATTTTTAAGATCAGCATAATAATAATGGTCGGTGCAATACCCGGGAGCGTCACATGCAGCGTCTGTTTCCAGCGCCCCGCCCCGTCAATCTCGGCAGCCTCATACAGTGATTTGTCCACGCCCGCAAGCGCCGCCATATAAATGATACTTCCGAATCCGATTCCCTGCCATAAATCCGAAATGATGTAAATCGGTCTCCAGTACTGCGGCATGCTTAAGAGATTCTGATTGCTTCCCGTAAACAGGGATACCAGCGCCGTAAGCGCTCCTCTCGAGGAACAGAAATCGACAATAATACCGGAAATGACAACCATGGAAATAAAGTTCGGCATATAGCTGATGGTCTGAATCGTTCTCTTGAATTTTGTATTTACAATTTCGTTCAGCAGCAATGCAAAAATGATGGTTGCCGGGAACTCAATCGCCAGCTGTAAGAAACTGATCCACAGCGTATTTTTCATCGTCCGGGGGAAATAGAACGACGTAAAAAAGTCTTTAAAGTGTTTGAGTCCGACCCACTGGCTTCCGAAGATACCGCTCTTTGGTTTGTAGTTCTCAAACGCCATCAGAAGCCCGCCCATCGGCAAATATGCAAACAAAATCAGGCAGATTACCGCCGGTATGATCATAAGATAAAGCTTCCCGTTTCTCTGAAAATCCTTTTTTATCGCCGCTTTTGTATATTTGCGCTCTTTGTTTCCTTTTGCTTTCATTTTATGTCTTCCTCCTCCCCTCTCTTAATGCTGTACGTCCGCATGTGCCATCATCTTTGCAAATACCGGTCCCATGTATTTTGCAAGCGCGGGAATCAGTTCCGCGTCAAAGTTCGTTCTCACTCCGCTCTGCTTTCCGAACACCATTGTGTGCTCTTCCTGCGGTGTCGATGCCGGCCACTCATCAATCGCATCGTTATTCGGGTCTCCGGTGTGCGCAAACGCCATCACGCTGCGGAAAATCTCTTCCTCTACCCGGCTTGTAACTCCGGGCGCCTGTGAAACCGGAACGAGCTCCGTATTGTGGAAGAAGAACGGGATATCCGCACAGTGCCACGGCGTCTTTCCGCCTTCAATCGGCATATCCATGTTAAACAGGTACGAGTAGGTCTGCTTGCTGCCCTCACATCTCGCTTTTATGTACTGCTGTTCCGGAAGACGGAAAATAAAATCAAGCGTCAGCAGATCAATCGGATTCCGATCCGGATATGCATGCGCAAACAACGGTTTCAGCTCCGCTACCGCCTCTTCCCCTAACATATCTTTTACCGCGTTCCACGCTTCCTCCTCGGAAATGGCAGATCTGTCATACCGGTTCGGTGCAAACGACGCAAATTCCCCGAATACGCTTCCGACCATAAGCGGTATCTGCGCCGTCTCTTTCCGGAAACCGTTTTCAATCGGCTCGCCCGCATAAAACGCGTTCGGACACGGTGCGCCGCCCACGTATTTGCCTTCCTTCTGCAGTGCCGGCTTCACTTTTAAATATGCCTTTGCAAAAGCTTCATACGGTACCTTCTCGAGTTCCTTTATCGTCTCAATGCCGAGTTCTTTCATAACCGTCTCCGCCAGTTCTTTTCCGCTTCCTTTCTGGTCTGCGAGCACCGGTCCGATTACGCCGCTCATGTTAATCCCTTTTGCAATCAGACCGTCGGCATCCTTACTCTGAAGCAGTGTCGTAACCTTCGCCCCGCCGCCGGACTGTCCGAACACGACCACATTGTCCTTGTCTCCGCCGAATGCCTCGATGTTCGCCTGAATCCATTTCAATGCCGCAATGATATCGTCCGTACCGGCATTCCCGGAATTTGCGTATTCCTCACCATACTCGGACACGTCAAAATATCCGAGAATATTCAGACGATGATTGATCGATACCACAACCACATCCCCTAACCGGCACATATTTTCGCCCTCGTATGCAATCTGCTCGATCGCGGAACCGGCCTCGAATCCGCCTCCGTGCAGCCACACCATAACCGGTCTCTTTTTTCCGTCACATGCCGGCGTCCACACGTTCAGGTTCTGGCAGTTTTCATTCATCACCCAGAAGCGGTGCGGCACCGCGATCTCGCCGTTCGGCTTCATCGTAGCATCCAGCAGCGGACATACAAATCCGTAATTGGTCACATCCAAAATCCCCTCCCAATGTTCCACCGGCTCCGGTGCATGGAAACGCTCCGCCTTCGCATACGGGATACCCTTGAACATGGTAATTCCGTCATACACATACCCTTTTACGGTTCCCTTGTCGGTCTCTACAACGGCCGTCTTCGCATCACAGATAAATACATGATCCATAATTATCTCCTCCATATTAAGTAATAATGATGTTATTATACTGGTAGTTATGTCCTTATTGACAGAGGCAGTTTTTGAATTGCATGACAATAACCAAAAAAATGCCCGGGTCATTTTTTCGACCGGGCACCAGAATCTATACTCCTGCAAATATACGGCTTTCTTGATGATTTTATTTGAAATCAAAGACCTCTATCGCAAATAATTAATTCTATATATAATTTATTGGGAATTACACATACTGTCTTTGAGGTGAAAAAATGGATAAGAAAACGAAGGAACAGCTGCAAGAACAAGATAACCGCGATAAATTTAATCGTATAACTCAAAAAGTCAAACCGGAAAATCAAAATCAAACACATAATTCCAGAAAAGAAGGGATACAGCCAATTAATCAGAAAAGATAGAGCCACCGTTTTGGCGACTCTATTTTTGTGTTACAGACCGTTTTAATAAATATAATAGACAAGCACAAAAAAATCGCTCAAGCCCTTAATTTTATCGGACTTGAGCGACTCGCTTACTTAACAGGGGATGAGAGAATCGAACTCCCACCAAAGGTTTTGGAGACCCCTATCATACCATTTGACCAATCCCCTATAAACAATCAGCAAATTGTACCTTCAAAACTTCATACAGATTTCCGAAAATTAACTATCGAAACAACTTATTTCTTACTTGGTCAAGCCTTCGACCGATTAGTAACAGTCAGCTCCATACATTACTGTACTTCCACCTCTGCCCTATCTACCTTGTCGTCTTCAAGGGGTCTTATTACCTTACAGTAGGGATATCTCATCTTGAGGGGGGCTTCA
>CAJTOI010000035.1 GCA_910577925.1 uncultured Roseburia sp.
ATGATTCTTGCGGTGCTGAATGCAATCCGCTGTCTGTTTGTGAAAAAGCTGTAAGAAAGGAGGGGGTTCCTTTGGCGGAATATCAGGACAGTCAACATTATGTCGGGTTGAAAGAAAGCGATCTGTACATTTTAACAGAATTTTTTAAGGTGCTGGGGAACCCTACCCGTATTCGCATCCTGCTTCTTTTAATGGAGCAGGATGCGAATGTCAGCGATCTGGCAGAACAGCTTGGAATGACCCAGTCAGCGGTGTCGCACCAGTTAAATTTGCTGAAATCAAATAAACTGGTTAAACGGCGCAGGGATGGGAAAATGATATTCTATGCTTTGGCGGACGAGCATGTGGAGATGGTGATTGAAAAAGGGGCAGAGCATATTCGTAGGCGGTGAAAATGAGGTGACGATAAAATGACAATGGATGAATTGAAGCCAAAGCAGAGCGCCTATATTCGTTCCGTAGGCGGAATGGGCGCATTCAGGCATCATTGTTGTGATAAAGTAAAGTTGTAACAGTAGTGGCTAGCCACTACTGTTACAACTTTACTTTATCACAACATTTTTACAGTACATTGCCGAAAACAGTGTGGCGGCCTCTTTTCCGCACAAAAAAACCAGCATGACGGTGCTGGTTTTTACGGGGTGGGTTAATCCCCTTACATTCAAAAAATATATCGCCTGTTACGCCATCGCGTTTACAAGCTTTGTCAGGCGGGAAACTTTTCTGGCAGAATTGTTCTTGTGGTAAACTCCCTTGGAAGCCGCGCTCTCGATTGTGGAGACAGCAGTCTTTAATGCAGCGTCTGCAGCAGTCTTGTCGTTGGCAGCTACAGCAGCCTCAACTTTCTTGATGGAAGTTTTCACTTCGCTTCTGATCGATTTGTTTCTGGCAGTCTTGATGTCTGTCACTAAAATTCGTTTCTTAGCAGATTTAATGTTAGCCAATCCGTACACCTCCAATTTTATGGTTATTATCGCGTTTGAATTTATCTACATTAAAGCCGGACACGGACAGTTCAATGTAAACATACTAGTATATTTTAGGATATTCTTCCGGTTCTGTCAAGGGGCATAGGACTGAAAATAAAAATTTTCGGGTATAAAACGCATTTGGAAGTCGGAAATTTGCGTCTGAATTTTTCCGGCGGACGGATAATTTTTTTCGGCGGCGCCATACTATGGGATAAACAGGAAAAAGAAAGACAGTCGGAATGCACAGAAAACGTGTACACATGGAGGGAAGCATGTATCAGATTCGTACGGATTTGGCTTTGGAAACTCAGGAAAAAATGAATGAAGACAACGTGGAACTGAAGGGGGTCCGCTTTATGGAGGAGCGGATTGACAAGAATCTGACCATCAGTACCGTTGTGATTGAGACGGAGAACGGCGCGAAGACCATGGGGAAACCCAAAGGAACCTATATTACCATTGAGGCGGGAAATATGGACGAGGAGGATGACGGGTACCATCGGGAAATTTCCGTGCAGCTTGCAGGCGTGATCAAAAAGCTGGTGCGCATCAAAAAAGAACCGATGTCGGTTCTGGTGGTGGGGCTCGGAAACCGCGAGGTGACACCGGACGCGCTCGGGCCGCGCGTCGTGGACAATCTTTTTATCACGCGTCATATTATTAAGGAATACGGGAAATACGCGTTCGGAAAGGACGAGGTAAACCGTATCAGCAGCATTGTGCCGGGGGTCATGGCGCAGACCGGTATGGAGAGCCTTGAGATTATCAAGGGAATTATCCGGGAGACAAAGCCGGATCTTGTCGTGGCGGTGGACGCGCTGGCAGCGAGAAGTACCAAGCGTCTGAACCGTACGATTCAGGTGACGGACACGGGAATCAATCCCGGCAGCGGGGTCGGTAATCACAGACACGGTTTGAACGAGAAAAGTCTCGGCGTGCCGGTCATTTCCATCGGGATTCCGACGGTCGTGGATGCGGCGACGATTGTTAACGACACGATGTACAACCTGGTGACGGCGATGACGCAGAGCGCGGCATTCGAGGACCTGGGAAATTCGCTCGGGGAATTAAACGATGCCGAAAAATACGAGCTGATCAGAGAGCTTCTCTCCCCGAATCTGAACACGATGTTCGTGACGCCAAAAGACATCGACGAGTCGGTCAAGCGGTTAAGCTTCACGATTTCCGAGGGGCTTAATATCGCATTCGCGTAACCGGAACGCACGCTTTGTCAACGGTCCTTATGTTTCAGGAGAACGGAATGCGACACCCATCATAAAACAAAAGCGGCCGCATATAGTTAAGTATGCGTATTTATAGACACTCTTATCGAAGAAGAGAAAAGAGAGAGAGAAAGGGAAAGAAAGCGCTGATCCTTCTGATGCTGGCGGGAGCGGCGCTGCTGCTTGTTTTTGAGGGCTGGGGCAGAGGACTGGCTGGCGTGAGGCGGGAACTTGCGGCGGCCTGCTATGAGGATCTGCTTGAGCTTTATATGCCGGGACTGTGGTATGAGGAGACCGGGACGGGAGATATGGCGGCATACCTGCTGGATGCCTTTTTTCCGGTGGGAGGTGGGGAAAAAAAGGAGCAGGAAAGCTATCCGACGCAGGTGGAGAGCGAACTTTCCTACGAAATGATTCTGGCAAGAGAGGCCGCGGATGAAAACTATGTGGATGAGGAGACCGGGAAAGTCGTCATAGTAGGTGAGGAACAGGCGGATGCGGCCGCTTCCGATATGCCGGAGGCAGGCGGGACAAAAGAGGCGGATGCGGCGGCGGACAGTGAAGCGGAAGAAGGCGGGAGAGAAGACGCACAGGCAGATGAGGAGACGCCGGCGCAGGGGGACTCCGCCGCTGGTACAGGCCTGCTTGCAGCCGTGGGGACGGGAGAGAAAGTAAATGTCTACTCGCGGGAAAAGCTGCGGGATTTTGATTTTCTGGTGCAGAATTTTTACCAGATTGACAGCACGACGACGATCGACGGGAGTCAGCTCAACGTGGATGCGCTGCTCGGGAAAGATGTGAGGCTTTCCCACGATGCGTCTACGCCCCAGATTCTGATTTACCACACCCATTCCCAGGAGGGGTATGCGGATTCCGTGCCGGGGGATGCCGGAACGACGGTCGTGGGAGTCGGAGACTACCTTGCAAAGCTTCTGACGGAGCGCTACGGCATGAATGTGATTCACCACAAAGGGGAATACGACGTGGGGGACAGAGACCACGCGTACTCGAACGCGGCGCCTGCGGTGGAGCAGCTTCTGGCGGAAAATCCGAGTATCGAGGTGGTAATCGATCTGCACCGGGACGGCGTGCGCGAGGACACGAGGCTTGTGACGGAGATGGGGGGAACCCGGATGGCGCAGATTATGTTTTTTAACGGTCTGAGCAGGACGACGCGCACCGGAGATATCGATTATCTGTACAATCCGTACATAGCAGACAATCTTGCAATCTCGTTTCAGATGCAGCTGGCCGCGTCGGAATACTACCCGGGCTTTACCAGAAGAATCTACTTAAAGGGTTACCGCTACAACATGCACTATTGTCCGAAAACGCTTTTGATCGAGGTCGGAGCCCAGACAAATACGGTCGAGGAGGCGATGAATGCGATGGTTCCGTTAGCGGATCTCTTAAACCGCGTGCTGACCGGGCCGCAGTGAAAATTTTTGGCGCTGCAAAAAAAATTTGATATTTCCAGGAATCTGTGTTATATAGTAGTTTAATAAACTCAACCGATACCTGCTGCCTGTAATAAAACAGATAGCAGGAGAGAAAAATGAAGATTCATGCAGTAATTTTTGATTTGGACGGTGTTCTTGTGTTTACCGATTGCTTTCACTATCAGGCGTGGAAAGAGGTTGCGGATGCGCGCGGCATTTATTTTGACGGGGAGATCAATCATCGTCTGCGCGGTGTCAGCCGGATGGAGAGTCTGGAGATTATTTTGGAGCAATATGAGGGGATACCCTTATCACAGGAAGAAAAAGAGGCTGTCGCAGAGGAGAAAAACAGAATTTACCGTGGACTGCTTGCCGGGATGACACCGGCCGATGTCGGCGCGGATGTGAGGGAGACGCTGTCGGAACTCAGACGGCGCGGCTATGCCGTCGCCCTCGGTTCATCAAGCAAAAACGCAGCATTTATTCTGGAAAAAGTCGGGCTGTCGGAAGCGTTTGACGCTGTTTCCGACGGAACGCAGATCACAAGGTCAAAACCGGACCCCGAGGTGTTTTTAAGAGCCGCCGAGCTGCTGGGTGAGGAGCCAGGGAGATGTCTCGTCGTCGAAGATGCGGAGGCGGGAATTAAGGCCGGAATTGCCGGAGGAATGAAAACGGCGGCGATCGGGGATGCGGTCCGCAGCGGACTTGCGGATTACAGGCTGGAACAAATCAGCGATTTACTGAAAATTTTAGAATAGGACGAAAGTCAGCCAAGCAGGGATTGTCGATACTTTAACGGAGACATTCCCTGTATTTTTTTGAAGGTGCGCGTAAAGTAATTTGCGTCCGAAAAGCCGCACTGCTCGGAGATTGCCTGCATGCTCAGATCGGTCGTGTTTAAAAGCATGATCGCGTGACGGATCCTTGTGGTGTTGATATATTCTGTCATCGTTGCTTTTACCTCGCGGTGAAACAGCGTGGACAGATAATTTTTGCTGACCGCGTATTTTTCGGCAAAAAAGAGCAGGGAGAGCGGCTGCTTGAAATTAAAATCAATATAGTTCAGACAGTTCCGGATCAACGGCGAGTACTGTGCGCGGGAGTAGGAGCGCACGAGAAGGCAGTATTTGCGGACCATATTCGCATTCAGATTGTCTAACCGCACGAACGAGTCGGCCTGCTCGATCTCCTCGATAAAGCGCCCGGAGATCTGATCGATATAAAGCGGGTGGACGCAGGCGCGTTCGGCCGCCTTTCGGAAAGCTGTGTTCGCGGAAATAATATAATCTTTTGCGCTTCGCAGAGGGTTGTCGGTGCGCATTTTGAGTGTGAAGCCGCGGAAAAGGTGAAAATAATATAAGGCATTTGGGGTGTCGCCGGCGGCGGCGACCGGAGAGCCGGAGCAGGCGTACCGCCTCGGAAGGGTTTCCTGCGCGGAGGGCCAGGCGGTGGGCTGCAATTATGCGTTTGCGCCGGTCGCGGACATTGACTTTGAATATCACAATCCGATCACGAATGTGCGCACCTACGGCTCCGATCCCGAGACGGTAAAGAAATATGCACTCGCGTACATGAGAGCCGCAAAAGAGTGCGGGACGGCCGTTTCGGTCAAACATTTCCCGGGGGACGGTGTGGACGAGGTGGACCAGCACATTCAGACCAGCGTAAACTCCCTGTCCTGCGAGGCATGGGATCAGACATACGGCGACGTCTATCAGGCGCTGATCGATGCGGGGGCGCTGACCGTGATGGTCGGACATATCGCGCTCCCCGCATACCAGAAGAAGTTCAATCCCGATTTCCCGAAAAAGGTGATGCCGGCGTCGCTTTCACCGGAGCTGCTCAAAGATCTGCTGCGCGGGCAGCTGGGCTTTAACGGCATGATTATCACGGACGCGACGCCGATGGTGGGATTTTTGTCCGCGATGGACCGCGAAAAATCCGTTCCGTACTGTATCGAAGCGGGCTGCGATATGGTATTATTTAATAAGGATTACGAGGAGGATCTCTCCTACATGAAAAGAGGGTATGAGCAGGGCGTCCTGTCGCAGGAGCGGCTCGAGGAGGCCGTTACCCGGATTTTAGCCGCAAAAGCGGCGCTGGGGCTTCACAGAAAGCAGAGGGAGGGCACGCTTTTGCCCAAGCGGGAAAACCTTTCCGCAATCGGATGCGAGACGCACAGACGCTGGGCAAAAGAATGCGCCGATAAAGCCGTGACGCTGGTGAAAGATACGCAGAGCCTGCTGCCGGTTTCGCCGGAGCGCCATAAGCGCGTGCTGCTTGAAATACTCGGAAAATGTCCTTCGGAAGAGCGCGTGCTCACCCACTTTAAAGAGCTGCTCGAGAGAGAGGGCTTTGAGATCACGGCGTATGAGGAAGAGGTGTTTGATTTTTCGAAGCCGATGCGTTTTGAGACCGTGACGGAATTTCGGAACAAGTATGATTTGGTAATCTATCTCGGAAATGTGGAGAATGCCTCAAACCAGACGACGGCGAGACTGAACTGGCACGCGCCCTACGGGGCCGGGAATAACATTCCGTGGTTCGTAGAAGTTGTCCCAACGCTGTTCATCTCGTTCCAGAATCCCTATCATCTGCTCGACGTGCCGATGGTAAAGACGTATATCAATGCGTATTCGAATCATGACGGGATGATTGAAGCGGTCGTGGAAAAGATTCTCGGGAGAAGTGCGTTTCTGGGCAAGAGCCCGGTGGACCCCTTCTGCGGAAAAGAATATCTGACTTATTAACCGGAAAAGAAAAAGTTGATTCAGGAGGAAATACGGATGCGGATTTCGGAGACCAAAATAAACGGGATGAAAAATCCGGTCGGGTTTTCCTTCCCGCGGGTGAGCTGCTCGTGGAAGGTGACCGACACGGAGAGTAAGACGCAGGCGCATGCCAAAATAACGGTGGCGCGCGACGCCGGGATGGAGACGGTCATCTGCGAGAAAGAGGGAAGCGCGTTAAGCAGCATCGGGGAGACGCTCGAAGTATCGTTAGAACCCCGCACGCGCTATTATTACCGCGTCGAGGTGACGGGGGACGCCGGGGATACGGCAAAAAGTGAGGTGTCCTGGTTTGAGACCGGAAAGATGAAAGAGGCCTGGAGCGCAAAATGGATCGGGCAGCAGGAGGGGGATGACTTTCACCCTGTCTTTGTGAAAGAATTTTCGCTTCCCGCGGAGGCGGTGCGGGCGCGGATTTATGTGACGGGCGTCGGCCTGTATGAGGCGTTTTTGAACGGAAAGAAAATCGGTTCTGACATCCTTGCGCCCTTTTTCAACGATTACCGCTTCGGAATCCAGTATCAGACCTACGATATCACGGATCTGCTGCAAAGCGAGAATAAAATAGAACTCTCTCTGGGGAACGGATGGTTTAAAGGACGGCTGGGCTATGAGGGGGAGCGGGCGGTCTACGGCGATCAGTTTGCCGCGATCGCCGAGATGCATTTTGATTACGCGGACGGGAGCCATGCGGTGATCGGAACCGACGGGACCTGGAAGTATTTCGGAAGCGACACGGAACTGAGCGACATCTACGACGGGGAGCGCTGCAACCGTCTGCTGTGGGAAAATCGGCGCAACGAGTTAAAACCGGTCAGAATCGCGGAGGAAGAAAAAGAGGAGATTGTAAGACGGGAAAATCTGGTGGAGCGCTACAGCGTTCCGGTCACAGAAAAGGAAGAGCTGCCGGTACAGGAGGTGATTCGCTCTCCGAAGGGTGAGATCATTTTGGACTTCGGACAGAATTTTGCCGGGTATGTGTGCGTGCATGCAAACGAGATGCGGCTTTCCCGGGGAATGCGGCTGACGCTTGATTTCGGGGAGATTTTGCAGGAAGGAAATTTTTATAACGAGAATTACCGCACCGCGAAGGCGCAGTATGTGTATGTGTCGGACGGCAGAGAGGAGGAAATCCGGCCTCATTTTACTTATTTCGGATTCCGCTACGTCAGAGTTACCCTGCAGGAAAAGGACGGGGAAGGAAACTGGACGGAGGCGACGGAGGCGTGCGGTGGCGTCGATTACAAAAAGTGTTTTGTCGGAAAAGCAGTGTACTCGGATCTGGATGTCACGGCGGAATTTCACTGCTCCGACGAAAAGCTGAACCGGCTGGCGGAAAACTGCATGTGGGGGCAGAAGTCAAACTTTCTGGATATGCCGACCGACTGTCCGCAGAGAGACGAGCGGTTAGGCTGGACGGGGGACGCGCAGGTGTTTGCGCCGACCGCCTGCATCAATATGGACACGAGGGCCTTTTTCGGCAAATTTCTGCGGGATTTGCGCGCGGACCAGAAACGAAACGGGGGAGTCATTCCGAACTATATCCCGAATTTTGCAAAAGGGCCGTCCGGCAGCAGTGTCTGGGGAGACGTTGCGACGTTTCTGCCGATGACGCTGTATGAGGCTTACGGTGATCTCGGAGCGTTAAAAGACGCATACCCGATGATGAAGGACTGGGTCGACTTTATCATCCGAGGGGATGCGGAGCACGGAAACCGGCATCTGTGGGATTTTGGCTTTCATTTCGGGGACTGGCTGGCGCAGGACGGCGTCACTGCGCAGAGCATGAAGGGCGGTACCGACGACTTTTTTGTGGCATCGGTCTATTACTATGCTTCGCTGAAAAAAACGGCGGAGGCGGCAAAGCTTTTGGGAGAAAAAGAGGATGCGGCTTTTTACGGAGCGAGGGCGGCCGAAGTTTATGAGGCGATTCTGGGAGAGTATGTGACCGCAAACGGAAGGCTTGCGGTGGATACGCAGACGGCGTATCTGCTCTGTCTGCGCTTCGGCATCTACCGGGAGAAGGACAGGATCATAGAAGGATTCCGTCTGCGGCTGAAAAAGGACTGCTATAAGATCAAGGGAGGGTTTGTCGGGGCGACGACGATGTGTCAGGTCATGGCGGAACACGGACTGGAAGATCTGGCGTATTATCTGCTCTTTCAGGAGGGCTTCCCGGGCTGGATGCATTGTGTAAACCTCGGGGCGACGACTGTCTGGGAGCGCTGGAATTCCGTACTCGACGACGGCAGTATCAGCGGGACGGGGATGAATTCGCTGAATCACTATGCCTACGGCTCCGTCATGGAATATGTGTACCGGTATATCGGCGGAATCCGCCCGACGGCGCCGGGGTACCGGAGCGTTTCCATCGCGCCGCAGATAAATCCGCGGCTGACAAAAGTCCGTTATGCGTATCATTCTGTTTCCGGCACCTATGTGTCAGAGTGGGAAATCAAGAGGGACGGAAGTCTGTTTGTCCATGTGGAAGTGCCGTTTGACTGTCACGCCAAGCTGCACCTTCCGGGAACGGAGGAGACCGTCTCGCTTGGCGCGGGCGTATTTGAGAAAACATATCGGACCGCAAGGGATTATCGGAAACGCTATACGATGGACACGAGGCTCGAGGAGCTGCAATATGACGAAGAGGCGATGAAAATCCTGAAAGAAGATCTGCCGCTGGCGTATGCGCATATTGAGGCGCAGGACGCGGAGGAAATGTCGCTGAGTTTAGAGGAACTGCGCACGTTTTATTTTCTGGGCTTCAACCCGTCTATGGTGGATCATGCCGCGGAGAAACTGCTTGCGCTCTCGGTATTTTCACGGTGAGAAAGGCTGAAAGTTAAAATTTTCAAACGTCGAGAAAGGAATGTGGTTATAGTAATGAAAACGAAAGTGATGAACCCGTATCTGCCGTTAGACGAGTATATTCCCGACGGGGAGCCGCGGATTTTCGGGAACCGTCTCTATGTCTACGGCTCCCACGATTTCGCGGGAGGAGAGAAAAATTACTGCCCCGGGGACTATATGATCTGGTCGGCGCCTTTGGACGATCCCGGGAACTGGACCTGCGGCGGGGTGGGGTTTGCCAGAGCGCAGTGTCCCGAACTTGCCCCGGAGGATGCGATGGCCGCCCCGGATGTTGTGCAGGGGCCGGATAAGCGGTATTATCTGTACTTTAACACCAATATGCAAAGGGTGTGCCGCGTGGCGGTCAGCGATTCGCCGGGAGGCCCGTTTTCCTACTATGGCACCGTGCAGAAGCCGGACGGGACGCCGTATGAGGACTACAAAATGTTCGACCCCGGCGTCCTTGTGGATGAGGACGGCAGAATTTATCTCTATACGGGTTTTTGCATGCCGGGACCCGTGCCGGAAAAGTACCGGAATCTGCCGTCGCCGTTCGCGGCGACCAGTCTCGGGTTTGAGCTTGCGACGGATATGAAAACGATAAAGGACGGCCCGTACCCGGTCATTCCGGGCGGAAATGTGACGGAGGGCACCGGGTTTGAGGGACACGGATTCTACGAGGCGTCAAGCCCGCGGAAAATTGGTGGCGCTTATCTCATGGTATATTCCAGCGAACTGACGCATGAGCTGGCCTATGCGAGCGCCGAAGCGCCGTTTGGGCCGTACCGGTACGAGGGGGTGCTGATAAGCAATGCCGATCTGGGGTTTTGCGGCAATACGAGGCCGGTGATGCCGTTTGGGAATAATCACGGCGGACTTGTAAAACTCGCCGACGGGTGGTATATATTTTATCACAGGCAGACCCATGCGATCGAGTGCTGCAGGCAGGGATGCGCGGAAAAGCTGGCGCTCCGCGGCGACGGCCTGTTTGCGCAGACGGAAATCACAAGCTGCGGTTTAAACGGCGGGCCGCTGCCCGCGGAGGGAAGCTATAATGCGTGTTACTGCTGTCATCTGACTTCCACGGCGATAATGCCGGTGCGCCTTAAACCCGGGGAACACAGACGGGAGACGGAACCATACATTTTTGAGGACGGAGAGGAACATTATATTGCAAATATCCGTGCGGACGCCGTGGTGGGGTTTAAATATTTTTTATTTGAAAATGTCGGGGAGCTTGGACTTACACTGCGGGGGAACGGAGCGGTTGGCGTGTGCGCGCGGCTGGATCGGCCGGATGGCAGACCGGTAGGGGCCGCGCGGGAAGAACTGACGCCGGAGTGGAAAACCTGCCGGCTTGTGCTGCCCGAAATCTCCGGCATCCATGCGCTTTATATCGAATTTGAGACGGAAGGCGGAATGGATTTCAAGGAAATCGCATTTTATTAAAAAAGACGTTCGGTTCGAAATCAGTTGTGATAGGGAGGATTATTATGAACCCTGACGCTTCAATTTTGCTGTGGATTCAGGAGTATGTGCGGTGTGACGCGCTGACTCCGGCAATGACGTTTATCACGCATCTGGGCGACGGCGGCGCGGTCTGGATTATACTGGCCGCGGTATGCCTGCTTTTTGGGAGAACCCGAACCGCGGGGGCGCTGGCCGCGGTCTCTATGGCCTGCAATTTCCTGGTCAACAACGTATTTTTGAAAAATTTTGTGGCCCGCACAAGGCCTTACGAGGCGGTGGAAGGGCTTTCGCGCATCATTGAGGCCCAGAGAGACTTCTCGTTTCCGTCGGGGCATTCCGGCAGCTCGTTTGCGGCCGCGACAGTCATTTTTCTGATGTGTCCGCGCCGGTATGGGATTTCAGCGCTCGTGCTCGCGTCGGCAATTGCGCTGTCGCGGCTGTATGTGGGCGTGCATTATCCCACGGATGTGCTGGCCGGCGGTCTGATTGGGGCCGCGGCAGCGATTCTTGTGTGCAGAGGATATGAAATGCTTGTATACAAGAGAAGGGCCAAGGCTCCGGGAACGGGCGGCGATACTGTATAAAATGACAAAAAATGCAGGAATTATAAATAAAATCTAAAAAAATGAATAGAGGTTGACACTTGTATACAAGCATGTTATAGTAAAAACGGACAACGGCTGTCCGCAGATTTGGATAGAATCTATCAAATCTGAACAGAATATGGAGATTAAGTGGAAAAGGCAAAAGGAGGTTTTTGGGTATGGTTGATATGAAAGCAAAACCGTTTTTTCTCTCGGATGAGGACTGCAAATGGGTGGAGGACACCATCGCAGGCATGAGCATCGAGGAGAAGATCGGGCAGTTATTCTTCAACATGGGTTCTTCCAGAGAGGAAGACTATCTGAAAATGACGGTGGAGAAGTATCACATCGGCGGGATTCGTTATAATCCGGCGTCCGGAAAAGAGGTTCACGAGCAGAACCGCATCTTACAGGAAAACAGCAAGATTCCGCTGATTATTGCCTGCAATACCGAGAACGGCGGCAACGGCGCATGCTCTGACGGCACGATGATTGCGCCGCAGACCAAGATCGGCGCGACAAGAGATACGAAATACGCTTACGAGCTGGGACGTATGTCCAACAAAGAGGCGGCGGCTATCGGATGCAACCTGTCTTTTGCACCGGTCAGCGATATCCTTTATAACTGGGAGAATCCGGTGATCGGACTCCGCACCTACGGCAATGACGTGGACCGCGTATGCGAGATGACAAAGGCATATATGGACGGCGCGCACAGCAATGAAGGTTTCTGCTGTGCGGCAAAGCATTTCCCGGGCGACGGACTTGATTTCCGTGATCAGCATGTGGCAAACAGCGTGAATGACATGAGCTGCGAGGAGTGGGACGCTTCCTTCGGAAAGGTGTATCAGAACCTGATCGACAACGGCCTTGAGGCGATTATGGCCGGACATATCATGCAGCCCGCATACACCAGACATTTCAATCCGGATATCAAGGATGATGACATTCAGCCGGCAACCCTTTCCCCGGAGCTGATCGAAGGTCTGCTCCGCAAGAAACTGGGCTTTAACGGCATGGTGCTCACCGATGCCTCCCACATGGTAGGTCTGACCTGCCGGATGAAGAGAAGCGACATACTTCCGGCGTCTATTGCGGCCGGTGTAGACATGTTCCTGTTCTTCAACGAGATGGACGAGGACTTTGCGAGTATGATGGAAGGCTACAAGAGCGGCGTGATCACCGAGGAGCGCCTCTCCGACGCACTGCACCGCATCCTTGCACTCAAAGCGCATATGGGACTCCACAAGAAAGCAAAGACAGACATCGTACCTCCGGTTTCTGAAATGGAAAAGATTGTCGGCTGCGAGGAGCACAAGGCGATGGCGAAGGAGATTTCCGACAAGGCGATCACACTCGTGAAATACAAGGACGAGGATGTGCTTCCGATGATTCCGGACCGCTACAAGAGAATCATGATCGTGTATGTGAAGGGCCTCTCCGCAGGCGTGATGGGCACGATGATGGCGAAGATGATGGGCGGCAAGGCAAATCCGGCAGAGCGTCTGCGCGATAAACTGATCGAGAAAGGATTTGATGCGTTTATCTATGAGAGTCCGGTCGACGTGCTTGCAAAGCGTGCGGCTGCGGGCGAGAAGGTAGATATCAATATGTACTTTGCCGGCAAGACCGAGATTAAGGAGTTCCGCGAGAATCAGGATCTTATCATTACGCTCGTGGATATCGCAGGCGGCTTCCAGCCGGTGGCAAGACCGGGCTTTGGTATGAGCAAGGGCGGCGGAGAGATTCCGTGGTATGTACACGAGCTTCCGGTAGTCGTAGTGGGCTGCGGACAGCCGTTTGTACTCGCGGACATTCCGCAGGCGCGGACTTACATCAATACCTACGACAGTGCGGATCAGACGTTTGACGCGCTGATCGCGAAGCTGATGGAAGGAAAAGACGCGTTTAAGGGCGAGGATCCGGTTGACAGCTTCTGCGGTATGTGGGATACCAGATGCTAAGCGTATAGAGTTTGAATGATCTGTTTACAGGAGGGCGTCCCTCAGTCATGAAATGACTGAGGGACGCCCTCTTTTCATATGAGGGTAGCATAAGTGATTCATATTCTAATCTTATGTTAATTTGTCATGAGCGGGGTGGTAAGATGACGGAAGGTACGCCAAAGCGTAAGATAAAAGACAGTGTATTTACGAATTTATTTCAAGATAGAAAGTATCTGCTTCAATTATACAAGGCACTCCACCCAGAGGATTGCAATGTGACGGAAGATGCGATTGCAGATGTCACAATTAAGCATGATATTTACGGGCAAAAGAAAAAATATTCCCGACACAATATCACTTTCTAAGGAATTTTTTAACGGAGCAAAGATTGCCATTGATACAGAAGTGAAAGTTTTATATCAAGAAAATGAGAAAGATATTATCGGGCAGTATATATTTTAGAGAAAAATATATGGAAAAACGAAACAGGCAGTAACAGAAACAATTCGTATTTGCAAAGACAGAAATGTATTGAAAGAGTATCTCGAAAGCAAGGAACAGGAGGTTGTGGATATTATGATGACACTATTTGATAACAAAATAACAGCGTAAAGGCGTATGGAACATAAAATTGTAAAACAGCAGGCTGCGCGGCAATCTGAAAATTGCCGCGCAGCCTGCTTTTTTACACCGACAGATGATATTTTTCCATCCAGTAATTGATCTGAATAAAATAGGCCATCAGCTGCGGGCCGGCCATCAGCTGGCCGAACCACGGTTTCCCGAGCTCCTTTTGGGCCGCTGCAAATTCTTTCGCTTTTGCGGTGTCAAGCAGCGGGGCCACGGGAGCGTTTTTATCTTCGAGAATCGCACGGAACCGTTCGGCCAGCAGCTTTTCATAGCCGGGATGATAGGTTTTCGGGTAGGGGCTTTTTTTGCGGTGCAGCAGTTCGGCCGGCAGAAGATCGGCGCACGCGTCCCGCAGCAGCGTCTTTTCCACACCGTTCTGGTATTTCATTTCCCACGGCACATTAAACACATATTCCATAATCCGGTGATCTGCGAGCGGAACTCTCGCCTCGAGTCCGGAGTACATGCTGGTGCGGTCCATGCGGTCTAAGAGCGTCTGCATAAACCATTTGATATTGAGATAGGCGACGGCACGGCGGCGCGCGGCCTCTGCGTCTTCTCCGGGAAGCTGCGGCACGGCGGCGAGGGTGTCCGCGTAGCGGGCGTGAGAATATTCCGCCAGATGCAGATCGCGGCAGAAATCCTCCGCCAGAAAACAGGTGCGGGCGGAAATATCCGCAGACCAGGGGAAGCCGTCGCGCTCTATCAGCTCCCTGCGGTAGAACCACGGGTAGCCCCCGAAAATCTCGTCGGCGCACTCCCCGGTCAGGGTCACTTTGTTGTGTTTTGCCACAAGAGAGCAGAAGTAGAGCAGCGATGCGTCCACATCGGTCATGCCCGGCATATCCTTGGCATCCACGGCAGTACAGAGCATATCCGCGAGGGTGCGCTGGTCGCATTCCAGATAAGTGTGGTTGGTGTGACAGTGTGCGAGCATGATGTTGACGTAGGGGAGGTCGCGCTCCGGCTGAAAGGAGTTGGACTGAAAATATACGTCGTTTTCCGTAAAGTCAAAGGAGAAGGTATTTAAGGTTTCCCCGTTTTCCTGCATATGCCGTGCGGCGAGGGCCGTCACGATAGAGGAATCGATGCCGCCCGAGAGAAACGTGCAGACCGGAACGTCGGAGATCATCTGACGTCTGACGGAGTCCCGCACGAGCCAGGAAACCTTTTCCACGGTCTTCTCATACGAGTCGGTGTGTTCGCGGCTGACCAGATCCCAGTAGGGGTAATCCCGCAGGCCGTCGCGGCCCCAGATCAGGTAGTGTCCGGGGACGACTTCTTTCATGTCTTTGAAAACGCCGCAGCCGGGCGTCCGCGCGGGACCGATTGCAAGCACTTCCCGCAGACCGTCCGCGGTGAGCGCGGGCGTGATATCGGGATGACAGAACAGGGCTTTCGGTTCCGAGCCGAATATCAGCGTTCCGTCTTTGACGGAATAAAAATGCGGTTTGATGCCGGCCCGGTCGCGGTACAAAAGCAGCCGTTCCTTTGTCTCGTCCCAGATGGCAAAGGAAAAGATTCCGTTTAGCTTTGTGACAAAATCGGGGCCGTAGGCCATGTAAGCGCAGAGAATGACCTCGGTGTCCGAGGTGGTTGAAAATTGAAAGCCCAGTTTTGCAAGCTCCGGGGTCAGCTCGTCGGTGTTGTAGATTTCTCCGTTGTAGGCGATGGCACAGGTGCGGCTGCCGGAAGCAGCGTCCGCGGTGCGGACCATCGGCTGCCTGCCGTTTGCGATGTCGCGGATGCTTAAGCGGGCGTGCGAAAGGCCGGCCTGCGGTGTGAGGCAGATGCCGGAGTCGTCGCCGCCGCGGTGGGCGAGCGTTTTGTGCATTTCCGTTAAGACGGATTCCCAGTAGGGGCTTTTTTCCTGATAGTTTTGTTTGAAATTGCAGAAGCCTGCGATACCACACATATATGAATCTCCATTTTAGTTTGCATTACTGTCCGGGAGGGCAGCAGTTCTCCCTCTAGTATATGAGTGAGCGTTTTGAGATATGCGGGGAGGTTTGCAGGCTGCGGTATAAAAAATGTATCCTTGCGAGGGCAAGAATCGTAATCTATAAGAAAATATATGCAATGTATCGAAAAGAAGCGGGATGATAGAATAATCATGAAAATCATGATTTTTATACGGTTACTGCCGGGAAAGAGAGAAAAGGAAGGAAGAAAAAATGAACGAAAAAGAGTATAACAGAGCGAAGATATGGCAGATCGCACTATTTGCGCTGAATATGATGTCAACGAATCTGTATTTGTTTTTAATGATGTATGTTTCTTATTATGCAAACGGTCTGGTGGGAATGTCGGTTGTATTTGTATCGACACTGGCAACCGGGATGAGGATCTTTGACGGTTTCACGGATCCGATCATCGGCTGGCTGATCGACCATATGAAGGGAAAATACGGAAAATTCAGACCGTTTTTGGTAGTCGGAAATGCAATTCTTGCGATCAGTATGATTTTGATTTATAAGACGACGCATCTTGTTCCGGAAGCGATCCGGATTCCGTATTTCATTCTTGTGTATGCCTTATATATTATTGGCTACACCGTGCAGGGAACGGTTACGACTTCCGCGCAGACGATTTTGACCAACGACCCGAAACAGAGACCGTTATACGGATTTTTTACCGGATTTTTCATGCTGTTTTTAAGTTCAGGGGTCAACTATTTGATTTCCAATCACCTGGTACCGAAATACGGCGGAATGACATATGAATTTTTCAGCGAACTGATCATATGGGTTATCTTGATCGCGTTTGTGCTGATGGTCTGCGCATTCGCAGCGATTGCGCCGAAAGACAAACCGGAATATTATGAGAATTTAGAGAAGAATAAGACGGAAAAGGTCGGGTTTAAGGTATACTGGGAAATATTAAAGAAGAACCGTGCGCTTCAGACGCTGATCATCTCTGAGTGTACGGATAAACTGGCAACGAATATTGCAGGAAACTCGATTGTCGGCGTTATGCTGTTTGGAATCATTATCGGGAATTATGAAGTGATGGGACGCCTGTCCGTAATCACGATGATTCCGAATATCATTCTGCTTGTGTTCGGTATTCTGAATGCAAGGCAGGCAGGACAGAAACGGACGTATGTGCTGAGTACCTGGCTGTGCATCATTTTACAGGCCGCATTGGGATTGCTCTTTATCATGGGAGATGCGACAAAGATTGACCTGAAATCGTTCGGTTTTATGAATGTTGCGTTTGTGGTGCTTTTTATCGCGCTGAACGGAATCCGCAATATCGGAAGCAATATGATGATTCCGATGATGGCGGACTGCACCGATTACGAGATATACCGCAGCGGGCATTTTGTTCCGGGACTTGTCGCGACGATTTATTCCTTTGTTGACAAGCTGATCTCGTCTTTCGGGACGACGATCGTGGGACTTCTTGTCGCCGTCATAGGATACAAAAATACGGTTCCGCAGATCGGGGAAGAAGTGACGACGAGTATTTTTGCCGTTACGATGGTACTGTATTGCGGAATGCCGATTTTAGGCTGGGTCATTTCGATAATTGCCATGAGATTCTATCCGCTCGATGGAGAGAAGATGAAGGAGGTTGAAGATTACATCGCAGAGATCAAAGAGCAGAATGCCAGTGCGGAGTAGTCAGAACATATATGAGAGAAGAACATAAAAACTGTATGCCGGTCTGGGGTCCTTATTCTAAGAAATATATGGGGATTTCCAGAATCATGAGAGAAAGTGAAATATCCGGGGCGAGATATGACCTTGCGGTGTATCCTACTTATGCGAACAGCGCGGTACCGGTGCCGAATGTAACGGTTCCGTCGGATTATCACCCGTGGGACTGTGATGCGGAGGGGAAATTTTTTCGATACCGGTATGAACTTTTGTGGAAGGATCAGTTGTATGCAGATGTTGATTTCTTTCAAGTGAAAGAGGAAACCTGGGGAATCCGGGTTTCCTACGTCAACCGGACAACAAAAATGCAAAATTGCCTTCTGAATTATTTTTCGGCAATCGAGTATCCGCAAAGATGGGTCTGCACACCGGAGCTTCCGGGGAAGCATGAGTTCTGGAATGCGCTTGACTATGAGACATTTTCGTTTGCCAGAAAAAGGCCGTGGGAACACCTGACGCCGGACGGATTGAAATGGGGTGAAGTGCCGGAGCAGGAATTTACAGACGGCAGCGGTCTCGGGGAGACCATCTATCACATGATGGTTCCGCATTTCGGGCTGAAATGGTTTGGGAGTGAGAAGGGAGATCAGGTTTCCTGGCGCAGAGAGGCGGAACACAGCTATCGGAACGCGGTTCTGACAATCCGTTATATGACGAATCAAAATCATGAGTCCGTATCTTTTGCGACTAATTACGGGACGGTCACGTTTCCGGCGGGGAAGACGCCGCAGACCGTAACGCTTTCGCTTGGTGAGCTCCCTGCGGGAACGTTTGAACTGCGCATGACGGCGAACGGTACAAAGAGCAACGGGGTTGTGCTGGACTGTCTGTGCATCACCGAGGCGGATGAGGCGCAGAAGATAGGGATGCAGCGGGATAAACTGAATGTGATTCCGCAGATTCACTACCGGGACGGACATGTGGTCTATCAGTATAATTACGGTGAGGCTCCGGTTTATTTTACGATACTGAACAAAAGAGTGCGCAGCAGGAAACTGTATTCCGGATGTCTCGAGGATGCACTGATCACGCGCCTGACCAATTCCGACGAAACATACGACAATCTGACGCGCAGCTTTACAGGGGCATTTTCCGAAAAGCATTCGGATGACGGATTTTATCACACAAATGTGGTGGAGGCAATCTTTCTTCCGGGAGAGAGCGCCCGCACGGAGTATGCATTTATCGGTACCGAAGATGTGCAGTATACGAAAAAGGAGCTGGAAGAGATCTGGAAGGAACGCTCTGCCTGCATGGGCGTGCGGAATTGGAATGCGGAAGGGGACGCTTATCAGTTCTCGGCAAGGCTTATGAAAGCCGCGCTGTTTTCCAATGTGGTATATCCGATTTACCGGTACGGAGAACCGATTGTGCATTATACGCCGGGAAAACGCTGGGACAGCCTGTACACATGGGATTCCGGTTTTATCGGTCTCGGGATTCTGGATTATTCGAAAGAAAAAGCCGAATATATTATGGACATTTATCTGTCGGAAGAGAAAAATCAGGACTTTGCATTTTTATTTCACGGTTCGATGATTCCGACACAGTTTTATCTGTATTATGAGATACTGCAGAGGGCTTCCGGCGGGGAGCGGGAGGCGCTGAGGAAGTATTATGCCATGTTTCGGAGGGCATACCTGTATATGGCAGGGAAAGCGGAAGATTCCACGACAGGACGGCTTCCGGGAGAACTGATGACGGTGTATGATTATTTTTATAATGCCAGCGGCATGGATGATTATCCGCCGCAGGTTTATCTGCACAGACATCATTTGGAAAAAAATGTTTCCCCGGTCTGCAGTAACGCGCATTTCATACGGTTTGCGAAGATTATGAGCAGGATTGCCGAACTGTACGGATATGAGAAAGACCGTGCGGAGTATGAGTCGGACTGGAAAAAAACGGCGGAGGCTTTGCTGGAGTATGCCTGGGATGAAGAAAGCGGATATTTCGGTTATGCCGTTTACCGGGAGGATACGGGAAAATGGGAGATTCTTAAGACCGAAAACGGGGAGAATCAGAACAGAGGGATTGACGGAGTTACGCCCCTGTTTGCGGGAATCTGCACAGCGCAGCAGGAAGAAAAGATGCTGGCACATTTAAAATCAGACAAAGAACTCTGGTCCCCGGTGGGAATTTCCACGGTGGATAGGAGCGCGGAGTATTATTACGATAACGGATACTGGAACGGCAGTGTCTGGTTTCCGTATCAGTATCTGATCTGGAAGTCCATGCTGGATATCGGGGAGAATGAATTTGCGTTTAGGATTGCAGATAGAGCATTACATGCCTGGAAACAGGAAGTGGAATTCAGTTACAACACATTTGAGATGATACAGATCGAGACGGAACGGGGCGGATGGTTCCATCAGTTCGGCGGGTTGTCGGCGCCGATTGTCATCTGGTATCACGCTTACTACCGCCCGGGAACGGTCACCGCGGGTTTCGAGACATGGCTGGAAAGCAGCTGCTTTAATGAGCGTCATACGGAAGCGCGGATTTGTTACCGGGTAAATGCGCAAAAGAAGAACCGGATCATAGCGGTCATGGATTCGGGCAGGGAATATGAGGTATCTGTCAACGGAAAGCCCGCGCAGTGGCAGTGGCATGTAAAAGGTGCACTGGAAATTTTTTTGGAGGATAGAGAGGGGGAAATTCTGATTCGAAGCGCAGAATAAGTCGGAGCATGAGCAGACAATACGAGTGTTATGAAAATTATCAGGGCATGTTAAGCTCAACGTTTGAGATTCACATCTACAAAGCGCGGAATACGGTGCAGGAACATATGACAGGCGATTATTTTGAGCTTTACTGTGTGCATGACGGGGAAGCCCGGGTGGAAATAGGGGACTGCGAATATGATATTTCCAGGGGGGATATTCTTCTGATGCCGCCCAGAACGCTGTGGTCTGTAAAAATGCTGTCGAAAAGCTATGAGTGGATCAGCCTGCTGATGAATCCGTGGTATCTCAGCAGGCTTTCCAGCCATAAGACGAATCTGACAAATTGTTTTGTGAGTGCGGAGCAGAATCACTGTCTGTTCAGCGCGGAACCTTTTATGCGAAACCGGATCGTATCCGTGCTGACGGAACTTCTTTCCGAGAGCAGAGGACAGGAATTCGGAAAAGACATTCTGATGGAGGCGGATGTAAGACGTCTTCTGATCATTGTAAACCGGTATATAAACCTCAATATACAAAAAGAGAAAGAGACGATAGAGAATGTGATCAGCTATATTAACGGTCATTACACGGAATCCATTACGCTTGATTTTCTATGCGACAAGTTCTACATCAGTAAATTTTATCTGTCAAGGAGTTACGAGCGCGTCACGGGAAAGAGTATCTATCAATCTATTCTTGAGAAGCGCATGATCATGGCGCGGCAGCTTTTGATCGGCGGTGAAAAGCCGACGGATATTTATGCGCTGTGCGGATTTAATCAGTACAGCAATTTCTATCGTGCGTTTAAAAAATATTACCACATGTCGCCGAGTGCGTTTATAAAAAACGAAATATACCCTCAGTGGACAAAGGGACACACGGTCGGAGAAGAGCCAGGAAAATAAAGATAAAGTATTCCATGTTGCGGAGTCAGATGTTATAATACAGTTAATTGTTTTATACGGAGCAGGGAGGATCGCAGGATGCAGGAAAAGAAAAATGCAACATGGATGAAGCTTCTAAAACCATTGCTCGTGTTTCTGGTCGTTGTCGCGGCTTGGCAGATTATTGTTCTGCAGCTGGTAAGGGCCGGGGTGCTGGGCACGATTCCGGCAATGATTTTGCTGACTTTGGTCACGGTAGTGATATTCGGTGTGATATTCGGGATTATTAAGTCCGTGCTTGATCAGATCCGGGTTGTCGTCAATGGCACGCCTGACGGGGAGGTCGGGACGGACAGGCTGGTGGAGAAGGCCAGAAGGCTTGCGGAGCAGAATGACGATGTGGGAGAGATGATCCGCACGATCCAGGAATATGTCACTTCGTTTGCACAGGTGCTTGCGGGAATCCGAACTGCCTCCGCGGAGCTCGACGAAGTGTCGAAAGATTTTAAGGGAATTTTCGGAAATATGGTGGATGCGCTTTCCGGCACGGGGGATGCGGTTGCGGTGATTACGGAAAATACGCTCTCTCAGGCGGACAGAACGGTTGAGATGAAGGACAAGATTGAGGCGATCGGAGCTTCCATCGACCGTATTACCGAGAACGTGGAGGCGCTTACGAGAAGCGCCGATACCATGAAGGAATGCAATGCTTCTGCCGAGCGGATTATGAAAGATCTGATTGTCATCAGCCAGGAGAGCGGAGAGGCAATCGAGGCGGTGAGAAAGCAGACGAACCTGACAAACCAGTCGGCGCAGCAGATACAGACCGCCACCGATATTATTGCCGGGATTTCGAGCCAGACGAATCTGCTGGCGCTGAATGCAAGCATTGAGGCGGCAAGAGCCGGAGAGCACGGAAGGGGCTTTGCGGTGGTTGCGGAGGAGATCCGTCAGCTTGCGGATCAGTCGCAGGAGTCTACAGAGCAGATCAACAAGATTGTAAGGGACCTCATCGGCAATTCCAATGTCAGTGTGGAGATTACGGAGAAGGTTTCGGAAGCGTTTGCAAGACAGAGTGACAAAATTCGCGATACGGAGGATATTTTCCGGTCGCTGAATCAGGAAATCGGGCAGGTCGGAGCCGCCATCGGCAAGATCGATGCAGAGGTGGAGGATCTTGCAAAGGACAAAGACGTCATCGGGGAGGATGTCGCCTCCCTGACGGAAACGGCAGAGCAGAATGCCGAGAATGCCAATATTACCGCACAGAGTATGGAAGACTTGCAGGGAGTTGTCGTTGAGTGCGACAGGACGACGGAGCGCGTTGTCGATGTCGCGGACGCGCTGGTCGGCTATATCAAGGAGTTTGAGGAAGAAGGGAAGATTTCCATAAAGCGCGTCGGATTTTAAGCGTTTTCGTCCGGCACGCCGGGACAGAAATTACATAGATTAAAGAAAAGCATCTGTTTCGGAGTGCTATGTCGAACGAAAAAATGGAGAATCTCTTAAATCTTGCCCTGGATGCGACACAGGCGGAGCGGGAGAAGTCAATGCAGCTTGAGGTGGGGTATGACGCCGCAGAGCGCGCCTGGGAAGTGATTGTAAAGTTCAGCGGGACACAGGAGGCGCTTGCCGCGCGGCTTGCGGAACGCTTTCCGCAGTTTTCGGATCGGATTCGGCTGACAAATCTGCAGAATGAATATGCGGTTCTGATTCTGCCGGAGCAGATCGTGGAGTCGGTAGCGTCGCTGAATGAAATCGAATATATGGAGAAACCAAAGAGGCTTTTTTTCGCCGTGGATAACGGGAAAAGAGCCTCTTGTATTTCTGCGCTTCAAACCGGGGAAACGCCGGAAGGGCAGCTGACGGGACAGGGTGTTTTAGTCGCGGTGATTGATTCCGGCATTGATTATGCGCACCCGGATTTTTGCAATGCCGACGGTACGACCCGCATCCTAAGTCTGTGGGATCAGACGATTCCGTCGGGCAGCGTGGCGGACGCCGGGGCGCCGGAGGGGACATCGGAGGAGCAGAAGTTTCTGCAGGCGCCGGAGGGGTATGTGCTTGGAACCGAGTTCCCGCAGGAAATAATTAATCTTGCGCTAAAGCAGCCCACAGAGCAGCAGAGAAATGCCGTCTGTCCCAGCAGGGATCTCTCCGGGCACGGGACGCATGTGTCGGGGATTGCGGCGGGAAACGGGAGGGCTTCCAGAGGACGCTACCGGGGAGTCGCATACGAGAGCGAGCTTATTGCAGTAAAGCTCGGAACGATGCGGGAGGAGGGATTTCCGCGCACGACGGAGCTGATGCAGGCAGTAGATTACTGTGTGCGCAAAGCGGAGCAGTTTAACAGGCCGGTTGCCATAAATCTGAGCTTCGGAAATAATTACGGAAGTCATTCGGGGACATCTCTGATAGAGACTTATCTGAATGATATGTCAAACCTGTGGCGCAGCTCGATTGTGGTCGGCAGCGGAAATGAGGGGAGTTCTGCGGTACATACGGCCGGCCGGATGGTGTACGGGCAGGAGACGCGGGTGCAGTTTGCGGTCAGCGGGTATGAGTCGACGCTGAATGTGCAGATATGGAAGTCCTATGCGGATGAGGCGATGGTCTCGATTGCCTCTCCGCGGGGGACCGTGGTCGGACCGATTCAGAGAATACAGGGACCGCAGCGGTTTACGCTGGGCGGCACGGAAGTTTTGCTTTACTACGGCGAGCCAAGCCCGTACAGTCCCTATCAGGAGATTTACTTTGAACTGCTTCCGGTCAGAGATTATATTGATAGCGGTATCTGGGAGATACGGCTCCTGCCGCAGCGGATTGTGCTTGGGGATTATGATATGTGGCTGCCCTCGGGGGGCGTTTTGAATGCCGGCACCGGCTTTCTCTATCCGGTGGAGGAGACGACGCTCACGATTCCGTCCACGGCAGCAAAAGTGATTACGGTGGGAGCCTACGATGCAAGGTTCGGCCAGCCCGCGGCGTTTTCCGGCAGAGGCTACACAAGGGAGACGAACCAGGTGAAGCCGGACATTGCCGCGCCCGGGGTGGAGATTACCTCCTGCGCGCCGGGAGGCGGCTATGCGGCGCGCACCGGCACTTCTATGGCCACGCCGTTTGTGACCGGAAGTGCGGCGCTTTTGATGCAGTGGGGCATCGTGCAGGGGAATGACCCGTATCTCTACGGAGAGAAGATTCGGGCATATCTGATACGCGGGGCCCAGCCGCTCGGCGACGGGACGGGGCGGAGTTATCCGAATCCGCAGCTGGGCTGGGGGACGCTGTGTGTCGCCTCAAGTCTTCCGACTTGAGGCGGCGGTCTGCCGGGGAAGAATGGAGATATTTTTGAGAGAATAAGCACTTTATTTTATGACATGTGGTGTCGAATAAAGTGCTTATTGTGCGTTGTTTGGATTCTATATAGACATTTGGTAGGGCCAAAACGAATAATAATTCATAAACCACATGGAAATTTTAGAACAAAACAGAACTTATGTTCGAAATTAATTGAAAAAGTAAAGATAGTATGATATACTTCTACATGAGTAATAAGATTTTAATCAGTGCCATATGGGAGGAGAAGGATGGGAAAAAATAAAGTAATTGTGGTGCAAAACATTAACGTTACTGTTTCAGAGGAAAATTTTGATGATTATATCTGTATTACTGATATTGCAAAAGCCAAAGTCGGTGATTCCCGAGGAGCAGATGTTGTAAAAAACTGGATGCGAAACAGAGCAACTTTGGAATTTTTAGGTACGTGGGAACAAATTTATAATCCTGTTTTTAAAGTGGTCGAATTCGACCACTTTAAAAGCGAAGCAGGTTTACATACATTTGTATTAAGTGTTTCGGAATGGATTGAAAAGACAGAAGCAATAGGATTATTTGTGAAACGTGGAAAATATGGAGGAACGTATGCGCATAAAGATATTGCGTTTGAATTTGCTTCGGCGATCAGCCCTGTTTTTAAACTATATTTGATTAAAGAATTTCAAAGGCTGAAAGAAGTGGAGAACGATGCAAAGAAGATTGAGTGGGATGCAAAAAGATTTCTGTCTAAAAACAATTATCTGATTCAAACAGATGCGGTTAAAAATTACTTGATTCCGTCAGAAAATTATAAAGAAAATTTAGAGTGGCTGGCATATGCAGAAGAAGCGGATATTTTGAATGTTGCATTATTCGGATTTACTGCAAAAGCATGGAGGGATGAAAATCCTGAATTGGCCAAAAAGAATAATGTAAGAG
>CAJTOI010000036.1:0-236 GCA_910577925.1 uncultured Roseburia sp.
TGTATTTGACGAAGATGAGTGGAAAATATTATATTGTTGTGCAAGAAAAACCAAAGAAATTCCCCAGACATATACGATTAAAGAAGCAATTTATGACTTGGGAATTCTTGGAGGAATGAAAGGTGCCCCGAGCGATGGTATGCCCGGGGCACGGTCTATTTGGCAAGGATTAGAAGTATTATGCGCATTACTTGCCTATCGAAATTATATTGTATAAATGTGGGTCAAGTTAAGAC
>CAJTOI010000036.1:292-17984 GCA_910577925.1 uncultured Roseburia sp.
AAATCTATTACTCTTTTGTCGGCAAGGTAGAGTTGCCCGACTAAAGCCCGACCCGTCCGGCAGTCAGCCGGACAGGGAACGGCAAAATTTTTTACACTTCTTTTACTTCTTTATCTCACATGAGCAAATGCTTCCGGTGCATATTCAAGTGGAGCGTCAAAGTGGAGTGTTCCATGTCCATCGGTTGGTATGCTATCGTTGTCAAACACCCCGGATATAGCAACAGAAATGGTTGATTTCCCGGAGATAAGTTCAACTGTTTCTCCTACTCCTATATTATCACGGTTACTTGTATGCGAATCAATTATGATGCTGCGTGCATCCTCAATTCCGTTGGCACGATAATTTACATGAAGGCTTTGCCTTTTTGTACCCTCAGTGGACAAAATTTTCTGCCACCATAACTTCTTAATAATTCCGCCCAAACTCAAAGACGCTATAATAGAAATTGTCTTTTTTCGGTCACGCCCAGCACTGTATCTATCACAGTAAATTCTGCTTGAAACCCTGCTTGTATACCCGTAAATCAAGGCTTTCTGAAATGATCAACCATAGTTAATAGAAAATTTGTTTTACCCCCGGCTCAGAAAAACTCAAATTGATTCTTAAGCAGTTCTATTAAAACCTGAAAAGGTTTTGTAATATATCTATCCTTATGGGATAATGCCAGCATCTGATTCTCCATTTTCATTTTATGCAGCTCAATTACACGCAGCTTCTTTAAGAGCAGAGAATCCGCGAGTAACTTTTCCGGCAAAACAGTGATGCCCAGTCCTGCCTCCGCGGCTTTGATAAGGGCAAGAGAATTGACGCTTTCCCAAACAGGTTCCGCTTTCAAATTGGCAAGCGCAAGCGTATTGTCTAACGTATCACGGATTGCGCTGCCCGGCTCGCGGAGCAGCAGCGGATAACCGCATAACCGGTCCGGCGTAATTACCTCCTCGGATAAGTCGAAATCCGGCGCACAGGCAGCAACTAACTGATACGAACCCAAAAGGATTGTATCAAAATTACCTTTTGGAGCGGCGCCTTCCCAAAAGGCTATATCGGCATTCCCGCGCTGCAAACTGTCAATCGCGGCATTTGCACTTGCAACCCGGACCGACAGCTGAATTTCAGGAAACGATGTGTGTAATCCGCGGAGAATCTCGGGAAGCAAAAAAGAGGCAATCGTAATACTCGATACGATATTGACGGGCGTATTCTCTTCCAGATGTTTTATCCTTCTGTCTAAATTTCTGCAGGCCGTTAAAATGCTGCGTGACTCCTCCAAAAGAGAAAGACCGCAGCAGGTTAAAGAAACGCCTTTTGGAAAACGCTCAAAAAGGGCCGTCCCCGTCTGCTTTTCAAGCTCTGCAACCGCATGGGACACCGCGGATTGTGTAATATACAGTTTCTTTGCAGCACTCGTAAAACTTCCCGTCTCTGCAACCGCCTCTAAAATCTCCAGATACCGTATCACCATTTCTTCTCCCTCATAGGCATGAATAAAATAGATGGATTCTATAAAATTATAACATTTCACAGATTGCAAGACAAGAGATATAATAGACGAAACAGGAGGAAGACGATTTTGAAACAGAATTTAAAACGATATCTATGGCTTTTGACAACCAATCTGTTTATCAGTGCTTTTACTTTTGGCGGCGGCTACATTGTCGTCCCGATGGTCCGCCGCTTTTTTGTTATGAAAAAACAGTACTTTACGGAAGAAGAATTAATCAATATGGCTGCCGTAGCACAATCAACGCCCGGAGCAATCGCGGTCAATCTCTCCGCTTTGGCCGGATACAGAGTCGCCGGTATCGCGGGCGCATTGATCAGCTGTTCTGCCGCCGTCATCCCGCCGCTTGTTATTCTCACATTCGTTTCGGCATTTTATAAAATCGTTGTCTCCAATACGATACTTGCCGCCGTCTTAAAAGGAATGGAAGCAGGCGTTGCCGCACTAATGGTCGATTTAATCACGGATATGTGCGCGCTGATTTTAAAGAAAAAATCATTCTTTTTGTCCGCCATGATACCGTTGTCGTTTACGGCAAATTTCATATTCGGCATCAACGTGGCGTTGATACTTTTTGTCTGTTGCCTTTTGTGCATCCTGCAGGTATTTTATAAAAAGGGGAAAGAACAATGAATGTTATCTGGAAACTGTTTATCGTGTTTCTCAAAATCGGCTTACTGAGCATTGGCGGAGGTTATGCAATTATTCCTTTAATCCAGGAGCAGGTCGTAGAAAAAAACGGCTGGATAAGCGAAAAAATATTTACCGATATTATTACTATTTCGCAGATGACACCGGGCCCGTTGGCCGTTAATACCTCAACGTTTGTCGGTCTTCAGGTCGGCGGGGCTGCAGGGGCATTGGCGGCGACCGTCGGCTGTATATTATGCGGGACCGTCATTTCATTGACGTTATATCATTTTTTTCAGACACACCAAAAATCCGTTTATGTGTCGGAAGTGCTCAACGGGTTAAAATCTGCTTCATTAGGCCTGATCATTTCAGCCGCATTCACAATTATATTATTGGCGCTATACGGCACAAGTAAGCCTGAATCGGATTTTTTATCGCTCAATCGGACCGCTTTATTGATATTTTTTACGATGCTGTTTGTATTGCGGAAATGGAAACTTAATCCGGTTGCAGTTATGTTTCTAAGCGGCATTGCCGGATTCGTATTTTACCGGTGACGGTCCGGCAGATATGGGGGTTATCTTTCTCTTGTGCTTCCGCTCGAAAACATGTTATTCTAAATCTATAGAAATTTTAACCGAACCCGGGGGCATTTCATGAACGATTTACTGATTCTTCAAATAACCATTTTCGCGCTTATTGCGACAGGATTTTTCTTAAAACGCACCGGAATTTTCACAAAAGAGGGACAGAAAAGCATGACGGACCTTGTCATAAACGTCGTCCTTCCCTGCAATATTATAACCAGCTTCTCGATAGATGCCGGGCCGGAGGTTTTCCTGGCCTGCGCCTCGATTCTCTTGATTTCCGTGGGCATACAGGCTTTTTGTGTGATTTACGGAAAACTGCTGTTCCGCGGACAGAGCGAAGACCGACGCAAATGTCTCCGGTACGCCACGATATGTTCCAATGCCGGATTTCTCGGCAATCCTATCGTGGAGGGCGTGTTCGGAGAGACAGGCCTTATGTATGCCAGCGTTTATCTGATTCCTCTGCGCGTGATGATGTGGTCGGAGGGAATCGCCATTTTCTCCGGCGAAAAAAATTTTGCCTCCATGGTAAAAAAAGTTGCGACACACCCCTGTGTCGTATCCTGCGCCGCCGGTATCCTCCTGATGGTGACGGGAACGACTCTCCCGGACGTACTGCTGACCCCGCTCTCAACGCTCGGACGGTGCAACACCGCACTTTCGATGCTTGTCATCGGAATGATACTCGCAGAAATAGATCTGAAAACCATTCTTGACAAGACGGTCGTCTGGTACAGTTTAAACCGCCTTGTCGTGATACCGCTCGTCGTTTATCTCGTCTGCCTGGCACTCCCCGTAAACGCCGAAATACGCGGCATATCCGTGCTGCTCGCCGCCATGCCGGCCGGAGCGACAACCAGCATGCTCGCCGCAAAATATGACAGAGATCCCGGCTTTGCAACAAAACTTGTGGTATTCTCAACCCTGTGCTCAATTCCTGCTATTATGATATGGAGCGCGGTTGTAAGCTGTTGATTTGTCTGTGACCATATGATACAAAAAAAGCCTGCGGAGAAATCACTTGATTTCCTTCGCAGGCTTTTTAAGGCGACTGACGGATTTGAACCGACGATCAGGGAGTTGCAGTCCCACGCCTTACCACTTGGCTAAGTCGCCATACTATATTATATGAAAAATCTCTTCATTTATAACCGCTGTATAAGATTTATTATACAACAGCTTCAACGCATCTTATCTTAACACAATCAAATCTATTTGGCAATAGAAAATTAGTAAATTTTTGCATATTTAACGCCCCGATTTTCCCCTCAGCGGGCAAGCACAGCTATTTTTCTTTTATAGATTCTGCGGAAGAACATCATACTGATAAGATCGGAGCAGATCTCCGAAATCGGCCAGCAGAACCAGACCAGAGACAGATTCCCAAACTGAGCCAGGAAATAAGCAAACGGCACCCGAATCAAAATCTGTCTTGCCACCGACACAAACAGGCTGTAAAATCCCTCGCCGAGTCCCTGGAACAGAGAACAGGCAATCATAGAAGGAGAAGAAAAAAGAAAGGTAAACCCCACGATCCGAAAAATCGGCACTCCCACACGAAACATCTCCTCCGTCGGGTGAAACGGACTCATAATGACCTCCGGAAACAGTAAGAAACAGAAGGAAGCCGTCGCCATAACCGCAAATCCGTACAAAACGCCCCACCGAAAAGTCCCCATAATCCGCTCTTTATCACGCGCGCCGACATTGTATGCCACGATAGAAACAATACTGTTATTTAATCCGACCATCGGCGTCAGCATAAATTGCTGAAAACGGTTGTAGATGCCGAAAACCGCAAGCGCAGTCGTGGAAAAAGAAGCGATCAGGCGATTGAGAAGAAAAAACATAAAGGAGCTTACCGAGCCCATAACCGTACTTGGAATCCCGACGCGCAGAATTTCCGCCGCTATCTTTCGATTCGGACGAAAACCGCGGAGCGAAATTGTAATTTCGCTATTCTTCTTTTTGTTTAAAAAGAATGCAAGCGCCAGTGCAATACACTGGCTGCACACCGTCGCTATTGCGGCGCCGCGGATTCCCAATGCCGGAAAACCGCATCTGCCGAAAATCAGCACCGCATCCAAACCGATATTGATACATGCCCCGATTCCCTGCGTGATCATCGAATAAACCGTTTTCCCGGTCGCCTGCAAAAGCCGCTCAAAGACAGTCTCGCCGAAAATTCCGACGGAACCTATCATACAAATCTGCAGATATGCGGTTCCGTATGCGACAATTTCCGCATTGTCCGTCTGAAACAGAAAATACGCTCTTGTCAGAAACAGTCCCGCCAGCACAAAAAACAACATACAGACCGCCTCGATAAAAAGTCCGTTCACCGCCGCCTGCGAGGCTCCCTGCCTGTCTTTTCTGCCCAGACAGGCAGTCGCGAGCGCATTGATTCCCACACCGATTCCCGCGGCCGCAGAACTCATAAAATTCTGAACGGTCGCCGCGAGCGAAACTGCCGCAAGGACATTTTCTCCGAGATCGGAGAGAAACAGACTGTCAATAATATTGTACAGTGCCTGAATTATCAACGAAACTGTCAGAGGCAGCGCCATATTAAGCAGCAGACGCCAAAGCGGCATCACACCCATTTTATTTTCCTGTAAGACGGCTTCTCTCATATCCGCTTCCCTTCATACCCATATCCGCCCATGCATATCAGTTCTTTGCCCGCACGGCAAATGCAAAGCAGAATACGGCAAGTATCAGATATGCAGCGACACAGATCACAAAATTAGACTGACTGTTTTGAAAGCCGAAAACCCCGGCTGCGGCAGTCATCACAAACTTCGAAAAAAAGCTGCCGAGACTCCCGAACACATTTGCAAAGGACGCCGCGTTGCTCCGCGCGTAAGCCGGCACCTCCATCCCCACAAACACCTGAATCGCGGGCATGTTGACTCCAAAACCGATTCCGACTATGACTGCTCCCGCTCCCATCACAAACACATTCGGACAGACTGACATCACAAGGTATCCGAGTGCCAGAAACACATAGGCAAGACCGAGCGCCCGGATTCCCCAGCCGTTGATAAATTTGTAAATCCAGCCGCCGATGACTCCCGAAAACGTCACCAGCGACAATATAACGGCCGCCGTCATGGAATCTCCGAACCCGCGCTCAAAAATCACGCTCGAAGTCTCCGTCACACACACATAAAACAGCAGCATATGACAGAAATACAGCACGCACCATTTTATTGTGGGTGCAAAAACCGAAAAGGAGACCTTTTTCTTCTTATCTTCCTCGCTGAGCGCAGGCGGTTCCGGCAGCATCTTAGCCACAACAAACAGCGCGGGGAGAATCACAATATAAATAAGGAACGTGGCTTCCCAGCCCCACCGCTCACAGGCCACACCGCCGAGCATTTGGAACATGACCGCACCGATATTCGTCGATACCGCATTCCGGCTTGCCTGACGGTGCACCTCATCCCCCTGAAATACCGACATCATAATCGGCATCACAAGCGGTGTCAGTATCCCGGTTCCGCATCCGAAAAGCGCCCGAAAGAGCAGCAGCAGATAAAAATTGTGTGTAAACGCGGGCGCGATGCCGCTGATAAAATTACAGGCCAGCCCGCAGATTGCGAGACTGCGGTAAGAAATCCGCTTTCCTGCGATATGTCCGCAAAACAGCGTCATCGGAATTGCCAGAAGCGACGGCAGTGTCGTCAAAAGCGAGATCATAGCGGACGGAATGTCCGGATATGCCTGTCCTACGCTGGCCAGCACTGGGCTGACCGCGCTCGACGCCAGTGTCAGAAAGGACAGGGAAATCAATGCTAAGCCGGTTGCTTTTTTTGTATCTCTCATTTCTCTTACTCCGGTTTCAGACAGAATCTTTCGCGCACAGATGGCATGCGACTCTATGTCCGCCTCCGATATCCGTAAGCTTCGGATTCTCTCTCCTGCAGACGTCGGTCGCATAAGCGCAGCGCGGGTGGAACGGACATCCGGACGGTGCGTGAATCGGACTCGGAACCTCCCCCTCAAGCAGAATCCGCTGCCTCTGCTTCTCCACATAATAATCCGTAATCGGAACAGCGGAGAGCAATGCCTTTGTATACGGGTGAACGGGATTCGTATAGATTTCTCCCGCATCCATAATCTCTACAATATGTCCCAGATACATTACGCCGATTACATCCGCAATATGGCGCACCACCGCCAGATCATGGGCAATAAATACATAGGTCAGACCCAAACGCTCCTGCAGAGCGGAAAACAGATTGATGACCTGCGCCTGAATAGAAACGTCAAGCGCCGATACCGGCTCGTCACAGACAATCAGCTCCGGATTGCAGGCCAGCGCCCGCGCAATTCCGAGACGCTGACGCTGCCCGCCGCTCATCTCATGCGGGTAACGCTCCGCCATCTCCGGGAGAAGCTCAACCGTCTCCAAAAGCTCCTTTACGCGCTCGTTTACTTTTTTCTCGTCATGCGGTCCGGTCACGATGGCTTCCCGTATAATGGAGCCCGCGGACTGTCTCGGGTCAAGAGAACCGTAAGGATCCTGGAAGATAAGCTGTATCTCTCTGCGGATCGCTTTCAGCTCAGCCGCGCCGGCATTGCTGATATCCTTTCCCTTATAGTAAATCTGTCCCTCGGTCGGCTTGTTGATCCGCAGCACGCACTTGCCTGTCGTCGTCTTTCCGCAGCCGGATTCTCCCACCAGTCCGAACGTTTTTCCGCGCTCCACTTCAAAAGAGACGTCATCGACCGCTTTTACCCAGGAGGTTACTTTTCCGAACATGGTCTTTTCTACCGGAAAATGCATTTTCAGGTTGCAGACCTTCAGTAAAATGTCTTTCTCAGCCATTTTCTTCTCCTCCTTTCACATCCAGATGACATGCCATAAAATGTCCTTCCTCCGCAATCGGCCGAAGCGCCGGCGCCTCTTTTGCCTTACACTCCTCACAGGCATACGGGCAGCGCGGATAGAACGAACAGTACTCCGGTATATTTGCCAGATTCGGCGGAGTCCCCTCAATCGGAACCAGTTTTTCATCCCTGTCACTATCCAGCTTCGGAACAGACGCAAGCAGCCCGAGCGTATACGGGTGGCGCGGATTTGTCAGAAGCATCTCCGTTGTTCCGGACTCTACGATACGCCCCGCATACATGACGTAAATGCGGTCCGCGTAACGGGTCACAAGTCCGAGATTGTGCGTTACCACGATAATCGACGTTCCGTTTTTCTCCACCAGGGAGAGAAGCAGTTCCATCACCTGCGCCTGTGTCGTCACATCGAGCGCCGTCGTAGGCTCATCCGCCACGATCAGCTTCGAGTTGCAGGCAACCGAAATCGCAATCATTGCTCTCTGCCGCATACCGCCGCTCATCTCAAACGGATAATTTTTCATCCGCGCTTCCGGGTCCGGGATTCCCACCGCCGCAAGCGCGTCGACGCCACGCTTCCACGCCTCCTGCTTTGTCATATTTTTATGATGGGCGCGCAGCACCTCGGTAAGCTGATTTCCAATTGTATACACCGGGTTTAAGCTTGTCATCGGCTCCTGAAAAATCATGGAGATTCCGTTTCCGCGGATATTGCACATCTGTTTCTTTGAATAATTCATCAGGTTTTCCCCGTCGAACCAGACCTCCCCGCCGAGAATTTTTCCGGGCGGAGACTGAATCAGCTGCAGCACAGAAAGCTGCGTCACGGACTTGCCGCTTCCGGACTCGCCCACGACCGCCACGACCTCCTTTTCATTTACATGAAAGCTGACGTCATTGACCGATTTTACCTCCCCGGCATCGGTAAAAAAGGAAGTGCGAAGATTTTTTACATCCAATAATACTTTTTTTTCTTCCATCACAGTTTCCCCCTCAGTCTCGGATCCAGCGCGTCACGAAGCGCATCGCCCACGATATTAAAGGCAATTACCACCAGCATAATGCAGATACCCGGAAGAATCGCAACAAGCGGCTGGTTAAACAGATACTTGTATCCCTCAGATACCATAACGCCCCACGCCGGTGTCGGCGGAATGATTCCCACGCCCAGATAGCTCAATGTCGATTCCAGCATGATTGCCGTACCCACATTCATCGTAAATGTTACAATCAGCGATGCCAGGCAATTCGGCAGAAGATGGCGGAACATAATCACCAGCTGCTTTTGCCCGATTAAATTCGCGGCGGTCACATAATCGTTTTCCCGAAGGCTGATCACAAGACCGTTTACCATACGAATGTAGCTCGGAATAATGGACACGCCGATCACGACACTGATTCCCAGCAGATTTCCGGTCACCATCGCAGAAAGCACTATCGTGAAAATAATCGGCGGAATTGCAATCATCGCATCCGTGATACGCATGATAAGCGTATTGACCCATCCGCCCACATACCCGGCAATCAGACCGATTGTCGTGCCGACTGCGGCAGCCCAGATACTTGAGAGCAGTCCGGTCACCAGAGACACGCGCGCGCCGTAGAGAAGTCTCGTCAATGTATCGCGTCCGATGTTGTCGCAGCCCAGCAGGTGTTCGCTGCTCGGCCCTGCCAGAATACTGAGCAGATTCTGTTCATAAGGTGTGTACGGCGTCAGCAGGGGTGCAAAAACAGCGATAAGCACAAATGCTACCATAATGCCGAAACACAGTTTTGTCACCCATCCACGGCTGAAGAACACCCGAAAAAAGCGTTTCACACCGTTTGTTTGTTTTGCTTTTCTCTCTGACATACGGCTCACCTCCAGCTCTTACGGATACGCGGATCTACGAACCCGTATAATAAATCAATTACAAAGTTTACAATCACCGTAAATACGGAGATTACAAACACACAGCCCTGCACAACCATATAATCCCGGCCGTTAATCGCGCTCACAATCAATGTTCCGATTCCGGCGATATTAAACACCTGCTCCACCATCAAAGAGCCGCCTACTACCACCCGCACCTGCAGCCCGATTGTCGTAATAACCGGAATCAGCGCATTTTTCAACGCATGTTTGTATACCACGCTCTTTTCGACCAGACCGTTTGCACGGGCCGTTCTGATATAATCCTGATTGATTACTTCCAGCATATTTGACCTTGTCTGACGCGCGACGGCTGCCAGAAGGCTGAATGAAAGAATCAATATCGGCATAATCCCGTAATAGACATACTGTCCGAAATCCTCAGAGGGAGCCACATACCCGGACAAAGGCAAAAGTCCAAGCTTCATACCGAAAATAAAAATCCCCACAATTCCCAGCCAGAACTGGGGAGCCCCGAGTCCGATAGTACTCAGAAACGTAATCAGATTATCAATAAATTTTCCGCGCCGGATCGCACTTACAATTCCGCACAAAATGCCGAGGATGCTCGAGAGAATGAGCGCCGGCAGACCGATTGAAATCGTGCGGGGGAGCCGCTCGGCAAGACAGGTCGTCACCGGCCGGCTGTAAGTGATGGAATCACCCAGATTACCATGAAATGCGTCTGTGATCCAGATAAAATACTGTTCCACTACAGGGCGATTTAAGTAGTACTTTTCACGAAACGCTTCAACGTCCTGTTCAGACGCTTCCGAACCCAGCGCCAGAACAGCAGGGTCTCCGGGAAGCATATGTACCAGCGTAAAAGATATCACGGAAACCAGTAATATCACGATTACGGAAATCCCCAATCGCTTTAAAATATATCGGCCCATACCATACACCACCTTTCCTTCTGTTCAAATAAAGGGTGTGCGCCGCACTTCACGGGCAGCGCACACCCCATAAAACTTATTCCGCCTCTTTCCAGAGCTCATTCCAGGTAGCTCCATGCTCCTGAACCGCACCGTAATCGCCGTGTACCTTCGGACTTGTCACGGAAGTCGAATAGGTAACCGCCACTGCGTAAAGCTCTACATTATCCTGGAACAATACCTTAACTGCCTCTTTCAGGTTTTTATCCATTGTCGCCTCGTCGGATGCAACCGCTTCCTGAATCAGGCCCACAGACACATCGTCATGCAGGAATGTGGAACCGCCGAATCTTGCGCCCGGAATCATATTTGCCGCAACCTGAGAGAACTGTCCGTTTCCAAGACCCATCGGATGGAACAGGATACCGTCCCACTCTCCTAAGTAGTCCGCATAATTTGCAACTTCAATCTGGTTTAAGGTAACGGTGATGCCGATCTCCTGAAGCTCTGCCTGGATAATCTGACATACGCTCTTTGCAAAATCGCCGACCTGGAAGTTGATCGTCAGTTCAAAACCGTCCGCATAGCCTGCTTCCGCGAGAAGCGCTTTTGCTTTCTCCACATCGTAGCCGTAACCGGTCACTTCATCGTTGTAAGTTGCCGCGCCCGGAATTGCCCACTGTGTCGTAGACGTACCGTAGACACCGCCGCCCAGCAGAGAATTGCAGATTGTCTCCGCATCCACTGCGTAGCAGATTGCCTGACGCACACGCACATCGGTCAAAGGTCCTTCCGCGATACTGTTAAAGCATAACGTATAGCCGGTAGTCGGGATTGCGGCATTTGTCAGGTTGTATCCCTTCGCCTTTAAGGCATCCGCCGTTACCGAATCACCCGAAAGCGTCATAACGTCAAGGTCTCCGACCTCAAGTGCCGCCTGCTGTGTTGCGGTAGATGCATAGATCATAAAGTTCACACCGTCAAGGTACGGCGTACCGCCCCAGTAATTGTCATAGCGCTCGGTATAGATTCCTTCGCCGTGTACCCATTTTGAAACCTTGAATGCGCCGGTTCCTACCGGAGCCTCGTTAAAGCCGTCGGGACCGAGCTCTTCCACTGCGGTCGGGCTGCACATAAAGCAGGTACGCGCCAGACCGTAATCAAACAGTGCATCCCAGCTGGACATGTGTACGACAACCGTCTTCTCGTCTACCACTTCCACGCTGTCCACATAGTTGTAATACGAACCGCTCAAAACACCGTTTTCTTTGTAATAATCCAGATTCCATTTCACGGCTTCCGCATCCATCGGCGTGCCGTCCTGGAAGGTAATGCCGTCTTTGACTACCAGCGTGTAGGTCAGCGCCTCCGGATCGGCGTCAAAAGATTCCAGCAGGTACGGCTGCGGCTTTCCGCTCTCGTCATATTTAAGCAAAGTCTCATAAATCGCCGGGCTTACCGTTCCCTCATTTGTGTTTCTTACCATCCATCCCTGCAGGGTTGTCGGATCATCGGTGATTGCGACGGTAAATGTGCCGCCGGATACCGGTTCGCCGGCGTCTGCCTGCGCGTCTCCGCCTTCGTTTCCGCCGTCGGACGGCGGTGCTGCCTGCTCTGTTCCGGCTGCTCCCGCTGTTCCTGCATCTCCTGCCGTTCCTGTCTGATCTCCGCTGTCAGCCGGCTTATCGCCGCATGCCGCAAGCGATACACACATAGCCGCCGTCAGCAACATTGCTACCTTCTTTTTCATAAGTACCTCCTTAAGTAATATAAAAAATTAAAATAAATTGTAACTCACTGCATGTTCCGTACTGTATACCACATTCTTTTCGGCCAGATCCTTCAGTCCGTATTTAAACATACCGCAGAGTGCGGCTTTCTCAAACACATGCATGGTAACCAGGTTAAAATCCAGACCTAAAATATCATCCAGCTCCACGGTCGGTTTTCCGTTCACTACGATGACATCCGGCCACATCTTCCAGCCGAGATCCTTTTCGGCTACCCGCTTGCCCATCTCCAGATCATTCATACCGCCGCATACGGTCGTCATCGGCGCTCCCAGCTTTTTGGCAAGTACGCAGCGCGCAATCGCCTCGTCCATTCCGTAGCTCGGCCCCGCTTCCGTGCGGGCAATGCAGACACAGCCGGTCCCCTCGCATGCCGCAACGGCAGCCTTAATCTTTGCAAGCCATCTCTCACGCGGAATCGTCTTGTAGGATGGCGTTACCGTAGCCGGATTTACCTCGTCCGGATTTGCCGCATAATACTCGTGACGCTCAAATCCGCGGAAACCGGTACTGTCATCCAGCGTAAAACCTGCTGCACCCGCTCTTATCAGACGTTTGACATTCCGGTAGACAACCGCCGGGCTCTCTCCGTAACCGTCATCGAAATCCACGAGAAGCGGAATATTCGTACAGTTTGTGATACTCTCCACAATCCGAATCACTTCATCGACCGTAGCCAGAGCCATATCCGGCTGCCCGTCCATACTGTAGGCAATCGCACCGCCGCTTAACATCATACAGGGAAACCCGCTTTTTTCTGCGGCCATGGCGCTCATACAGTCATATACACAGGGGGCAAATACCTGTTCGCCCTGTTTAAAAAGCTCCATTCCGGTTAATTTCTTTTTCATTTATCCAACCATGCCTTTCTGTTTTATTTTGCGGGTTCCTTCTGATATGCGTCGTCTCCCAATTCCTTTAAATCCTCGAACTGCTTCTCAAGAGGCATCCATTTCTTCCAATAGCTGAAAATATAGTGATAATCCCGAAGACTTCCGTCCTCATTCCGCAGATACCCGTCAAAATCGTCCAAATCCGCATACACGGTATTCCGGTTTTTCCAGTTCTTCTCACCGTAATCCATGTCGCCGTACCATGCGCCTTTTTCCATAAAGGTGATAAATACCAGCTTATATCCGAGCTCGTCCAGCCTTTCCGCCGTCACTTCCGCCGCACCGTCCTTCGCCGTTAAATCACTCCACAGCTTCGGTCCGGAAATCTCTGCCGCAAACCATGCAGCGTCTTCTTCCGTGTGCATGCAGACCGCTCCCACCATCTCGGCGCCCGCTTCTTTTGCTGCTTTACAGCGCTCCGCCGCATCCTTTGCATCGGGTGCAAAGCTCCTCGCAAGCACCATACAGTCCGTATTTGAGGCCGCCTCCACGGCAATTGCAACTTTTTTCGCAAACACTTCTTTGCTGACCAGTGCAAGTTGCTCGGAATCGCTGCCGCATCCGAAGATTCTGTCATCCAGCAGCATCGCTGCCGCGCCGGCCTTTACAATGCGCTCCAGATCGTACGGCATAATCCGTAAGTTATCGCTGAAACCGCTGCGTACCTCTACGACAAGCGGTATTCCGCAGTTATCTTCCACAAAACGGCTTAACGACCACACCATATCCGACACGCCGAGCGTTCCCTCATCCGGGGTTCCGTATACGGTATGTGTCAGCGCCGAAGCGGATAACAGCGCACACTTGCATCCAAGATGTTCTGCGGCGCGTGTAGATATTCCGTCAAACGTATCCGGGGCAAGCATCTGTCCCTCGGCCAAAACCGATTGTAATGTCGGAATTTTCATATTCCAAATCCTCCTTTTTCCTTTCAATCAGCAAAATTCTGTCAGTCCCTCAATCGCATACGCGCGAATCGGGCAGGAATCAAGTCCCATAATCGGAAGCGGAGAATAGGACATGAAAAATACTTCCTTCTCCAGCTTGTCCAGATTCTTGAGCACTTCCAGAAATACGATGTTTTCCGCCATACAGATATCGTGGAACGGCTTTACATCTTCATTGCAGTTTTCAATCGAGACACCGTCTCCGAAACCGACGCATTTTATCTTGTGATCCACCATCCACTGTGCGGTTTCCCCGTTTACGAAAAGTCTCTTATCCTTTTCCGTATTCGTATCCGGCGTAAAGGGCGCAAGCTTATACTCTGAATCAAGAATCAGAATATCCCCTTCCTTTACTTTTCCCTCGCAGGCCTTATCGAGAATCTCTGCGGTGATATAGCCGTTCGGTTCCGCCTCGATCGTCAGGTAAACCGCTCTTCCCATAAATGCATCAAGCGGCAGCTCCGCGACAGACGGCCAGTTATCGTCATGATGATACGGGCACTCCACATGGGTTCCGAGGTGACTTGTCAGATCCATAATGGTGTGAAAGTCCGGAATCGGTCCGCCCGTGTTAAACCGGTAGAGATGGCACCGTCTTGTCTCCGTCGCCGGATCTAATGTTTTTGTCAAATCTATCACCCGAAGTCCTCCCAAATTATAAACGCACATTTTAATTTCCCCCTTTCTGCTCCTTTTTGTTTTTATCCTCTATTGCATGTACCAGCTCCACCACAAACTCATGGGAAGGAGCCGCAATTTTGAGTCGTTTTGCCTCGCTGACGACGGAACCGCTGATCGTGTCGACCTCTGTTCTCATGCCGTTTCGCAAATCCGCGTAAATTGATGTGTAGCCGTTGTGAGAATTTTCCACCAGCGTCCTCACATCGTGCACGACCTCTTCCGCGTCAAAATCCATACCGCCTGCATTTGCCACCGCAACCGCCTCTTTCGCAAGGCGCTCCACGAGAATCCACGCATGCGCGCTGTCCCTGAGAAAATCAAGGCTGCTCTGAAGAATACCTGTCATCACGCTTGCAGACACATTGATAAACAGCTTGCTCCATATCAGCTTCCTCACATTGTCGGAAACCTCTGTCACAAATCCGCATTCCGTGAAGGTGTCGGCAATTTCCTTAAGCGCCGTGCTGCCGCCGTCTAAAAGCCCTATGTAAGATTCTCCGCCTCCGCCGTGATTGATATATCCTGTCTCGAGAATGGAACTGTTATGTTTTGTTGTTCCGATGACAACATGTTCCCGGTTCACAAATTTAAGAATCGTCTGTTCGTGTCCTGCCCCGTTCTGCAGCGTCATCACATAGGTATTCTCCCCGATCAATTCGCTGTTTGCAGCAAGTGCACTCTCGGAAAACATTGCCTTCACGAAAATAATTACCAAATCCATTTCGCCGAGTCCGTCTGCGGACGCTACTGCTTTCGGATGAAATATTCTGTCTCCGTCGGCTTCTCTGATTTTCATGCCTTCCCGATTAATAAAATCCACTTTATTCTGATCGATTTCTACCAGCCATACTTCATTTTTCTGTGATAAGTAGCTGCCAAACAGGGAACCCATCGCCCCCGCGCCCAGTATCGCGATTCTCATTTGGTTTTTCACTCCTTTAAAACTTTTGGTATCGATTGCAATTTCATGTTATCTTATCTCCTTCTACTTGTCAATGTTTGTTGTGCAATTTGTTTCTTTTTGTCGATTTTTCATAATATTTTTCATTATTTTTCTATATTTTATCGTAATTTGTTTCTGTTTTTACTAATTACTGCACAAAAAATTACGCATTTTAATTTGTAGTTTGAATAGATTCGATTGCATTTATCACTCTTATCCATACTGCAATTCCATGGAATAATTCCGAAATATACGACATTTTACGTTTTATCTCCTGAATTATCTGTTTTATTTGATCAAAAAAAGAGTTCCGATTCCGGAATTATAATCATTTTATCCAAAATTTGGAAATCGTTTGCATTATTTTTGGACATAACAAAAGCCCGCTGCTGCGGGCTCTTATTTACGTTGTCTCACGCTCCACGACTGTGGAAAACAAAAGCATTTTCTTGGTAACTTTCCTCTCCTCAAGCGCATCAAGCAGCAGCCGCGCCGCCATCTGACTCAGTTCCGGAAGCTTATTGTCAAGGGATGTAATCTTCGGAGTGGAAATTTCCGTGTAAATGGAATTGTCGACTCCGGTATATGCCACCTGATCCGGAATCAAATATCCCATATCCATCAATGCCCTTCCTCCTCCTGCAGCAAGCAGGTCTATGCTGTAAATGATGCCGTCCGTTTCCGGGTGCTCTTTCATCAGACGTTCCGTCACCTCGTATGCCCCTTCGAGACTTGCAGTCGTATCATAGATAACCGGGGACTTATCCACACCCTGACGGCGAAGTCCCTCTTTAAACCCTTCCAGCTTATAGGATCCGCTCGGCGTATAATAGCTGTTTACAAACACCAGATTGGTATGCCCCTTCTCAAACAAAATATTGACAAGATTTGATATTCCGGAGCGTTCGTCCGCAAGTACGCCGTACACATTCGGCAGCTCCAGATAACCGTTCACAATCACGACCGGCGTCTCCGGCAGATACTGTGAAATCGCTTCTTCCACCTCTTTTGTCTGGAAATTTGAACCGATAAGCACAACCCCTTCCACGCGGCGCTGTCCCAGCACGCGAATATAATCTCCCTTTTCCTCCGTCTCTGATCCGATGTTAAAAATAATACAGCAATATCCTCTGCGGACAAATTCTCTTTCTACCGTGTACACACCGTCCGTATAGTGGATATTTCGAATATCGGCAATCAGTATGCCAATCATCCGATTACTCTGCATCACAAGTCCCCGTGCCGTCTCATTCGGCGAATAATTATATTTCTGCAAAAGAAGCTCGATTTTCTCTTTTGTCGCCGGATGAACGCCCGGCTTTTTATTTACGACTCTGGAGACAGTGCTTGCCGATACCCCGGCTTCCTTCGCAATATCATAGATTGTCATAGCACACCTTACCTCTCCCATTTTCTACAATTATTGACTTTTTCTTTTTCTTTGTCAATTGCTTTCCCGCAATTTCGGTACTTTTTCTGCAACTTTTTTGCAATCGATACCATTTTTTGCTTGACAATTATCTGCCGCGCGTTTACGATAGCATCAGAAACAGACTTTTTAAAAACAATCTAAACGTATGCCGGCGCCCCGAATACACGGGCACCGGCAGTATGGAGGAATCCCTATGATAAGAAAAAGCGACGAACGAACCATCGAACAGAAACCCGCTCCCTTTAACGGCACAGGAGATATCACCGTGCGCCATCTGCTGAGTAATCCCGAAGAAATGTACGAGAAAGGACGTGTTTTTGCCCACAGCACACTGCAGCCCGGATGTGCAATCGGCTATCATGTTCATGAAAACGAATCGGAAACGTATTATATTTACAGCGGCAAAGGGGAATTTAACGACAACGGCTCCGTTGTTCCGGTGAGCGCCGGAGACGTTACCTTCACGGGAGCCGGTGAGGGACATGCGCTCAAGAATACAGGCGATGAACCGCTTGAATTTATCGCGCTGATTCTGTACAAATAGTACCCTCAATGGACAAAGGGACACACGGTCGGAAAAGAACCAATTTTTGCCCCTGCTTCGTTGCTTTCCTTCCGCGTACGTCCAGTACGCGTCA
>CAJTOI010000037.1 GCA_910577925.1 uncultured Roseburia sp.
CCATGCCTCGCAAACCTGCATAAATACTGAATGTGTAGAGTTTTGCTCATGGCTAATTGAAAAACCAAAGGAGTTTATAAAATGTGTGGCAAAATTGAAGTAACCACCGAGAAAACAGAGAGCTGATTGAGAAAGTGACAAATCGGAAGATGCGGAAGGTATTGCTTATGGAAAAAGCAGATGTAAAAGCAGTTGTTGAAAATAGGTTTCGTGAACTTGGAGCAAAACAATTAGAATTATATCCGACAGGTACTTGCTGGACAATGAATGGAGAATTTTTCAAAGTATCTACTTTAACAGACTTTTGGGTATTGGAGTGGACTGATAATCATTCTTATGCTTCAAATTACTGCTTTGAAGATATCGACCCAATGCCATATGATATATCTGAGCAAGAAATAATCTGGCAGGTGGATAAACTATTGCTGTAAATTCCCATTTATTCATCATACCCTTAGTGGACAAGGGCATACACGCCCTGAACCATGATATTCGGGTGATTTTCTGTGTTGTCCTCAATCAGCGTACGTCCGGTACGCCTCAATCGTCCGCTTTGCAGATCACCCGAATATCTATGGTCAGGGTCAGGGATGAAAATTAAAAATTGGCTCTTTTCCGACCGTGTGTCCCTTTGTCCACTGATGGTACGGTTACAGCTTAAACTTTGTCATTTCCTGTTCCATTTCCGCGGAAACGGCGGATAGACTATTGATTCGCTCTGTGACATTTTGGATTCCGTTTAACTGTTCCTCTAAAGAATCTGCCGCCGATTCCGTCAGCGCGGCCGTATTTGCAGAGATATTTCGGATTTGCTCTACGGCGTTTACTACGGCGCGGTCGCATTGGTGCATTTCCCCGATAAGCGCTTCCATATTTGTGACGGACGCTCTTGTCTTTTCTGCCAGCATGAGGAAATCCGCAAAGGTTTCCTGAACATTATCGGCAGATTGTGTCTGGCTGTTTACGCCTGCGCGGACGGATTCTATATTGGCAGCCGTATCGGAGATATCCTGACACAGATCAGCGATAATCTTTTCGATATCGGCGGTTGCCGCCGATGAATCACCTGCGAGCTTTCCGATCGAGTCCGCAACGACGGCAAAGCCTCTGCCGTGCTGTCCGGCGCGTGCCGCTTCAATAGATGCATTTAAGGCGAGCATCCTAGTCTGGGACGATATCTGATTGATTGTGCTTAAGATTCCGGAAATTTTCTGCGAATGTGCCTCAAGCGTCATAATCTTTGCGTAAGCGGCTTCCGTTCTCCTTGCGGCTTCTCCGTTCTGTCGTTTCAGCTCGGCGACGCTTTCCATACCTCTTTCTCCGGATGCAATCGTATTTTGTGCGTCCGAAAGAAGCAGGCTGCTGTTTTCGCGCAATTGTTCGAATTTATCCCCGAGTTCTTCCTCAAGCAGGACGACCTGTCTGACATCCGCATCCTGAGTTTTTGTGCCGTCCGATATTTCCCGGACCGCGCGGCTGGCTGAGCCTACGGATGTCTCAATTTGTTTCAGATCGTCGGAGCTTTCCAAAACTTCCCCGGTAATTACGGCTATTTTTGTCAGGATTGCGGATATTTTTCCGGTCATTTTATTCAGGCTTTTAGAGAGGCTCCCGATTTCGTTGCTGCTGTTTTCTGTGGCCTGCACGGTAAAGTCCCCGTCGGATGCATTTCGGATTAATTTTGTAATAGATACAATGGGCAGGGTCAGCCTGCGCGCCACGAAAGCGATTACCCAGATCGCGACTTCAATGGAAAACAAAGCCAACGCAGCCGCTATGGCAAAAACCCGGTATGCTGGCGCCATCGCGGCCGATTCCGTGTGGAGCGTGATGACGGACCAGGAGTCGGATTTCCCTTTAAGCGGGATTGACGCATAGCTCACAAAATAAGTTTCTCCGTCGTTTTTCATTTTGCAGCTTCCGGTATTTCCGGCCATCACGTCGGCGATAATCTTCTGGTAATCCTCGGAAATGCTGATGTGCTGTTCCTCCGTCACGATATTGCCGTCCGCATCAGTAATGGGCTGTCCGGCTTCATCCTTTGCGGATACCGTTTTTGTCAGAAGTTTGTAATTGTAAAGCTCCTCGATCTGCGTGCTGTCCGGGTGGGCGACCACGACGCCTTCCCCGTCAATGACAAAGGAGTATGTACCGTTTTCCGTGTCTGAAAAATTTTCGATGACAGTCTGCAGATAGCCGAGCTTTATATCGACCGCAAAAATTCCGATGAGAGCGCCGCCTTGATACATCGGGAAAAATATCGAGGCACAGGGAAGACCGGTATTTACCGAATAGTACGACTTTGAAATAAACGCATGCTGTTCCTCCATTGTCTGTGTAAACCACCATCTTGTGGAACGGTCTGCGAGTTCGCCGGAAGAACGGCCCGTCTGCATGCCGTCCGTACCCTGAATATAGAGCAGCTCCAGGTAAGGATTGCGCCTGACACAATCTGCGAGGATCGGTGTCTGCACGTCGGTTTCCATCGTCAGAATACTGGGATTTACGGACAATTCTTCCGTGATTCCGTATGCGCCGTCTAAAAACGCGGCGATTTCGCCGGATACAAGCTGTGATTTTTCCCGGCTCCTGTCGTAGATCTCGTTCTTGTAGGTCGTTATAAAAACCGATGCGACAATTCCTGACAGGCATACTGCCAATACGCATACAATCGCGATCATCGGCAAGAGCAGCTGTTTAAAAGTACTTGTCTTCTTCATTTGTATACCTGTGCCTTTCTTTATTGTATTTTATTATATAATTTCCGCGTGGAAATTCCATTGTTAATTTTGCCGTTTGGCATGTTATTTTTGTGGGGCAATCGATTTCTTTGCCGTGTATTCAGAAAATTTGTGGGTTTTCATTTCAGGAAGATGATTAGATAACGAAGCGGCTTTCGGCGAAGTTTCTTTTCTTAAGGATTTGTTAATATCTGTTCTGTTATAATACCGTCAGGAAAGGACGGACAGAACTATGAAACAGACAATATTGGAAGCAAGGGGCCTGTGCAAGAGCTTTGCGAACAACGGGCTTCAGAACCACGTGCTGGACCATGTGGATGTGGAAATCTATGAGGGGGACTTTACGGTGATCATGGGTTCCTCCGGTTCGGGAAAATCGACGCTGCTGTACTGCTTAAGCGGGATGGATCATGTGACTTCGGGCAGCGTGAAATACCGCGGAGCGGAGCTTACGCGCCTGCGGGAAAAGGAAATGGCGCATTACCGTCAGAGGGAGTTTGGATTTGTATTTCAGCAGGTGCATCTGGTGAGCAACCTGACGCTGTTTGAAAATGTTGCGGTGCCGGGATTTCTGAACAGAGAGAAGCGCACGGAGCAGATAAAAGCGCGTGCGCGCGATCTGCTTGCGCAGGTCAATGTCGCGGAGGCGGAGAACAGACTGCCCGCGCAGGTGTCGGGCGGGGAGGCGCAGCGCGCAGCGATTGCGCGGGCGTTAATCGGCGAGCCGGGGCTGCTGTTCGCCGACGAGCCGACCGGAGCGCTGAATCGGAGGAATACGGAGGATGTACTTGCGCTTTTAACGGCCTTTCATGTCCGGGGACAGAGCATTCTGCTGGTGACGCACGACATCCATGTAGCGCTGCGGGCCGGCCGTATCCTCTACCTTGACGACGGGGTGATCCGCGGGGAACTGACACTGCCTCCGTATGAGGAGGATGAGGTGAAATCCAGAGAAAAGCAGGTCAGCGCATGGCTTTCCTCGATGAACTGGTAGGAGGTGCGGCATGAGAGAAATCGTAAGCCTTGTCCGTGCGGGAATCCGGCGGGCACACAGGGAATTTACCGGCATTGTGATTCTGACGCTGCTGCTCGGCATGATACTGTCGCTGGTACTGACAGTCAATCAAAATACGGAACTGCGCCATGTACAGGCGTTTCGGGAAACCGGGTTAAAGACGATAACCGTCGGGTTTTCGGAGGAATACTTAGCGGCGGCAGGACTTACCGCGGAACTGCTCGCAGAGCAGCTTGCACAGGTCAAGTACGTGGAGTCGGTCGAGTGCGGTGCGGCGGCATCGACCTATATCGACTGCGGAGGGCAGGAGGGTACAAACCGTGTGCTGCTCGTATCGGCAAAGCACACAAAACTGAACTACCGGGTGGAAAACGAGGCGGGCAGACAGCCGCTTTCTGACACAGAGATAGCAGAGGGGGAAATCTATGTGCCCTACTCGTACCAATCGCTCTGGTCCGTGGGAATCGGGGATATCGTGACGCTGCGGGGAACGGACGAGACGTTTCGCATAGCCGGATTTTTTGAGGACCCGCTGATGGGCGGTTCCATGATGGGAGTAAAGACACTGCTGATCGGCGATGCGGACATGGAGCGCCTGCGCGGGACCGTGTGGCCGGAGAACGAGGTTTTGGCATACCGCATACTGCTGGTGGAAAAGAGCGCCGACTGTCCGTGGAGCGATGCGGTATTTGAGCGCAGATTAAATGAGGAGACCGGTTTTGAGGATTACGCGGGCATGACGCTGACGGAGAGTCAGTCGAGGAATTACATGCTGCTTATGACAAAAATATTTGCGGGAATCCTTGTGGTATTTGCGGCGATACTCTCGCTGGTAATACTGATCGTGATCGGACACAGCATCGGCAGCAGTCTCGAGACAGAATACGTGAATCTGGGCATTTTAAAAGCGCTTGGCTTTACCGGCGGAAAGCTGACGGCAGGCATGCTTCTGCAGTATGTGATTGCCGCATCGGCCGGCGTGGCCATGGGGATTCCCATGGCGATTCCTATGGTCGGACTGGTAAATAAAATAACGCTGCCGATGACCTGCCTTATGGCGTCAAACGAGCTTTCATGGGGACAGTGTCTGCTTTCGGGCGCGGGGATCCTTTTGTTTATCGTGTGTTATACCGCGTTAAAACTTCGGAAAATGAGAGACATTACACCGCTTCGCGCGATCTCGGAGGGCAGGGAGGACGTGTACTTTTCCAGCCGCCTGCAGACGGGGATTTTTCAGCGGGGGCTCAATCTTTGGCTGGCGCTGCGCCAGCTCGTATCCGGCGGAAGGCAGTATCTGGGCGCGGGGATTATCGCGGTGCTGCTGGTATTCTTTTTGTCGATTACGATGGAGATAAACGGCTGGATCGGCCCCGACGGGGAGGGCCTGCAGGATATGTTCTGCTGCAACAGCCGTGATTTTGATATTTTTTATCACGACGAGACGCTGCGCCCCGAGATAGAGGCGCTGATTGAGGAGCGGGCGACAATTACGGCTTCTTACCGGAGCATACAGGGCTATATCATGTTAAACGGGAGCCAGACGATGTCCTGCGTCAGCGAGGAGCCCGAGACTTACAACACGGTTTACGAAGGGCGGACCTGCCGCTATGACAACGAGATTATCATCAACGAATTTCTCGCGGAGGAGCTCGGGGTCGGCATCGGCGATTCCGTGGAGCTGTCGCAGGAGGGGAAGAAGGAAACGTTTCTGATCACCGGTTACTTCGAGTGGGGAAACGATACCGGAAACAATTTTGCGATGAATACAGCGGGGTATAAACGGATGACCGGAACGCTCCCGGAACAGATGTGGTACAATTACGAGGTGGAAAAGAAAGATGCTGCGGCCGCTTTGGTAAAAGAAATCGAGGAAACGTACGACGCTGCAGATGTGGAGATCAGCGACAGAAATATTTTTGACGGCATGAAGATCGTTGTGACTGCAGTGCACGGAATCGTCTGCCTGATCTATGTGATTGCAGCCGTCTTTGTGACGGTGTCGGTGTCTTTGGTCTGCGGAAAAATGTTCCGCAGAGAACAGAAAAATTATGGGATTATGAAAGCCGTCGGCTTTACCGGCACGGCGCTGCGCAGACAGTTTGCGCTGCGGTTTCTGTGCGTGTCTCTTCTTGGCTGTGTGGGAGGAGCGCTGTTAAACCTGTTTCTGGCGCAGACCTGTGCAGAAATTATGCTCGGAATGATCGGATGCACCGGAACCGGAGAGCAGTATGTCAGTACCTTCTCTGTTTTGTTTCCCTGTGTTTTCTTGTGCGCAATGTTTTATCTGGTATCGTTTGTGAATGCCGCAAAGACAAAGCGGACGGAAATCACGGTGTTGATTACACAATAAAAAAAACGGTTGCAATTAAAAAGGCAATGTGGTATAAATGATACAACATTCATTTGTCAAAACGGAAAAGCAGAGAAGGAGACTCTTATCTTCAGACGTCGACAGGAATACAGCGTCACCGACTGAGAGCGCTGTTTGGAAGAGGGGATAACGGGAACACTCCGGAGCCGACCGGTTGAACAGGCATGCGGGCGAAGCAGCAGACACAAGCTGTGGAGGCGGTGCAGAGTAGGCCGGTACGTGGGTGCGCGTTAAGCACACAGAGTGGGAAAACGATCCGGCCGGATTGTCTTCCAAAGCGGGTGGTACCGCGGGATCAAAAGAAGATTTCGCCCCAGGAAAGCAGAATTGCTTTCCTGGGGCTTTTTTCATGGTCAGATTCCGTCCCGCACGAAAAGAGAGGGTACAGGATTGAAAATTGAAAATGAAAAATTTTCAATCTCAAGTTTGTGTCTGCGCGGCATCCGCAAACTTGACAGGCACAAAAAGCTGCGCAGAAATGGAGCTGAATATGGAATTTGTGACAGGCGTGAACAGAAAACAGACAGTGGAAATCAGCGATTTGCTGACAGGGGCGTACACGGGAAAGCGCGCGGTCGTAAACGGAAGTATTCACACGGTGCGCGATATGGGCGAGGTCGCTTTCGTGATTCTGCGCAAGCGGGAGGGGCTGCTCCAGTGTGTATTTGAGAAGGGAAAAACACCGTTTGCGCACAAAGACCTAAAGGAGGGCGCAGCCGTCGAGGCGGAGGGGATTGTGAGTGACGAGGCGCGGGCGCCGGGCGGTATCGAGCTGCGCGTGGACGCGGTCCGGCTGCTCTCGGAACCGGCGGAGCCGATGCCCTTTGCGGTTTCTAAATGGAAGCTTCCGACCACACTCGAGACGAATCTCGATAACCGGGCGATCGCGCTGCGCAATATCAGAGAGCGCGCGAAGTTCCGCATTCAGGAGGGTATCGTGCGGGGGTTCCGGGATTTTTTATACGGAGAGGGATTTACCGAGATACACACGCCGAAAATCGGGGCGAAGAGCGCTGAGGGCGGGGCGAACCTGTTCCGTCTCGACTATTTTCACCGGCCTGCGGTGCTGCAGCAGAGCCCGCAGTTTTACAAACAGATGATGGTCGGGGTCTTCGACCGGGTATTTGAGACGGCGCCGGTGTTCCGGGCGGAAAAACACAGCACAAAGCGTCATTTAAACGAGTATACAAGCCTTGATTTTGAGATGGGCTATATCGACGGATTTGAGGATATCATGGCGATGGAAACCGGATTTCTGCAGTATACGATGCGGCTGCTTGCGCGGGATTACTCAAAAGAACTGAACATGCTGGATATCACGCTGCCTGCCGTGGATCAGATTCCCTGCGTGCGCTTCGATACGGCAAAACGGCAGGTTGCGGAGAAATACCGGAGGGAAATCCGGAATCCCCATGATTTGGAGCCGGAAGAGGAGGCTTTGATCGGGAAGTATTACAAGGAAGCGTGCGGCGCGGATTTCGTGTTTGTCACCCATTATCCGTCAAAGAAACGACCGTTTTACGCGATGGACGATCCCAAGGATGCGGGCGTCACGCTGAGTTTTGACCTTCTGTACCGCGGGCTTGAGATTACGACCGGCGGACAGCGCATCCACGATTACCGTATGCTGCTCGACAAAATCGCCGCGCGCGGTATGGAGACGGAGGGCATGGAGCAGTATCTTGCGGTGTTTAAGCACGGTATGCCGCCGCACGGAGGACTTGGAATCGGCCTTGAGCGTCTCACAATGAAACTGATCGGAGAGGACAACGTGCGGGAGACGACACTGTTCCCGCGTGACATCAGCAGGCTTGAGCCATAAGAGGAGAAGCGTATGAATTTATATCAACAGTTACAGCAATATCATCCCTACAACGAGCAGGAGGCGAATGACTGCGACGTGATGCAGCGTCTGATCGAGCGCGAACCGGACATTTTTGTCCGTGAAAACCGCACGGCCCATTTTACGGCCTCTTCCTGGCTGTTAAACAAAAACCATGACAAAGTTCTGCTGGTCTGGCACAATATTTACCGCTCCTGGTCTTGGACCGGCGGACACGCAGACGGAGAGCGGGATCTGCTCGCGGTTGCCGTGAAGGAGGCGGGGGAGGAGACTGGAATCAGAGCGATCGCGCCCGTGCGGCCGGACATTTTTTCGCTTGAGATACTGACGGTGGACGGCCACGAGAAACGGGGCGTATATGTCCCGTCGCACCTGCACCTGAATATCACATATCTTCTTGAGGCGGACGAGAGCGAGGCGCTCCGGGTGAAGCCGGACGAGAACAGCGGCGTCCGCTGGTTTCCGATTGAGGAGGCGCCGGGGGCCTCAAGCGAGCCATGGATGGCGGAGCGCATCTACAGAAAGCTGAATGAAAAATTAAAAGGAGAACGGCCGTGAACCATTTGGGAACGAAAACAATCGAGACAGAGCGCCTGACACTGCGGAGATTTGCGGTGGAGGATGCGGAAAAAATGTATGAAAACTGGGCGGGCGATCCGGAGGTGACCAGATTTTTGCTGTGGCCGACGCACGCGGACGCGGGGGTGACGAGAGCGCTGTTAGAGACGTGGGTCGCCGCCTATGAACAGGAAGATAAATATGAGTGGTGTATTTCCTTAAAGGAGACGAAAGAGCCCATCGGCAGCATCGGCGCTTTCGGGAGGAACGAGAAGGCAAAGTCGGTGGAAATTGGCTACTGCATCGGCCGCGCATACTGGCATAAGGGCTATACGTCGGAGGCGGTGGCGGCAGTCATGAAATTTCTGCTTGAAGAAGTGGGATTTTCCCGGATTGAAGCGAGACACGATCCGAAAAATCCGCGCTCCGGCGGCGTGATGAAAAAGTGCGGCCTGCGCTATGAGGGAACGAGGATTCAGGCGGACTGGAATAATTCGGGAATCTGCGACGAGGCACTCTACGGCTATGTGAAAGGCGTGACGGATGCGGCCCCGGCGGGGACGGAGCGGCCCAACAGCGGCATTTCCGACGAGATGATCGAGTATGTGGGGATTCTCGCAAAGCTTGAGCTTGATGCCGCGGAGCGGGAGCAGGCGAAAAAGGATATGAGCGAGATGCTTGACTATATCGACCGGTTAAACGAGCTTGACACCGACGGCGTGGAGCCTGCGTCCCACATTTTCCCGGTCACAAACGTGTTCCGGGAGGATGTGGTCACAAACGGAGACGGCAGCGCAGAGAGCCTTTTGAATGCGCCGGAGAAAAAGGACGGGGGCTTTAAGGTTCCAAAGACAATCGGATAGAAAAGCGTGCTGCGCACGCGCTGAATTTGGAGGGAAATATGAGTTTGATGAGTCTGACTGCCGCAGAGCTCGGCAGAAAAATAAAGGCGGGCGAAGCGACGGCGGAGCAGGCCGTGCGGGATGCCCTGGATGCCATAGAGAAAAAGGACGGAGAACTGAACTGTTTTATTACGGTGGACGGGGAAGGAGCCTTAAAACGCGCGGCCGAAGTGCAGCGCGGGATTGAGGACGGCACACTGACGGGGCCGCTGGCCGGAGTTCCGGTGGCCGTCAAGGATAACATGTGCACGCGCGGGCTGCTCACCACCTGCGCCTCGAAAATTCTGTATAATTATAAACCGACCTACACGGCGCAGGCCCTAGAGCAGCTTACACAGGCCGGGGCGATTGTGATCGGAAAGACGAATATGGATGAGTTTGCGATGGGGAGCACGACGGAGACCTCCGCGTACGGGGAGACGAAGAATCCGTGGAATCTCTCGCATGTGCCGGGAGGTTCCTCCGGGGGCTCCTGTGCGGCCGTGGCGGCGGAGGAGTGCTCGTTTGCGCTGGGCTCCGACACCGGCGGTTCCATCCGCCAGCCGAGCTCTTTCTGCGGAGTGACGGGACTTAAGCCCACCTACGGGACGGTGTCCCGCTATGGGCTGGTCGCCTACGGTTCTTCGTTGGATCAGATCGGGCCGGTGGCGAAGGATGTGACGGACTGCGCGCTGATTTTGGAGGCGATTGCCGCGTACGACACGAAAGATTCCACCTCTGTGAAGCGGGAGGCGTATGATTTTACCGCGGCGCTTGCGGATGACGTTTCGGGGATGCGCATCGGCATCCCGCGGGACTATTTGGGGGACGGACTCGACCGGGAAGTAAAAGAGGCTGTGCTCGCGGCGGCGGAGACGCTCGCAGAGAAAGGGGCCGTCGTCGAGGAATTTGACCTGAGCCTGACCGAGTATGCGATTCCCGCCTACTATATCATCGCCTGCGCGGAGGCCAGCTCCAATCTGGCCCGGTTCGACGGCGTGAAATACGGCTACCGCGCAAAGGAGTACGAGGGACTTCACAATATGTACAAAAAATCCCGCTCCGAGGGCTTTGGGCCCGAGGTCAGACGCCGGATCATGCTGGGCTCGTTCGTGCTCAGCAGCGGGTATTACGACGCGTATTATCTGAAAGCGCTGCGCGCGAAGGCACTGATCAAACAGGCATTTGACCAGGCTTTTGCGAAATACGATGTGATACTGGGGCCGACGGCGCCGACGACCGCGCCGAAGCTCGGAGCGTCTCTTTGCGATCCGATAAAAATGTACCTCGGGGACATCTATACGGTTTCCGTAAATCTCGCGGGCCTGCCTGCAGTCACACTCCCCTGTGGAAGGGATGATGCGGGGCTTCCGATCGGGCTCCAGCTGATCGGGGACTGTTTTGCAGAGAAAAAGATTATCCGCGCGGCTTACGCCTACGAACGGACCAGAAGATACGAGCACAGCCCGCTGCAGTGTTAAGCGAAGCATTCAGAGTGGAGAGAGGAAAGGAGCATGACTATAATATGAAGACATACGAGACAGTGATCGGTCTGGAGGTGCATGTGGAGCTGGCCACCAGAACTAAAATTTTCTGCTCCTGTTCGACGGAATTTGGGGGAGCGCCAAACAGCCATACCTGTCCGGTCTGTACCGGGCAGCCCGGCTCGCTTCCGGTCTTAAATCGAAAAGTGGTGGAATATGCGATGGCTGTCGGGCTGGCGACTAACTGTGCGGTTACCCGATGCTGTAAATTCGACCGGAAAAATTATTTTTATCCGGACAATCCGCAGAACTACCAGATTTCCCAGCTGTATCTGCCGATCTGCCGCGACGGGGGCGTGGAGATCGAGACCGCCGCGGGGAAAAAGACCGTTGGCATTCATGAAATCCATATGGAGGAAGATGCCGGAAAGCTGGTGCATGACGAGTGGGAGGATGTGTCGATTGTGGATTACAACCGCTCCGGCGTGCCGTTGATTGAGATTGTGTCCGAGCCGGATATGCGCTCCGCGGAGGAGGTCATCGCCTACCTCGAGAAGCTGCGGCTGATTATCCAGTATCTCGGGGCCTCCGACTGCAAGCTGAACGAGGGCTCAATGCGCGCCGACGTCAACCTTTCCGTGCGGGAGGCAGGAACGGAAACGTTCGGGACCCGCACCGAAATGAAAAATCTGAACTCGTTTAAGGCCATCGCGAGAGCCATCGAGGCGGAGCGCGCGCGCCAGATCGAGCTGATTGAGGCGGGGAAAGCGGTTGTCCAGGAGACAAGGCGCTGGGATGACAACAAGGAGTATTCCTACGCGATGCGCTCGAAGGAGGATGCGCAGGATTACCGCTATTTTCCGGAACCGGATCTTGTGCCGGTGTTCATCGATGATGCGTGGATCGCCGAGGTGAAGGCGAGAGAGCCGGAGATGCGCGACGCAAAGCTCGCGCGCTATCAGAGCGAGTTCGGGCTGCCCGAATACGACGCAAAGATTCTCACCGGGGACAAACATTTTGCGGATTTGTTCGAGGCGGCGACGGCGCTGTGCGGGAAGCCGAAAAAGGTGTCAAACTGGATTATGGTCGAGACGATCCGCCTGCTAAAAGAGAACGGGAAGGACGCGGACGAGATTGCGTTTTCCCCCGTTAATTTGGCGAAGCTTATCGATCTTGCGGATTCCGGCAGCATCACGGGTACGGTTGCAAAGGAGGTTTTCGAGCGTGTATTTCAGGAGGACATTGACCCGGAGGCCTATGTAAAGGAGCACGGGCTTGTGACGGTAAAAGATGAGGGCGCGCTTCGGGCCGTTGTAAAACAGGTGCTTGCGGAAAATCCGAAGTCTGTGGAGGATTATCGGAACGGAAAAGAGAAAGCGATCGGATTTCTTGTGGGACAGACGATGCGGCAGATGAAGGGGAAAGCGGACCCGGGTATCGTGAATAAACTGCTGAAAGAATTACTCGGGCAAACTGGGAACTGAAACCGGCAATTCGTGCGGGGCTGCTGCTGTTCGCGGTCGTGCTGAATTACGCATATGCGAGCATGGGGATGGTTGCGGAATCATTTGTCGGGGCGGCGGAGCCGAAAACAGATGAAGCAGAGCGGCAGCAGACCAAAGAGGCCGCGGAGGAACTGGCAGAGACCGTTGCCGCGGAGGGAATGGTGCTGCTGCAGAACCGTGAAGGCACGCTGCCGTTTTCGGACAGAGTAAAAAAGGTCAATGTGTTCGGCTGGGCGTCAACGGCATGGCTGGCAGGCGGTTCCGGTTCGGGCGGTGTCAGCCGGATCGATACGGATCTCTTGTCGGCGCTCGAGGGCTACGGGATTGCGTACAACACTGCGCTTGCGGATATGTATCGGGATTTCCAGGCCGGGCGGGAATATACATCTACGCTGAACAGTTGGCCGGAGCAGTCGGCGCGCCTGTATGAGCCGTCCATTGATAACCGGACATATTACAGTGAGACGATGCTCGCGGACGCGCTGGAATTTTCCGACACGGCGCTCGTGGTTATCGGGCGTTTGACCGGCGAGAGCAACGACGCGACAAACTGTCAGTACAAGCGGCTCGAAAAAGAGGGAGAGATCGTGACGGACGACACCCGGATGCTTCTTGAGCTTTCCTCCGAGGAGGAAGAACTGCTGTCTTATGTGGGCGAAAACTATGAGCGCGTCGTCGTGCTTATCAATTCCACAAATGTGATGGAGCTGGGTCAGGTGGAGACGATTCCGGGCATAGACGCCTGCGTGCAGGTGGGACTGCCCGGCCAGGTGGGAACGGCGGCGCTTCCCGCGGTTCTCTGGGGAGAGCTGCAGCCGGGCGGCCGCACGGCGGACACCTGGGCGTATGACATCACAACGGCGCCGAGTTATGTAAACGCGGGGCTTGAGGGCGTCGGCGCATACACGAATGCAGAAGGGCTCTACCCTGCGGACGGGACGACAAACGGAAATCTGGGCGAGCCCTACGCCTATGAGCAGGTGAGCTATGCCGATTACGCCGAGGGAATCTATATCGGGTACAAGTGGTACGAGACGGCGGATGCGGAAGGGTTCTGGTCCGGTGTCGCAAATGAGCACGGAAACGGCTATGAGGGGGTCGTCCAGTATCCCTTCGGCTACGGACTGAGTTATACCGATTTTGCGTGGAACGTGACGGAGGCTCCCGAAAATGAGAGTCCGCTTGCGGCAGACGGAAAGGTCACAGTCAAAGTCGAGGTCACAAACACGGGTGACATGCCGGGGCAGGATGTCGTGCAGCTGTACTATACGGCGTCCTATACGCCGGGCGGAATCGAAAAGAGCGCAGCAGAGCTGGCGGCGTTTGCAAAGACGAAGACCCTGGCGCCCAGGGAGCGCGAGGAGCTGACACTGGAATTTGATGTGGAGGAGATGGCAAGCTACGATTGCTATGATGCCAACGGCAACGGTTTCGCGGGTTACGAGCTGGATGCCGGCGACTATGTGTTTACCGTGCGTTCGGATGCGCACACGCTGCGCGCGGACGCGGTTACGATGCGGCTGGCCGAAGGGGTGAGATATGAGACGGACCGAGTGTCGGGCGCAGAAGTGGGAAACAAATTCACCGGAGCGGACGCCTTAGACGGCATCAGCCTTGACGGGACGGACTCCGGACAGAATATCTTGTATCTGTCGCGGAGCGATTTTGCGGAGACTTATCCGAAGCGGCCGGGCAGCCGTGCGATGGACGATGCTGTGGCTGCGCTTAACCTGTATGACGAGGCGCAGGCACAGGCCTATATCGACGAGAACGACGGGCCGATTGTCACCGGTGCGAAGAACGGTCTGAAAATCGAGGAGAAGGGTGTGACGACGGAGCTGGGCTATGCGCTCGGCGCGGATTACTCGGAACCCCGGTGGGAGGAGCTTTTAGACCAGCTGACCGTGGAGGAGATGGAAAACATATATGTTTTCGGCTACGGCGGTATCACGGATATAAAGAGCATCGGCAAGGTGCGGACAAAGGATGCGGACGGGCCGGCTCAGATCGGCGGCTTTACCGGCATGGGCGCAGGCACCGGTTTCCCGGGCAGCAGCACGCTTGCGCAGACCTGGAATACCGAACTGGCGCGGCAGGAAGGGCGCACGATCGGGCGGCAGGCGATTTTAAACGGCTACAGCGGTTGGTATGCGCCGGCGGTCAATATCCACAGAAGCCCGCTGAACGGACGCAATTACGAATATTATTCCGAGGACAGTATCCTCTCGGGCGCAATGTGCGGAAGCACGGTGCAGGGCGCAAACGAGGCGGGCGTGTACACCTATGTGAAGCATTTTATCTGCAATGACGGCGAGGCCGGCATCTACCGTGATTCGATCTATCTTTGGATGACGGAGCAGACGCTGCGCGAAATATACTTAAAGCCGTTTCAGATGCTTGTGGAGGATTACGACGCGGTGGGTCTGATGACCAGCTACAACCGTATCGGCGCCGTGTGGGCCGGCGGAAGTACCGCGCTGCTTACCGGCGTCTTAAGAGACGAGTGGGGATTTACGGGCGGCGTGATCACGGATTACTGCGACCACCATGCGTTTATGAACGGCGACCAGGCGCTGCGCGCGGGCGGAAGCCTTTGGATGAGCGGTTTTATGGGCGGCGCACTGACGCAGGAGACGAGCTCAAACAGCTATTATCAGGCGCTGCGGGCAGCGGCAAAGAATACGCTGTACATGTATCTGCATGTGCGTGTGACCAACCGGGATTACTGTGAAGCAGTCGGAGACGATACGCTGCTGCGCCCGGTGTTTGCCGCGCCGGTCTTCGGCATCAGACAGATAATTCTCATGATTACGGCTGCCGCGGTGCTGCTGTTCGTGCTGGCGGTCCGCGCGCTCGTGATTGACCATAAGCTGCGGAAACAGGCAAAGCAGCAGGGGGAAGCATGAGAACATAAACAGAGCGGAGAGTGGGGGAGACACATGCCGATTCGTGTGGCGATTGTTGAAGACGAGACGGAATATGCAGAGAATCTGGAATCATTTTTCAGACGGTACGGGGCGGAGCGCGGGATTGCCTGTCAGCTCTGCCGCTATACCGACGGCCGGGATTTTCTCACGGCATTTTGCGGGCAGTGGGATTTGATCCTTCTCGATATCGAGATGCCGCATGTAAACGGGATTGAGACGGCAGAAAGGATCCGCGCCCGGGACGCGGAGGTTCGGATTGTCTTTGTGACGAATATCGCGGGGTATGCCATAGACGGGTACCGGTACGAGGCCTCGGATTATATCTTAAAACCGTTAAAATATGCCGAGTTTTATTTAAAAATCGGAAAAGTGTTGGCGAGACTTTCGAGGCAGAGGGATGCCGGTATTGTGCTTGAACAGCGGAGCGGAATGCGCCGGATCGGCCTTGCACAGATTTTATATGTGGAGGCGCGCGGGCACTATCTGGTGTTTCATCTGCCGGGGGAGACAGTGGAGTCCACCGGCTGCGGAACGATGAGTGAGCTCGAAGGGCGCCTCAGAGAGAAGGGATTTTTCCGCTGCCATCATTCGTGTCTGGTCAATCTGCATTATGTGTATGATATCGAAAAAGACTGTGTGCTTCGGGACGGGACGAAAATTCCCGTCAGCCGCGGGAGGAAAAAGGAATTGAAGGAACGGCTGCTTGCGTTTCTTTCAGGGGAATAGCGTATGGCATATGAACTGCTTGATTCTTTTGTAAAAATTGATTTTTACCTGGAAATATCTTTGATTGCCGCGGTTCTTATCGCGGTTCTGGAACGGAAAAAATATCCGAAGCCTGCATTTGTCTGTGCGGCGGCCGCCGAGCTTTTCTTGCTCGGCGGCTTGCTGCATGTAATGCCGGAATATTTTTTGGATACGAGAGCGGCTTACATGCGGTCTGATGATTTTTATGTCAGGATGATGACGTCAGTCTTTGCGCTGTCTTTTGTATTCTTTGTACAGCTGTGTCTTCTGGCCGTCACGATACGCATTACGACTAGGTTTTCCTGGCAGCTTTCGCTGTATGTGATGTTCCTCGCATATCTGGTGGAGCATACTGCCAATTCGCTTTGGATTGTCTTCGCCATGTGGGATTACCAGAGATGGAAGGAGCTGATTTTGGGGACGTCGGTTGTCGTTCATCAACTGCCGCCGCCTGTCTCCTATGCGCTGGTGCTGGTGCTTGAGGTATATCTGCTGCATAAGGGCAGCCGTGATTCGGAAGCTTTTTTACTTGGAGTTCATCAGTATATGCCGATGCTTGGCGTGCTTTTGGTTTTTGGGCTGATTCTGAATACCGCGGCAAAGCTCTGCTTTATGAAAATACAGGAAAATGCGCTGCTCGTGGGGGTTTGCGTTGTGTATGATATTCTCTGCTCTTTTTTTGTGTTGTGGGTGCAGTATGCGACCATTGACAAAAACTATTTTGCGCAGGAGGCGGAATTTGAGCGGATGCTGCGGCGCCAGCGGGCACAGCACTACACCGCGTTTAAGACAAATCTGGATATGATTAACGGGAAATGCCACCGTCTGAAACATCAGGTGCGGACGCTTCGGGAGAGTATGCGCGACGAGGAAACATGCGGGGGAAACCGGCGCCGGGAAGATATGTGCCGAAAGAGCGGAGCCGATTGGTTAGACGAGACGCTGTCACGTCTCGAGCGGGAGCTTGCGCTCTACAATGCGATTGTGAGCACCGGCAATGAAGTCATCGACATGGCGGTAAACGAGAAAAGCCTGGTCTGTGAAAAAGAGGGCATCACGCTCACCTGTATGATTGACGGACGGATGTTCACGCGGATGGAGCCGATGGAGGTGTATCAGCTGTTCGGCGACGCATTGGAGCGTGCGATACAGAAGGCAAAGAGGCAGCAGGATGCAGACCGGCGCATTATTTCCATCGTGCAGAGTGTGCAGGGAAATATCCGCTGTGTGCATTTTGAGTGCTACGGAGACCGTGACGCACAGGATGAGGTGCTTTTGACTTCGATGAACAGAATTGCCGCCAGGTGGGGCGGGAGCATAGGCGTATCCTGCGCGGAACAGATATGGACATTGAAGCTTGTATTTTAAAAAAGATCATATACTGTTATATCTGCCGTAATTTTCCTCTGTTTGTATAACGGATTTATTCATTTTCATAATGAAAAATAAAAATGAATTAGAGTTTTTCTGAGCCGGTGATAAAACAAGATTTGTAAAACACAAGTCTTGTTTCATAAATCTTGTTTCAGGGTATTGAATCTTGTAGTTTTATGTGTTATTGTAGTTAAAGATTCAGAGGAACCGTTCTCTGTATCTGTCATAGAATCTCAGGTTGTGTCAACCGATATTTT
>CAJTOI010000038.1 GCA_910577925.1 uncultured Roseburia sp.
GGCGATGATTTGCGTGTTCAAGATAATCACCTCGTTTCTAATTCGTTGTGGTTGCTTCTGGAAATAGAAAAAGCCGCCACTTCATAAATTGAAAAGTGACGGCTTTTTCTGATCCCGGAATACAGTTCCCCGGAAATGCAAAAAGCACCCAGCAAAAAATACTGAGTGCCTGCATTAGAATCCTATTCAATTATTCAAATTCGGTCAAACTATGCCAAACTGTTCTCGTATAAATCGAGGGGAGAGAGGGAGTAAAAATCACCTCTGAAATACCCCAAAAATAGAGCTGTGGTTATCCTATTTTGTAACCACTTGAACCTCTTTTTGCCCGGTTATCCTATTGGGAACCACTATAAATTTGGTGAAAAATGGCATTTTTGCGTCAAACTACATCAAACCCTATCAAAAGCAAAAGCCCGGAAAACCTTGATTTTCCGGGCTTTTTGAGCCGTTTTGATAAAATTTAACGCTTGCTGAACTGCGGTGCGCGGCGAGCTGCCTTGAGACCGTATTTCTTACGCTCTTTCATACGCGGATCACGCGTTAAGTATCCTGCGCTCTTAAGCGTCGGTCTGTACTCGGTATCCACATTCAGCAGCGCGCGTGCGATGCCGTGGCGGATCGCTCCTGCCTGTCCGGTGTAACCGCCTCCGCGGACATTCACCAGAACGTCAAACTTGTCAACGGTCTCCGTGAGAACCAGCGGCTGACGAACGATAACCTTCAGAGTCTCTAAGCCGAGATACTCGTCGATATCTCTTTTATTGATTGTAATCTTACCTGTACCCGGTACTAAATACACTCTGGCAACAGATGATTTTCTTCTTCCTGTTCCGTAATATTTTGTATTAGCCAATGTCGTTTACCTCCTAGATTAAAATGTTAAAGCTTCAGGTTTCTGAGCTGCATGTTTGTGATCCGGTCCTGCGTATACGAACAGCTTTGTATACATCTCACGTCCCAGCGGTCCCTTCGGAAGCATTCCCTTCACCGCGTGCTCAATAACTCTCTCCGGATGCTTTGCTAACATTTCTTTCAATGTGGTCTCTTTCATACCGCCCACATAGTCGGAGTGATTGTAGTAAATCTTCTGATCCAACTTCTTTCCGGTCACTTTAATCTTCTCCGCGTTCACAACGATCACATAATCGCCGGTATCGATGTGCGGCGTAAAGATTGCCTTATTCTTTCCGCGCAATACCTTGGCAACTTCCGATGCCAGACGTCCTAATGTCATACCTTCAGCGTCAACTACATACCATTTTCTATCAATGGTAGCCGGGCTAGCCATAAAAGTTTTCATTGATTTTCCTCCTGAAATAAAAATCTCACCGTACGCAGCAGCCATGTGAATGTCCGGACACACCGCCGACGCGCATCTTTATTGTTTATAGTTAAAATACCGCTCCGGGGCTTTGGAGCCGCATTTATACACTATTACAGACTTAGATATTATATTACACGAGGCCCGGCGTGTCAAGGGTAATTTCGGCCTGAATTTTTAGTCCAAATTTTTATACAATACCAAAAACCGTAAGCCATACGCCGATAATCAATGCGGCAAGCACCGTCATTCCGATTCCATAGAGCGCCATATCCTTCGGGGTGAACATCCGGTCAGAATCAATGTGACACAGATCGGTACTCCGATCGTCATCCACGTTCCGCACCCGATCTCAATGCCGCACAGGCTGTCCAGATAATTGATTGCGATGAGATTTGCGCCGGTGGCAATCGGGGTTGCCGCTCCGCCGAATACACCCCCAGGCAACACCGCGCATGAGCGCTTTTCCGATGGCCGCATCATCCGCTCTTCCCTTTGCCTTTTCCCAGACAGAGACGGCGATCGGAAATACGATTGCCGCTGCCGCTATCTCGGTCACCCACATGGCTAAAACGGCTCCCGTAACCATAATGCCAAGCACCGCTGCTCTGGGACTCCTCCCGAAAACCCGAAACACCAATCCCGAAATCAACTTTCCCAAATCGGTATTCCGAAAGGCAGAGGACAGGAGCAATACGCCGAGGAAAAATGCGAAGATCGAATTGCCGAATCTGCCCTTTACCGCATCCGGAAATGTCAGGAGCCCCGTAAACGGTATCAGCGCGATTAACGTCAGGGACGTCACTGCAATCGGAACCGTCTCCAATATCCAGTTTACAATTGAAAACAGAAGCAATACCGCCGCCAGCACCAGCCCCCGTTCCCCCTCCTCCATACAGCGCGGAGCCCGAAAAGAGAAGAGCAGAATCAGTGCAAGCGAACCGTAAAAGATCGGCGTCTTACTGATCCGCGGCTTCATTTCCGCACACGCTTCAATTCATTTAATGTATTACAGATCCCGTTCTCAATCGGCAATCGTTCGATGCTGGATGCGGCCGCAAACCCAACGGCACAGGTTTCGGAGAGAACGCGCTGTACATCCTCCGGATTCACGATCGGCCCGCCGTGGCACAGGGGAATGATATCCGGTTTTTTCCGCTTTGCCGCCGACAAAATCGCTTCTGGTTTTTCGATTGCAAGATCCATAGGCGCCGCCGTCTTCACCCCCCCCCACATCACCGCCGGCGGTCAGTCCCACATGAGATACAATGATATCGATTCCCGCCTCCGCTAGAAGTTCTGCCTCTTTCATGCGGTAGAGTCCCGAATTATATACGACAATCAAATCCGCGCCGTTCTTTTCCTCCACTCTCGCAACCAGTCCCGCGCCCGCCGCCGTTGCGATATTAAGGCATCCCGGTCCACGATGCGATGATAAATGCCGCCGCATTCATAACCGGAGATTAATATGCTGCTCTGCGGAAAATATGGTAAAATTTGCGGCAAGTAACTGATAACAGCTCATCCCAACTGCAATAACAGCGCTCAATCTGTCAATCGTCAGCTCTGTTCTGCTTTTTTCCGTCATCTCAATTAACGCCTTTGCCGCGCCCGGATGGAAGGGGATGTCCTCTGTGCAGGCATTCATCACCACCTCTCGAGCTCGGCCGTATGAGCCGCAATGCGGAGCTCTATGAGCTGCAAAAGAAGCTATACCTTAAAATAGAATTTGTACAGGCCTGTAATTATTCCAATGTCGAGACCGACGAGGAGCAGTACAGACAGCACAAAGAAATGATCAAAGCGCTATACGAGCGCAACGAAAAACAGCTGGTTTCCGTTCTCACTCTACATATTGAGAAATTCCATAATCTAAAGAGCGATCCGGCCATCAACGAAAATATACAGGCGCTGTCTGCGGCCGTGCCGAATCTAAAATAGCAGCGGCGGCTGCCGCGATCCGCCCCTGCACCCAGCAAAAAGAACGACCCGGCGTACCCGCCTGTCGTTCTTTTTTAATCCGAAGCCGCAGCGGCTTCATCCGAATATTCAATTCCCGTCATCGTAAGGCCATGGGCCGGAGCCGTCGGGCCCGCCGCCTCCCGGTCCGCCGCCGCAAGAATCTCCGGTATCTGTTCCGGCTTTTTCATGCCGCCGCCCACCTGAATCAGAGTCCCGGCGATAATCCGCACCATATTGTACAAAAAACCGTTTCCGGTCACGCGGATTACAATGAGATCCCCGTCGCGCTCCACCGTGCAGGCATAGATCGTCCGCACCGTCGTCTTCACCTGCGCGCCCGCCGCGCAGAAGCTCTTAAAATCATGCTCCCCCACCAGGTACGCCGCCGCCTGCCGCATCCGCTCCACGTCCAGACTATGATGATAAAAATAGGTGTCGAAGCGCCTTGCCGGCATCCGGAATGTGCGGTTTAAAATCCGGTATTCATAAGTTTTGCGGCTGTTGCGGTAGCGCGGATGCCAGTCCGCGGGCACCTCACAGGAGTCCTGCACCACAATATCCTCCGGCAGCCGCTGATTTATTGCAAACGCAATCTTATCCGCCGGCATCTTCGTTTCCGTGTCAAAAACCGCCACATTCCCAAGCGAATGCACGCCGGAATCTGTGCGGCTTGCGCCCGCAACCGTCACCGCTTCCCCGAGCAAAGCGGAGAGTTCTCTGTTTAGGACCTCCTCGACGGTAATCCCGTTCGGCTGCACCTGCCAGCCTCTGTAATTCGTGCCGTCGTAGGCTACGACCATCTTCACGCGCATACTTGTCTCTCCTTTACATCGGCCAGGGCAGAAACCACCGGCATACGAGCACGATACAAAGATAAGCAGTCACGGTCAGATAGGCCAGCGCGTCTCTTTTCTCATAGCGCAGCGGCTTCATCTTCGTGCGGCCGCTCCCGCCGTGATAGCAGCGGGCCTCCATCGCCATCGCCAGATCATCCGCCCTGCGGAACGCCGACACAAAAAGAGGCACCAGAAGCGGTATCATATTTTTTACCTTTGTAATCAGGTTTCCCGTCTCGAAATCCGCGCCTCTGGCCATCTGGGCTTTCATAATCTTATCCGTCTCCTCAATCAGAATCGGGATAAACCGGAGCGCAATCGACATCATCATCGCGATCGCGTGCACCGGCACACCGATTTTTGCAAGCGGCGCAAGCGCTTTTTCCAAACCGTCCGTCAGCTGATTCGGCGTCGTCGTCAACGTCATCACCGACGTTCCGAGAATCAGGTAGGTCAGACGCACCGCCATCACAATCGCATTCTTTAACCCCTCCGCCGTAATCTTCAGTTTCCAGAACGATACCAGCTCCTCCCCCGGTGTCAGAAACAGGTTAAACACCGCCGTGATCAGCATCAGTATGATGATTGCCCGGAGCCCCTTTACCATAAACCGGAACGGGACCTTCGAGAGACGGATCACCGCAAACAGAAATGCCGTCGCCGCGAGAAGCGCCGCAGCGCCCCGGAAGCAGAACAGCGATATAATATACAGCATTGTGCCGAATAATTTGACACGCGGGTCCAATTTATGAATGACAGAATCTGCCGGATAATATTGGCCCAGAGTAATATCTCTTAACATAAGTCCTCCCTAGCTATTCTCTGTGAATGTCCCGGCGTGCGGAAGAGACACCGGTCAGCGCCTCCATCAGACTGGCCCGCGCCTCCTCGACCGTCGTCGCCCCGGTGTCGACCTTCAATCCGGCCTCCGCAAGCTCATGCATCAGATATGTCACCTGCGGAGCGGCAAGCCCGATTTTTTCCAGCTCTCTGTAATGCCCGAACACCTCCCGCGGCACGCCGTCATACATGACCTGTCCCTGGTTCATCACGACAATGCGGTCCACATACTTTGCCACATCCTCCATGCTGTGCGACACCAGAATCACCGTCATCCCCCGCTCTCTGTGCATCCGGGCGATCAAATCCAGGATTTCGTCGCGCCCGGCCGGATCAAGTCCCGCCGTAGGCTCATCGAGAATCAAGACCTCCGGCTTCATCGCCAGCACGCCGGCAATCGCCACACGCCGTTTCTGTCCGCCGGACAAGTCAAACGGCGACTGGTAGTAAAGCTCCTCGGGAAGGCCCACGCTGCGCAGCGCCTCAAACGCCCGAAGTCCGGCCTCCTCCTTTGTCAGTCCCTGATTTTTTGGCCCGAAGCAGACATCGTCAAAAATCGTCGTCTCAAACAGCTGGTGCTCCGGATACTGAAATACCAGTCCCACCCGGTTGCGCAGTTCGCGCAATTCAAAATCTTCCTCGTAAATATCCTGTCCGTGAAAGTAGATATTCCCCGAAGTGGCTCTCATCAGACCGTTCAAATGCTGGATCAGCGTGGATTTTCCGGAACCGGTATGTCCGATAATTCCGATAAACTGCCCGTCTTTTATCTCGAGATTGATATCACGGAGCGCCTGAATCTGATAGGCCGTGTCCTGGCTGTATATATAGTTTATCTTATCCAATATAATTGACATGTTTTAACCGTTTCTTTCTATGAAATCTGCGCCGCACACAGCACCGCCTCCACGAGCTCCTGCCTCGTCAGCACGCCGATCGGCACCTGAATCCCGGACTGGCGCAGCAGATCCGCGAGAATCGTCACCTGCGGCACATCAAGCCGGTATTCCTTGAGTTTTCCCACCTGCGAAAAAATCTGCCGGGGCGTTCCCTGCATCACCACTTTTCCGCCGTCCATGACAATAACCTTGTCCGCATCCACCACCTCTTCCATGTAATGCGTAATCAAAAGAATCGTCACGCCCTTTTCGCGGTTCAGTTCATGCGCCGTGCGGATCACATCGGCGCGGCCGTTCGGGTCAAGCATCGCCGTGGGCTCGTCCAAAACGATACACTTGGGCTGCATCGCGACGACGCCCGCGATTGCCACACGCTGTTTCTGCCCGCCGGACAGCTTATTGGGCGAGTGACGGCGGTATTTCGTCATGCCGACCGCCGCAAGACTCTCCTCCACGCGCTGCCAGATTTCCTCGGTCGGGACACCGATGTTCTCCGGTCCGAATCCCACATCCTCCTCGACCACACTGGCAATAATCTGATTGTCCGGATTCTGAAATACCATGCCCGCAGCCTGGCGCACCGGAAAGACGTTCTCCTCGGCGGCAGTGTCCATGCCGTCCACATAGAGCGTTCCCTCGCTCGGGGCAAGCAACGCGTTGATATGCTTTGCCAGCGTAGATTTTCCGGAGCCGTTGTGCCCCAGAATCGCGATAAATTCCCCCTGCTTCACGTCCAGGTCGACATGGTCTAAGGCCGTGGAAATCGATTCCACATTCCCCTCCTCGTCACGCCTGATATATTCGTGTACCAATTGTCTTGCTCTGATAATACTCATACAGATAACCGTGCCCCTTCCCCAAGCGTCCAAACCTTTATTTTTATTCTTCCCATTTTAGGCGATGCAGTTCCCCTTCCAGCTTCATATGTTCAAACCCGTTCTGGCGCAGCGCCTCATAGAGCACAACCGCCGCACAATTCGAAAGATTTAACGAGCGCGTCTCCCCCAGCATCGGAATGCGGATACAGGTGTCGGGATTCTCCTTTAAAAGCTCCTCGGGAAGTCCCGCACTCTCCCTGCCGAACACAAGATAGCAGTCCGGTTCAAAAGCGGCATCCGAATACACCTTCCTCCCTTTTGTCGTAGCGTAGTAAAGCTTTGCTCCCGGATTTTTCTCACAAAACGCCTGCCAGCTCACATAAGTCGTCACGTCCAGATCCTTCCAGTAATCCATCCCGGCCCGGCGGATCGATTTCTCGTCCAGCCGGAAACCGAGAGGCTCTATCAAATGCAGCCTTGTCCCTGTCGCCGCACAGGTTCTGCCGATATTTCCCGTATTCGCCGGAATCTCCGGCTCATATAACACAATGTTTAAATTTGCCATACTCACTCTTTGCTCTTCGCTCTAAAATCATTGATAAATGCCTCGATGCGGTCTAACGCCCGCTTTAAATCGTCCATCGAGTAGGCGTAAGAAATACGCACAAACCCCTCCCCGCAAGCGCCGAACGCAGTTCCCGGAACGACTGCGACCTTCTGCGCCTGCAGCAGCGCATTCGCAAACTCGTCGGAAGTCATACCGAATTCGCTGATACAGGGGAACGCATAAAACGCCCCGAACGGTTCAAAGCAGGAAAGCCCCATTTCCCGGAAACGGTGCAGCACATAGCGGCGGCGGCCGTCATACTCCTCCCGCATCCGCCGCACATCCTCGTCCCCGTTGCGCACCGCGTCCACCGCCGCGTACTGGCTTGTCGTCGGCGCACACATAATCGCATACTGATGGATTTTCAGCATCTGTCCGATGATTGCCGCAGGGCCGCAGGCATATCCGAGCCGCCATCCCGTCATCGCATAGGCCTTCGAGAACCCGTTAATCAGAATCGTGCGCTCCTTCATCCCCGGCAGGGACGCAATGCTCACATGGTTTTCGAGGTAGGTCAGCTCCGCATAAATCTCGTCGCTGATGACATACAGATCATGGCGGATCACAACCTCGGCAATTTTTTCCAAATCCTCCCGCTCCATCACGGCCCCGGTCGGATTATTCGGAAACGGCAGCACCAAAATCTTGGTCCGCGGCGTGATCGCAGCCTCTAACTGCTCCGCAGTCAGGCGGAATTCATGTTCCGCCTGAAGCTCGATAATGACCGGCACCCCGTTTGCGAGCACCGCACACGGCAGGTAGGACACATAGCTCGGCTGCGGGATCAGCACTTCGTCCCCCGGGTCAAGCATCGCGCGCATCGCGATATCAATGGCCTCGCTGCCGCCCACGGTCACGATCATCTCTTTTTCATAGTCGTATGTCATGCCGAATCTGCGGTCAAGATATCTGCCGATCTCTATTTTCAGTTCCTTCAACCCCGCATTTGAGGTGTAAAAAGTCCTCCCCTTTTCGAGGGAATATATCGCCTCGTCACGGATGTGCCACGGCGTATCGAAATCCGGCTCGCCCACGCCCAGCGAGATCGCATCCTGCATCTCGCTGACAATGTCAAAAAATTTGCGGATTCCCGACGGCTCGATCGTGACGATTGTCTTTGATAATGGATCTCTCATGGCAGCATCTGTATCCTTTCGTCTTTTGCGCGCTCTGCGATTACGGTTCCGTGATCTTTGTATTTCTTGAGGATAAAATTCGTCTTCGTGCTGAGCACCGAGTCGATCGTAGACAATTTCTCCGAGACAAACTGCGCCACCTCGCGCAGCGTTTTCCCCTCGATCGTCACCATAAAATCAAACCCGCCGGAAATCAGGCACACGGAATCCACTTCCGGGTAATTCCAGATGCGCTCGGCGAGCTTTTCAAAGCCCATATCGCGCTGCGGTGTCACCCTCACCTCGATCATCGCCGTCACTTTCTCAATGCCGACCTTATCCCAGTCTATAATCGTGTGATAGCCGCAGATGACATGCTCCGCCTCCATCTGCGCAAGCTCATTTACGACAGCCGCCTCATCCACACCCAGCATAATGGCAAGATCTTTTAAATCTACCCGGCTGTTCTTCTCGATAAATGTCAATATCTTCTCTCTCATAACCGATTCCTTTCTGTCATACTCTGTATAATTCGTCCGTCTTCGGCGGCTCCAGAAATCTCCGCTCCCCGCCGTTCTGCAGTACTCTGTCATTCCCGTCCGTGGCCTTTCCGATCACCGCGGCCGGTATCCCCTCCCGCTCTAACGCGCGGACAAGCGCATTGCCGTCCGCCGCGGCCATCAGCATACAGCCGCTTGAGATCAGCTGGTAGGGATTGATTCCGAAAAATTCGCAGACTTCCACGGTCTCCTGCCGAATCGGGATTTTCTTCATGTCAATCTCGAGTCCGACGCCGGACGCCTCTGCCAGCTCCCAGAGGGCTCCGAAGATGCCGCCCTCCGTCACATCGTGCATTGCGCCGACACCGGACTGCACGGCGACTGCGGCCTCCGGAACAACCGAGAGAAACGCATCCAGCCTCTGTGCCTTTTCCACAAAAGGCGCGGAAAACCGTGTGCGCAGCTCCTTCTCTTTTTCCTTTGCCAGGATCGACGTGCCCTCAATGCCGATCCACTTCGTGACAAGGATATCCATGCCCGGTTCTGCCCCCGCCGTGGAGATCAGGCGGCCGTCTTTGACCTTTCCCACCCCGCAGACGGAGATCAGCGGCTGATTTACGACGGCCGTAACCTCGGTGTGACCGCCCATAATCTGGACGTTCACCGCCCCGCAGGCCTCCTCCACCTGACGCATCATATGCCGAAGCTCCGGCTCCTCGACCGTTTCGGGCAGCAACACCGTAAGCAGTACGCCCACCGGCTCCGCCCCGGCGCTCGCGAGATCGTTTGCGGTGATCTGGATGGCCAGCGTTCCGATATCCTGCGCCGTTCCCGTAATCGGGTCCGTCGAGAGCACCAAAGTCTCGTCGTCCGCGAGCTTTATCGCCGCGCAGTCCTCTCCCACACCGGCTCCTAAGACCACCTCCGGCCGTTTCGTATGTATCTGTTTGAAGACGGAGCGTTTCAGTATATTCTCCGGCACTTTTCCTATCTTCATATCTACCTCCGCGCTTATGCACATTTACAGTTTAAGGCCGCCCTTATTCGGGCAGCCTTAAACCTCACCTGTTCTCTGTATCAAACTACTCGGGAACCTACCGCAGCCGTCACTGCGCGGGCTGTTCCGCAGGCTGTTCCACCGCAGCCGATTCCGCGGCGGCTGCCGCCGCTGCTGCCGCTGCCGCCTGCTCCTCCGGGCTTAACGCCGCGGCCGGATTCATAATCGCAGACGCGTTCGCCGCGTACGGGGATACCGCCGCATAAACCGTTCCCTCGTCGCCGGAAGCGATAGCCGCCCCCACGATCGCGGAAATGTTCGGATCCTCGGAAGCCGTTCCCACCTTGACAATCTTCGGGGACGCCTTGTAGGAGCTCTTGTTGAAAATCTCCCGGCTCTCCACCGCACCGTCGACCGTCACGACCTTCCAGAGCTGTGCCACATAACCGGTATGCTTTCCCTGTGCCACGGAGAGATACCCGACCGGGTCTCCCGTCGCCACAAACTGAATACCCGGATCCTGCGTCGATACCACTTCGCTCTCATAGCTGATCACACGGTTGGACGGTCTCGTCTCCCGCCCGAAAATATTAAAATAGATATTCTTTCCCTCGGTGTAGCTCTCGATATAAATCGGAAGCTCCTGGTTGTTCACAAATTTTAAATCCTTGTAATCCCCGGCGATCGCCGCATCCATGGACGGCTTTACATAGGTGACAATCATCGAGTGATTCGAGCGCTCCGTCACCTCAAGCTCCGCCAAGATTACCGCGTTGTAAAGCGTCGTCGACACCTGGCACACGCCTCCGCCGTAAGAGTCAACGACCTGTCCGTTCTCATAGGAACCGGCCAGCTCGTATCCGTTGCCTTTATCGAGAGGACCGATCGTCGCGTTCACGGAAAATTCCTCGCCCGGATACAGCAGCGTTCCGTTAATCATGCCCGCCGCATTCGCAATATTGTGGCAGCGGTTGCTGTTGGAACTGCTGTAGTTGGTGTTGTAGCTTCCCAGCAAATCCGTGATCTGTGAGAGCTCCTCCTCGCTGCCTCTCGGCTCCACGATCTCTGCCACCAGTTCAATCTCCGCCGCACTGCCGTCCCATGCATCCCTGATATAAGACTCGATCACCGCCGCGGAATCGCCCGTATTGACCGCAATCCCCTGCGCACCTTTCACAATCCGGAACGCTCCGTTTTCACGGACAAGCCCGTTATCCACGGCCTCCTGATTGAGTTCGCCCGCATTGTCGCCGAGCAGCGTCTCTACGGCCGCACGGTCCGCGTCAAACTCCAGCGCAAGCGTCTTGCCGCCGCGCTCCAAATCCTTTTTATCTTTAAAGCGCTTGATTAGATTCCCGCTCCGTCCGACATCGACGGCCTCCTGCACGACCATCTCGTCTGCCGCATGGATTCCGAGTTCCGACGCTTTCACGGAGATACTCCGCTCTCCCGCAGCCAGCGTAATCTGCGACTCACCGATCTGCGAAATATAAGAGTCAATCGCAGCTTCGGCCTCTTCGTAGGTCATTCCGCCCACATCGACGCTTCCGATCGTCACTCCCTCTGCGATCGTCTGCGCCTCTTCGGCCTGCAGTGTACAGGTTCCCGCAAACACGATGCCGCCTGCCAGTGCCGCCCCAAATAATGACAAAAATTTTTTTCTCTTTTTCATAGCCTTCCCTCTGTCCTAAAAAACTTGCACTTGTGGAATCATTTTAACAGCGGCCTCATTCTTTTTCAAGATAAATTACCACGAATATATTTGACTCCCCTGCGGATTTTTAGTATATTTTTACATGAGCATCGCCTTATGCAAGGCCTACAGCAGCGCGACAAGCACCGTTGTAAGAACCATTGTCACAATAATTACCATGACAATAACTGCCAGCGCTGTCTGATTTTTCTTTTTTCCAAAGTTATACATTATAAGTACCTCCGTACGCACACGATTCTGTGTATTTTTGTCCGTGCACAGATACACGGACCTGAAATCAAAATTTTTTATCCGGAAAGGACGGTTACTTCCCATGGCGATAGGCATTGTCATTTTCTTTATATTTCTGATTGCTTACTTCCGCAAAAAGAACACAAAAGCCCAGAACGAAATCGAGGCAACGTTCTGGGAACGCGAAACCGAAGCAAATCATGTACGCCGACAGGACATCAGCGGACTCCCCTATATTAGCATACCTTTAGAGAATTTTCCATTAAATATGTATGAAAATTCCGAAATAAAAGAATGTGAATCCCTGTTAAAATCGCTTTCCGAAAAAAAGATTTTAAACCTCGGCAATCAGACCAACACCGATCTGAAATTACAGTACGGCATGGCTAATCTTCAGATTTTATCGGAATGCGAGGAAAATTTCATTACACTCTGCCGCGTTTTAGTCGAGTACGCGGAAGCGCTTCTCGCCTGCGGAAGCCCCCGCGAAGCCCAGACTGTACTCGAATTCGGCATTTCCTGCGGTTCGGATATCAGCAAAAATTACCTTCTGTTAGCGGATCTGTACCTCGCTGATCACGACAGAGGGGCCTACGACGCTCTGATATCGAAGGCCGGGCTTCTCGATTCCCCGATGAAGGTTTCTATCGTAACCCGTCTGAAAGAAAAAGCTCCGGCATAGCGCACCGCACGGGCGGGCGCCTTTATTTTTCCAGCTTTCCGTACGCGGCAATCCACCGGTCCGCAATCCGCGATGCCTCGCTTCTGCTCAGCTGCTCGAGATTATCCGGCAGCGCGATGCCTCTGGCCGACGCGTAAGCACGCAGGTATTCCTTCTGGCGCGCCGACGCCGGGGTCTGTCTCTTTGCCTTGTAGACAAGCGGATACGGCTCGAACTTCTCCGGAGCTTCTTTGCCGTAGGCCGCCTTCATGCATTCAAAAATCTGTCCCGTCTCCCTCGCATCCGCAAGCGCCCGATGCGCATTCACGCGCGCAATCCCGAAATAACCGCACAGACTGTCCAGATCCTTTTTCTGCCCTTCCGGCAGAAAGTTCCGCGCGAGCTTAAGCGTGTCCACCGCGCTCCGCTCGAAGGAAAACCGGTGATTGACCGCCCACTGTTTCAGGAAGCTGTAATCAAAGATAACATTCTGCCCCACGAGAACATCCTCACCCAGAAAGGCAAAAAACTCTTCCATCGCCTCCTCGGGCTCCCTCCCGCTCTCCACCATCTCTGCGGTGATACCGGTCAGCGCGCTGATCTTCTCCGGGATTCTCCGTCCGGTGTTCAGCAGAGCCGCATAGCAGTCCGTCTCGCACCCGTCCCTCATCCGGACTGCTCCCACTTCCAAAATCGCCTCCGTCTTTACCGCAAGCCCTGTCATTTCCAGGTCAATTACCACATAATCTTCTATCACCTTATGTTCACCCCTTCCCCGATATAACAAAATTCGGCCCCACGATTCACCGGATCTCTCCGCTCATAGTCAAACAGCACGTACAGCGGCTCCTCACACCGCTCGGGCAATTCAAAAACGCGCAGGGTTTCCCTGTCCGGAAACCGGTAAAAAAACCGTTCCACATGCGACAGTTTTCCGTTTTTGCAGTACTTTTGGGTCAGTTCCTTCCACTCCGACGCATCTGCCGCCCAAGCCGGCCGGCTCTTCATATTCTCGCGGCAGTACAGATCGAAAATCAGGCTTTCACGCAGCACCGGGAGCAGTTCCCTCCGCTGTGCATCCGCAAATTCCAGCAGAATTTCGGAGCGCCGGATGCGCGAATGGCTCATGGAAAAGTACCCCTGCCGCTCATAAAAATTTCCGAGACTCCGGTATAGCGCAAAGGGGCTTTCATAACCGGTTTCAAGCAGTTTCATCGTCGTCTCAAACTGCCCGCTGTTGTAGTAGACCTCCACCATTTCCTCGATCTGCCCGAGCGCAAGGAGCTCCTCATACCCAAGCCACTTTGTGCAAAGCACCTCATAGGGCGGCTGCGTCCGGTACACCAGACCGTACTCCGACGCGTGCTCATACATATAGGACCCTTTCAGTACTTTCAGAAATCCCAGCTGCAGCTGATTCGGCCTGAGCGCATAGACTTCGTCAAACGATTTCGCAAAAGACGCATAGTCCTCATACGGCAGGCCCGCGATCAGATCCAGATGCACATGCACATGCGTCCCCCGCCGGATTTCAAGGACGCGCTCTTTCAGCCGGGAAAGATCCGTCCGTCTGTGAATTTCACTGATGGTGTCCGGATTTGTCGACTGTACTCCGATTTCGAGCTGAATCAGCCCCGGTCTCATCCCGCGGATCAGCGAAATCTCCTCCGGCAAAAGCAAATCCGCCGATATCTCAAAATGAAAATTGGTAACCCCGTTGTCATGCTCTTTGATAAACCGCCATATCTCCATCGCATGTTCATGTCTGCAGTTAAACGTCCTGTCCACAAATTTCACCTGCGGCACGCGCTTTTCGAGAAAAAACGCAAGCTCTTTCTTAACAAGCGCAATATCCCGGAAGCGCAGGCGCCTTTCCAGCGAAGACAGGCAGTAACTGCAGCAAAACGGGCAGCCCCTGCTTGATTCGTAATAGATTATCCGGTTCTCAAAATCAGAAATATTCTCATAGCAAAACGGAATCGCGCTCATGTCGACAGGTTCCCGCTCTTTTGTGACGCAAATCCGTTCCCCGTCCGCCTCCCTCTGCGCCGTCTGTTCCCCCGCGGCTTTCGCACAGGCGCCTTCCCGAAACACAAGTCCTCCGATCTCCCCAAGACGCTCCCGCCCCGCGTTTGTCTCTGCGGACGCGCCGCGTTCCGCTTTCCCGTAAAATGCGGCAAGCTCCAGAAATGTCTGCTCGCCCTCCCCGCGCATCACTCCCGTCACCGCAGGATGCTCCCGCAGAAACCGCTCGGACTCATAGGACACCTCAGGGCCTCCGACCCAAATCGGCACCCCGGGGCACAGCTTGTGATATTCCTCCGTCACCTGCGCGACATGCAGAATATTCCAGATATAGCAGGAAACACAGAGCACGTCAGGCTCTGCTTTATATACGCCGGCCAGAATCTCCTCCGGCCTGTTGTTAATCGTATACTCGGCAATCGCAATCTCCGGCAGAAACTCCGGGTCCCCATACGCCCGCGCATATGCCCGCAGGCAGTATACCGCCAGATTCGAGTGAATATATTTTGCATTGACCGCCAACAGTAAGATTTTCATTCCGATTTCCGCCTTTTCTTCCGCTCGTATAGCCGCAAAGGCACCGGAGGGGCGCTGTTCCCCCTCCGGTGCCTTTCGGATACCCTGCATCCTATATAATATACTGCACAATCACATCGATCCCGGCAATCCACAACAGAATCGCCCCGCCGACATATGCTTTCGTCTTGTGCTCAAACCCAAAATGATAGCCCGTGTACATCCCGAAAATCACAAACGCGATCGTGATACAGACCCCAATCACCAGCATCCGCGTCACATTCGTGCCGAGAAATCCAAACGCAAGCCCTGCAAAAAGAGAATATACACTCGTACCGATCGCCATCCGCAGGAAACGCCCGATATCAAACGTATCCTCCCTGTGCTCCCAGATTCGCTCGTTCCTGACGGCTTTTACCACAAGCCGGGTTCCAAGCCCAAAGAAAATGACCGCCGCAATCACCAGACCGACAAAATTTTCGTCATGCGCCGTCTCGTTGTGGTAGAGAAGAATCGACAGATAATGCCCCAGCGCCAGCGCCGCAATCTGCCACACAGCCATCAGCCCGCAGATAATTGTCAATTGCTTTTTATCAATCCGCGCCACCAATGAGCCCTGGCATTCCATTGTGGCAAATACATCCAGGGAAATCCCTGCGAGAATCAATACGTTCTCAATTCCGTTCATTTTTATCCTCCATATCAACCACAACCGGCCGGTATATGCTCATAGTTTACAGCGTATTTTCTGCTTCGTGGCACCGCTCATTGCTTTCGTGGACATTATACCATATCCCCTACGGTTTTCCCAGCCAAAATATCGCTTAATCGGCTTTGACTGCCGCCGTCTTATACACAAACCGCACACTGCCGTCCATGCCGTCCGCCAGATCCGTATAGGTCTGATAGTCGGCTCCCGCGTCGAGCACGGCCTGTATGCGCTCCACAAGCGGTTCGATATCGCCGTTGTACGCATTCAGGATCTTTTCGATTCCCTCCTCATTAAACTCTACAATCCCGTCCGCCAGCTGATGCGCGCCGTCGGAAAGCTGTCCTACGCCGTCTGCGATATCGCCGGCGCCGTCGGAGAGCTTCTTTACGCCGTCATTGAGCGCCGCATTGTTGCCCACAAGCGTCTTGCTTCCGTCCGAGAGCTGATTAACGCCGGATATCAGGGAAGGCATCGCATTATGCAGACTCTGCGTTCCCTCTGCCAGCGCTTTCATTCCGGTCACAAGACTGTACCCGCTTTCTGTCTGCGCCTCAATACTTCCCGCAATCGTCTTTTTCGTCTGCTCCGCCGCAGATACCGCCGCGGTCCCCGCCGCGTTTTTAGCGCCCTCAAAAGCCGCCGTCTGTGCCGCCTCGGCTGCTCCGCTGACCGCCGCAGTCCCTGCCGCCGCCTTCGCTCCGGTCACCGCCGCCATTCCCGCCGCCGCTTTCGCTCCACTGACCGCCGCATCCTGCGCCGTCGTCTCCGCAACAAGCAGCGACGTGTCCGCAACGGATTTCCCCATTGCAGGCGCCGCTGTAGATGCAATCTGTGCCATCACACCTGCAGACAGCTGTGCAGTCGCGTCACTTGCCTGTGCGGCTGCATAATCATCCACCGAGATTCCGTTTGCCGCCTGAAACGCCGCCGCCGCATCATTGAAATTCGTAATCGTACCGCCTGACTGATCGATCACCGCCTGTAGCGCAGCCGCACGGATTCCCTGCGCCATATAGTAGTATGCATCCGTCTGCTTAATCCCCTCCGTGACCGCCGCGACACTCTCCTGACCTGTCAGGCTTGCAGTAACCTGCTCCGATGCCTGCGCCTCGATTGCCGCATACTGTCCGCCCGCAAACGCATCGTCCACCGTCTGCTTTGCCTGCGCCCTGATCGTTTCCGCCTGCGCGTCCACCGCCGCTTCCGCCTGGCCTTTGATCGCCTCCGCCTGCGCGTCCACCGCCGCTTCCGCCTGGCCCTTGATCGCCTCCGCCTGCGCGTCCACCGCCGCTTCCGCCTGGCCTTTGATCGCCTCCGCCTGCG
>CAJTOI010000039.1 GCA_910577925.1 uncultured Roseburia sp.
TATTTTTTACACAGAAAAGGAGCTGCGCACTAATTACTTAGTGCGACAGCCCCTTATTCGGTCAGTCAAGATTGATGTGTTTTCGCACAATCACATTGCAGACCATATAAAGTGCAGCAATATAAAGGAGATTATAAATCATAGCGCTGTTCATGAAGCTTCCGAAAACCGAGCGCGCGGCCTGAGCGGAAGAGGCGGCTGCCTCATCGAACAGCAGAAACGTGGAGTAACCGGTTATCACCATAATAATGGTGGAAGCGATCTGGTTGATTACGGAGAGGAGGGCGCCGGCTGCGATGGAAGCGCCGATTTTGTGCTGTCCGAACAGCTGCCCGATGGACATGCTCGCATAGATCCACAGCAGATAATTGAGGCAGGACAGTACAATGGAAACGCCTCCGTATGCGAGAAACTGTCCGAAGGACAGACCGAAAAACGTGCGGAACTGCTCAAAAAAGGCAGCGTTGATCTCGGCCCATATTTCTCCGCGGGAAACCCCGGTCACAAGTGCCAGGACGGACGCGATCAGCACCATGCAGGACAGCACGGTCCAGATCATCGAGACAAAAAGCTTTACGTGGAAGGTGGTCAGTGTCTTTACCGGCAGCGTATGCGTCAGATATCCCTGGTCGGAATACATCGTCTTGTAAAAGTGGATGCACATATAGATATAAGTGACGACGAACAGGGCAAAAATCGTCAGCATGTAGACGAGCATTGTCGTGATCGTCAGGACATCTCCAAGGTTGCTCGTGCCGTGCTGGATAAAGTCCATGGACAGGACAACAGAGCCGAAAGCTGTGACGGCTGCGGTAAAGAGATACAAAATCAGCATCACCTTCGCCGTGTTTCTGAATTCGTATTTGATTAATTTTCCTAGCATCTGAATACCTCCCTGAAAAGTGTGTCAACGGATTTGCCTTCCTTTTGCCGGATCTCATCCACAGATGAGACGAGACGTATCTGGCCGTTCTGAATGAAGATAACTTCATCTAATATATTTTCGATATCCGCGATCAGGTGTGTAGAAATCAGAATGGAAGCCTCGGGGTCATAGTTCGAGAGGATGACATCTAAGATGTAATCCCTGGCGGCAGGGTCCACTCCTGCGATCGGTTCGTCTAAAATATACAGATCGGCTCTGCGGCTCATCACGAGAATCAGCTGCACCTTTTCCTTGGTTCCCTTCGACATGGTTTTCAGGCGGTCTTCGGGGCTGATCTGAAGCTTTGCGAGCATATCGTAGGCCCGCACGGAATCAAAATCCTCATAGAAATCCGCGAACATGCGGATGATGTCGCTGACGCGCTGATTCATGTTCAGGTAGGTGTGATCCGGCAGGTAGGAAATGTGCTTCTTGCTTTCCACACCGATCGGCGTCTCGCGCATATACAAATCTCCCGAGGTCGGCATCAGAAGGCCGTTTATCATTTTGATCAGCGTCGTCTTCCCGCTGCCGTTCGGGCCGAGCAGACCGATGATATGACCGCTCTCGATACACAGATTGACATGTTCCACCGCAGGTTTTTTGCCGTAAGCTTTGGTGAGATCTTTACATTCCAGTAGTGTGCTCATGCTTGTTCCTCCTTTATATTCCGGTTTATCATATCGAGAATCTGCTCGTTTTCAAAACCTAACTGCTGCATCAGTGTTAAAAATTCGTGAATTTTTTCATTGGCAAAAGATGTTTTCAAGTTTTCAATCATTGTCGTGTCCTCCGTGATAAAACGACCGCTGGTGCGCTGGGAGTGTACAAGTCCCGTCCGCTCCAATTCCTGAAATGCTTTCTGCATCGTGTTCGGATTCACCGCCGCTTCGGCTGCAAGCTCCCGGACACTCGGGAGCTTGTCGCCGGGGGCGTATCTGCCGGCGATAATATCCATCTGGATGCGCTCGACAATCTGCAGGAAAATGGGTCTGTCAGAATCTAAATTCCATGGCATAGTGTCACCTCATTTCTGTTTGTTGTACTAATATAATAATACAATGATACAAGGGAGATGTCAATAAGAAAATGAGTTTTTTGCTGCCGAATTGACAAAAGAATCGTTACAAAAACAGAACTTTTCATGACAAAAAATGAAGGTTCTGTTTTTTTTGCCGATATATATAATGTCAGAATACAAAACGGACAGAAAAAGCTATGGATGGCGTCAGGTTTCACGGATGGAAACAAGAGGGGAACTGGCGCCGTTTTTATGGATTTCTGACAGGGAAGTATCGGGGAGGAATATGAGTGTTACGGGTAGCGGTTTGTGATGAGGATACCGTTTTCCGGGAACGTCTCTGCGGGGAGATTGATGCGCTGGCAGACTGCGAGGTGCATCAGTTTGAGAGCGGCGGGGCGCTGCCGGAGAACGGGGACGGATTTGACCTGGTATTTTTGGAGGTCGAGGAGGAGAAAAAGGGGGAGATCAAGGTTGCGGAAAAGCTGCGGGAATCGGGCGCCCGTGTCGTGGTCGTCAGCAGTGTGACGGAATTTGCATTTGCTGCCTATGAGGCGGAGGCTTTTCAATACCTGTGCAAGCCAATCAGCAGGGAACGGCTTGTGCGTCTGCTCAAACGTGTGAGGGAAGAACAGGCGATTCATGAGCGGGAAACATTTTTGGTGCGGTCAAACGGCTGTCATTACCGCATTGAGAAGGGGGATATTCTCTATGTGGAAAATATGGCCCGCAAAGTGATTCTTCATATGAAACACAGCGAGATCGCTTACTACGCGAAGATGCGCGAGGTCGAGGAGGCGCTGGGAACGCAGTTTTATCGCTGTCACAGGGGATTTCTTGTCAATCTTGACGCGGTTAAGGGCTATGAGGCAGGAAACATTTTTTTAAAAAACGGGGAGTGCATTCTGATGGCAAAACAAAAGTATAACGAATTTGCCGAAGTTTATGGTGCATATTTAAGAAAGATGCAAAAGGGCTGAAAAACAGAAAGCGAGGAAAATGAGTATGAAAATCGGAAACAGAGCCAATATGGTGATCATGAACGCCAGGATGAAACGGCAGGCGAGGACACAGCTGCTGACGAGAAGAAACACGAAAAAAGTATCATCCGGCAGTTTTAAATCCAAGACAAATCAGTCGCTGCTTGACGTTCTGAATAAGAACAATACCGACAAGACAAACAGCGGGTCGCTGCTTGAGAATAAGAGCAAGATCTATGATTACGGCATTGTGGAGACTTCCGCAGAGCGGGTCGGCGGCCATCTTGCCGCGCTCGCCGAGACCGGAGAGAAGTCCGTCTATGAGAAGGAAGAGAGCAAAGAGGCGGTGGAGAAGGAGCTGCAGTCGTTTGTGAGCAATTACAATATCATGCTGCGCAAGTTAAAGAGCGTCGGCGGGACCGTAAACAGCGCCTACGAGAAAAAATTAAAAGATATGATTGCGGCAAAGAAGGAGGAGTTTGCGAAATTCGGGATTTCCCAGAATGTGAACGGCACGCTGGAGTTTGACGCGAAGACATTCCGGAATGCGGATATTGCGGCGGCAAAAGAGTTCTTCGGCGGTGAGAGCGGGATGGCGGGAAAGCTTCTCGCGCAGACACAGCAGATTGAAAAACATGCCGCGGATCAGATTACGGCGCTGAAAAAGAGCACGTATGCACTCAGCAGTAACTACAGCCGTTATGGCAGCAGCGCTTACGACGGCAGCACATCCGGATACAAGTACAATGCCAGAGGGTAAGTGTGAGCCGGTCCCGTGCAGCGGAACCTGTTTGCAGCAGAGCGCGCAGACACAGCGTTCTTCCCATGGTTTATTTAGGGTTAAAGCGAAGAAAATGATGGAGACGGAAAAGCGATGCAGGGCACAGCGCGATACGCTGGAGATCTCTGCGGTGTGGGAGGATGAGGTATTTCTCTCCGAGAATTACAAAGATATTTCGGACAATGTGCGGAATGTCGGAATATGGAACACGGAAGCTGTCTACGAAATCGCAAATGAGACCCTGCAGAAATATTACGAGGGTGTATTTGATATGGTCACGGTCGGGGATCTGTTCTGCAGCTGTTATTTAAAGTGCATTGCGCAGAAGGAATACTCTGACATATACGGACAGACAAAGCTCGAGATACTCGGGAGCATTTACGAATATTTCTGCAGGGCCAACGCGAGAAAGAGCGTGGCGCAGAATGAGTGTGACGGGAGAGCGCTTGTGGAGCAGTGCGGGCTGACCTGGGCAGGTACAACCTATTATGATTCCCGATATTATTACAAGTGTATGGAAATGCAGAAGAATCTGGGGATGCTCTGCGATGAAATCTGTGACGAGTGGGGGATGAGAGGACTCGAATTCGGGGAACTCGAATCGCACAGCAGATTCCGCCCGGTGGGAGGTATGCGGTTTCACGGGGTGTTTGTGTGGGCGCAGATGAAAGACAACTATCCCTGTAATCAGTACGGGCTGAAAGATTCGCGTATGGAGCCGCCGGAGCATTTTGTCTATCTGTATCGGAATCATCTGAAAGAGGAGGAGCGGGAGGACGTCGAACGGCTCGGAGTCCGCATGAAAGAACGACTGCGACAAGCTGTGCCCGGGGAGGAACGCTGCCTCTGGCGCAGCTTTCTTTTGAGCGGGGACAGGAATTATCACAATGGTATGAGCTATCTGATTGAGGGAAACATCCAGGATGCGCGGGACGAGAAGCTTTACTGCGACGCCATGGATTTCCTTGCAAATTTCAGGCTGTACCGGGTCAACGGGTGCGTGGAATATCTGTATGCCTGCGGCCTATAGACCGATATCCGGCAGCAGGCAGCGCAGAAGCCTGTCATTGTCCGAAGGATTCATAAAGCACAGGCGGATGTATTTGTTGTCTAAGAACGGGAAGGTGGAGCAGTCGCGTATCATCATTTTCTCCCGGATGGCCCGGTCGAATAAATCCGCGGAAGTCAGATCGCCGCGCAGGATGCGCACCAGCATGAAGTTGCCGTTCGGTTCGTATACCTTGTAGTCCGGGTGCTCCGTGAAAAGCCGGTAAATGCGGGTGCGCTCGGAGGAGATCAGTTCTTTTGTCGCCGCGATGTAGGCGGTGTCCGCAAACATTGTTTCCCCGGCGATTACCGCAAGAGAGTTGATGGTCCACGGGTTTTTCCGGGTGTTGACGGCTTTGATCAGGTCGTGGTTGCCGGTGACGGCATAGCCTAGGCGCAGGCCCGGCGCGGCGAAGAATTTGGAGGTTCCCCGCAGGATGATGATATTGTTGTAGTAGTGGGTCAGCGGCACGGAGGAAATATCATCCATATGGTCCGCAAATTCCACATAGGTTTCGTCGACCATCACATAGATGTCATACTGCTTGCAGACATCTAAGATACGGCGCATCTTTGCGCGTGTGATGCACGAGGAGGTGGGATTGTTCGGATTGCAGATCACAAGAAGGTCGATGCTTTCGTTCAGCTGTGAGAGAAAATGCTCCAAATCAAGGCGGAAGGAGTCTGCTTCACGCAGCGGGTAGTAGAGGGTTGTCCCGCCTCCGAGGGCAATTTCGCGTTCGTATTCCGAGTAGGTCGGTCCGATTACGAGCGCTTTTTTCGGGTGTTCGATCTGAATGAAAAGCGAAATCAGTTCCGTGGAGCCGTTTCCGACAATGACGTTGGCCGGTTCGGTGCCGCAGTATTCGGCGATGCAGGTGCGCAGCGAGGTATACTCCCGATCCGGGTAGACGGTGATCGCGTCAAGCTTTTGGGCGAGTGTGGCGCGCAGAAGCGGAGAGATGCCGAGCGGATTTACGTTGGCGGAAAAGCTGACGATTTCATTTTTGTCGATACCGTATATATTCTGAATTTTTTCTAAATCACTTCCGTGAAAATGGTCTTTGTGTTTTATCATTGATAACTCCTTCGAATTAGTTTATAATTTATTATAATCATTGCAGACGAAAATGCAATAGAAAAGCAGGTGTCGATTTGCGTAAACGGATACAGCAGCTGGCAAGAGGAAAATTCGAATACGACAAACCGCTTCTTTCGTTCCAGGCGGATAAGCTGGAAATTGAAGTATTGGAAGGAAAAGACTACACGGGTGATTTTATTATCACGAGTGCAAATCGGGTGCCGTTTCGGGGTGTCATGTATGCCTCAAATCCGAGAATGGAATGTCTGACTCCGCAGTTTGAGGGCGAGGAGGTCCGGATTCGGTATCAATTTCACAGCCGAGGAATGGCAGAGGGGGATGTGGGAAAGGGTGAGTTCTTTCTTATTTGTAATCAGGGAGAATACAACCTTTCTTTTGCTGTGTCCGTAACTAAGCTGTACGCGGAGACTTCCGCCGGTAAAATCCGCACGCTGAAAGATTTCGCGCGCCTCGCGCAGGAGAGCGGGACCGAAGCGTTTCACTTGTTTTTTTCTCCGAATTTCAAGAATATTATCGGCGAAAACGAGACGGGCGCGGGGCTTTTGTATGAGGGATTAAGCCGCGGAGGCGCAGCTGCACAAAAGGTGGAAGAGTTTCTGCTCGCGATCGGAGCCAAAAAGAAGATTCTGGTTTCCATGGCTGCGGAGACGGCGGAGCACTGTAACGTGACGGAGACGAGAAAAGAGACGGTGGAGCTGCGGAAGGATTCCTGGGGCTATCTGGAAATCACCGTGCGCTCGGACGCCGCGTTTCTGATTCCCGGAAAGAAATGTCTGACGGAGGAGGATTTTCTGGGCAGTGTGTGCAGCTATGAGTATTACATCGATGCACAGGCGCTGCATGCCGGGAAGAATTACGGTGCGCTGTATTTTCGGATGAAGGGCAAAACGCTGCGTCTTGCGGTGACTGCACGGCGGGGTGAGACGCCGCAGGGGACACGGCAGGCGGCGCGCAGGCAGATTCAGCGGGGGCGCATCCGCCTGATGCAGCTGTATATGGATTACCGGCTTAAAAAGATTGTGACCGGAGTCTGGGCAAACGAGTCCTCGGAGATACTCGACGGTCTGGCGATGCTTGTTCCGGACGAGCCGCTTTATCCGCTGATGAAAGCGCAGGCGAAGCTCGCAAACAGGCAGCGGCAGGATGCGGCCTGGATTATGGAAGATTTTAAGCGGGAGTGCACCGATAAGACAAGCCCGGAGTGGGGCTACTACCGGTATCTGTGCACGCTGGTTGAGCGGGAGCCGTCCTTTGTGGACCGGGTGACGGACGAGATTGAGGAGATTTTCCGAAAGCATCCCGACAGCTCCCTGCTTTTTTGGATTTTGCTGTTTGTGCGGGAATCGTACTGCCGCGACAACGCAAAGCGGCTGCGGGACATTGAGCGCTGGGTGAGGCGCGGAAACAAAAGCCCGTATCTGTATCTGGAGGCCTATTACCTGATCTGGCAGGACCCTTACCTTTTGACGCGTCTCGGGAAATTCGAGACGGCGGTGCTTGTCTGGGCGGCAAAACAGGAGGCGATCACGGGGGATGTGGCGCAGCAGGTGATGTATGCGGCGGCGGAACAGCGGGAGTTTTCCCCTTTGGTGTACCGGATTTTGGAGCAGTGCTACCGGGCCGCGCCGAAAGAGGAGATGCTTGCCGTAGTCTGCGGCTATCTGATCAAGGGCGGATGTTTCGAGAAGAAGTACCACGGCTGGTATGCGGCGGGAATCGAGAGTGAAATCCGCATTACCGGTTTGTATGAGGCATATCTGTCATCGATGGACGAGCGGCAGGTGGGAAGTGTTCCGAGGCTGATACAGATGTATTTTCAGTACAACAGCGCGCTCTCATGGGAGCAGCGGGCGGTGCTGTTTGTCAATATCATCGCGGGGAAGGAGCGGCAGCCGGAAGTGTATCAGAAATACCGGCGGATGATGGAGCAGTTTGCGATGGAGCAGCTGGAGGCGGGCCATATCAGCGACAATCTTGCGGTGATATATGACGAGATGCTGCGGTTTGGGATTTTAAACGAAGAGCTGGCGCACTGCCTTGCCGGGGTGCTGTTCACGCATAAGCTGGTCTGTGCGGAGCCGAAGGCGTCCCGGGCCGTGATTTACGAAAAGGCGCTCGCAAAGCCGAAGGCGGTGCCGATTGTCGGCGGAGCGGCCTATTTTTCCGTGTACACAAAGGATTACCGCGTGATTCTTGAGGACAGCCTCGGACATGCGTTTTGCGTGAGCGCGGACTGCCATGAGGAGGCGATGATGAATCCGGCCGCTTATATCGCGCAGTGTATGGCGCTTGCGCCGGGAGAATGGCGGTACCTTCTTTGGTATTTCGGAGCCAGAGAGAACCTGTCCGATTTTACGGAGCAGGAGGAGGGATGGCTGCGGGAGCTGCTTGGCGCACCCGAGATCGGGGAGGCTTACCGCGCCGCGCTGGTTTCCGGCGCGCTGGAATATTACCGGAGCAGGGAGGAGAAGCTGTTGTGCGAGGATACGGCGCTTGCGCCTTATATGACGCCGTGCGGTGCGAATCGCTTGCCGGCCGCGGTGCGCCGGCGCATGACGGAATTTCTGACGGGGGCGCATCTGTACGCGGAGGCTTACGCGCTGGTGCAGGCGTTCGGCTATGACTGTCTGGACGGCGCGGCCCGGGCGGCGCTGTGCAGCTATGCGGTCACGGACTTTGATTTTGAGGAGGACGATTTTCTCCTCGGGTTTGCCGAGAGTACGTTTTTGCTGGGGAAATACAATGATGTGGTGCTGATTTATCTCTGCAAGTATCTGGACAGCGCCACGAAGGTGATGGCGCAGGTCTGGAAGGCGGCGGGGGAGTTCGGCATAGACACTTACGATCTCGAGGAGCGCATTCTCACTCAGATGCTGTACACGACGGAGTATACGCCCCACACGGAGCAGATATATGAGAGCTATTGTGCGGGGGGCGGCCGGGAGCAGGTCTGCATGGCGTATCTGTCGTATTTTGCACATGCCTATCTCACGGGGGATGCGGTGGTCCCGCTCCATGTGTTTTTACAGCTGCAGGTGAGATATCTCGCGGGAGAAGAGCTGAATGAGGCCTGCAGACTGGGCCTGCTCAAGCACCTGGCTTTCCGGGAAAAGCCAGGGGAGCGGGAACGGCGCATTGCGGACGGGCTTCTCGCCGAATACCTCGGGAAAAACATGTATTTTTCGTTTTACCGGAGATTTGAGCGGAGCCTTCTGATAAAATACCATCTGTACGATAAGTATTTTATGGAGTTTCACGGAAAGCCGGGCGCGCACATGATGATCTGTTTTCGTGTGGGGGAGACGGAATGGCGGACGGAAGAGCTGACGGAAATGTATGACGGTATCTATGTGCGGGAGTTTCTTCTGTTTTTCGGCGAGGAGGTGCAGTATTATATCAGGGAGGACGGCGGCGCTTCGGATGCGGTGGCGCAGAGCGGGTGTATTGCGGGCAGCGATGTTTTGTCCGGGGACTTTCCGGGGCGCTATGCGGCGCTCAATGAGATACAGACACAGCTGACGCTCGGAGACGCGAAGCGGTTTGCGGAGGGCATGAAGCATTATTATAAAATGCAGAGCGTCGCGGAGGACGTGTTTGGGCTGCTGTGAGACACCCGGGCCAAGAGAAAGAAATGGGAAGTATGGAACAATTTTTTTACGTCGGCATAGATCTGGATGACGAGAATGCCGTGATCAGCTGTTACGAACAGAATAAAAAAGAGCCGGAGACGTTTGGCATGGTTGCGGGCAGCGAGGTGTATCAGATTCCGACGGTGGTGACAAAGAAAAAGGGGATCGGACAGTGGTATATCGGAGACGAGGCGCGCAGAGCGGCCCGGGCGCAGGGGGGAGGCAGCGTGGGCGCCCTGCTCTCTCTGGCGGCCGCAGAGAAGGCCGTGGTTGTGGACGGAGAGCAGTATCAGGGCGAGGAGCTGCTCGAGCTGTTTCTTCGGAAACTTCTGCGCCTGGCGGGAGGACTCGGACGGGAAAAGACGCCCGATGCCCTCGCAATCTGTGTGGAAGCGCTTGACCGCACGCTTGCAAATCTCTTTATGAATCTGGGCCAGAAGCTCGGGATTCCGGCAAAACAGCTGCTTTTGCTCAACCGCAGGGAATGTTTTTATTACTTTGTATACCATCAGAACAAAGAACTGTGGCTCCACGACGTAATGCTTTACGATTACCGCGGTACAAGGATGCTGTGCGAGCGGATCTCCCGCAACCGCAGAACCGTGCCGCAGATGATCACGATTTCCGGAGAGAGCCGGGAGATTTGCGGAGCGGATCCGGACGCCGCATTCCTTCGGGCGGCGGAGGAGACAATGAAAGGGCATATTGTCTCTGCGGTATACCTTGTGGGGGACGGATTTGACGGAGGATGGATGAAGCGGTCGGCGGCCTTTTGCTGCAGAGGCCGCAGGGCCTTTGTCGGAAAAAATCTCTACTCGAAAGGGGCCTGCTATGCGGCGGCCGTGCAGAAAGGCAGAGAACCCTGGAATTACGTGTATCTGGGCGACAATGAAATGAAGCTCAACGTGAGCCTGAAAGTGCAGAACAAAAGAAAAGAAGAGTTTTACAGTCTGCTGACGGCCGGGGAAAACTGGTATGAGGCAGCCGGGGAGTGCGAGGTGATACTTGCGGGGACGCCGGAGATTAATTTCTGGCTGCAGCTGCCCGGGAGCAGAGAGGCGAAGGTCGAGAAGCTGCGGCTGTCGGATTTGCCGAAGCGTCCGGATAAGACGACGAGGCTCCGCATTACGGCAAAGCCGCTTTCGGACTGCACGGTGCAGATCCGTATCAAAGATCTCGGATTCGGCGAGCTGTTTGCAGGCTCGGGCAAAGTGTGGGAATATAAAATGTCTCTGTAGGGAGAGGGGGATTTCGATGGGAGAATTACTTTTGTGCAGCCGGATGCCGGCGGCGCTCCCGTATTTTATCGACAGCGCGTCACTGCATGTGTATTCGCTGGAGGAATTGAGCTATTATATCGGGACGAACCTTTATCTTCTGGAGGAGGACTTTATGAGCGAAGAACTCTGCGCCTGGATTGAGCGGGAGCTGCATGCCCGGGAATTGGCCGCGCGGCTTCGAAAGATATACCGGGAAAACGGGACGCTGTCGGAGTTTGCGGGCTGCATCCTCGAGGAGTCGGGATATCACGGGAGAAAGGAAGCGGAGCGGATGATCGGTGTCCTGCGGGATATGGAGCAGAAATCCGAGTGTGAATGCCGAAAGCTGCGGGCCGACCGCTGCCTCGAAAACAGACGTTATGTTCGCGCCGTCTATGAGTACAGGCGGCTTCTCGACGAGAGCGGGGATGAGGATGCGGCACTGCTCGGGAATATCTGGCACAATCTGGGAACTGCCTGCGCGCGGCTGTTTTTGTTTGAGGAGGCGGCAGCGTGCTATACGGAGGCATATGAGAAGAATCGGGATCCGGAATCGCTGCGGGAGTGTCTTTTGGCATACTGCTGTATGCAAGATGAAGTACGATTCGGGCAGACCGCGGATGCGGCCGGCCTGACCGCAGAGGAGCGCCGGGCGGTCCGAGAAACGTTTGACCGGGCCGGGCGGTCGGAAGCGATTGCGGAGTTTGAGGCGCAGGCGGATACGTGGACGCAGCCGGGCGGGAAGTCCGCCGAACTTTTGGAGGAGTGGAAGGCTGCGTATCGAAAGAATTGCAGGATATAGGTGCTCAGACGCGGGTGAGGGACCGCAGAGCAACAGCATGGAGGAGACATATGTTTTTCGGGAAATGGAGAAAGAAAGAAAAAAGCTTCGAAAAAAAGCTCGGGGATTTGGAGACAACCGTCTTGTCAGAGCGCGATTATAAGGATTCCACGAAGATAGAGCAGTATGTCGTGGAGCGGTTGGAGCAGATGATTGAGCTTACGCAGGAGATCGAGGAGGAGAAGTCCGAGTACCGCATGGTGACTTCCTACCTGGGCGATATTCAGATGATGGAGGAGATGCCGGGGGAGGAGCGGGCAAAAATCGCGGAGGTCGCGCAGAATGTCGTGCAGCTGAATGCGGCGCGCACGGAATTTTTAAATTCCGCGAAAAAGCTTTCGGATGCGCAGTTTGCGCTTTTGGAATCGGAGGAGCAGAATGTGCCGGACGCGATAAAACGTCTGGAGGGAAATGAGCAGTACCGGGATGTCGTAGAGCGCGACATGAAGTATCTGGAGCGGGAGAAGTCCGAGTGGGTGCTGCACAAGGAATATCTGACGGAGCAGCGCGTGAGACTGCGGAATCTTTTGTATATCTGGGTAGGGCTGTCTGTGACCGCGGCGGTTGTTATGGGAATCCTGCAGCTTATGACGGAGATCGACATGTATTACGGCTGGATTGCGCTTGTGTTCGGCGCAGCGATCGCGATTGCGCTTACTTACTGGAAGATTCAGGATGACGGAGCGGAGATAGCCGTTGCGGAGCGCAGCAGGAACCGCGCGGTCGTGCTGCTCAACAAAGTAAAAATCAAGTATGTCAATATCGCAAACGCCGTGGATTACGCTTATGAGAGATACCATGTCACAAGCGCAAAAGAGCTGAATCAGCAGTGGGAATATTACCTTGAGGCGGTGAAGGAGCGGGAGAAATACCAGCGCACGAATGAGGATTTGGATTATTTTAACGGGAGGCTGGTGCGGCTTCTGCGGCAGTATCAGTTTTATGACGCCCAGGTGTGGGTGAAGCAGGCGCTTGCTCTGGTGGACCCGAAGGAGATGGTAGAGGTGAAGCATGGCCTGATTACGCGCAGACAGAAGCTGCGCGCGCGGATAGAGGCCAATATGGAGGCGGTGCGGGGGCAGCGCACGGAGGCAGAGCAGCTGCTGGACAAGGTCGGCAGTATGCGGCCTCAGGTAGAGCAGATTCTTGAGACCATCGACAAACTCGAGAATACGGCATCGTGAGTATCGCTTAAAATGGGGGATACGGAAGAGGAGGTATCATGAACATACAGATTGAGACACCCTGCGGCAGAATACAGGGAACGAAAAGCACGGATGCGGATGTGATTTCTTTCCGCGGCATTCGCTATGCCAAGGCGGGACGGTGGGAGTATCCGAAGACAGTCGAGCGCTGGGACGGCATTTACAATGCGGCGGAGTACGGCGCGTGCTGTTATCAGCCGAGAGCGTTTTATAACGAGGAGGACGTGCCGGAAAAAGCATTCTATTACAATGAATTCCGCAGAGGAGCGCACTACACGTATGACGAGGACTGTCTGTTTTTAAATGTCTGGGCGCCGAAGGACGCCGGGCCGAAAAGCCGTCTGCCCGTTTTGTTTTACATACACGGCGGAGGGTTTACCGGGGGCTGCGGGCACGAGAAGCATTTTGACGGACCGGTCTGGCCGACGCAGGGGGTAGTTGCCGTGACGGTGAATTACCGTCTCGGACCGCTGGGGTTTCTCTGCCTGCCGGAGCTTGAAAAGGAGGCGGGACACACCGGAAATTACGGGCTGTTTGACCAGATGGCCGCCCTGCGGTGGGTGAAGAGAAATATCGCGGCGTTCGGCGGAGACCCGGACAATGTGACGGTCATGGGACAGAGCGCGGGGGCGATGAGCGTGCAGCTTCTTTGTGTCAGTCCGCTGACCGACAATCTGTTCGCAAAGGCGGTCATGAGCAGCGGGGGCGGCGTCAGTAAAATGTTTGATCCGGCATCCCGGGCCGAGAAGCAGTACCCGTTCTGGCAGAAGGTGATGGAGCGCTCCGGCTGTGAAACGCTGGCAGAGTTCCGCCTGCTTGCACCGGAAAAACTGTTTGCGGCATGGCAGGAGGAGAAGAAAGGGCTGCCCCAGACGGCGCAGCTTATGGGGCCGTGTCTTGACGGCGTGCTGCTTGCGGAATGTGCTCTGGAAGCCGCAAAGAACGGGAGACAGAAGGATATTCCCTATATGGCGGGTACGACGAGCCATGACATTATGCCGCCGTTTCTCTTTAAAATGGCAAAGGACTGGTGCCGGATGCAGGCCGATTCGGGAAAGCAGAACAGCTACGCATGGTTTTTTGACCGGATGCTTCCGGGGGACGAAAACGGCGCATGGCACAGCAGTGATCTGTGGTACTGGTTCGGAACGCTGAAAAACTGCTGGCGTCCGATGGAAGAGAAGGACTATGAGCTGAGCCGCCAGATGAGCCGCTATCTGACAAATTTTGCCCGGACGGGGAATCCGAACGGGGAAGGGCTGACGGAGTGGCTGCCTGCGGGAAAAGGTCAGAATAAAGTGCTGCGGTTGGGTGAGAAGGAGACGCACATGGGCGGCGTCAATATGGCAAAGCTGAATTATACGATGCTGACAAACAAGGCAGTGGGAGAATAAGAAAGGGGGTGTCGCAAAAGCATCAAATCAGATGATTGAGCGATGCCTCCGCTCTATATATACAAAAAAGACCCGGCAGACGCAGAGTATCTGTGAATCTGCCGGGTCTTTTGCGGTTGTTTATTTGCCGCAGCCCGGGTCGAACGCCGGGTTGCAGACGTAGAAATTCTTGCTGTCAAGCTCCTCCTGCACCATGCGCAGGCCTTCGCCGAAACGCTGGAAGTGTACGATTTCACGTGCACGAAGGAAACGGATCGGGTCGCATACCTCAGGATCTTTTACCAGGCGGAGAATGTTGTCATAGGTGGAGCGGGCCTTCTGCTCTGCTGCCATATCCTCAAACAGATCCGTGATGACATCTCCTTTGCACTGGAATTCACAGGCGTTAAACGGTACGCCGCCGGCTGCCTGCGGCCAGATGCCGGCCGTGTGGTCGACGTAGTAGGGGGCAAGACCGGCTTCCTCGAGCTGCTCGGCGCTTAAGCCCTTTGTGAGCTGCCGGACGATGGCGGCCACCATCTCAAGGTGCGCAAGCTCTTCGGTACCCAGAGAAGCAGCGGTAATGTTCCACTTATTGTATTTTCGGACGGGCATGAAACGGTGGGATTCCCGATACATAGCTTTTCGACATTTGAGAGGATAAAGAAGTATGATGAAAATGAGGATGCGGGGAATGTCGGGAAGCCTTATTCTATCGAAGTTAGAGATACGGAAAGAACGATAACTATATATGGCATTGCTTCAACGAGATTTGATATAGCAGGTTAAATTGTGTCAGACCTATTTGTTTTATTGTGGACAAGTAGGTCTGATTTTATGTAGTAAAGCACACAAGTATAAGATTTGAAGTTGTTCGATTTGATTCGCTTGATTTTTTTGCGTTGAATAGATATAATGTAGTAAAGCACACAAGCGATAAAAAATTTATGCGTATTTTAGTGCAGAGGTGAAAGTTTGGAAGTAAACTTCCAAATCTACCTGAATGACGCAGTAAATGCGTCAGAAGGAGGAAATAATGCTAACACAAAATGATATAAGAATACTAAGCAAAATATTTTCTGATTATGGCTATGTCATGACAACGGCACAGCTTACAAATGAAAAATTGTTTTATAGAGATATTCAACGTATGCTGGAACAAGGATTGATTGAAAGAATAAAAAGGGGCTGTTACCATTGGGTGGATGACTATGGTACGAGTGAGGTGGTTATTGTCAACCGCCTGTTCCCTGATGCAGTTCTTTGTATGGAAACAGCCCTTTTCTATTATAGATACAGTGACAGGAATCCCGCTGAATGGAATATTACCATTGACAAAAATACTTCCAGAAAGCGTACAAATATTGATTATCCTTTCATTAAGGCTTATCGGGTGGAGCCAGAGCTGCTTTTCATTGGAAAAACAAAAGGAGAAATTGACTTCCAAGAAGTTCATATTTATGACCGTGACCGTACCATTTGTGATGTGCTGAGGAATATGAATAAGATGGATAAAGAGATTTTTAATAAGGCAATACAAGGCTATGTAAAAGACCAGAAAAAAAATATTCCGAACCTTATGCAGTACGCAAAGACTTTGCGGGTGCAAAAGCGTGTAAAGGATTTGATTGGAGTGTGGTTGTAATGACAGATAAGGCGGCGTCCGTTCTTGCAAAATTGAAAAACAAAGCTAAGATTTCCGGAATTAGCTATCAACAGTGTTTGCAGTTGTTTATGCAGGAGGAATTTTTGCGGAAACTTTCAAAATCTGGTTATGAAGACAATCTTATTCTGAAAGGCGGATTGTT
>CAJTOI010000040.1 GCA_910577925.1 uncultured Roseburia sp.
AAAAGGAATCTCAGAAGCCCGATGAATAAAGGCTTAGAGATTCCGAGAGTCTATTTAATATAAAAGGAGAAGAGGATATGAACAACATTCCAAAAATCAAAGCAGGGATTGTGGCGGTGAGCCGCGACTGTTTCCCGGAGTCGCTGTCCGTGGGAAGAAGAGCAGCGCTGGTGAAAGCATACGGGGAGAAATATGATGCGGCAGATATCTATGAGTGTCCCGTCTGTATCGTGGAGAGTGAGATCCATATGACGCAGGCGTTGGAGGACATCAAAAAGGCAGGCTGTAATGCGCTGTGCGTGTATCTGGGGAATTTCGGTCCGGAAATCTCGGAGACGCTCCTTGCAAAATATTTTGACGGGCCGAAGATGTTTCTCGCGGCGGCGGAGGAGACGCAGAACGATCTGTGCCAGGGGCGCGGCGACGCGTACTGCGGCATGCTAAACGCGAGCTACAATTTAAAACTGCGCGGCGTAAACGCGTATATCCCGGAGTACCCGGTCGGGGACGCCGCAGACTGCGCCGATATGATCCACGAATTTCTGCCGATTGCGAGAGCCGTGGTCGGACTGTCTCAATTAAAAATCATTACGTTCGGTCCGAGACCGCTGAATTTTTTGGCCTGCAACGCGCCGATTCAGCAGCTTTACAATCTGGGCGTCGAGGTAGAGGAGAACTCGGAGCTTGACCTGTTCGAAGCGTTTCACAAGCATGCCGGGGATGCGCGAATCCCGCAGGTGGCCGCCGAGATGGCAGAGGAACTCGGCGCGGGAAATAAAAAGCCGGAAATCTTGGAGAAGCTTGCGCAGTATGAGCTGACGCTGACCGATTGGGCAGAGGAGCACAGAGGCTGCCGCGCGTATGTTGCGATTGCGGGAAAATGCTGGCCGGCGTTTCAGACGCAGTTCGGTTTTGTGCCCTGCTATGTGAACAGCCGTCTGACCGGGCGGGGGATTCCGGTGTCCTGCGAGGTGGATATCTACGGCGCTTTAAGTGAGTTTATCGGAACCTGCGTCAGCGAGGATGCGGTGACACTGCTGGATATCAACAATTCGGTGCCGAAAGATATGTATAAAGAGTCCGTCGAAGGGACGTTTGACTATAAGCACACCGATACCTTTATGGGCTTCCACTGCGGAAACACCTGCTCGGCGAAGCTGCGGAGCCGCGAGATGAAAAATCAGATGATTATGGCGAGAAGTCTGCCGGCTGAGGTGACGAACGGAACACTTGAGGGCGATCTCATCCCGGGCGACATCACGTTTTACCGCCTGCAGTCCACTTCGGACAACCGGCTGCGCGCCTATGTGGCGGAAGGCGAGGTGCTTCCGGTGGAGACACGCTCTTTCGGTTCCGTCGGCGTGTTTGCCATTCGGGAGATGGGTCGGTTTTACCGCCATGTATTGATTCAGAAAAATTATCCGCATCACGGCGCGGTCGCGTTCGGACACTACGGAAAGGCATTGTTTGAAGTGTTTAAGTATCTCGGAGTGCCGATGGAGGATATCAACTACAATCAGCCGGCATCCCTGCCGTATCAGACAGAAAACCCGTTTGCATAATTCCTGATTTTGTGCAGTTGTAAATTTTTTATAAACATTGTTGAAACGGAAACAAAAGGAGGCGAAAATATGTTAGAATAGACTGACGGAAAATGGGAAGAGTCTGGAAAGGAGTATACGGAATGAAAAAAAAGGGGAAAAAAGAGGAGCTGCGGGCATTAAAGCCAATCAATTTCTGCGCGCTGTTTTTGGCGGGGATTATCAACTCGATCGGAGTTACTATTTTTATGGCGCCGGTGCATCTGTATGACAGCGGGTTTTCCGGAACCGCGATGCTGCTGTGGCAGATTACGCCGGAATACCTGTCACTGTCGTTTTTTCTGCTGGTTTTAAACATTCCGTTTTTTATTTACGGATACCGCAAACAGGGGCTGCTGTTTACGGTGTATTCCGTGTTTGCGGTGACGGTGTATTCGGTATCGTCTTATCTGATTACCTATGTATTTCCGGTAGATGTGAGCACCGCATCCCCGATCGCCGGGACGGATCTGCTGCTCTGCGCGGTGTTCGGCGGACTGATTTCGGGCGTGGGCAGCGGGCTTACCATTCGATTCGGCGGAGCCATCGACGGAGTGGAGGTGATGGCGGTGATCTTTGCAAAGAAGCTGGGAATCACGGTGGGGCATTTCGTGATGATTTACAACGTAGCGCTTTATCTGGTGGTAGGCGTCCTGTTGGACAGTTTTATCCTGCCCCTGTATTCGGTTCTCACCTACGCGGCGGCGCTTAAGACCGTGGATTATATCGTAGACGGTCTCGACAAGGCCAAGTCGGCGATGATTATCACGACAAAGGAGAAGGAAATCAGCGAGGAGCTTTCCGAGGCATTTGGACACGGAATCACACATATTCATTCGACGGGCTACTATGCCGGGCGGGAGCAGACGATCATCTATTTTGTGGTGAACCGTTTTCAGGTGGCAAAGATGAAAAATATTGTTTCGGCCATCGACGCGAAAGCGTTTGTGACGATCTCCGAGGTGTCGGATGTGATGGGGAGCAGCCTGAAACGAAGCGAAGCGTAGGAGGAGGTCTGCGGGACGGCCGGATAAGGCGGGCCGTATGCTTTCCGGGCATACCGCAGTATAGAAGACAGGTATTTGTCAGGCGGTTTCCTGCCGCCGTAAAATAGAAACAGGGTCAGCCGCGCGCGCGGCAGAATAGGAGGGGAAATGGCAAAAGCGAAAGTATATTTTTCAAAGACAATCACACCGGAGAAAGTACTTGAGATGTACGAGACACTCGGGAGGGAGCTGACCGGAAACATTGCGGTCAAGGTTCATTCGGGGGAGGTCGGAAATCAGAATTTCTTAAAACCGGAGTTTTGGAAGCCGGCGGTGGATCATGTGAAGGGAACCGTCGTGGAGTGCAACACGGCCTATGAAGGGGAGCGCGATGTGACGGAGCGCCATTTAAAGACACTCGAAAAGCATGGCTGGAAAAAATATTTTACCGTGGATCTGATGGATGCGGAAGGGCCGGATCTGGAGCTTGCGATTCCGAACGGCAAGGTAATACAGAAAAATTACGTGGGGAAAAACCTCGCGGACTACGATGCGATGCTGGTACTTTCCCACTTTAAGGGACATCCGATGGGCGGCTACGGCGGAGCGTTAAAGCAGCTCTCCATCGGAGTTGCGTCCTCGGCGGGAAAAGCGTATATTCACGGCGCGGGCAAACCGGAGGAAATATGGACATCGGACCATGATTCTTTCCTGGAGTCCATGGCAGATGCCGCCGATTCCGTCGTGAAATATTTTAACGGCAATCTGGTCTATATCAATGTCATGAAGAACATGTCGGTGGACTGTGACTGCTGCGCGGTGGCGGAGGACCCCTGCATGCAGGATATCGGGATTCTGATTTCCGAGGACCCGGTCGCGATTGACCAGGCGTGCATCGATCTGGTCTATGCGTCGGACGATCCGGGCAGAGATCACCTGGTGGAGCGCATCGAGTCTCAGAACGGCGTGCACACAATCGAGGCCGCTGCGGCGCTCGGAACGGGTTCCAGAGAATATGAACTGATTACGGTGTAGCGCATCTGACCGTTTTGCGTCAGCCGGCGGAAAGGCAGGAAAAGTTGTCGGTACAGAGTTGCCCTGACGCATAATTTATGTTAATTTAATAGTGTGAGCATGTGCAGAAGAATCAGCCCGGCTGATTCTTTTCTGCGTTATAGGATATGCAGAAGGGGAAAAGGAAAATGAAAGATTTTTTTGAGGCGCCAAAGGAGCTGCGGAAGGGCGAGGGGTGGAACCTTCTGGTGGAATTTCTGGTGTTTGTGCTGGTGTTTGTGGTTGTCTCGTTTGGAGAGATGATAATACTGCTTCCGGGGCAGATGCTGATGCTCTACGGCAATGATGCCTATACCGAGGCGGCAGCCGCGGCGGATTTGACGAAGGCCATGGAGATTGTGATGGAGGTCATGAGCTCAAACGGTTACATGCTGCTGATGCTTTTTGCGAATTTCATGATGATCGTGATTGTGCTGCTGTTCTGCGGCCTTTTGCAGAAGCGGAGCATGGAATCCGTGGGATTTGTGCGGGAAAATGCCGGGAGAGAATATCTGCTTGGAGCCGGCTGCGGATTTCTGATGTTTTCGGCTGCGGTGGTTATCTGTGTCGTCACGGGGACGCTGCGGTTTGAGGGGATTTCCGCGTCTGCGAATGCGGGGCTTCTGGTACTGTTTTTGGCCGGATATCTGGTACAGGGGATGGCGGAGGAAGTGCTGTGCCGGGGCTATCTGCTCGGCTCTGCTGCAAGGCGGTATTCGCTGCCGGTGGCAATCCTGTTTAATTCGGTTGTGTTTGCGCTGCTCCACAGCTTTAATGCGGGGCTTTCGGCATTGGCTCTCCTGAATCTGACACTGTTCGGCATCTTTGCGTCGATTTGCTATCTGCGTAGGGGAAATCTCTGGTTTGTGGGTGCGATGCATTCCCTGTGGAATTTTGTGCAGGGAAATGTGTACGGCGTTCAGGTCAGCGGTATGAGCAAGACGGTTTCCGTGCTTGATTCGGTGTCGACTGCGGAGGGCAGTCTTATCAACGGCGGCGCCTTCGGCCTGGAGGGAGGTCTTGGGGTGACGTTTGTGTATGCGGCGGGGATCGCGGTGCTTATATTCCTGCAGGCCCGGGATAATAAGAGCCGCGCCGTGCAGCCGTAGGGGGAACAGGAGAACGGAAGCGGTGATCCGGGTTGTATCACAGTCGGGATGATGCGGCCGGAGGGGCGCGATTTTTACGAGGGAGGAAGTTAGTTGTGTGGAATAATGTGATCTTGATGGGGCTTGCTGCCGTTCTGGCGCTGTTTTGTGCCATTGTGGCCGTGTGTGTCGTTCTGGTGCGCAGAGCGAACCGGGAGAGGGATGCGGCAATGCAGGAGGTGTCGGATGCGAAGACAAAGTTTCTGGCGCGGATCAGCAATGATATTAAGACGCCGATGAACGTGATTATCGGGACGACGGCGCTCGGGATGGAGGAGGCCGATAACCCGGAAAAGGTGCTCCGGCATTTGCAGGAGATTGACACTGCAAGCCGGTTTCTGATGACGCTCCTGAATGATCTGGTAGATGCGTCAAAAATCGAGATGGGGCGTTTCCGCCTGCATCCGAAGGCGTATGCGTTTAATGAATTTCTTGATTCCATGCGGACGATAACCGAGACGGCCTGCCGGGAAAAAGGGGTGCGGTTCGTGATGCCGGAGGAGGATATCAATATCAACGTGATGGTGGATCCGATGCGGTTTTCTCAGCTGTTTGTCAATCTTTTGAGCAATGCGGTCAAGTTTACTCCGGCAGGGGGAACGGTGACTTTCCGCGTCTGCAATTATGCGATTCACAACAATTCATTTTCGGCGGATTATATTGTCGCGGACACGGGGGTCGGCATGAACGAGGCGCTTCGGGATGTGCTGTTTGAGCCGTTTACGCAGACCGTCAGCGCGCGGGCGGAAGAGCGGCACGGAGCGGGACTCGGACTGGTAATTGTACATAATATCACGGAGCTGATGGGAGGCACGATTGAGATTGCAAGCGAGACGGGACAGGGCACGACGGTGAAGGTGCACCTGGAGGTGGAGCTCGCGATGATTCAGCCGGAAAAGAAGACGGATAATCTCAGGGAAGTACAGATTCGGGAGATACTCGACGGAAAACGGGTGCTGCTGGTCGAGGATCACCCGCTGAACGTGGAAGTGACAAAAAATATTCTGGAGAAACAGAAAATAGAGGTAGTCTGCGCGGAAAACGGAGAGGTGGCCGTCCGGATGTTCAAAGAGCATGAGTCGGGGTATTTTGACGCCATTCTGATGGATATTTTCATGCCGGCGATGGACGGGCTTGAGGCGGCCAGAGAGCTGCGCAGAACAAAACATGCCGACGCCAGAGTCATTCCGATTATTGCGATGAGCGCCGGGGATTCCTACGAGGATGTCGCGGCCTGCAAGGAAGCGGGAATGGACGCGCATCTTGCAAAGCCTGTGGAACCCCAGCAGCTGTATCGGGTGCTGTGCGAATATCTGTAAGCACCGGTGAAGAATCGAAATTTACGTCTCGGGCGGCGTTATGCCGTCATCGTCATACCGCTCATACGCCGCGCCCTCATAACCGAGCATTTGAATCGTGGAGGGATCGATATCCCCGACGGACTCCGCGGCATCTGCGACGGGGATGCAGCAGCCCTTTCGGATAAAGAGCGGCACTTCGTTTAAGGCAACCTTCACATAGCAGACGCCCTGCGGCAGGATTTCGGTGGAAATGCTGCCGTCCGGCAGAAATTTCACGAACATCATCTCTTCCGGCAGATAGACATACCGTCCGGTAGCATTCTGTGTGCAGACCGGTGCGATCATGAGCTCATTTCCGAGCAGAAGCTGGTCTTCCGTCTCTCTTGCAATGGCGTCGTCCGGGTAGACAAAACCGAGCGGCTTAAAGTACAGATCGTTTCCGAGCGCGGCCTTCATATACTCGCTGTAGAGATAGGGAATCAGGCGGTAGCGCACGCCAAGGACATGCCGGAAATCCGAAATATCCTCAAACTGATAATATTCCTGTTCGCGGGTGCCGATCGCCGTGTGGTTGCGCATCAGCGGCGTGAACACGCCGAGCGCGAGCCAGCGCAGCGCGAGATCCCTTGTCGTATCGCAGCCGAAACCGCCGAGGTCCGCGCCGACATAGAGGAAACCGCACATATTTAACGAGGGCAGCTGCTTGAGATTTAAGAGGAGGTGCGCCCACCAGGATTTGTTGTCGCCGGTCCAGATACCGCCGTAGCGGTGCATTCCGATATAGGAAGAGCGGGAAAACATCAGAATCCGTCTGTCCGGGGCGAGACGCGCAAAGGCTTCGCCGGCGGCGCGGGTCATATTGTAGCCGTACAGGTTATGCACCGCATCGTGGCGCACCGTCTGTCCGTTTACATTGTGATAAAAGCGCCGGTAATCCGCGGGATTGTTTGCGAGCGCGCCGAGGCGGCTGCCGAGTATCCAGTGGGGCTGCGGCCCCTCGACTTTGCCGTCGAGATAATCCTGCAGAAAGGCATTCAATTCGGCGATGCTCTCTTCGGAATGGAAGATGGAAGGCTCATTCATGTCATTCCAGAAACCGTCAATGCCCGCGGAGAGTAAGATATCATACTTGCTGCCGAACCACGCTCTCGCGTCCGGATTCAGCACGTCCGGAAAATGAGTCATTCCGGGCCATACTGAGGCGGCGAAATCCGTGCCGTCCTCCCTCTTACAGAAATAGCCTCCGTTCTTTCCCTCCTCGTAGATATCGTAGCCGTCTTCGACCTTCACACCGGCGTCGATAATCGGCACAAGGTGGATCTTCTGTGCCTGCATTTCCGCGACAAAGGCGGAAAAATCGGGGAATTCTTCGGGATTCACGGTGAAATCCTTGTAGGCGTCCATATAGTCGATGTCCATATAGAGCATGTCGATCGGAAGGTGTTCTTCGCGGTATTTTGCCGCGACCGTCCGGAAATCTTCCGCGGTCCGATAGCCCCAGCGGCTCTGGCCGAAGCCGAACGCAAACTTCGGCGGAATATAGCTTCGTCCGATGATGGAGCGGAACTGCTTTGTCACATCGTAGGCGGACGAGCCGGTGATCACGTAGAGGAAGAGGTCTGCATCCGCACAGCTTACGGTGAGCAGAGCCTGCCTGGTATAGCCGATATCAAAGCACAGATCGCCCGGATAATCGAAAAAAAGTCCGACATGTTCGCTGCCGGAGATGATGATAAAATTGTGTGCGCCGTACAAGGACACTTTGTCCTCGGTGTGGTTCGGGTCATCCGAACAGTGGCTGACATACCGATAGCCGCGCTTGTTGATGCCGCGGTTGCTCTCTCCGAGGCCGTATACGATATCCGAATCGGCCATCGTATACGAAAACAAAAAGCCCTCCGAAAGAGAAATACTGCCGACGGCGGGAGCGCCGTCTGTGGTTTCCACGGGTGTGACAACGGCTTCCGTGTCAAATGGGTTTCCGTAGCAAAATTTCTGAATCATATGCCCCTCCTGTGTGTTTGGTTTTGTTGTGTCAGAGATAGGTTCTGGCATGGAATGCGGTCTGACAGACCGAAGGACTGACATCAGCTTGTCAGTCCCGTGGTTTCTCCTCTTGCAAGATCGATAATCTGCTGCAATTCTGCGCTTTCCACCGGCGCGTTTCCGTGGTCGGTGTGCGTGCCGTCCGGAAGAAGCTCTCCGAGAAGCCGTACATTTTTTTCCTTCGTGATTTCGATGGTGTAATACCGCGCCGTTTTTGTCTGCGGGTTAAAGGTGACATAGAGACGGCAGCAGAGTGTCGGCGCGAGCTTCTGCTCCGGCAGATCGATACGGATTAACGTCAAATCCTCTGCGATATCCAACGCCATAACCGAGTAGTCGCTCTCGGAAAACGGGTATAATTTTGCCTCTTTATAGGTGTCTGCAAAAATCTGATTGACAAAGCTTTCCCGCTCGTCGCAGAGAGACTGTACGAAAGATTCTCCCTCCGCAAACAGACGCCGCGGAATCACGTTAAATTCCGCCTGCTTTCTGGCGAAGACGTTGAACTGTTCCGGGGTCAGCTTGAGCTGCTTCATCTGCGGAGCCTTCTGGTCCGCCTCGTGCAGCTTCTGTACAAGCTCGGTCTTTAAAATCAGGTTATCGGAAAACGGGTTGATGACCATTCCGCTCAGATTTGCCGCCGATTTCGCGACCACACTGTTGCAGGCCGGAAACGGCATCGACAGAAGCGCCTGGCTTTTGGGTTCTTCCGGAATCTGGGTCTTGGAAGTGTAGACCGCGAGAAACTGCTGCCCGTCGTTGTTTTTGAGAAAACAGGGAATCGGCTGATCGGGCGCCTTTAGCATAGCCGGCACAAAAAGCTTCGTGGGGCGTAGCAGGTTTAAGACCTCGGAGAGCTTTTCTTTTGTGCGCTCCGAGGCGTATTCCTTGATGGCCTGCTCCAATCTATCGTTGGTAATTTCCATTGTCGTTTTTCCATCCATAAATAAGATATCCTTTCCGTATACTGGCCTTTATTATAGCATATCGAAAAATAAAAATGAATAAAATATTTCCCGGATGTACGGCCTGATATGCTTTGGGATGTCAGGCCGCGGTATGTGATATCCTGTCAGGGCGCTGTATGGCGCACCACGTCTGCGCAGCGCGCCCGCGTCACGCGCATCAGATCCGCAGGGTTTAAAACAATACTCATTCCGATGCGGCCGCCGCTGATGTAGACGGTGTCATAGTCTGCGGCAGTTTCCTGTATGATGGTGGGAAACTGTTTTTTCATGCCGAGCGGCGTACAGCCCCCGCGCACATAGCCGGTGACGGCGGTGATTTCTTTTACGGGGAGCAGTTCGACGGATTTTTCTCCGACGGTCTTTGCGGCGGCCTTCAGATCGATCTCCTCCGCGATCGGAATGACAAATACATAGTACTGTCCGCTTTTTCCCTGCAGGACTAATGTTTTAAAAGACTGCTCCACCGGCGCGCCGGTCAGCTCTGCGGTGTGAAGTCCGTCGATAAAGGCGTCGCATTCGTATTGGATGATATCGTAAGAGACCTTGTTTTTGTCTAAGATGCGCATTGCGTTTGTCTTTAACTCTTTTCCCATGGGAAACCTCCTTATCGCCCCGAATCGTTGCTGTGAGCGGCTCCCTGAGCCGTGAACAGTAACAGAATAATGGAAATTTTGTGTGCTGTCAAGGCATCGCGGCTTGAACGGCACCCCAAAAAGTGTTATAGTAACAATTAAAAACAAAATGCCCCGTTCAAGCAGAATGCCGATGAGGGCAGGCGTTTGCGAAGCGCCGGAAAGGAGAAGGTTATGCAGGCGTTGTTACTTTTGAATTTTATCGTTCCGTTTGTCATGATACTGGTGGGAGTGCTTCTTAAGCGGCATCCGGTATGGGATATGCGCACGCAGAACGGCTACAATACACCCGCTTCGAGGAAATCGCAGGCGCACTGGGACTATGCACAGCAGATCGCGCCGGATATTTATATATTCCTCGGCAAATGTCTGTTTGCGGTAGAAGTCGTTTTGTGTGTGATGTTATGGCTGCTTCGTGTTTCCGTTGAAAAATCGCTTATCATCGGAGGGGGAATCGGTGCTGCGTGTTTGTTTTACGGTTTTTATCACACGGATCGGAAAATCGAAGAAAAATTTTCGGATGTATAATGAAATAATGAAAGATGAGGATTTGATATGGGAGAGACGATAAAGAGACTGAAAGTAAATATGATACTGTCGGCGCTGGTGTGCGCGGCGCTCGGCGCGGTGCTTCTGCTCTGGCCGGCCGAGACGCTTGATATTTTCTGCAAGATACTTGCGGTCGGACTGATCGTGATAGGAGCGGTACAGCTGACCGGTTATTTTATGAACCGCAGCCTTCATCCGTTTGCCGCGCCGCTGGGCGTGATTGTGCTGCTGGTCGGGATCTGGATTTTTATCAGGCCGGAGAGCATCGTAAGCCTTGTGCCGATTGTCATCGGCGTGATGCTCTGCGTGCACGGGATTCAGGATTTGCGGCTTGCGCTCGAGACAAAGAACAACGGGTACGACAGATGGTGGGGCATTCTTATCGTCGCGGTCATCAGCCTGGCATTCGGCGTGCTCTGCATCGTCAATGCCTTCGGTCTTGTGACGCTGGCGCTGCAGTTTATCGGCGTGGCCTTAATCTATGACGGGATATCGGATCTGTGGGTGGCGTTTCGGGCGGTGCAGACCGCAAAGGCATTCCGGCGGGAGGCGGAGGAGTTCCGCCGTGAGGCGTCCGCGGTGGACGTCGAGTACCGGGAGGTGGAGGACGAGGAATAGACGGATGCGGAGAGAAGAATTTAAGATGGAGCGCACCGGCCTTCTGGAAATCGGGGATGTGCTGCCCGTCACCGAGGGAAAACTGCCGAATTCCTATTATTACACGCTGGGGCAGGCGTATGCGATGTCCGCTAATTATGCGGTGAGCGAGCGGATTCGGTCTGCGCAGGGGAAGGTTGTCGATGTGAAGGAAACGCCGAAGGGATACTTTGTGACGGTTGAATTTGACGAATAAATCGTATAAAATAGTATCGGTGTTTCAACTGAAACAGGCATTCTGCGTTGAATAAAAATTTAAGAATAAGAGTGGGTTATGACAAAACAGGGAAAAGGCGCAACCAATCGGATGCTGGCTGAGAGTTTTCGGGAACTGGCGTTAAAACAACCGATTGAAAAGATTACGATCAAAGAGATTACGGACAGAGCGGGCGTGATCCGACCGACTTTTTACAATCATTTTCAGGATAAGTATGAACTGCTGGAGTGGATCGTCAACACGGATCTGATCGAGCCGATTGAGCCGCTTCTCGAAAACGGCATGATGAATGAGGCACTGGTGCTGTTGTTTACCAATATTGAGAAAGACAAAGAATTTTATATGCGGGCGAGCAGGCTGGAAGGACAAAATTCCTTTGAGAGCATTGCGCAGGGGTGTGTAGAAAAGGTGCTGCTGCGCGTGGTTGAAAGTAAGGCAACGGGTACACATCTGAGGTATGCCTGGCTGACGCCGAAGCTGATTGCGGATTATTATGCGCAGTCGATGTGCTATGTGGCGATTCGCTGGATTCATGGGGCAATGCCGATATCGCCGCGGGAGCTGGCCGGAATTTACAATTATATCATCAAGCGTTCCATGGAGGATGTGCTGGAGGAAGTATAACGCTACAAAAAGGCGAATTTGTAGCCGGAATTCATCCATCCGGGGAAAAATGTATTCCGGACAATTACACGGGAAGGGGACTGGATATTTTCATATCCGGTCTCTTTTTTTATAGTGTACGTTGTAACCGGATAGAACAAAAAGAAAGAGATGAAAGAGATGATTAAATTTGGAAAAGGTGTCGTAAAAATGCGGATCCCGATTCTGATTATCAGCATACTGCTGCTGATTCCGTCGGCATTCGGATATTTTAACACAAGAGTCAATTATGATATCCTGACGTATCTGCCGGGAGAAATCGAGACGATGAAGGGGCAGGACATTCTGCTTGAGGAGTTCGGGACGGGGGCGTTTTCGTTTTGCGTCGTGGAAGGGATGGACGCGAAAGGGGTTTCCGCGATGCGGGAAAAAATAGCGGAGGTTCCCCATGTAAAAGACGCGATCTGGTATGACTCCATTATGGACATCAGTATTCCGATGGAAATGCTGCCGGACGATATCTACGAGTTTTTTAACAACAGGGAGACGGACAGCACGATGCTTGCGGTGCTGTACGACACGTCGATGTCGGCGGACGAGACGATGAATGCCATCGAGGAGATCCGCGAGGTCGTACAGGGACAGTGTTATATCAGCGGCATGTCGGCGGTCGTGACAGACACGAAGAACCTCTCAAACAGGGAGACGCCGATTTATGTGCTGATTGCGGTTGTGCTTGCGGTGGCAGTCCTGTCCCTGACAATGGATTCCGCGATCGTGCCGCTGTTTTTCCTGTTAAGTATCGGATTGGCAATCGTGTATAATCTCGGGAGCAATTTCCTGGCGGGAGAAATTTCCTATGTGACGCAGGCGCTTGCGGCGGTGCTGCAGCTGGGTGTCACGATGGACTACTCGATTTTTCTGTGGCACAGCTACGAGGAGCAGCAGGAGCGCTACGCCGGGGATAAGAAGCGGGCGATGGCCCACGCGATTTCCAACACCATCACTTCCGTGGTGGGCAGTTCCATCACGACGGTAGCGGGCTTTATCGCACTGTGCTTTATGAGCTTTACGCTCGGTATGGACCTGGGCGTTGTCATGGCAAAGGGAGTCGTGCTTGGCGTTATCTGCTGTGTGACGGTGCTGCCCGCAATGCTTCTGATATTCGACGGTGCGATCGAGCGGACGAAGCACAAGGCGATCATCCCGGATCTGGGCGGGATCGCGGGCTGGGTCGTAAGGCATTACAGAGCGTTTATCATAGCCTTTGCGGTGATTCTGGCGCCGGCGGTATACGGCTATACGCACACGAATGTGTATTATGATCTGGCGGGCACGCTGCCGAAGGACCTCGACAGTATTATGGCAAACGATAAACTAAACGAGAATTTCCAGATGGGGGCGACCCATATGATTATCGCGGACAGCGGACTTGACTCCAAAGCCGCAAAGGCCATGCTCGACGAGATTGACGGCGTGGACGGCGTAAAGATGGCCATCGGCTTTGACTCACTCGTGGGACCCGGGATTCCGGGGGATTTTATCCCGGATAACGTGAAAGAGATTATGGTAAACGGCGATTATCAGATGATGCTGGTCGGCTCGGAATACGCGGTGGCGTCGGATGAGGTCAACGCGCAGTGCGAGGCGATTAATCAGATCATCAAAAAATATGATTCGTCGGCGATGTTAATCGGCGAAGCGCCGTGTACGAAGGATCTGATTGAGATTACGGATGAGGATTTTAAGACGGTCAGCGTCGTGTCCATCGGAGCGATTTTCCTGATCATCGCGTTTGTGTTTAAATCCGTTTCGCTGCCGGTGATTCTGGTGTCGGTGATTGAGTTTGCGATTTTTATCAACATGGGAATCCCGGCATACACGCACACGACGCTGCCGTTTATCGCATCGATTGTCATCGGCACGATTCAGCTGGGGGCGACGGTGGATTACGCGATTCTTATGACAAATAAATACAAAAAGGCAAGGTATCAGGGAGCGGATAAGCGGACGGCGGTGACCGGCGCGCTCCAGGGGTCGATTCAGTCCGTAATGGTCAGCGCGCTGAGCTTTTTTGCGGCGACTTTTGGCGTCGGAATGTATTCCAATATCGATATGATAAGCTCTCTGTGCTCTCTGATGGCACGGGGCGCGATTATCAGTATGTTTGTGGTTATCTTTATTCTGCCGTCTATGTTTATGCTGTTTGACAGACTGATCTGTGCGACCAGCATCGGATTTCGAGACAGGAAAGCCGCAAAGGTCGGCACGACAGAGCACGATGTTTCGGTTCAATAAGTCAATATAGGAGGGAATAGTCATGAAATTACCGGAGTTAAAAAGGCATTTTAAAAATAAATACACGATTCGCATTATGGCGGGAGTTCTTGTCGTTGCGCTTGCGGGTACCGGGGCGTCCGCCCGCACGGTAAATGCGGCAAAGAACGACACCGCAGTCGAGAGTAGCGAGAGTACCGAAAAGGAAGAGAAGGAAGACAATGCAAAGGCCGGGGAATCCGAAAAGAGTGATCTGCTCTCGGATGTGCTGGGTGACGGCGTAAAGATCGGCGAGAAGGAAGTGGGCAAGGAGGAGACGGTGTATGTTATTTCCGACAGCACGGGCGCGGCGAAGAGCATTATCGTGTCCGACCATCTGATTAACAGGGACGGTGAGGCCGTGCTTTCGGATGCATCCACGCTCACGGGAATCACAAATGTAAAGGGAGAAGAGACTTACACACAGAACGGAAGGGAACTGATCTGGGCCGCAGACGGAAAGGATATTTACTATCAGGGAACTTCGGCGGAGCAGCTGCCGGTCACACAGAAGATTACCTATTTACTTGACGGGAAAGAGATGACCCCGGAGGAGCTTGCAGGAAAGTCCGGCAGGGTGACAATACGCTTTGACTATACCAACAACGAGAAGGTGGAGGCGACGATAGACGGCAAAAAGGAACAGATTTGCGTGCCGTTTATGGCGGTCAGCGGAATGGTGTTAGACGAGAGCTTCCGCAATATCGAGGTCACAAACGGTAAAGTGGTGGCGGACGGAAATAACAGCGTGGTATTCGGCTATGCGCTGCCGGGGCTTTCGGATTCTCTGGATGTGGATGAAGAGGATTTTGACGGGGATGTCCGTATACCGGAATACTTTGAAGTGACGGCGGACGTGGAGAATTTCTCGCTGGATATGGCCATGACCGTCGTGGCCAACGCGACAAATTTCCTTGACGCGGAGGGGGAGGACGGACTGTCCTCAGTAGATGAGATGCTCGATACGCTGACCGACGCGACCGCGCAGCTTGCGGACGGTTCCGCGGAACTGGCAGAGGGAACCGATACGTTAAAAGACGCCATGGGGGAATTTACCGACGGCGTCAGGACGTTAAAGGACGGCGTGTCCGCATATACCGACGGCGCGTCGCAGCTTGCGGACGGCATCGCGCAGCTCTCGGGAAAGACGCCGGAGCTCTCGACGGGTGTCGATACGTTAAACAGCAGCGCGGCTACGCTGTATCAGGGCGTTTCCCTGCTGGACAATACGCTGAATGCGGCATTTACCGACCAGGAAAAGGAGAATCTGCAGAAGCAGGTGAATGATACCGTTGCGGCGCAGGAGCAGACGATCAGGGACTCCGCAAAGAGTGCGGTGGACGCGCAGGCGGAGGCGATCAAGGGCCAGGCGGAAGCGGCGGTGGACGCGCAGGCGGAGGCGATCAAGGGCCAGGCGGAAGCGGCGGTGGACG
>CAJTOI010000041.1 GCA_910577925.1 uncultured Roseburia sp.
GAAAAGGAGCTGCGCACTAATTACTTAGTGCGACAGCCCCAACAAAAGAAAATCAAGACATTAGAATGAAATGAATTGCAGGATTCCGACATCTCGCAGGATGCCGGAATCCATATCAGAGTGTCATATAGCAGCGCTTTTTACAGCGGAGACATGAGAATCTTTCCGCTTCCGCGGTATACGTTGACGAAACCCTCGCCGGATACGGCGGAGCCCATCAGGCTCTTTGAGGAGCGCTCCACGGTGAACTGCAGGCTGCTGCTCCATGCGATCGCCATGTTTCCGTCGATGCGGACCATATCGTTGTCAAGCTCGAACTCAATCAGCTCGTCCATCGGAACCGGGCTCTCCAAAACGGCGAGGCCGGTTCCGGTCAGGCAGAGATTGAAAAGTCCCTCGCCGCCCAAAGCCGCGGAGGAAAGGTTGCTTCTTGCCACGATATTATGTTTGATGCGTCCGTCGCAGGCTAAGAACAGGCCGTCCTCAAGTACGATTCCGCCCCAGTCCTCCACATTTACGAGAAGAATGTGCTTGGTGGTCGGCTCTAACATCAGAAGACCGTTGCCGGTGTATTCCGGCTTCGCGGTGGATTCCTTTGTCACTTTCGCGGAGATGGCTTTGCCGAGAAAATCGCCGACACCCTTGATGCCGGAGCCCATCGTGACATTGCCGGTCATCCACTGCATTGCGCCTGCCTGAAGCGTCCAGGGAGAGCCGTTCATCTCAATCAGAACCTGGCGTTTTCTGAAATTCATTTCGGCGGCATAGTAGGCTGTGATCGCGGTTTCGGGTGTCACGCTTAAGTCGCGCTGATACTCGAAGACCTTTACGTTGCCGGCCGCCGCAATCTGCTTCATATTCGGGTTGTCAAATAAGTTGTTGCATTTAATCATTATAAATACCCTCCTTTGTATCGACTAACAGTTTCAGTATAACGGATAGGTCGGAAAATGGCAAACATGAATCTCGACAGGAAATCTTTATTTGTCTAAATTTTATTTAATCAGTTAGAAAAATGAAAATTGTTCAAGTTTTGCCAAAGAATATCTAAAGAAAACAAGATGCCTTTATGGTAGGATACAAGTGCAGGAAACATGAAATCATACACAGTGCCGCAAACCCCACCGCGGCGTCTGTGTGGTTTCGTGAGAATAGTATCCAATTCGGACGGAGGACGTGCATACATGAGAGAGATTATAAACGTAAATGAAAAATGGGCTTTTTCCAAAGAGGCGACGGCAGTGCCTGAGGCAATGCCGGAGAGATGGTACTGGGTGACGCTGCCGCATACATGGAACGGAATTGACGGACAGGACGGAGGCGCGGATTACTACCGCGGTACCTGCTATTACGCGAAAGAGATCGAGAAAGCGGAGCTTCCCGAGGCAAGCCGGTATTTTCTCGAGCTGTGCGGGGCGAATTCCTCGGCGGATGTGTATGTAAACGGGAAGAAGCTGGCGCATCACGACGGCGGTTACTCGACCTGGCGCGTGGATATCACGGAGGAGCTGACAGACCGCAGCCTGATCGTGATAGCGGTGGACAACAGCGCGAATCAGACCGTGTATCCGCAGAATGCAGATTTTACGTTCTACGGCGGTCTGTACCGCGACGTAAATATCATCGCTGTCGGCGAGTCTCATTTTGATCTGGAGTATTACGGAGGACCGGGCATCAAAGTGACGCCGGAAGTGAGCGGTTCCGATGCGAAAGTGGAAGTGGAGGTATACCTCGCCGGCGCAAAGGCGGGGCAGAAGCTTGTATATAAGATTACGGACGCACAGGGCGGCGTTGTGGCAGAGCAGACCGTCGATGCGGGGGAGACAAAGGTTTCCTTCGATATAGAGAATGTACATCTGTGGAACGGAAGAAAAGATCCGTATCTCTATACGGCGTGTGTGACGCTGACGGACGGCGAGGATGCGGCGGACGCGGTGAGCGCCAGATTCGGCTGCCGTACGTTCCGGATTGACCCGGAGCGTGGCTTCATCTTAAACGGTGAGGAGTATCCGCTGCGCGGCGTTTCGAGACATCAGGACAGACCGGGTATCGGAAACGCACTGTTAAAGGAGCATCATGCGGAGGATGTCGAGCTTATCTGTGAGGTGGGAGCGACGACGATCCGTCTTGCACACTATCAGCACAACCAGTATTTCTATGATCTGTGCGACGAGAAGGGACTTGTCATCTGGGCGGAGATTCCCTATATTTCGAGCCATATGCCGACAGGGCGGGAAAACACGATTTCTCAGATGAAGGAGTTGATCACACAGAATTATAACCATGCATGTATCGCGGTGTGGGGACTGTCCAACGAGATTACGATGACAGGGGCATCTACCGAGGATCTGCTTGAAAACCACAGAATTTTAAACGACCTCGTTCACGAGATGGATAAGACGAGATTTACCACGATGGCTGCAGTGTCCATGTGTGATATGCATGACCCGTATATTCAGATTCCGGACTGCGTTTCTTATAACCACTATTACGGCTGGTACGGCGGCGACACGTCGATGAACGGACCGTGGTTTGACGAGTTCCACAAAGAGTTCCCGAATATCCCGATCGGTATGAGCGAGTACGGCTGTGAGGCATTAGACTGGCATACCTCAGACCCGCAGCAGGGGGATTACACCGAGGAATATCAGGCATATTACCATGAAGAGCTGATCAAGCAGCTGTTTACGAGGCCGTTTATCTGGGCGACCCATGTGTGGAACATGTTTGATTTTGCGGCGGATGCGCGGAGCGAGGGCGGCGAGAACGGTATGAACCACAAGGGACTGGTTACGTTCGACCGCAAATACAAGAAGGATGCGTTCTACGCATACAAGGCATGGCTGTCCGACGACCCGTTCGTCCACATCTGCGGGAAGCGCTATGTGGACCGTGTGGAGGATGTGACGAAGGTGACGGTATACTCGAACCTGCCGGAGGTAGAACTGTTTGCAAACGGCAAGAGCCTCGGAAAGCAGTCCGCTCCGGAGCATTTCTTCTATTTTGAAGTGCCGAACGCAGGGGAGACGACGTTAAAGGCCGTTGCGGGCGAGTGCACGGACGAGAGCTTTATCCGCAAGGTGGAAGTATTTAACGAGGCGTACCGCCTGAAAGAGAAGGGCGCGGTGCTCAACTGGTTTGACATCACGGAGCCGGAGGGGTATTTCTCCTTAAATTCCAGAATGGGTGATATCCTTGCGACAGAGCAGGGCGGGGCATGGCTCGGTAAGACGATGGCGCAGCTGATGCCGAAGAAAGAAGACGGCGGGAATCAGGGCTTTGAAATGAACGAAGGCATGATGAAGATGCTCGGTGGGTTTACCGTGCTTCGCATGCTGAATATGCTTGGAATGGCTATGAAGGATGCGCCGAAACTGACAAAAGAGCAGTTGCTTGATATGAATGCGCAGCTCAATCAGATCAAAAAGCCGGAATAAAGGTTTATAAGAGTCATAAGAATAAGAAGGCGGCAGCCGTTCCCATGAGCGATCATCGGTGCGGCTGCCGTTTTGTGCTTCACCCAAAAACCTGCGGGGCACGCCGCGGTCAGGAATGTCCGCCGCTGTCATTTTTGGCACGCCATTCTCTCGGGGAGATGCCGGTTTCCCGTTTGAAAAGTCTGGTAAAGTAATGGATATCGGGAATGCCGCAGCGGACGGCGATATCCTGGATCTGCAGGGAAGTGCTTTTTAACAGCTTTTTTGCATGGCCGATGCGATTTGCATTGACATAGTCGGTCAGGGTCATGCCGAGTTCCTTTTTAAAAAGCGCGGAAAGATAGCTGCTGTTTAAAAACAGCTCCTCGGCAAAACGCTTGAGGCTTAAGTCCCCGGCAAGGGACGCATCGACGGTGACGAGGATATGACGCACCGGCTCGGAATAGGAGCTCATATTGTAGCTCTTGACGAGCGTGCAGTAGCTTTTGGCCATGTACAAGCTGATTTCCCCGAGCTCTGAGGCGCCGCCGCACTGTTCAATCATACCGGCATAATTATTGGAGACGGAATTGATGTAAAACGGATGGACGCCGGTCTCGTAAGCCGCGCGGCGCAGCAGGGTATTCAGGGAGAGCGACAGGTTCTTGGCACTCCGGAACGGATCCGGAAAGCGGGAGACGGGGCGGATGGTGCCGATGGAGTTTAGAATGCCGACCGCTTTTTCGGTGTTTCCGCGGGAGACGGCATCGAGTAGCTCATCCTCTGCGCGGTAGCGTTTTTCCAAAAGACGCATGGAGAGCGCCGGGTCCTCCGGGGTGGCGAATTCGTGCTGGGCACGGTATTCTTCGGGGCTTTCGAGACTGCGCAGGTCAAAGTGCCGGATCGCGGGTTGCTTTCCGCCCAGAAGAAAAGAAAACAGGCGCTGCATCAGTGTGTGCAGCGTGTGCGTCTCGGGGAAACACGGCAGGGAGTCATAATAGTCCCGCAGCTGCGCAAGCTGCTCAGGCGGAATTGCAAGGACCTGTATCAGCCCGTGTATGCGGGACTCCGTAAAACTTTCCAGCAGGTAAGGGCCGACAAAGAGAAAACGTGTCTCGCCCGGCAGCCGGAAAAAGATATAATTACATTCGTAGTAATCGGTGACATAGTAGAGGACGTCCGGGACAATCGTCGGAGAGATGTTTGCGGCATTGCCGACTGGGCGCATCAGGATGCTCTCGCGGAGTCCGAGGTCGAGAGCTTCCATTGTAATATCCGGCCCTTCGGCGATGATGTAATGAAGCTGTAAGTCACTCAGACAGGCCAGTGTGAAATCGAAAACGGATTGTTCCATGTCAATTTTCACCTCCTGTTTCCTATTTTGGCATAATCTTATGCGGCATGCAAGGGAAATTCCCCGGAGAGGATGCGGCAGGGGTTGAGAAACCACATGAACCGGTTCTTGTATACAAGTACAACGGTGGAAAAATATTCCGGAAAAAATACGGAAAAATACACAAAAATCATATGAAAATTTAGGGGAAAAGAAATAAAAATGCTAAATTTGTTGACGACTTGTATACAAGAGTGCTATAATGAAACCACATTAAAACGAGGTGGGGTGTTTTAGTGGAAGATGTTAAAAAAATTTTAGAGAAGGAGATTTTATTATGAATGAAAGGTCTTCAAAGTACTACGGGGAAAACGGTATCCACCGTGTTCCGCTGTGGCGTATCGGTGGGTTCGCGTTGAATAATACCGCGACGAATCTGTATCTGTTCATGATGAACTACGTCGCGTATTATCTGACCGGCTTTGTGGGAGTTGCGGTTGTGACCGCATCCAGCTTTTCGATGATGATGCGTATCTGGGACGGTGTGACGGACCCGTTTATCGGTTTCGTAGTAGACAGAACCGACGGTAAGTTCGGTAAAAACCGTCCGTTTATGATAATCGGAAATGCGATTCTCTGTGTGATGAGTTTTATCATGTATCATGTGACGCATCTTCTGCCGGAGAATACGACCGTCCGTTTTGCGTTCTTTATCGTGATGGCTGCTGTCTTCTATATCGGTTATACGTTCCAGTGCGTGGTTACCAAGTCCGCGCAGACCTGTCTGACGAACGACCCGAAGCAGAGACCGCTGTTTGCGGTATTTGACGGTGTGTACAATACGATTCTTTTCACGGTTATGGCTATGGTAGGCGCAAATCTCGGTACCAAATACGGTACGATGGAAAGTACGGATTTGTTCCATGAGCTGTGGATGCTCGTCGCAGTATGCAGTGCAATCTTCACCGCGATTGCAGTGATTTCCATTGCGCCGAAGGACAGAACCGAATTCTTCGGAACCGGTCAGGCAGTTCGTGTCGGCCTGAAGGATTACTGGGATACGCTTAAGAACAACCGTGCGATCCAGATGCTCGTGGTTTCGGCTTCCACCGACAAACTGGCGACCAGCACAAAGACCTCCACGGTTCAGATTGTACTGTTCGCGGTTATTGCAGGGAACCTCAGCCTGCAGGGAACCCTGACAGGACTTACATCAATTCCGATTCTGATTCTTATGATTTTTGCTGTCGGCGGTCTTGCTACGACGCTCGGTATGAGAAAGGCAATGTTAATCGGAAGTATCGGCGGTATTATTGCAAATGCGGCACTTGCTCTGTTATGGCTGTTCGGCGATGCGCACAGCATGACAAACGCAGAGGGGGGGCTGGCCTGGAGTACATTCACGATTCTCTATGTGGTACTTACGATTGCGTTTGGAGCTTTTCAGGGTATTTCCGGAAACATTGTTATCCCGATGACCGCAGACTGTGCGGACTACGAGGTATACCGTACCGGCAAATATGTGCCGGGTATGATGGGAACTCTGTTCAGCTTTGTTGATAAGATTATTTCCTCTATGGCGCCGATGATTGCCGGAATGATGTTTGCGGCGATTGGATTTAAGCAGGCCCTGCCGGATGTACAGACTCCGTACAGCACAAGCTTGCATTATGTATCTGTCTTTCTCGCTCACGGTATGATTATTCTTGGATTGATCTGCAATCTGGTAGCGTTGAAGTTCTACCCGCTGACCAAGGAGAAGATGGCCGAGATTCAGGGAGAGATCGCCGAGATCAAGGCCAAGGCTATGGCCGAAAACTAAACAGACGGTATCATACCGTTATCATATGGCTTTTTGCGGGGGGACCGGTCACAAAGTGACCGGTCTCTTTTTATGCACATGTGTGGAGAAAATGACAGGGAGAGGCAGAAACCGCCACATAAATTAGTTAAAATATACAATAAAAATACAAAAAATCGTTATCCCGATGACTGCGGACTGTGCGGACTACGAGGTATACCGTACCGGCAAGTATGTTCCGGGTATGATGGGAACGCTGTTCAGCTTTGTTGATAAGATTATTTCCTCTATGGCTCCGATGATTGCCGGCCTTGCGTTTGCGGCAATCGGCTTTAAGGATGCGCTGCCGGACGTTTCAACACCGTACAGTACATCGCTGCATTATGTGAGTGTATTTCCTTGCGCACGGTATGATTATTCTTGGATTGCTCTGTAATCTGGTTGCATTGAAGTTCTATCCGCTGACCAAAGAGAAGATGGAAGAAATTCAGGATGAGATTGCGGCGATCAAGGCAAAAGCTATGCAGGAAGCATAGTCGTTTAAAGTTACATAACAAGAAAGAATCAGTTGGGCGCCGGATTGCTTCCGGCGCCCTGATTTTATGCAGTGGGATCGGCAGTGCGGAAAGCTTTTATTCACGGGGATTGCAGGATTTACGGAAGCGTTGTATAATATATATGATATTGTCTCAATATATGAAAACGGGAATCGGTTTTTGCAGGGAATGTGTCGGCGGGTAAGGAGATAAGAGAGAATGGGTTCAAAGAAAAAGAAGGAAGAAATAGACGTCAGTAAGCTCATCGCACTGGAGCAGGAACTCCATGATTTGAAAGCGGAGCAGGGGATTGAGGAGAAAGAGGGCTGGCTTTCCAGGAAGATTTCGGGTTATTTTGAACGAAAAGAGGCAATGGGGGAGATTGCGCTGGATAAGAAGAAGTATATTCTTCTTGCGGTTTTCACCGGATGGCTGGGGGGGCACCGGTTTTATGCAAAGCAGTATAAAACGGCGATTTTGTATCTTCTCCTCTTCTGGTCGGGTTTTCCGCTTGCAATGACGCTGATAGATCTTCTGATTGTGATACCGAAGCCGGTGGACGAGCAGGGAAAGATGTGTTTGTAGAACAGGAAGATAACATATGAATACAAATAAAGAACTATTTGAACATGCGCCGATTTCAAAGGCGGTAACGGTCATGGCGGTTCCGACCATCATTACGATGCTGGTCGTGGTTATTTATAATATGGCGGATACGTTTTTTATCGGACAGACCAACGACGCGATGCAGGTGGCTGCGGTCTCGCTGTCGACACCGGTTTTTATGCTGTTTATGGCGCTCGGGAATCTGTTCGGTATCGGCGGAAGCTCCGCGATTTCACGTGCGCTCGGGGCTGGGCAGGAGGAGCGCGCAAAGCACATCTCTTCGTTTTGTGCGTATGCGGCGCTTGGCGCCGGCGTCCTTTTTATGCTGATTTTTCTGATCGGGATGAACGGAATTTTAGCTCTGATCGGAGCCAGCGAGAATACAATCGGATATGCGCGCACCTATCTGAGCTATGTGGCGTTCGGCGGTCCGTTTATTATGTTCGGCACCGCATTCGGCAATATTCTGCGCGGAGAAGGAGCGGCAAAACAGTCGATGGCAGGGAATCTGATCGGAACCGTGACCAATATTGTGCTGGACCCGATTCTGATTCTGTGGGCCGGTATGGGAGTGGCCGGGGCGGCCATTGCCACGGTCATCGGGAATATGGCGGCCTGCTGTTTTTATCTGCATTATCTTCTGCGCGGAAAATCCGTGCTTTCGATTCACCCGAAACATTTTCGGGCAGGAGAGGGGATTGCGCTTGGAGTTATGGCAATCGGGATTCCGGCATCCCTCAACAATATCCTGATGAGCTGCTCCAATATTGTGTACAATAAGCAGCTTGTCGGTTACGGGGATACGCCTGTGGCGGCCATGGGCGTGGCAATGAAAACAAATATGCTCGTGGTGCTGCTGCAGATCGGGCTGTGTGCCGGGATTCAGCCGCTGATCGGCTACAATTACGGCGCGGGAAACACAAAGCGCTTAAAGCAGGTATTCCGCTTTACCGGTATGTGCGCGGTTGCCCTCGGTACATTGCTGACCCTTTTGATGGTTGTGGCGAGGGAGCCGATTATACGGGCGTTTATTGACGATGCGGCCGTGATCGAGCAGGGAATCAAGATGATGATTGCACTGCAGCTCTCAGGCCCGGTTATCGGGATTCTTTTTCTGTGCATCAACACACTGCAGGGAATGGGAAAGGCCATTCCGTCGCTGGTGCTCACGATCTGCAGACAGGGGCTTGTGTTTGTCCCGATGATTTTGATTTTAAATGCGGTATTCGGACTGGACGGTATTATCTATGCCCAGCCGGTCGCAGACTATATCTCGATTGCGGTTGCGGTGACAATCTGCCTTACGATTCTGCGGAAGCAGGAGGCGGCGCATGCAAAGGAAGAGAAGGAGAAAACTGTAGAATGACAGGGGCTGCCGTTTGTCCGGCAGCTTCGGATAGGAAAAGAAGGCGCAGGTAAATTTACCTGCGCCCTGTGTGATTTATTTCAGCTGATTATTCTTTGATTTTGTCAATCAAACACCTCGTGATAGCTGTCTACAGATACTTTTTGATCTCCGCAATCAGCGTGTCGTATTCCGCGTCGGAGAGGAACTTCTGCTGCGGGTTCATGGCAAATACGCCGCCCCACTCAAATTCATCGGTGTATTTCGGCACCAGATGGAAGTGCAGGTGATGTCCGGTATCGCCGTAGGCGCCGTAGTTTACCTTCTGCGGGGAGAAGGCTTTGTGGAGGGCCTCCGCGACATGGTTGATGTCTTCCATGTAAGCGGCGCGCTCCTCGGCGGTCAGCTCGGTAATCTCGCTGACATGCTTTTTGTGGGCGACAATGACGCGGCCCTTGTGGCTCTGCTCTTTAAAGAGGTATACTTTCGAGGTAGTAAGCTCGCAGATTTTGATGCCGAAAGCGGCAACAAGCTCACCTTCCATGCAATAGGCACAATTATTATCCGTCATAGGGATTCTCCTTTTTGTGGGAACGATTATTTCTGGTTAAAGTGTACGGCAAAACCTGCGATTTCGTCTTTTAAGTAAGCGACGATAATCTCGTTCTTGTCGTTGTACTTAAAGGAGCTTTCGTCAAATACGAAGCCGCGTTTCTCAAGGTGATAAATCGCACGGTCGAGGTAATTGGTCTGAACGCAGATGTGTCCGTTTGCGCCGCGTCCCGGAGCCTTCATCATCTCAATCAGGGAGCCGACAAAGATCGAGCTGTTTCCAACTTTCATACTCTCGCCGAGAAGGGATGCAAATTTTGCGGACTCGGAAGAGGCAACGTCCTCGGAAGCGTTGTTGATGCCGACATGCAGCAATTTAAAGCCAAGCATCGTGGAAACGGCCTCTTTGGTCAGAGCGGTGATGCCGTCCCAGTCTTTTGCTGCGATCATATCCTTATTAACCATCCAGGAACCGCCGCAGGCAATGATTTTTCTGAAATCAAGGTAGCTGGTCAGATTCTTTGCGTTGATGCCGCCGGTCGGCATAAATTTTATTTTGGTGTAGGGAGCTGCCATGGACTTGATCATATTCAGCCCGCCGGCTGCCTCTGCCGGGAAAAATTTTACCACATCAAGGCCGAGCTCAATGGCAACCTCGACGTCGCTCGGGTTTGAGCAGCCCGGCGTCACCGGGATATTTTTCTCCACGCAGTATTTGACAACCTTCGGGTTTAAGCCCGGGCTGACGATGAATTTTGCGCCTGCGTTCACCGCGCGGTCAACCTGCTCGGTCGTCAGAACGGTGCCTGCACCCACGAGCATTTCCGGGAACTGCTCCGCCATAATGCGGATGGATTCCTCGGCCGCTGCGGTGCGGAAGGTAACCTCTGCACAGGGGAGTCCGCCGTCGCATAAAGCCTTCGCGAGAGGCGCCGCATCCTCGACATTGTCGAGAGCGATAACGGGGATAATACCGATTTTGGAAAACTCTTCTAATACTTTGTTCATGATTCTTCTCCTTTTTTATAATATTGCGGCGCTCACAAAACGGGTTGTCTGCAAACGCCGTTATCAGATGCCGGAACAGTGTTCCGTAATATGAAACAAAGTTTCATAGAACGACACACTATTATTATAGCATCTGAGGTGCGCTTGTCAACCGAATTTTCTTGAGGTTTTCTGGTGTTTATGGTAGACTTCCTATGGAAAAAATATGCATAAAAACGGAGGAAGACAAATGTCGGAAGTAAAAGAGACAAAAAACGGAAAAAAAATTGTGGCAGCGGCGGCGGTCCTTGCGGCAGCGGCTGTGATTCTCGGTGTGATATACGCAAATTTTAGGCCGAAGCCTGCGGCAGGCGCAAAGGAGCTTACAATAGAAGTTGTGGACAATGCGGGAGAATCGGTAATGTATACGGTACAGACGGATGCGGAGTTTCTGCGCCAGGCCATCGAGGAGACGGAAGGACTGACGGTAGAGGGAACCGAGTCGGAGTACGGGCTGATGGTTGATACCGTCAACGGTCTTGGCGCGGATTATACGGCAGACGGGGCGTACTGGGCGTTTTTCGTGGACGGCGCATACTGTGAGTACGGGATTGACACCCAGCCGGTGAGCGACGGAGAGGCCTATCAGATTGTCTATACGGCGGCGGAATGAGAGCGAGGGGGAAGGTCCGCGACATTGCGCTGATGGGGATGATGGCCGCCGCGCTGGAGGCGGCAAAGTTTGTGCTCTCTTTTCTGCCGAATGTGGAGCTGGTCACGCTGCTTATCATCTTATATACGCTCTATTTCGGGAAAAAAGTCCTGCCGGTCATCGCGGTCTTTGTGCTGCTCGAGGGCTGTCGGTACGGGTTCGGTCTCTGGTGGGTGATGTATCTGTATGCGTGGCCGATTCTTGCCGGGGCAGCCTGGCTTCTGCGCAGACAGCGCTCGGCGTGGGTCTTTTCGATTCTTGCCGGGGCGTTCGGGCTGTCGTTCGGCGCGCTCTGCGCGGTTCCCTACCTTTTTGCGGGAGGGCCTGCGGCGGCATTTTCCTGGTGGGTTGCCGGAATCCCCTATGATATCATCCATTGCGTCTCAAATTTCCTGCTGTGCCGTCTGCTGTTTTGCCCGCTTCGGGACGTGATGGAAAAAATAGGGAATTGACATTTTTTTCACATTTTGATATGATTCTCAAAGAGTTTCATAATATGAAACGGCAAATTTGGCTGCGGAACAATGTTGCGTGTAGAAGTCAGAAAGGCATGAGAGAACATGGCGGAGGAAAGAGAAGCAAAAAATCCGGTTCAGTCCGCGGAACGTATCTTTCAGGTGATGGAGATGCTTGCGGAAAACGGGGAAATGGGGCTGATGGAGATCAGCGCCGCGCTGGGACTGCACAAAAGCACGGTGCATCGTCTGCTGATGTCGCTTATCTATATGGGCTATGCAAAGCAGGATGAAAGTTCACAGAAATATATGCTCACCTGCAAGGTGGTGAGCATGGCGGGGAAGATATTGGAGCGCATGGACATCCTGCAGATTGCAAAGCCGTATCTGGAGCGGCTTTCCGACCTCAGCGGGGAGACGGTTCACCTGGTGCAGCGAGAGGGAAACAATATTTTGTACGTCTATAAGATCGAGGCGAAGGTCGGAACCATCCGAATGGTATCCCATGTCGGAATGGTGCATCCGATGTATTGCTCGGGGGTAGGCAAGGCGATTATGGCCACGCTGCCGGAGCGGGAGGTGCGCGCGATCTGGGAGGGCAGCGAAATTGAACGGCACACCGACAAGACGATCGTGGATTATGACAAACTGCAGCGGGAGCTTGCAGATGTGAGAAAAGACGGGTATGCGCTTGACGATGAGGAGAACGAAAAAGGCGTCCGCTGCATTGCCGCCTGCCTCTATGGCTATAAGAAAGAAGTGACCCACGCATTCAGCATTTCCGGACCCACAAGCCGTATGACAAGAGAGCGGGTGCGCGGTCTGGCGGTGGATGTGAAAAAGGTGCAGGAAGAGCTCTCGCGGGAAATCGGATATTACAAATAAATTTCAAAAAAATGTATAAAAGTAAAAAATAGGGTCAGACTATCCTTGAATAAAAAAAAGGAGAAATGACTATGAAAAAGTGGAAAGTAGTGATGGCCGGAACCGTTTTGGCACTGTCCTTAAGTATGGTGGCGGCCTGCGGAAACAGCGACACAGACAAGAATAACGGGACAAACGCGGGCACAAATACAGAGAGCGGTGTAAACAACAACACGACAAACGGTGCGGGAAATAACAACAATGTCGGAAACACCGAGATCGGCGGCGATAACCGAAACGATCTGAACAACGGGACCGAGGGGAACAACGGAACCGACATGAACAACGGAACCAATGTGAACAATGGAACCGGTACAACAACAAATGACGGGGCAAATAACGGCGACACCACGGGTGCAGGCGATGCGGGAAATGTGGTGGAGGACGTGGTTGACGGTGTCGGAGAGGCCGGAAAAGACCTGATTGACGGTGTGGAGAACGGTGTGGATGACATGACCGGCAACAATGCGGGCGGAGCCACAAAAAACGAATAAGATAAAATGGGGGCTGTTGCATATCGCAGGATAGGGCAATGGCCTTTTTGTTTTGAAAAAAGTGTACATATTTTCCGCAGAGTTTTCTAAAATAAAAATGAAATAACGCTATTGTTCTTGAGGTTGCTTTTCTTTTGTTTTATAATAAAATTGGTTTTAAAAACAGGGCGTCTGTGCGGCGCAGGAATGAGGAGTGCAATGAGCAATAATGACTATAGAGAAGTGATTGACGAGGAGAACGCGCAGACCGGGCAGACAGCAGGTGAAAGCGGGACCGGCGGGACGGAGGCTGCGGAGAGTGCCGCAGGGGACGATGCGGACAGAGAGTATGAGGATATCTGCTATATCTGCAGAAGACCCGAGCACGCCGCGGGCAGGATGATTAAGATACCGGGCGGTATCTGCATCTGCCATGACTGTATGCAGAAGACGTTTGACGGTATGAACGGAAACGGTATGGGCATGGAAGACATGATGAATATCAACATGGGCAAGATGCCGAATATCAGCATGATCAATCTGTCCGACCTGCAGGGGATGCAGGGGTTTGTGCCGCAGAATCAGAAACTGAAAAAGAAAAAGCCGAAGGAGAAGCGCGAGGCGGCGATTGACATTAAAAAGATACCGGCGCCCCATAAGATAAAAGCGTCCCTAGACGCGTATGTCGTGGGGCAGGAGCAGGCCAAGAAGGTGATGTCGGTGGCCGTTTACAACCACTACAAGCGGATTGCCTCGGATGCGAAGGACGAGGTGGAGATTGAGAAGTCCAACATGCTTATGATCGGGCCGACCGGCTGCGGGAAGACCTATCTGGTAAAAACGCTGGCGAAGCTTCTGGATGTGCCGCTTGCCATCACGGATGCCACTTCCCTGACGGAGGCGGGATACATAGGCGACGATATCGAGAGCGTCGTGAGCAAGCTCTTGGCGGCTGCGGATAACGATGTGGACCGGGCGGAACACGGCATTATCTTTATCGACGAGATTGACAAGATTGCGAAGAAGCGCAATGCAAACCAGCGGGATGTCAGCGGTGAGTCCGTGCAGCAGGGAATGTTAAAGCTGCTGGAGGGAGCCGAGGTGGAGGTGCCGGTGGGAGCGAGCAGCAAGAATGCGATGGTGCCGATGACGATGGTCAATACCAAGGACATTCTGTTTATCTGCGGCGGCGCGTTTCCGGATCTGGAGGAGATCGTCAAGGAGCGGCTGAATAAAGAGGCGTCGATCGGATTTGGGGCAAAGCTTAAGGACGAGTACGACAAAGAAGAAAATCTGCTCTCGAAGGTGACGGTGGAGGATGTGCGCAAATTCGGCATGATACCGGAATTTTTGGGGCGTCTGCCGGTAATGTTTACACTCGATGCGCTGACGGAGGATGCGCTTGTGCGCATTCTGCAGGAGCCGCGGAACGCGATTTTAAAGCAGTACGAGAAACTGCTCGCGATGGATGAGGTGAAGCTCGCGTTTGAGGAGGATGCGCTGCATGCCATCGCACAGATTGCGAAGGAGAAAAAGGTGGGCGCAAGAGCGCTCCGGGCCGTTATTGAGGAGTTTATGCTGGATATCATGTATGAGATTCCAAAAGACGACAATATCGGCATGGTCACGATTACAAAGGCCTATGTAGAGAAAAAAGGAAATCCGATTATCACGATGCGGGGGCTGGTTCCGCTCGAGGATCACGGCGCTGCGCCGCAGATTGCCGCGGGGGTATGATAAAAGCCGCATCGCCGATTGAGTAATCGTATGTATATTCGGAATTATGCATAAAATCAAAACTTCGTCATCTGCCGGTAAGGGGACAGAGGGCGGAGTTTTATTTTTTTACGGTACCCTCAGTGGCCAAAGGGACACACGCCCTTTGTCCACTGAGGGTAAATTGCGGAGA
>CAJTOI010000042.1 GCA_910577925.1 uncultured Roseburia sp.
AGGTTCATCCGACTGGTGAATCTTAGTTGGCAGGCTCAAAATTCCGAGAGCCTATATTTGGCATATTTGTATATAGAAGTCATTATACTTGAAAGCGAACAAACCCGTCAATCATTTTCTGATTCCGCCGGGCAGCGCGGACGCTTCATTCGAAAAAATGCGGTTCATTTCTGATTTTATAATAGTCTCACCGCCTTGAATTGGCAAGCATCACTTAAAGGGCAGAACCAGAAAATTCGGTTCTGCCCTTTTTATCGGTACACACTCTCCTATTCCGCCTCCCTCAGCCGCTCGACGACTGATTTTTTTGCCGTCATGCGGTAGGTTGCGTACGGCAGCGCCATCCCCAGAAGGATAAACGCCGGCGTTACCGCGATCAGCGGCGCAGCGGTAAAATGATAGGAAAAGAAAGTAAACATACTGCCAAGCGTATTCGCGACAAGCGGTGCGGTGGCCGCCGTGAACGCCAGCGAAACGGCAATGGCGGCAAGCGCGAGAAACACGCCCTCGGCAAGCAGCATCCGAATCAGCTGCCTCCCCGTCATACCGATGGACTGCAGCATGGCAAATTCCCTGCGCCGCGTCATAATGCCCGTTAAAATTGCATTAAAAAAATTCAGCACACCGACCAGACCGACCACAAAGCTTAAGGCGCTTCCGCAGATCACATATGTCCGGGTAAACGAATCGTATTCCTCCATATAGGTCTGCCTGCTCTCATACGCATACTCCGGCGAACGGTTCTGCGTGTAATCGGAGAGATAGCGCTCCATCACGTCTATTGAATCGTCTTCCATATCAAACGCATAATATAGGACACTGTCAGTTCCGGTATCGCGGATAAACGTATCCGCATCCAAAATATATTCATAGCGCAGCCCCGAATAGCGATAGGTGAGCGCATGCGGAATCTCCACCAACGCCGCGACTTCATATTCCACATCCCGGTACGATAAGATGCGCACGGCGGCATTGTCTCTCTGGGCATCGGGAACGGACTCCACATCGGGATAGATTTCCCCTGTCACGGTATTATAGATTTCAACTTCGTCGATATAGCGCATCCATACCGTATCGCCGACGCCTGTCCAGCAGCTTCTTTCCTCGGGACTGCCGGATTCGTCCAGACAGCAGACGGCGGCGATATAATTCTGTCCTTTCTCATTTGTCTGATTCAGCCTGGCGATATCCCCCTCCGCCACGGTCAGCTTTTCCAGACAAAACGGTTCCATCCCGTAAAGCTGAACCGTATTTGAGACGCATCCGTCCCGTCTCTCTTCGAGCGCCATCTGTTCGTCTATCCGCTCGTCGCTGTAGAAACCGCTGCGCACCGCGCGGTATGCATCCTCACTGAGAAACTCCTGCATTTCGCTGCACGCGCCGTACATCCTGCCGCCCTCCGCGATGCCTCCCTGTCTGCCCAGGTCGTCAATCACGTTCCCCGACACTTCAAGTTCGTCGTTAAAGTCATGGATACCTGACTGAAAATAGGCGGCGTTTGCGACAATAAAGTCCGTGGCCATTCCCTTTGTATTGTGCAGATATTTCTCGAGATCAAAGCTTTCTGCAGCGGCGGCCGTAATATTTAACAGCACGACCGAAAGCGAGAGGGAAAGCACGGTGATCACGGTCTTTTTCCGGTTTCTGCCGAGATTCGCCCACGCCATCCGCCAAATCGATGCGCCGGACTTTGCGCCGCGCCGCATTTTCCGCTTTCCGTCGCTTCCCTCGGTGTAGCGTACCGCTTCAATCGGGGAAACTTTTGCGGCAATCCTGCCCGGCCTCCTGCAGGAGATCACAACCGTAATCAGCGAAAACAGCGCGGAACCGGCAAAAATCCACGGACTTACTGACAGCGCCCCCTGATGTACATTCAGATTTGAGAGTACAACAGGCGTAAGAAGCGCGCCCACCCCGTAGCCGGCAAGCAGCCCGAGCGGAATTCCCACGGCAGACAGCAGAAACGCCTGCTGATAGATGATGCGCTTAATCTGACGCCCGGTCGTCCCGATTGTTTTTAAAAGCCCGTAGAAACGGATGTCCCCGGCGACCGAAATCTGAAACAAGTTGTAAATAATCAGATATCCCGTAAGCATAATCAAAAGCAGCATTGCCGCGACCGAGGCAGCGGTCGCAAAATCCATGGCATCATCAAATTGCGTGCTCGTATACCCCCAGTTGATGCCGATTGCAATATAGGTATCTTCTTCGGACATATTTTCTGTCTGATAGCCGCTGCGCTCCAAAACGGTCTTGAAATCCTGTTCAATATGCCTGGCATTCGGAAACATTACATCTAACGTGTATCGCCCCGTCAATCCGTCGTTTCCCTTCGTGTCAAGCTCTGTCAGAATTTCATCGACAAGGCTTTCCGGAATCAGGATATGATTGGCCGAGGAAACCGGATCACTCTCCCAGTATCCGCAGAGTACAAATTCCTGTGTCGTCATCACGCCGTCCACCGGAAATGTCAGCGCAAACTTCGTGCCGAGTACCGGCTCTATGCCGAGCAATTTCAGGACTTCCGTGTCGGTGGCCGCCTCGTTTGCGCCCTCTCTCGGCAGACGCCCTGCCGCAGGCTCCAAAAAGGACCATTCTGCCATGTTCGCACTCATGTAGCTGATTTCCACATGCGATTTGTGAAAAGGCGCTTCCTGCGGCATCCCAAGATAAAGCCTGATCCCGTATTCCCTTATCAGGGAATCCTGCCGCAGCTTTTCATACTGTTCTTTTGTCAGATTCTTAAACGAGCCGTGGCTGCAGCTGCCGATCTGACGGAAGGTGCTCTGCTCGTATCCGTATGCGATCGACATCATAATCGTAAACAGGGCCGTAAACAAAATCGTCGTCAGGGCAATCGCAAAAACCGCGATCCCGTTTCTCGCCCGCGCCGCTCTCATATGCCGCACACCGATCCTGCGGATACATGTTCGGTTGGAAACCTTTGGACTTGTCATACGCCGGCTCCTTTCCCGGACGGTACGCCCGCGGGGTGATTTCCGGTGATGCATCCGTCTTCAATCCGTATGATGCGGTCTGCAAGCTGTGCGATTTCCTCGTTGTGGGTGATCATCACGATCGTCTGGGAAAACTTCTGTCCGGTAATCTTGAGAAGCCCCAGAACATCCTGCGACGTTTTGCTGTCAAGGTTCCCCGTCGGCTCATCCGCAAGAATAATTGCCGGTTTCGCGGCGAGCGCCCGCGCGATCGCAACGCGCTGCTGCTGCCCGCCGGACAGATGATTCGGCAGATTCTGCAGCTTGTTTTTGAGTCCGAGCGTTTCGATAATGGAGTCAATGTAAGCCTTATCGGCGGGCGCGCCGTCCAGCTGTAACGGCAGCACGATATTTTCATAGACATTCAGCACCGGAACAAGATTATAGTTCTGGAAAACAAATCCGATCTTGCGCCTCCGAAAAATCGTCAGCGCCTCATCTTTCAGTGAAAAAATATCTTTCCCGTCCACGAAAACGCTTCCCTCACTCGGGCGGTCAAGACCGCCCAGCATATGCAGCAGCGTGGACTTCCCGCTTCCGCTCGTGCCGACGACGGCGACAAACTCTCCCGCTTCCACGGAAAGATTTACTCCCGCAAGGGCATGCACCTTATTCTCACCGCTGCCGTAAATCTTTTTTAAATCTGTTGTAGATAAAATAGCCATAGTCCCCTCCTTATTTCTTTCTGATGCCAATTTATCACAACAATCTTTCCGGAATCTTTCCCCGGAAGAAAAAATTCTTACGGTTTTGACAGATTTAAAACGGATTCCGCGGCAGACAGACCGAAAAAACAGAACCGCATCCGGGTTCCGATTTCAGCCTGATATAACCGTTTTCCTCCGTCACGATCTCCCTCGCAAGATACAGCCCGATACCGATTCCCTCCTTATCGGCCGCCGTATGCGAGCGGTAGAAACGGGAAAAAACCTGTGCCTGCTCTTCCTCGGAAATCCCGATTCCGGTGTCCGCAATCTCGATACGGCAGAATAATTCATACGCGATTACTTTGACAGTGATGCCGCCGCTGTCCGTGTATTTCACAGCATTGTCCAGAATGTTGCAGACCGCCTCAAGCGTCCACTTTTCATCGAAACATGCTTGGATCTCCTCCTCTTCCGCGGGTAGAAGCGCAAGCGAAAGTCCCTTTGCCGCCGCCTTCGGTGCGAGCTGCGCACAGGCCTTCTCAAGCATCGGAAAAATGTCGGCGCAAACGGGATAGAGCGCTAGGATACCGGTCTCCAGGCGGGACATCCGGATAAGCGTCGCAATCAGAAACTGCAGCTTTTTTGCCTGTCCGCAGGCAGCCTTGGCATATTCCGCGCTTGTCTCGTCTAACTTCTGTTCCTCTAACAATTCGCAGTACAGCAAAAGAGACGCGACCGGCGTCTTCGTCTGATGGGAGATATCGGAAATCAGGGTCTTGATACGCTCCTTTTCCTCCGCTAGTTTCCGCGCGGAAGTCCCAGCCGCATCCAGGTAGCGGCCGAGCTTGAACTCCACCGCGGAAAGCATCGTTTCATCGATCATCTGTGTTGTAAAAGTGCCGTCAATCGCACGGTCTAACATGCGGTCCATATGGGTTAAGATCTTCCGCACCCGTATCTGATTCCAAAGAACGAGAAACGCAGATACCGCGATACACAAACCCGCGATGACGGATATGGGATTTGACATTTTCAGCCGTTCCTTTCCGATTTCTTTTCGGGATGAAAGCAATAGCCGATACCGTATACGGTTTCGATGCAGTCCGCCGCGCCAAGCTTATCCCGCAGACGTTTCACCGTGACATAGAGCGCGTTGTCTTCCACATATTCCAGGCTGTCCGTCCAGACATAATCGATCAGGCGTCCGCGCGGAAGTGTGATTCCCGCATTTTCCGTAAAAATGCGCAGCAGCTTCTGTTCGTTCTTGCTCAGTTCCACCGGAACACCGCCGTGAAAAAACTGCATTTTTTCAAAATCAAACAGATAATCCGCAAACATATAAGGCTTCCCCGACGAGGGAGCAGGAGAAACGGCAGCGCCGTTTCTCCTGCGCAGCTGCGTCTGAACACGCGCGCGCAGTACCGCGAGCGCAAACGGCTTTGTGATATAGTCGTCGGCGCCGCCCTCCAATCCCGCGACGATATCGCTCTCCAGATCGTTTGCGGTCAGCAGAATCACCGAAGTCTGATACTTCTCTTTGATTTCCGCAAGGAACTCAAATCCGTTCCCGTCGGGCAGATTGATGTCCAGCAGAACAAGCGCGAACGCATCCGCCTGCAGCAGCCTTCTCGCCTCCCGGAGGCAGCCGCAGCATACGGCTTTTGTCTGTTCGGCGGAAAGCGCGCGGGAAAGCCCCTCGGCAAGGGATTTATCGTCTTCTATAATCAGTATCGTATCCATAATCTCTCCCATACATACCGCTTTCTGTGTCACACACTCTGAATCTTTTTTATCCATTTGCCGCTCTTTAACCGGAAAATACACCAGACCGCCTTGATAAACTGGTCAATCCGCAGCATGATGAAAATCCAGAAGCCCGGCCAGCGGAATACGAATCCCGCCAGCGCTCCGAGCGGAATACTGCACACCCACAGAAACAGAATATCCGCTACCATCAGAAATTTTGTGTCTCCGCCGCCGCGCAGCACCCCTTTTGTCAGGATACTGTTGGCGCTCTGGAACAGAATCACGACCGCGACCGCATCCATCAGCTCCATCGCCAGCGCGCGGGTCTCCTCCGTAATCCGATAGGCTCCGACAATCGGTCCCCGCAGCAGCAAAATCAGCGCGCAGCCGAACATACCGATCACGACGCCGAGCGCCGCAAACGTGACACCCTGTGCCTGCGCTTTTTCGCTGTCCCCCTCTCCGAGCGTAATGCCCGTCATCGTGCAGCTCGCCTGGGAAATTCCCTGAATCACAACCGTCGCAAGCTGCATCACAACCGTGGTAATCGAATTGGCCGCGACAAATGTTGCCCCGATATGTCCCATGACGACCGCGACCGCACTGTTTCCAAGCCCGAGCAGCGTATCACTGACCAGCACGGGAATCGATATCCTTATGTACTCGCGCACCAGATCCCGCACATTCATAAACAGATCCCGGATGCGCAGTCCGATTTTCTTGTCCAGGAAAAACAGATAGCCGACCGTGACCGCAAATTCGACGACTCGGGCCAGCAGCGTGCCGAGCGCCGCGCCGTTCGCTCCCATCGCCGGCGATCCCAGCTTGCCGAAGATAAATACCCAGTTAAAGAAAATGTTGATAAAAAAGGAACACACGCTCGAAAGCAGCGGAACCGTCGCCTTGCCGACGCTTCTTAGGATCAGACTCGTCGTCACCGCATATCCGTTTAAGTAATAGCAGAGAATCGAAATCAGCAGATAGCCGATCCCCACGGCGATCACGTCGGCATCGGGCGTATAAATCTTCATAATCCCGCCGGGCACAAGCAGTGTCACCAGCGCAAAGAGCGTCGCAATGACAAATTCCAGCCGAAACATGAGAACGACGGTCTTCTTTAAGCTCTGCTGCTCTCTCATCCCGAAAAACCGGCTTGTCAGTACCGATGCCCCCATGCCGAGTCCCATACACATAATCTGATAGATACTGATAAAATTATTCGCAAGCGTAACCCCGCTCATCGGCGTCTCCCCGAGCTGCCCGAGCATAATGTTATCCGCCATATTCACACCGACCGTAATCAGCGACTGCGCCGCGATCGGCAGTGCAAATGCCGCCAATGTCCTGTAAAATTTTCTGTCTCTCACAAACAGCTGCATCCTGTCCCCTCTTTTCACCCGTGAACGCAGCGCGCATTTGGGGCTGCGGTTCTCTCATTTTCAACCATTGTTTCTGCTATTTATTGTAATAAGTTTCGCACGGTGTGTCAATCGACAGCCGTTCGCCGTCACATTCAAATCTCTTTCACAAAGAATAATTCCATCGGCTGTGCACAGCACGGAAGATCCATCACCAATCCCCCGCAATCCTTATATCCCAATTTGCGGTAAAAATGCTGCGCGGTCTCGTCTGCCTGTGTGGAAGTCAGCAGCATTCCGTACCCCTGTGTTTTCATGTCATTTTCCCAGTGCTCCATCAGCTGTTTTCCGCAGCCGTTTCCCTGATAGGCCGCATCCACGAAAAGCATTGTGCAAAACGGCGTATTGTCCCAAAAAAGATTGTATCTCAGCAGCCCGACCGGTTTCTCGTTCAAAAGCAGGACATACCCTCTTTTTGTCCGCACCTTATCCGCAAATTCCGTCTCCGGCAGATGCTTATCAAGGCTGTACCAGAATTTTTTATCGGAAATCTCCGCATATCTGATTGTTCTCATTTCACCGCATCCTCCCGTCTTTCTTCAAATATCGGAAGCCCCATCGCCTGGAGCGCCTGTGCAATAAAACGGCATTTGTGCCCGATCTCGGCGGCATCGGCCGGAAATACGGACGGAATCAGTCAGAAATTGACGATTGCAAGCAGCTCGGAAAGCTCTTTTGCATGACGGTGGTTTCCTCATACCCTTTCGACAGAAACAGCGTTTCTGCCGCATCCAAAATCGCTTCTTCCCATTGTTCCGGCGCCTTTTTTACCGGTCTTGCCATCGCATCCTCCCGTTCCGCCGCAGGCGGCTTCTCTGATTTCACTTGTCAAAACAGTTATTAACTTCCGATCATTAATTATTATAGAGGCGCACTGCTGCCGTATCAACCGCAAAATGTCATTTGACGAAGCACCGGCCGGATGTTAGACTGATGAGGTATATACTTTTAGAAATCGGGAGGATTATGTTATGGAACGCGAACGTCTGGGAAGCCGTCTCGGCTTTATCCTGCTGAGCGCAGGCTGTGCGATAGGTATCGGAAATGTCTGGAAGTTCCCGTATATGGTCGGACAGTACGGCGGAGGCGCTTTTGTGCTGTGTTATCTGTTCTTTCTTGTGATTCTGGGGATTCCCGTCATGACGATTGAGTTTTCACTGGGACGCGCATCGCAGAAAAGCCCGGTAAAGCTTTATCACGCATTGGAAAAACCGGGACAGAAATGGCATCTGCACGGATATGCGGCTATGATCGGAAATTATCTTCTGATGATGTTCTACACAACGGTAGCCGGCTGGATGCTCCACTACTTTTTTTACATGGCAGACGGAACCTTTGCGGGTACAGATACAGAAGCGGTCGCAGCGATATTCGCAAATATGCTGTCCGACCCCCTCGGAATGACGGGCTTTATGGCAATTGTCGTCTTACTGGGATTCGGTGTCTGTTCTATCGGACTGCAGAACGGTCTCGAAAAAGTAAGCAAATTTATGATGCTGGCACTGCTTGCGATCATGATCATTCTCGCCGTCAACAGTACGCTGCTGGACGGCGCCGGAGAGGGACTCCGCTTTTATCTTATGCCGGATTTCGGCCGGATGGCAGAGCTCGGCATCGGCAATGTGCTGCTCGGCGCAATGACACAGGCATTTTTCACACTCAGTCTCGGAATCGGCGCGATGGCAATCTGGGGCAGCTACATCGGAAAAGAGCGCACGCTGCTCGGCGAAGCAGTCAACGTCGGTATTCTGGACACTTTCGTGGCATTTGTCTCCGGACTTATTATCTTTCCGGCCTGCTTTGCCTACGACGTCAGCCCCGACAGCGGACCGGGACTTATTTTTGTGACTCTGCCGAATATTTTCAACCATATGCCCGCGGGAAGATTCTGGGGAAGCCTGTTTTTCGTCTTTATGTTTTTCGCCGCCTTTTCAACGGTTCTGGCGGTTTTTGAAAATATTATCTCCTGCTGCATGGACTTATTCGGCTGGACGCGCAAAAAGGCCTGTCTCGTCAACACCTTTGCCATGCTCCTGCTGTCTCTGCCCTGCGCGCTCGGGTATAATGTGCTGTCCGGCTTTACGCCGCGCGGCGCCGGCTCGACGGTCCTTGATCTCGAGGATTTTCTCGTGAGCAACCTGTTCCTGCCTCTGGGCAGCCTGGTCTATGTCATGTTTGCGACCGGCCGCTACGGATGGGGCTGGGATAACCTTGTCGCCGAAGCCAATCAGGGAAAAGGCTTAAAAATGGCCCGGTGGATGCGGCTGTACATGACATACCTGCTGCCGGTGATCGTTCTGATCGTCTTTTTACTCGGACTGTAGACAACGGACAGCTCCTTCTGCCCTTGCCCGCTATGGGTAATTTTTTCAATAATCACTGCCCTTGTCCGCTGAGGGTAAACTCTTTTTGGGGCGGGAGCGTCTTTGTAAGCGCTATGGCGTAGACAGCGGTAATTGCAAACATAATCAGATTAAAAACCACACTTTTTTCTACCGTCAATCCGGTTTTATTTGCAAAAATACTGCTTGCGTTAATGAAAGAGTGCGCAATTATGCTGGGAAGCAAGCTTCCGCCGCGATAAAATAAAATTACAAACAGGAAACCAAGCAAAATCGCTCCGGCAATTTGGAACATATTTTCTGCAAGCTCCATGCCGCTGCCATTTATTAAATTCAGCAAATGCCCGAAACCAAACGTAACGCTTGAAATGAAAATCGCTGTTTTTACATTATCTTTTGCAAGCGCCTTGAAAAGAAATCCCCGAAAAATTACCTCCTCCAGAAATCCGACACATAACATACAAGCTATACTGCAAATCGTGCCTGATAATGGAAAATTAACTGCAGCACCGTTCCAAAGGTTTCTCGCAGCCAAAAGAATCAATGGAATATAATAAAGAAATCGCCGGGCAGGCACGGAAGTTCTGTTAAGTCCATACCGTTTCAGCAGTCTGTTTTTCTTCATAAAGCAAAAAAGTGTAACCGTCTGTATGATACAGAAAACAGCACTTGCGGCGTTTTCAATTCCTATCCTTTTATTTATTGGGTTGGCTAACGATTGCAAAAAGCAATAAACTGCAATCCAGACAAGCGCAAAAGCCAGTTCACTTTTTTCATATATTTTTTTCATATTGTTTTTCCCTGTGCAGCTAAGATCGCACCGTCATAAGCCCGTTTTAAATGCGTTTTTATAAGTTCTTCCTCATACGCCAAAGAATTGTTTGCAATTATGCTCGCATAGCCGTGAGCAAATAAAAAAATTGTCAAAAAAATTTCTTTCGCCTGCGTTATACTTCCGCCGATTGCTCCCTGCATTGCAGAAAGAACCGGCATAAGTTCCTCGTCGTCTATCATTTCAAGCAGAGTCGTTCCGGTAAAAAAATTTGATTGAAAAAGGAACCGAAACAAATGCGGCTCTTCCATCGCAAAGCGGATGTAATTCAATCCGATCCCAAGCATAACACTATTCTGCGGATTTTTAATATCCATTAGGTATTCTGAATGATAGCCGTCCGCTTTTGCATAGACAGCCTTTTTTAATTCCTCGATCGTTGAGAAATGATACATGACAGGCTGTGTGGAACAGTTCAGTTTTTCTGCAACTGTCCGTGCATTGATATTTTCCGCACCTGTTTTGGCAGCAATTTCATATGCAGCGTCAATCACCATATCTTTTGTAATTTTTGCTTTCGGCGGCACGTGATCTCCCTACCTTTCTATAATAATTGTTATATAACAATTATTATATATCAACCAATTTCGTTTGTCAATAAAATAAGAATCAGTCCCTAATGATTCCGGGACACAAAAATAACGCCCCACCGAAGCAGAGCGTCATATTTTATCTCCCGGCCTTTTTGAATAAAGACACGCCGTTTATCACAACAGAAGCAACCGTGCATACCCACAGCGCTTTTGACATTGCAGGCGTCACATCCACCAACGCGCTCCAGTTTTCATTCATCACCCATCCGGCATTGGCACTGTAAAATGCACACAGCGTCAGCGCCGTAAATGATAAACTGATAAACCGGAACCATTTGGCCTCCCTTCCTTTTACCGCCCAAACTACATTTAATAATGCTGCTGCAATTGCAATCGCGCTAAAATATATCCACATATCCGCTCCTCCGACAGTTTTCGATTTATATACCTGATTATATGATATCTGTCCGCAGTTCACAATGTATATTTTATAAATCTGTTTTCTGACTGAAGCTCTGCAGATATTTTTCGATTGTACTCTGACTGACAACTTCTTTTCCCAGCAATGTGATTGCCTGCCCGGGACAGTTATTGACACATCTGTAACACATCGTACACCGGTTGTTCTGTACGGCAGTTTTATCGATCACTTTTATATTTTTCATCGGGCATAACGTTTCGCATCTGCCGCAGCCGATGCATTTGTGTCTGTCGATCCGCAGCTTATCGGAATAATTTGCCGTCATATGTCCAAAGTAAAGTCTCTGCCCCCAAAAGCCCGCCAGACAGCTCAGAATACCTATCCCCTCCTGCGGAGGCTTTCCCTCTTTTACCAGCCGGACTGCCTTCTTTATCTTGTTCTCCGCTTTCCGGATAAGCGTTACATTCTTTTCGAAAGAACGTTTTAGTACCTTTTCATCACAGATACTATCCGGCATTTTCAGGTGCAGCCCGCCAAGAATATTTGCTCCGTATTTCTGCAGAAGACGCCCCAAAACGCCTGCTCCGTCTCCGCAAAACGCCCCCATCGTCGCAATCACAAAAACCTGTCTGCCCCGCCACAGCTCCCGGTTATCGCTCACAAACTCGCGCAAAATCTTCGGCACCGTACTGTACTGCACCGGATACGCAAACACAAGCCTGTTATTTTCTTTTACCGCTTCCGTGATGTTCTCATCTTCGATCGAAAGCACTTTTGCTTCCCTGTCGTATTCGCCGCAAAACGTTTCCGCTGCATATCTCGAATTGCCGGTTCCGCTAAAATAAATTCCTAACATAGTTCTTCCCTGACTTTCCCTTATAATATTAACACAAAAAACATATCCTTGTATGCAGACTGGGCGCATGCTATAATTTCAGTGCTGTCCGCACGTTTATCGACGCGCAGCAAATCAATACAAGAGCGGCTCACGCTGCAGAAATGGAGTAGAAATGATTCTCAGAACGTATCGGCCCTGCGACTGCGAAGAGCTCGCAGACCTGTTTTATCATACGGTTCACACCGTCCATAAGAACATTGTCACCCACGCCTCTATCACCGCAAAACCTTTTTTCGAAAAAAGAGGCTACCGCGTCATCAGAGAACAGCAGGTAGAACGGCAGGGAATCTTTCTCACGAATTTTGTGATGAAGTATCCTTAACCATTATTTTTCCTTGCATATAAGAGACTGAGACTGACAAGTTAAAAAATTTCTGGATATTGCACACCTTTTTTCACAATATCAAACGCATCATTCATAACCTGTTTTCTAAGTTTTTCTCAAAATCCTGCACCATACTCGCTCTCGGAAAATATACTCTGATACGAGCCTTGAAATTCCGGTATATTACATACCTTCAATCAGTTATTATTCCAATATCATCAAGTAACTGTCCAGTCTTGCATTCACATAACCTGCAAACAACTTTTCCATTGCACCAAGATTATGCTTTACATGGTATTCGTCAAATGCATTGTAATACGAAATCCGGTCAGCAAATTTAATATCAATTGGCGGATATCCGGCTTTCATCAATTCCAAATTTACAAGCAGCCTCCCGGTTCTGCCATTTCCGTCTATAAAAGGATGGATCCCTTCGAATTCAATATGGAAGCGTGCGATCCGGGGAATGATATGATCCGCACTGTTTCTATAAGCCTCCAGCAACTGTTCCATTTTAGCCTGGATCAAATAGGGCTGTACCGGTTCATGTTTCGCACCCATAATTCTGACGGGGACTCTTCTGTAAACCCCCCGGTCCTCCCGTTTATCCGCTAATACAAGATAGTGTATCTGCTTGATAATACTCTCCGATAAAGAAATCTGCTCTTTTACCAAATCCCGCACGAAATCAAACGCTTCTTTATGCCCGACCGCCTCCATATGGTCTTTTAACGGTTTCCTGTCAATCGTCAGACCACGCAGAACCATATCCGTCTCACGAAGGGTTAGCGTATTTCCCTCAATTGCATTTGAATTATAAGTATACTCAATAATGAATTCCTCAGTCAAGCGTTCCAGCTCACCCTCAGTCAACGGGCGTCTGGTATCCAGTTCCCTTTTCTTCCTGTCTATGGCTTTCAGTAAACTTTCTGTCGCTTTAAAACGTCCATCCTGTGGTTTTTTCGCATCTGATGGGATCATCCAACTACGCCCTTCTCGTGTGGCTCCCGAAATTTTTCCTTCCGAACAAAGTATACGCACTCGTCTATCAGAAATTCCCCACTTTTCTGCTGCCTGCTTCACTGTAATATACATAAAGATCGCACCTCTCTTCCCTCAATAGGATATCTTATTTTCGGAATATTATCAACCTTAAAGGAATAATATTTTTTTGATTTCGGAATAATAAAAAACTCAAAAATGCAATAACTGCACTTCGAGCCTTGTTTTCCACACGTTCCGTTTTAAATACCCTCAATCGTAGTAAAACCGTAGTACCCCGCCACTCCTATTGCAGCGATTCGCCCCGTTCTTCCCCACAAGTGCCGCCAATTCCCGACTCCCCACCGTGCTGCCGTGACAAATAAAAAGTCTTCTAATCATAAAATCCTCCTATCTGAAAATGCTGTGAAATGCCGTGTTTTGCAATCACAACACCCCGGCCATCCTGAACGACCTGAAACTGATCATGAACCACGGCTATGACTCCTTGAACTGCTTTTCCCTCATCCTGTTCGGGGAATCCTATTTTAACCGCACCCTTTTTTAACCGCTCCCCTTCCAAGCCCGTTAACGAAGCGCTCCGCCAGCGGGTCGTTGTCCATTATGACTTTGAGGGCCTCTCAGATGAAGAAGTGGCTAAGTATGTCTCCCACAAGATACAGATGGCAGTCGGCAGCCTTTGCATCTTAAGCGAAGCGGCTTTATCCGCCGTCCATGGGTATGCACAGGGCAATGCCCGCATGATCGACAACCTGATGACGGATGCCCTGATCATCGGTGAACAGACAGAAAAACAGGGCATTGACCCGGAAACCATTCTGGCAGCTGTCAATAACCAGCAGCTTTGAAGCTATGCATCCAACCATCTATGCGTTAAATACCTGTTTTTTGAAGTGTTTCAAAACAGGGGACAATTCTTAAAAAGGGCAGGAGCCGACCGCGTACATATGTGTATGCGGCGGCTTCTTACCCGTTGTGTATGGAAACGGTGCAATTAGGCCGGAACCCTTTTTCCTGTCCGAAATATTTTTCAGATAATTTCACCTCCCTGTCCCCGGACTGCCCTGCATGTTCAGTCCATATACTGCCGGGAGCATTATTGTATACACAATTCAGGCAGAAAGATTTCGATTTGACTGCACAGTTTCGTTGACGGCAGTGTACGGTCAGCGAAAAGAAAGTGCTGTAATGGTGTTTATACTGTCGAAAATAAAATGCTTTTTCTGTCTACTATAAAGTGCCGCGTTACAATTGTAGCCCAGCAAATTAAAGTTCCTGTCTCCCGCACAAAAACGTCAAATTAAAATCTCAGTTTTTAAACACTGTCTATAAAAGTGTGCTGCAGGAGGCGGCACATTTTCTTCTTGACCATCCCATGTCATTCCGATATAGTTTTTATGGAACAAAAAAAGAGAAAGAACAGCCCCTCCAACAGTTCGTTCTTTCTCTCACATACCAGTGTGCCTGCCGTATACGGGATCATGTCCCACTTGTGAGGCTCCGGCACCACCGACATATACTATGATAAGAGAAAACTCCCTGTTTTGCAAGCT
>CAJTOI010000043.1 GCA_910577925.1 uncultured Roseburia sp.
TAAGTTGTTTCGATAGTTAATTTTCGGAAATCTGTATGAAGTTTTGAAGGTACAACCTTCATGAAATATTCCTCGATAGCTCAGTCGGTAGAGCACGCGGCTGTTAACCGCGCTGTCGTAGGTTCAAGTCCTACTCGGGGAGTTTTTTTCTGTTTATTTCTATTTTGCAGAAATGGTTTTTCGGCTCCATGGTCAAGCGGTTAAGACATCGCCCTTTCACGGCGGTAACACGGGTTCGATTCCCGTTGGAGTCATTTGTATCTGACGCGCCGATGTGGCTCAATTGGCAGAGCAGCTGATTTGTAATCAGCAGGTTATCGGTTCGAGTCCGATCATCGGCTCTGAGAAATTTATTTTCTTGGACCATTAGCTCAGTTGGTTAGAGCAACCGGCTCATAACCGGTCGGTCCTGGGTTCGAGTCCCCGATGGTCCACTCCTGACAGTAAATTGCTTCGTGGTTTTTACAGAAACCGCAGAGTGATTTTCCTGATAAAATTTGTATAAAACATTGGCCCAATGGCTCAGTTGGTTAGAGCGCCGCCCTGTCACGGCGGAGGTCGCGGGTTCGAGTCCCGCTTGGGTCGTTCGTAGTGAGTAAGAGTATATGAGATATCGTGGGTGTGTATGTCGGTTCTCTGAACCGCCATCCCGCGCTAACGCTCGGATAAAATTATAATATCTGAGTCTTAGCCAGGCAAGCCTGTCACGACTCAGATATTATAATTTTAACACTCGCTATAAGTAACGCGGGGGATCTTAGCTCAGCTGGGAGAGCATCTGCCTTACAAGCAGAGGGTCATAGGTTCGAGCCCTATAGGTCCCATTCTATGCAATTGTATAGAGGCTTGCCCGCGTGGCGGAACTGGCAGACGCGCAGGACTTAAAATCCTGTTGTGGTGACACAGTACCGGTTCGATTCCGGTCGCCGGCATTCACATCAGGCACTTGACAAGGGTGTTATAATAGATGTGAAGGGAGTGCAGAGACACTCTGCAAAATTGAATATGTGTGTGTAGCTCAGCTGGATAGAGCACTTGGCTACGGACCAAGGTGTCGGGGGTTCGAATCCTCTCGCGCACGTAGGAAAGAGGAATGTCAAAAAGACGTTCCTCTTTTTCGTATTGCGCAAAACTTCAAAACAGTATAAAATATTCTTGTTATCTTCGGCTGACAAGGGCGTGCATGCGCTTGTCAATCGAAAGTATAAAATGTGCAATATCAGATAAAAGAGGGAGAATAGCGATATGTTACAGGGAAAGACGGTATTGCTGGGAGTGACGGGGGGAATAGCTGCCTACAAGATGCCGAATGTAGCGCGAATGCTTAAGAAGCTGCACTGCAATGTGCATGTTCTGATGACGCAGAACGCGACAAATTTTATTACGGCGACGACGTTTGAGACGCTGACTGGCAACAAATGTCTGATAGATACCTTTGACAGGAATTTTGAGTTTTCCGTGGAGCATGTGGCTCTGGCAAAGCAGGCGGATCTGGTTTTGATCGCACCGGCGACAGCCAATGTAATCGGCAAAATTGCGGGAGGGATCGCCGATGATATGCTGACGACGACCGTTATGGCCTGCACCTGTAAATGCCTGATCGCACCGGCGATGAATCACAATATGTATCATAATTCCATTGTGCAGGAGAATCTTGATAAATTGCGGCGCCACGGCTATGAAATGATTGATCCGGTACGCGGAATGCTGGCAAACGGAGATACCGGGGACGGCAAGCTGCCGCCCGAGGAAACACTTGTGGAATATGTATTGCGGGAGCTGGCCTGCCCGAAGGATATGGACGGGATGAAAGTGCTGGTGACGGCAGGTCCTACCAGAGAAGCCGTTGATCCGGTGCGGTTTATCACGAATCATTCTACCGGTAAAATGGGTTATGCAGTCGCAAAGATGGCGATGTACCGGGGCGCGGAGGTCACGCTTGTCACAGGGCCGACAGACCTTGTTCCGCCGATGTTTGTGGAGACAGTGCAGGTGGAGACTGCGGAGCAGATGTATGAGGCGGTGACGGACAGGGCGAAGGAACAGGACTTTATCATTAAGGCTGCGGCGGTGGCGGATTACCGTCCGGCAGAGACCGCGGCGGAGAAGATAAAAAAATCAGGCGGCATGGAGCTTATACTTGAACGCACGAAGGACATTTTGGCAGAGCTCGGCGCGGACAAAGGGAAGACCGTTTTGTGCGGGTTTTCGATGGAGACGGAGCATATGCTTGAGAATTCCAGAGCAAAGCTCCGGAAAAAAAATCTGGATATGATAGCGGCGAACAACCTGAGGCAGGAAGGAGCCGGGTTCGGAACCGATACAAACATTCTTACGCTGATTACCGCGGAAGAGGAAAAACAGCTTGCGCGGATGAGCAAGGAGGAAGCGGCGGAGTGCCTGCTTGAGGAATTGATTAAAATTCGACGAAAAAGAGCGGAGATATAAGGAAGGTGAACTATGGCGAATGTAACAACCGTAAAAGTGCAGAAAAACCAGTTAATTGCAAAACAGAAGGATAAGGTAAAAAAGTGGTACATTGTGATAGACGGTGCAGTGATACAGCGCAATTCCTACGCAAGGGTACTGCTCGGCAAAAATTCGGTTATCGGCATTTCGGAGAGCGACCGATATCTCTGTGACTACATTGCGGGGAAAGATTCCGTACTGGCAGAATTTCCGTATGATTCTCCGGATGACATAAAGAATATGATCCAGGGACAGGAGAGTATGCGCGGAACCCTGCTTCGCGCCGCAATCAGTCAGCGTCAGCAGCTGCTCAAGACCTATGCGGGCTATCAGAATCTGGTAAGGCAGTTTCACTCTTTTGTGGAAAATGAATACAGCGATTACACCAATTTTTGCGTGAAATATCGTCTGGAAACGCAGCCGTTTGTGCGCATCGAGAATTTTAAACCGATTGAGATGGTACATAAAGCCGAAAACTGGGAGATCAATAACAGCGCAAGCCTGGTGGAAGGATATCTCGAGCCGTATATGCAGCTGATGCAGAAGGACGACAGCCTCTGTATCGGTGCGATTATGGAGGCGTGCTATCAGTCCAGGCGTGTGATTCAGGGAATCGTCGAGATGGTGGATTATCTGAACTATCATCAGGACATTCTTTTGGCGGAGTCGGGAAATGATATATTTGATCTGTACTATAAATTACTGCTCCAGGCAAAAGAAAAAAATTATGACATCAAACCGCTTAAGGATTCGATGGACCGGATGGCGGAAGTTATCCGCAAATTAAATATCTACAACGAAAAGCTTGTTGCGGCGCGCATTGAGGAATACCAAAAACAGGACCTTACGCCGGCGGACGGCGCATATGCAACGCCGGAGGAGAATGCCGAAGAAGACTGGGAGGAGACCGAGGGAAGCGGCGGAGAAGACTGTCTGCTGCATATTCTGACATACGCACAGTCCAGCGAGGAGGAGATTAACGAGGCCAGAGAGCTGATCACGAAATACCTTGAGCTGCCGGATATCTTATCGACGGAGCCGGAGGTTTCCACACTGCGCAAGCGTCTGACGAAGGTGTTTTATGACACTTACATGAAAGTCTTTCTGCGTGCAATGAAAAAAGAAGATTCCCTGACGCCGATTCTCGAAATGTTTTTAAATTTCGGATTTATGGATGTGACGCTTGCAGGGGAGGAGAATGCCAATGTGCTGTATGACCTCACCGAGCATTTAGAGGTCTGCAAGTCCGAGCATGTCTACACGATTTACGAGTGGTTAAAGAGCGTTTACGAGGGGAGAAACGAGCCGTCGAAGAACGAGTTTGACCTTGATTTTCCGGGATATCTGGCCGATATGCGCAAGAACGGAAATATCACCGCGGAGCAGCAGAAAAAATTTGCGGACAGCAGGGAGCTTAAGATTAAATTCGAAATTCAGAATATGTTTCCGTCGGCAAACCGCGCAACCTACGGTAAGATATCGACGTTCTGTCCGATTCTCGGGGAATATGACCTGATTAACTCGATTGACAAGATGCTGGTGACGGCGGAACGGCTTGACGAGGCCATCAATAAGATACGGGGGATTGACTATTCCATTTTTTACCGGGAGGTGATGTTCTCGGACCCGGATAAAGGAATCAACCATGAGCCGATTATGAAAGAAGTTATGCCGGATATCATTCTGATGCCGAATGCCGGCACGAGGGCGATGATGTGGCAGGAGACCGCAGGCATCAAGAGAGATACCTCCGCGCGCTTTATGTTTCCTGTTTTTACGGCCGTGGATATCGACGATATGATGATTGAGACGCTCGGAAGATACCGCTGGGAAATCTGCAGGAAGATACAGGGTGTTCACTGGAATGATATCCGCGAGAAATCGCTGACGGCAGAGTACTGTGACTACCTGCAGTTTTACCGCAAAAATCACGAGCTGTCAACGGAGGCGAAGGAGAAAGTAAAGAGCGCGCTTCTGCGCGGGCGCAACAATTACCGTGAGGTATTTGTGAAGGATTATCAGAACTGGATTAAGTTTGAGGCAAAGGGAAGCTATCGTCTGAATAAGATTGCGCGGGATATCCTGATTGTCTACTGTCCGTTTTCAAAGAGTATCCGCGAAGACCTCAAATCCAACCCGATGTATCAGAATGCAATGCATAAGCTTGCGGTGGAGAACGCAAAGAAAATACAGCGCATCCGGGGCGTTTATGACAAATACCAGAAATCGGGCGGTACGATTACGCCTGAGCTGGCAGAAAATTTAGATTACTATTCGCTGTAAAATTTTTCAAAAATAAACAAAATACGGCCGTATATTTTTCCTCTAAAATCAAATAATAATTTTGCAGTTAAGCAAATCAATATGAGATGGCGCCGACGGCGCCGGAATGGAGGAAATCATGAATTCTAATTGCAGAGACGGCTATGAGAATGCAACGGGAACAAACACAAACGGACAGAACGGTACCGGTTCCAACAGCAACGGACAGAACAAGTCTTCCAACAAGACGAGCAACAAGTCTTCCAACAAGGCAGGCAACAAGGCATCCAATACTTCCGGACAGAACAGCACTGGTTCTGACAGCTACGAGCGTTAGTTTTACGCGAACCTCGCAAAAATAACCGCATAAGATGTAGAAACAGATTACAGGGCAACGCTTTGTAATCTGTTTTTATGTAAGGAAAATGGCGAGTGGAGGTGAGAGGAATGGCTTTTTACCTGATAGCTCCGGAAAATATTCAGACAATTCTGTCAGAGAAACGTGCGGTTTTGATTGACGTGAGGGAACGGGAAGAATATTTGGAAGAACACTACGGAAATGCCAGAAACTGTCCGTACGAGAATATAGACACATGGATGAATTATTTTCCGAAAAACAGGGCGCTGGTGCTGTACTGCGATTACGGGAGCACAAGCCTTCTGGCGGCGCGCAGGCTGGGAAAGGCCGGGTATGAAGCCTACACGGTAGTGGGCGGATTTGATGCGATAAAACGTCGGATTCCCGGTTGACAGAAAAATTTTGAACGGATAATATAGTACTAGACTGTCAGACAGAGAAACAGAGGAGTTTTCATGAAAACATATGAGTTGGTGGTTCCGTGCCATTTTGGCCTGGAAGCAGTACTGAAAAAAGAAATTTATGATTTGGGTTATGAGATACAGGAGGTATCGGACGGAAGAGTGTCCTTTATCGGAGATGCGGAGGCAATCTGCCGTGCCAATATATTTCTGCGCACGGCGGAGCGCGTTCTGATTCAGGTAGGAAAATTTAAGGCAGCGACGTTCGAGGAACTGTTTCAGGGAATAAAAAGTCTGCCGTGGGAAGCATATATTCCGGCGGACGGCAGATTCTGGGTAAAGAAGGCATCGTCTGTCAAGAGCAAGCTTTTCAGCCCTTCGGATATACAGTCCGTCGCAAAGAAGGCGATGGTAGAGCGGATGAAGCAGCATTATGATACGGAGTGGTTTTCCGAGGACGGGGCGCCTTATCCGGTCCGCATATTTCTGCTGAAGGATGAGGTTACGGTAACGCTTGACACGTCGGGGGACTCTCTGCACAAACGCGGATACCGCACGATGACCAGCAGGGCGCCGCTGACAGAGACGCTTGCGGCGGCGCTTCTGCTGCTGACGCCGTGGCGGCCGGAACGAATCCTGGTGGACCCGTTCTGCGGCAGCGGCACATTTCCCATTGAGGCGGCCATGATTGCGGCGGGGATTGCGCCCGGCGCAAACCGGACGTTTACCGCCGAACAGTGGACAAACGTTATCGACAGACAGCTCTGGTATGAGTGTGTCAAAGAGGCCGAGGAAGCGGTAAATACGGATATTCAGGTGGATATTCAGGGGTATGACATCGACCCGGAGGTGATTCGGGCGGCAAGGGAGAATGCGAAGCGCGCCGGTGTGGAGCAGCTGATCCATTTTCAGCAGCGGCCGGTGGCCGAGCTGCGCCATCCGAAAAAATACGGATTTGTTGTGACAAATCCGCCTTACGGCGAGCGTCTGGAGGAAAAATCGGCACTGCCCGCACTTTACGGACAGATCGGGGAGGCATATCGGGGCCTGGATTCCTGGTCCATGTTTCTGATTACCGGATATGAGGACGCAGAGCGCTATATCGGAAGAAAAGCCGACAAAAACCGCAAAATTTATAACGGGATGTTAAAAACATACTTTTATCAGTTCATGGGGCCGAAGCCGCCGAAGAGGAGAACCGAATGAAATATTCAAAGCGATATCTGGCGTTTGGAGCAGTTCTTACGGCTGTCCTTGCCGCAAGGCTTGCGTCCTATGCGGGAAATTCGGGAACCGTGGAGCCGTTTCGCGGGGCGAATCTCGAGGAGGCCACATGGAATCCGCTGATCGCCGCAAATGTCAATGACAATCTGCTCTCTGTCGTGATTGACAACAAAGAATATACCAACGAAGATTACCGTTTTTTCATGGACGACAAGCTCAATATTATGGCGCCGGTGGAGATCCTGCGGGATGCGTTAAACTGCAGTGCTCATGTTTACGACGGGACCAGGCTTCTGGTAGAGAAGCATTCAAGTCAGATCGAGTTTCGTCTGGAGGAGCCGACGGCGGTTGTGGACGGTACGCCGCAGGAGATTGTCTCGGCATTTTCCGAGATCGACGGCCGCTATTATGTGAGCCTGAATGATCTGGCAAATCATCTGGACTATTCCTACTCCTGGAATATGCAGGAAAACACCGCACAGGCGGCGGACAACGCGGAGAGCGTGTCTTTGATTCCGGCGCGGTATGACCTGCGGGAGCGCAGGAGAACTACAAACGTAAGGAACCAGGGGCTTTACGGAACCTGCTGGGCGTTTGCGGCGCTCGGGGCGCTGGAGTCCTCGCTTTTGCCGGAAGAGGAGGCGGCATATTCCGCGGACCATATGACGAAATGGAACGGATTTAATCTGTCAGAGTACGACGGCGGGGATTATTCTATGGCGATGGCGTATCTTGCCGCCTGGAGGGGACCGGTCTTCGAGGAGGACGATCCGTACGGGGACGGCGAATCCGACGGGGAGCTTGCCGCGGTCAAGCATGTGCAGGAGATCCAGATCATCGACGGGAAGGATTACGAGAAAATCAAAGAGGCTGTCTTTAAATACGGCGGGGTTCAGACGAGTATTTACAGCAGTATGGGAAGCGCAAGAAATTCTTCGGCGGACTATAACAGGAGCACAAACGCATATTGCTATATCGGCACGGAAAAACCGAATCATGCGGTGGTGATTATCGGCTGGGATGACGGTTACCCGAAGGAGAATTTTAACGTTGACCTGGAGGGAGACGGTGCATTTATCTGCCAGAACAGCTGGGGGGAGGACTTCGGTGAGGACGGCGTGTTTTATGTCTCCTATTACGATACCAATGTGGGCACGCACAATGCGGTCTACACAAAGGTAGAGGAGACCGGCAACTACGACAATATATATCAGAGTGATCTGTGCGGCTGGGTCGGACAGCTCGGCTACAGCAAGAACAGCATGTACGGGGCGAATGTGTTCACGACGGCCGGAGAGGAGGAGCTTGAGGCGGTTTCATTTTACGCGACCGGAAAAGATTCGCAGTATGCGGTTTATGTGGTACGGAATTTTGAGGATGAGAGTTCGTTTGAGACCATGATTCCCGCCGCGTCGGGGAAGCTGACGAACGCCGGCTATTATACGGTCGAATGTGACAATCAGATACTGCTGGAGGCGGGGGAGCGCTATGCGGTGGTGCTCTACATCAATACGCCGAACGCAAAGCTGCCGATGGCGGCGGAGTATCGGGCGGATGAGGCGACGGCGACGGTGATTCTGGAAGACGGAGAGAGTTATGTCAGCCCGAACGGCTTTAGCTGGGAAAAAGCGGAAGTATTCGGAGAGTGCAATCTGTGCATCAAGGCATTCACCGATTATCGATAAAAGGAAAAAAGAATGGAAGAAAAGACACTAAAGTTTGCGTCTGTGTCGCTGGCGGTGCTGGCAGTGCTCGTGTGCGCGCTGTTTCCTGCTCTGCCGAAGCTGCATACGTGGCAGATTGAGCGTTGGGAGCAGCTGCTCGCGGAGGAAGAATACGCGGAGAGCCAGACGCAGATGAACGACCTTGCCCTGCAGGAGAGCGGGACGATGAACGGCCATGAGGGCCAATTAAAACTCCGTCTTCCGGAAGGAGTGACGGGGGAGGTTGTCTCGGTTGTCAATGATTATGTGACGCAGACGGTCCGGATTGAGATACCGGAGACGGATCCGGGATATTTTGACAGTTATCCGGTTTCGGGGAGCAGCAACCACATTGCGATGCTCTCCTACGCGACGAAAAGCAGCGGCGGGATCATTGAGATCGAGATGGATCAGGTGTACGAGATCGAGACGGAATTTGATTCCGAATATTATTACTTTGATTTTTTGACACCGCAGGAAGTCTATGATAAAGTAATCGTAATTGATGCCGGACACGGCGGAAGAGCGCCGGGCGCCACAAAACAGGGCGTAAACGAGAAGGATATCGATCTTGCGATTGTCCTGCAGCTGCAGGAGATTTTTGCGGAGAGCGGCGGGAATATCGGCGTATATTTCACAAGGACGGATGACAGCAATCCGACGTTTGACCAGCGGGTACAGCTGGCAAATAAATCGGGGGCGGATCTTTTTATCAGCGTGCACAATAATTCGACGCGCAGCGGACGGTTTTCCTCGGTCAGAGGAACACAGGTAATGTATAACGAGACCTCCGAGGAGAGCAGAGCGTTTGCGGAAATCTGTCTTGAGGAGATGACAGGACACCTGGGAAGCCGCGACAAAGGACTTGTGGAGGGGAACAGCATCTATATTATCCGCACCAGCGAAGTGCCGGTGGCACTGATTGAGGTCGGATTTATGACAAATAAAGAAGAGCTTGAACTGCTGCGGAGCGAGGAGTACCAGCACGCGGCGGCACAGGGGATCTATAACGCGGTCATGCGCGCATTTGCGGAGGGTTACTAGATGAGAAACATTGTTTTTGCGACGGGAAACGAAGGAAAATTAAGAGAAATCCGGGACATTATGGCGGAATCAGTGATCGTGTCCATGAAGGAAGCCGGTATCGACGCACAGATTGAGGAGAACGGGACTACGTTCGAGGAGAACGCGCTGATTAAGGCGAGGGGGGTCCGGGCGTATATCGAGGCGCAGAATCAGAAGCAACCGCATTCGGGTACGCCGTATGCCGACGCGATTGTGCTGGCGGATGATTCTGGCCTGGAGGTCGATTATCTGAATAAGGAGCCGGGGGTGTACTCTGCCCGTTATCTGGGTGAGGATACGCCGTATGAGATCAAGAATCAGGCGATTTTGGACCGCATGAAAGACGTGCCGAGGGATGCGCGCAGCGCGCGGTTCGTCTGTGCGATTGCGGCGGTGCTGCCGGACGGGCGGGCGTTTACGGTGAAGGAGACCATCGAAGGGTATATCGGAGAATGCGCGGCGGGATCAAAGGGGTTCGGCTATGACCCGATTTTTTATGTGGAGGAGCTGGGCTGCTCGACGGCGGAGCTGTCCGAGGAAAAGAAAAACGAGGTGAGTCATCGCGGAAAAGCACTGCGGGCGATGAAGAAGCTGCTGTGCGCACACGGAGTTATCGCATGAAGATACTGGTGGTGAGCGATACGCACAGGAGACTGGAAAATCTGAAAACTGTACTGGAGCGCGTACAGCCGGTGGATCTGCTTTTACATATGGGCGATGCCGAGGGGGACGAGGATTATATCGCGGAGATGGCAGGCTGCCCGATGGCGATTGTTGCCGGAAATAATGACTTTTTTTCGACGCTTCCCAGAGAGCGGGAGCTTGAAATCGGAAAATATCGTATTTTTATGACCCACGGACATTACTACGATGTAAATTCCGGAACGATGGATCTCAAGAAGGAGGCGCGCTTCCGCAGATGCGATATTGCGATGTTCGGCCATACGCACCGGCCTGTCATTGAATACGGCGATGAGGTGGTCGTGATAAATCCGGGAAGTCTGACGCATCCGAGACAGGAAGGAAGGCGGCCGTCTTTTATTTTGATGAATATCGACAGAGTCGGGAAGGCACATTTCGAAATAAATTATTTATAAAAAAGTGTTGACATTCATCGGCCTGTCCTATATAATAATCATTGCGTCACGAACGGGCAGAATTCCGGTAGTGCTGAGTAATGGATACACGATGTTAAGTAAATCCTTCGGGGTGTGGCTCAGCTTGGCTAGAGCGCCTGGTTTGGGACCAGGAGGTCGCAGGTTCGAATCCTGTCACCCCGATTTGTGCGGGTGTAGTTCAATGGTAGAACACCAGCCTTCCAAGCTGGATACGTGGGTTCGATTCCCATCACCCGCTTTCCATTTGTGAGAGCGATGAGAACGTGTGATTACAAATGAGAGCATGGATATGTGTTCGTAGCTCAGTTGGATAGAGCAACGGCCTTCTAAGCCGTGGGTCGGGGGTTCGAATCCCTTCGAGCACATTTTACGGTGGGTATAGCGCAGTTGGTTAGCGCGCCAGATTGTGGCTCTGGAGGCCCAGGGTTCGAATCCCTGTATCCACCCTGGTTGCGATAGGTGCAACGAGATCTTTTGTTGGGCTATCGCCAAGCGGTAAGGCACTGGATTTTGATTCCAGCACTCGCAGGTTCGAATCCTGCTAGCCCAGCTTATTTTTTGGGGTATTAGCTCAGTCGGTAGAGCACTTGACTTTTAATCAAGTTGTCCGGGGTTCGAATCCCCGATGCCTCATCAGGAGAACAGGAAGTACGCAAAAAATCGTACTTCCTGTTTTTTTGCTACGCGGACATCCCCTGTAGGCCCCGGGAAAAAAGAATTTAAAAAACGGTTTATATGTGCTATAATGATCATAGAGGAAGACCGTGTGTTGCATATATGACGGAGGTAGTGCGTATGAAGAGCAGGAGAATCCCAGTTGAGGTGGATGTGGTCAGATATGAGGTCGGAAAGGGCATGGAGGACGGTTATGAGCGCCTGTATGACGTTGTGACAAAGGGGTGGATTGTCAGCGACTTTCTTGTGAAGATTCAGAGGGAGGACGGCACGATTGTGTGTCCCTATATCAGCACAAAACGCGGCCATACCTTTATCGGCGAGGGAGATTATATTATCACCTACCCGGACGGCGTGAGAAACGTATGCGGCGCAGACAAGGTCTGGAAGCGCTATGAGAAGCCCGAGGAGGCGGAATAGGACCGGAGCCGCAAAACAGTTGCACTGCGGATAAAGCTGCGGTATAATATGCCTCGGCAGCGTGCCGCGGGCAGCAGTATGCTGCCCGGCAAACCTGCGGGTATGGCGGAATTGGCAGACGCGCCAGATTTAGGTTCTGGTGGGAGACCGTGCAGGTTCGAGTCCTGTTACCCGCACGCAAAAAGCACTGATTTTTCAGTGCTTTTTGAATTTCATGTCATATTTCGTGTCATACATTGCTGAAAAGTATTCATTTGCCCGGAGATCCATTTCATTTTTTTATCCGTCAGCGCATGTCGGTACACGTTTTTAAGTACTGCATCACTTCCTCGGCCGCCGCGCTGCATAATGTAGGCATCAGGAATCCCCATTGTATGCTGTATAGAGGCGCAATAATGCTACAAATCATGAAAACGAAAATGAGGCAGCCCGGAACGCTTCAAAATCCACTCAAATCGGTCCGTTATGTTGTTAGGATAATTCACAACCATTTCGTTTTCGAGGCTGATTTGGACTAGAACGAAGTCAGAGAGGGGGATAAAACGGTCACCGGCGTATGACTTTGTATTTTTCACAACTCATTCTTTTTTATCATTGAGAACAATAGCCCGTTGCACATGGGCAACACCGTCTTTAATATCGGAGGTTTTCAGGGCGCATATTTCTGAGCGGCGCAGAGGTTCGAACGCAGTAAACAGAATTTACAATTACAGAAGAAGTGCCCGAATAAACTGCAATTATCGAGAATTTTTGTCAGCGTTGACAGACTTTGCCTCCGAATATTGCAATTACAAAAATAGTTGATAAAATAGAATCATAAATAGAAGGGAAGCGTGCAGCCCTTATTTAGAGGAGGGAACCGATGAATACAAAAGAGTACAAAAGAATAATCACCGAAAAGATAGAGCAGACGGGCGAATCTGACAGAAATTTTCTGCGCCAGATCCTTATCTTACTGCGGATGCACATGGAAAGAACCGGCAGACTGTAAGCCTCCGGTTCTTTCCATGTGCATTCGCAGCAGAGTATTCTCAGGCAGCATTTTTGAAATCCACAACAGCAAATTCCGTTAGTACGGATTTTAATTTTTCAATGATATTTTCAATTTTCAGCATGGTAACGCCGTTGATATACTCCTCGCCGCACTGGTCGCATTTGAGACACGGAACATTTTTAATGATGATGAAGCAGCTGTTATAAGCTGTCATGTAAGTAGTAGTAGAATCAGTCATATCGCCTTTACAAAGAAAGCATTTCATATTAATTCTCCTTTCTGGTTTTCAAATCCTCTAACCATTTTTGGGAAGAAGGATAATAAGCAGTGATAATCCAAAGATAGTTTCCGTCTGTTCCAACGACAGTATGAAGCGGTTTATCGGAACAGTGATTTCCGAGAACGAGGCAGCTCGGATAAGGGTAATCGTCTGCATATTGTTCAATAATCTCACCGGTCATGATGCAGGCTATAATATCTCTTAAAAGGATGCCTCGCTGTTCTATGCGTTTTGCAGCATGCATCGTTAAGATGATGTTTTCCGGTACGCATATTTTTTGCATATCTTTCAAATTCAATGCCAATGAAGGTTCCTCCATTTCTATTTCTCTATAGAATCATAGTAACAAGTGTAAACGTGTGTGTCGATAAAAAATGCATACAAACATGTATAAAGAAATTAGCCTCTTTTTTTTAAGTTGTCAAGTAATTCCTGGCTTAGGTTTCTTAGTGTTTCCTGCGACTTATCATCTAATTTCTTATATGTATGCACAATTCCGATAATAAGATCATAAAACGGGTTGCTCTCTTCCAACAGTTCCGACACAGCGGCGACGGTTTCGTCTTCTGGTATGTCACACATTTCACCTTCGCCGGTCAGGAGCCAATCTTTATTGATTTCAAATTCCCGGCAAATAGCATTGGCTGTTTGCTTTGTTAAATTATTTTTCCCACTTTCGATATCGCTTACGGAATTTGGCTTTAATCCTATATGTTCTCCAAATTCTTTTTGTGTCTTATCAAGAATTTCCTTTCTTAATCTTTTAATCCTATCTCCTATTGCCTCCATATAAACTCTCCCTTTTAAAAACATTATATCGTTGAACGATAAAAAAGTCAAGAAAATGCGTTGACATAAATCGCTAAGTGATAAATAATAATCGTAGAACGAAATGATGGAGGGGTGTATCTATGAGCGAAAGAGGGAATCTTTTGGAAACTGTAAAAATTCTGATGCAATTTGATAAGCAGAGTCTGTTGCTCATCGACAGCGGCGCAAGGCTTTTGGCGGCGAGACAGGATATGACGCAGGATTAGCTGGTCGAGTTGGTGCAGCAGTGAGGGGGAGCGAGAAGTGCGGATGAATCAGAGGAATGAGGTATTAAGAAAAAGGTAAACCGGGGGTTTCATCCCTCGGTTTGTTGCTAAGTAGTGTCTGCTGATTAATTCTATAACGCTTGATTTTACTGATTTGTGCCCCGATA
>CAJTOI010000044.1 GCA_910577925.1 uncultured Roseburia sp.
CCTGCTGTATGAGCTGATTTTTCAGCTCCACAAGGCTATGTAAAAGTAATGTTCTTTCTTGGCTATCCACATATATGTGAGTTTTCTTTTCTCTCATGTAGCTCACCGTCCTTTCCTGCTTCCATTATATATAGAAGCGATGGAATACTCAAAGGTGCAAACGAGTGAAAAAATAAGCGTACCACTATTTCTAATGATACGCTTATCATAATTCATCATCTAATCAAGGTCGATATAAACGGTTACATTCGTTTCTCTCCATTGATTTTTCCTTACATACTGTCCGTTAGCCTTTCGGTAAGCTGCCGCCTGCTCGAAAGATAGCGGTAATTCAAAGGAAAGAGAACTCCTACCTACTTTGTATAGCCGCCTGCGCAGCAGCCAATCTTGCGATCGGCACACGGAACGGTGAGCAGGATACATAGTCAAGACCGATCTTATGGCAGAACTCTACCGAAGACGGATCTCCGCCGTGCTCTCCGCAGATACCGACATGAAGCTTCGGATTTACCGGCTTGCCAAGCTTGATTGCGGTCTCCATCAGCTTGCCGACACCTGTCTGGTCAATCTTTGCAAACGGATCGTTCTCGAAAATCTTGGTGTCATAGTAAGCGTTTAAGAACTTACCTGCATCGTCGCGGGAGAAACCAAAGGTCATCTGTGTCAGGTCGTTTGTACCGAAGCAGAAGAAATCTGCCTCTGTCGCAATCTCGTCTGCAGTCAGCGCCGCTCTCGGGATCTCGATCATCGTACCCACTTCGTACTCTAACTTCACGCCTGCAGCTGCGATCTCCGCATCCGCAGTCTCAACGACAACTTTCTTGACAAATTTCAGCTCTTTGATCTCACATACGAGCGGAATCATGATTTCCGGCTTTACGGTCCAGTCGGAATGCTTCTTCTGAACGTTAATCGCCGCACGGATTACAGCTTTCGTCTGCATCTTTGCGATCTCCGGATAGGTAACGGTCAGACGGCAGCCTCTGTGTCCCATCATCGGGTTAAACTCGTGAAGAGATGCGATAAGGCTCTTGATGTTCTCAACCGGTTTGCCCTGTGCCTGTGCAAGCTTCTCGATGTCGGCTTCCTCGGTCGGAACAAACTCATGAAGAGGCGGATCCAGGAAACGAATCGTAACCGGGGTTCCCTCGAGTGCCTCGTAGAGTGCCTCGAAGTCTCCCTGCTGGTACGGAAGAATCTTCTCAAGCGCAGCCTCTCTCTCCTCAACGGTATCGGAACAGATCATCTCACGGAATGCCGCGATTCTGTCCTCCTCAAAGAACATATGCTCGGTACGGCAGAGACCGATACCTTCTGCGCCGAGCTCGCGTGCTTTCTTCGCGTCTGCCGGCGTATCGGCGTTTGTTCTCACCTTTAATCTTCTGTATTTGTCCGCCCAAGCCATAACGCGTCCGAACTCACCTGCGATGGTCGCGTCAACGGTCGGGATCAATCCGTCGTAAATATTACCGGTCGTTCCGTCGATGGAAATCGGATCTCCCTCGTGGAACTCTTTTCCTGCCAGCGTGAACTTCTTGTTCGCCTCGTCCATGGCAATATCGCCACATCCGGATACACAGCAGGTACCCATACCGCGCGCAACAACGGCTGCGTGAGAGGTCATACCGCCGCGGACGGTGAGAATACCCTGAGAAGCTTTCATACCGGTGATATCCTCCGGTGAAGTCTCAAGACGCACGAGAACGACTTTCTCGCCTCTTGCGTTCCAGCTTTCCGCATCCTCAGCGGAGAATACGATCTTACCGCAGGCAGCGCCCGGAGAAGCTCCAAGTCCTTTGCCAATCGGTGTTGCAGCCTTTAATGCAGCTGCGTCAAACTGCGGGTGAAGCAGCGTGTCGAGATTACGCGGGTCAATCATTGCCACTGCCTCTTCCTCTGTTCTCATACCCTCATCCACCAGATCGCAGGCAATCTTTAACGCTGCCTGTGCGGTTCTCTTACCGTTTCTGGTCTGAAGCATATACAGCTTGCCGTGCTCAACGGTAAACTCCATATCCTGCATGTCTCTGTAGTGATTCTCAAGCGTCTGGCACACATCCTTAAACTGCTCGAATGCCTCCGGGAACTTGTCCGCCATCTCGGTAATCTTCATCGGAGTGCGGACACCTGCAACAACGTCCTCGCCCTGTGCATTGGTAAGGAACTCGCCGAACAGACCCTTTGCTCCGGTCGCCGGGTCACGGGTAAACGCAACGCCGGTACCGCAGTCGTCACCCATATTGCCGAATGCCATGGACTGTACGTTTACAGCGGTACCCCAGGAATACGGGATATCGTTGTCGCGGCGGTATACGTTCGCACGGGGGTTGTCCCAGGAACGGAATACGGCCTTGATAGCGCCCATCAGCTGCTCCTTCGGATCATCCGGGAAATCGGAACCGATCTTCTCTTTGTACTCTGCTTTAAACTGATTTGCAAGCTCCTTCAAATCGTCCGCGTTCAGCTCAACGTCCTGTTTTACGCCTCTGTCCGCTTTCATCTTATCGATGAGCTCCTCGAAATATTTCTTGCCGACTTCCATAACAACGTCGGAATACATCTGGATAAATCTGCGGTAGCAGTCCCATGCCCAACGCGCATTGCCGGACATCTCTGCGATTGTATTGACAACTTCCTCATTCAGACCAAGATTTAAGATCGTGTCCATCATACCCGGCATGGAAGCTCTCGCGCCGGAACGAACGGAAACAAGCAGCGGATTCTTGGTATCGCCGAATTTCTTTCCTGTAATCTCTTCCATCTTAACGATATGCTCGTTAATCTGTCCCTGAATCTCGGCATTGATCTCTCTGCCGTCCTCATAATACTGCGTACAAGCTTCTGTCGTGATGGTAAAGCCCTGCGGAACCGGAAGACCGATGTTGGTCATCTCCGCTAAGTTCGCGCCCTTACCGCCGAGAAGCTCACGCATATCTGCGTTACCTTCCGTAAACAAATACACCCATTTGTTTGCCATTTTACTGATTCCTCCTACAAAAATATTGCCCTGCCGCACCCGTCATACAAAATCTGTCACACACGGTTACACAGCAATCGCCGCTATGTAAGTTCTGCGGTGCGGCACAGTTACTATGTTATCATGAAAACCGCATAAAACCGGCCTTCACGACACAGCCACTACATGTGCTTCCTCCGGAACGCACACATTTATAATATCACACTTCTACTAAAAAGCAACAATTTTTTTGTGACATAATCGGTGTTTTTTTGTTAATATTTCACAATCCGGAATGATGTTTCATAATATGAAATGCATTTCTTCCGGCTCCACAGACAGTCTCATAAAAAGTGTGCGCTTAATTGTACAGAAAATATGTATTATCAAACCCAAAGGTTCCCAGCTTTGTACATCCTTCATATCCGTTCTCCTGCACCAGCTTCTGCACTGCCTCATCCAGATTGTAAGAATATCCGACAAAGGAAACTACGATTCCGTCAGGAGACGCCAGACGGTGAATACCGTCTTTATTCAATTCCTCCAACGTGATAAAGGTGATACTCTTATAGTTACAATATTCGGCAAACTCAGGAAGAAGCAGCCAGCTATCCCCTTCGAACACACAGATACAATCATAATTGCTTTTCGCTTCTGCCTCTGCCAAAAAGGGCCTGCTGTCCCGATAGAGATACAGCCACCCGGAAGATGTATAGCTTCCGCCAATCAGCAATGCGCTCATGACGATTGATCCGATGATAAACGCTTTGTTTTTCAGAAAATATTCCAGAACCTTATATGTCATGCATATCACTCCGGCAAAAGAAACCGCATATACGGGAACAATATATCTGTCCGCTGTAACGAAAGACATTTTGGCTACAAGCATAAAATATAAAAAGCAGGGAATCAGCAAAAGCGCATACCGAATTTTTATTTTTCGTTCCATCCCTAAGGAAATACCGTCCCAAGGCACGAATCCTCCCTCGCCCCTCAAGTCTTTCTCAGAATATCGAACGGCAGTCAGGATCACAAGACCAATCAGAATATACCCCAGCAAATTGCCGAATACCTGCTGATTGAGGAGCGTAAAAAATATCTTAAGGGACTCCCAGTATCCGCCGTTTCTTCCCACAATCAAATTATCAATCGCCTCCGTCCCCCGGTATCCGAAAAACATATGCTCTATCATTGCCGGAAAAACCGCGACGGAAGTTCCGGCCGCAAGTGCCATTGTCACGCAGAAAAGCAAGGTCTCCTTTATTCGCTCATTCCACAAAAGATAACTGCCGTACACACAGGAAATAAGAAAAGCATATACAATCACATAATAATGTGTAAGTGCACCCGCAACGGTGACCGCATAAATGAATCCGTAAAACTTGAAATTCTGCTTTTCATCCACCTGCTTTGCAAATAAATATGCGAGCAGCGTCACCCACAGCATCGCCATCACATACATTCTGAAATAAGACACTGCAAGCAGGATTCCGGTCAGAGCCACAAACGAAAACGATATCATTGTCAGAATATACTTACTCTCTGTCAGCAGCCGAATTAGTTTCCGCATCACAAATAATACCAATAATGCAGATACCATATTAATTATTCCCGCATACCATTTTGAGAACGTATTCGGAAATACGGAACATATGGTATGAAGAGCCGCGTAATACAATGGCGGATGCACATCATTGGTCTGATTGGTCCAAACGCTGGAATAATCAAACCGTTCCCCCGATTGCACTTCCATATAATCCCAAAAAACAGAAGCCCCCGGGGTATAGGTCTTATCATATTCAAATGTGATATTTATCCCGTCTCCGGTATAGTTTGACAGACCGTACGAATAGATCTCATCAATATAATAGTTCGACTTTAGTGATATCACTATTATCATCAAAACGATGAATACCAGATACAGGATCATCGCCCTCGGCAATAACTTTATTTTTTCTTTCATTGCAATAAAAATTTCCAAATCAAATCCCTCCTCAAAAACCTTTTCTTTTTATTCATGTTTTTAAATTATAGCATATATTTCCGTATTTGTGAAATATATTTCGCCAAAACGGAAATTATCGTTTGTACACTAATCGTGAAAGGAGAATAAACAACTTGTGAATTTGGGAGAAAAATTAAAACAATTACGATTAGAAAAGAACCTTACGCAAAAACAGTTGGCTACGCGTCTGGGCGTCGCTATCAGCGCTGTTTCATCCTATGAATCCGACACCCGCTGTCCCACCTTTGACACTCTGATCAACTATGCCCACATCTTTCATGTGTCAACTGACTACCTGCTGGGTCTTGCGCCTCACAATACCCTTGACGTATCAGGCCTGTCGGAGGAAGAAATCCTTGCAATCGCCCAGCTTATAGATGTCATTCGAAAGAAAAACAAATAAAAAAGCTCGAAAGAAAAACAAATAAAAAAGCTCCGGAAGAATATATTACATACTCTTCCGGGGCTTTTTTATTAAAATAACCCTGTTCTACCACTCAAATTTCTTCTCAAAATAAGCGCCGAGATCCTCAATCTTTACGCGCTCCTGCTCCATCGTGTCTCGGTCGCGGACCGTCACCGCGCCGTCGCTCTCGGACTCGAAATCATACGTCACGCAGAACGGCGTGCCGATCTCGTCCTGTCTCCGGTAGCGCTTGCCGATATTTCCCCTGTCGTCGAACTCGCAGTTGTACTTCTTAGAAAGCTCGGCAAAAATCTTCTCCGCACCCTCGCTGAGCTTCTTCGACAGCGGCAGCACACCGATCTTGACCGGTGCGAGCGCCGGATGAAAATGAAGCACGGTTCTCATATCCGGCTTCTCCTCCGTCCCGATATTCTCCTCGTCGTAGGCCGCGCACAGGAATGCCAGCACCACGCGGTCCGCACCCAGAGACGGCTCGATCACATACGGAACATAGCGCTCGTTCTTCTCATCGTCAAAGTAGGTCAGATCCTGGTGAGAGGTATCCTGATGCTGCGTCAGATCATAGTCCGTGCGGTCTGCGATGCCCCAGAGCTCTCCCCATCCGAACGGGAATAAGAACTCAATGTCGGTCGTTCCCTTGCTGTAGAAACACAGCTCCTCCGGAGAATGGTCGCGCAGGCGCATCTCCTCCTCCTTCATGCCGAGTGCAAGCAGCCAGTCGCGGCAGAACCCTCTCCAATACTGAAACCACTCCAGATCGGCGCCCGGCTCACAGAAGAACTCCAGCTCCATCTGCTCGAACTCTCTGGTGCGGAACGTAAAGTTTCCGGGCGTGATCTCGTTGCGGAACGACTTTCCGATCTGCCCGATGCCGAACGGGATCTTTTTGCGCGAGGTCCTCTGTACGTTTTTAAAGTTCACGAAAATCCCCTGCGCCGTCTCCGGTCTTAAGTATACGGTATTCTTCGCATCCTCGGTCACGCCCTGGAACGTTTTAAACATCAGATTAAACTGACGGATATCGGTAAAATTGTGTTTCCCGCAGCTCGGACATGCAATCTGATGCTCCTCGATAAACGCCTTCATCTGCTCCTGCGTCCATCCGTCCACCGAACCGGAAAGCACGACCTGATGCTCCTCGGCGAAATCCTCGATCAGCTTATCCGCACGAAACCGCTCGTGGCACTCTTTACAATCCATAAGGGGATCCGAAAAACCTCCGAGATGTCCCGATGCCACCCAGGTCTGCGGATTCATCAGAATCGCACAGTCCACACCCACATTGTAGGGATTCTCCTGAATAAATTTCTGCCACCATGCTCTCTTTACGTTATTCTTCAGCTCCACGCCGAGATTCCCGTAATCCCAGGTGTTCGCCAGCCCGCCGTATATCTCGGAACCCGGATATACAAATCCTCTCGATTTCGCCAGCGCTACGATTTTATCCATTGACTTTTCCATTTTATAACTGTACTCCTTTCCAAATGTGCAGGACTCTTTTATTTGTATACGATAAATGTGTAAACCTGTGTCTCAAAAGAGCCGTTCTCCTTCACACCGGCCGCCGCATCCCCGCCGGACACTTCCGCTCCGCCGTCCTCGGTCCCCGCCGTATACGCCCCGTCCTGCGGGGTATATCCGTCGCGGATGGACACGGAATCCGGCCCGGCAAGCCGGACATTCTCCGTGGATACATAACAGATCTTTCCTTCCACCTGCACGTTCGTATTCGACCGAATGATTACGACTTTCAGGCCCTCGCCGGCATAGATTTCCTGCTTTGCGGCCGTCCCCGTGACCGTTCCGTCCTCCACCTTCACAAAGTCCGTGTCATACGTGTAGCCTGCCGCAAGCGAATCCACCACCGTCCCCGCATAAAACTCAATGCCGTTGAACGCCGCATAGTCCTCCGCCGTCTTGTATTTCATCTGAAGCTTTGCAACTCCCTCTTCCACCGTGATTCCTTCCGATTTGACGGAATTTTTACCGTTTACGGCGTTGTACTCCTCCACGGCTTCGTCCACAAAAGCTTCAAACTCCGTCTCGTCATAGGTGTTCACATCAAGGCTTTCCACATCCACGGATGTCACCGCACCTTTTTTGTCCACGTACACCAGACTTGCGTCTGCCTCCACTGATTTCCCGCAGCCTGCAAGCATCCCCGCACACAGCAGCGCGGCAATCCCTGCTCTCCATCCATTTCTCATATTGCCGTGTCTCCAATCTCCTTTATGTCTTCAATTTCTAATGTTAGATATTATACTCTTTTTGGGATTCGATTTCAACCGGTAAAATCAGATGCAAAACTCCAGCATCTCCAGAGACTTAAACCGGTGGCCGAGACAGCGCTCCATATAGCTTTTTAAAATAGCCTCAAGCTCCTCCAATACCGTTTCGCTGACGGAAAAGGTATAGAGCTTTTCCACGCGCGAGGAAATAATATACTGCATCGCATAGCGCGTCGATTCTTCCATATGAAAATGCGCCGCCGGGCGGCCGGCCGTTATCTCCCGGCCGCAGGAATCACAAAACGTCCCTCCCCGCTCCGTAAAAAACCAGGTCAGCCCTTCCTTTTTCCCGCACTTTAAACACGAAAACACATTCGGGCCCTCGCCGCCTGCCGCGAGAGCCTTCAATTCAAACACACAGCGCACCAGCCGGTTGTCGTAGGCGCTGCTCGCAAGCGCCCGAAGCGACTGGTACAAAAGCTTTAACAGTTCTCTCTCGTCATTGTTCTCCTGACAGTAATACGCCGCAAATTCTAAAAAATAACATCCGTAATATGTAGCATCCAGATCCTCAAGCAGCTCTCTGAAATAGTTCTGGATGGACGCCTTGTACACCGTGTAAGAGTTTTTCCCCTCAAACAGCTCAAATTCCCCGAAGGAAAAGGGACTGGTGGGCGCGAGGAGCTGGCTGTTTTGTCTCCTCGCGCCCCGGGCAAAGGCTGTAATCTTTCCTCTCTCTTTTGTGAGCAGTGTAATTCTTTTGTCAAATTCACCCACCGGCATTGCATTTAAAACCATCCCGGTCACTACAATCGTTTGTCCCATCCGGCCACTCTCTCTCCAAATTCCGGGCAGAATCCCTCTGTACCTGCATCGACTCCGCATCTTTGTAACGCAGATAATCAGTAACTTTTCCTGACACCAGAAATGTATCCCAGGCTTCCTCCATCTCATCCACTCCTTCTACCCTGTATTCGCTTCCTCTACAGGAATAGGGTTTCCGATGAACTTTACTTTATACCAGCAAAAAATTGGCAGCGCCCTAGATTTCATCCTTGTTATATCCAAAATTTTTCATCAGCGAATCACTGTCGCGCCAGTCTTTGCGCACTTTGACCCACAATTTCAGGTTGACCTTCATCTCCAAGAGGCGCTCCGCCTCATACCGGGCGTTTGACCCGATTTTTTTGAGCATCGCCCCGCCCTTTCCGATGACGATGCCCTTGTGCGACTCCCGCTCGCAGACAATCGTCGCCTCAATGTCAATGATATCCTGATTCTGCCGCTGCTTCATGCGGTCTATCTCCACGGCAATCCCGTGCGGGATCTCATCGTCCAGCGCGTGCAGCGCTTTCTCCCGGATGATTTCCGCCACAATCGCGCGCTCCGGCTGGTCCGTCACCGTGTCCTCATCGTAAAACATCGGCCCGTAAGGCAGATATTTAAAAATCATATCCAGCACCGTATCGGTATTCTGTCCCCGCAGCGCGGACGCCGGGATAATCTCCGCAAATTCATACTGTCTGCGGTAGGTGTCGATAAACGCGAGCACACGCTCCCGCTCCACGGTATCAATTTTATTAATCACTAAAATCACCGGCGTTTTTGTTTTCTGAAGCTGTTTTATAATATGCTGTTCGCCGGCCCCGATAAAATTCGAGGGCTCCACCAGCCACAGAATCACATCCACCTCGCCGAGCGTGCGCTCGGCCACGTTCACCATATACTCCCCGAGCTTATTCTTGGCCCGGTGGATCCCCGGGGTATCCAAAAAGACAATCTGTCCCCGCGCGGGATCCGTATAAACCGTTTGAATCCGGTTTCTGGTCGTCTGCGGTTTGTTCGATGTGATCGCAATTTTCTGCCCGATCAAATGGTTCATCAGTGTCGATTTTCCTACATTCGGGCGTCCGATAATCGTCACAAACCCCGATTTAAAGCTTTCGTTCATGTTTCCTCTCATTCTGCCGCCGCAGGCGGCTTCGGCTCCCGGCTGCCGATCAGCACAGGGTTTCCAGACTGTCAAACAGCGGGCGCTCCTGACGCAGGCAATCCTCGTTTCCGATCACGCACAGGCAGCCGTCGGAAAGCACCGCCTCCATCATATCTTTTAATCCCCGGATATCCTCCGCCGTCGCTCCGATGACCTCGTCCCGCTCGCGCTGAATATCCGCCTCCGTCAGTCCCTGCAGATACGCCGTCATCGAGCGGACTCCCCTAGCATTGGGATTCAGCGGCGTATCCATATCGCTGACGGTTCCGATGATATACTTCGTCATCTCGCGCTCGTCTGCCTCAAACGCTTCGAGATACCGCGGAATCCCGTCGTAGACCTCATTGGTGGCGCAAAGGTTCGGATCACGGTAGGACACAAAATAGGTATCCCCGTTCCGCATATAGCCGTTCATACAGCCGTACGCGCCGCCCTTGACCCGCACATGGATCCACAAATAATCATAGCCCATGATAACCTTTAAGATTTTGAGCGCGCCGTGATACCGGAATCCGTGCGACACAAAATTCCCGGCCCGCGCCACGTACTGCACCTGAGAGGCGTCCAGAAATCCCTGATTCTTCCGGGATACCGCAAGCTCCGGCAGTCTGCAGCCGCGCGCGAAACCGTCCCCCGCGGGCAGCGCCCCCGCAAGTCCCAGAACCTCCCGCTTGACCGCGGCAAAATCCTTTTCGGCACACGTGACGCTGACCGTCATGCGCTCCTCCGTGAAAATGCGGCGTATCAGTCCCGAAAGGCGCGCGGCAAGCGCTTCCTTTTTCGCCTGAAAATCCGCTTCATACGACGCGATCACGCGGTAGGCCCCGATTCCGTTCACGGCGTCCTGATACCAGGCCGACCGCGAGAAGCCGGCCATCGCCCGGATGGATGCCACCGAGTGCCCCGCCGAACTGAGTCCCGCCTGCAGCCGGGATTTCAGCTGAGCCAGAATCTCATACAAACGCTTGTCGTCGGAGAGCTTTGAGCCTGTCACAATCTCCCTTATCAGGTGCACGGCATCCGCAAGCCTGTCCGCAAGCACCTTTGTGCGCACCTCAAACGCAATCTCAAGCTCCTTATTGTCCTTCACGCTCGGATAGATGCCGATGCCGCAGCCGATGCCTCCGGTGTGAATGTTGATCTCATTTGCCAGCTCCGCGTAGCCGTAGTTTTCCGTGTCCACATAGCCAAGCACCGCCTTTAGAATACCGAGATACGGCAGCTCCTCCGGTGAGAGATCACGGACGTCAAACAGCAGCGTCAGGTAATCAATTCCCCCGGAAAACATCGCATGGTGCACAAACTTTGTCTTCCCGGACAGCACCTCGATATTATTGAGCGGCATCGCCTCTCTCTTCATATCCTCGCGCCGGAGCATCGGTATTTTGTCAAGCTCCTCCCGCGGCGACGGCTCCTCCTGGTAAGCCCGCAGATGCTTTGTAGCCGCGGCGAGCGCCGCAAGCTCCTCCTCTGTCAGGCCGGCCTTATACTCCGCAAGCTTCGCGGTCAGCTCCTCCTCGCGCTTTGTTCCGAGCCCGCGCTCCGGCAGCGCAATCACGACGGAGGCATGCGTATTGTTCAAAAGATACCGCTCCACCAGTTTTTCAAAATAGTCCGTCTGCGTCTGTTCCCGCAGAAACCGGTACGTGTCCGTCACCTCCAGGTGCAGAAACGGCTGCATATCGTCATAAAGCCAGCTGTCCAGACACTGAATCCCGTACAGAAGCCCTTTGGGGAACTGTCCGTAGTCCGCCTCCCGGAACCGGAACTCAGAGCTGTTGATCCCCGCGAGCAGCGCTTTTTTGTTGATTCCGTTTTTCACCTGCCCCGCAAGCGTCTCCCGGATAATCGAGAGAAACCGCTCTTTTTCGGAAAGGTTGGTGTTCTTTGCGACGACCGAGAAAATCGGCTGTCTGATGCTGCTGTCATATCCGCCGGTGATGTCTTTGCCGATCCCCGCATCCAAAAGCGCCTGTCTGACCGGCGCCCCCGGAGCCGCGAGCAACGCGTAATCAAGCACGTCAAACGCCTGATACAGCCTCCGGTCCAGGACGGTGCCTATCACCAGATTGTACGAGAGGTAGGTATTGTCAGACTCCGTGTCGTCGGAGGCAATCGGATACTTCCGAATGACCTCGGCCGCATCGCAGAACGCCTCCTGCTCACGGATCTCGGAATCCACCGCGGCAGACTCATAGCGGCTTAAGTATTCCTCGTCTATCCACCGAAGCTTTTCCGCCATATCCATGTCTCCGTAGAGGTAAATGTAGGAGTTGCACGGGTGATAATATTTCCCGTGAAAGTCCAGATAGTCCTCATACGTCAAATCCGGAATATATTCCGGGTCTCCCCCGGATTCGTTGCCGTAGGCGGTATCCGGAAACAGCGAATTCATAATTTCGCGCTGGAGCACATCATCCGGGGACGAAAACGCCCCCTTCATCTCATTGTAGACCACACCGTTTATCGTCACCGGCCCGTCCGCCTCCTCGAGCTCATAGTGCCAGCCCTCCTGTTCGAAAATCTCCCGGTATTTATAAATATTCGGGTGAAACACCGCGTCCATATATACGCTCATCAGATTTGCAAAATCCGCATCGTTGCAGCTTGCCACCGGATAAATCGTCTTATCGGGATAAGTCATGGCATTCAAAAAGGTATTTAAGGAGCCTTTGACGAGCTCCACAAAAGGGTCCTTGACCGGATATTTTTCCGATCCGCACAGCACCGTGTGCTCGACAATATGCGCTACGCCGGTCGAATCTGCCGGCGGTGTGCGGAAACCGATATAAAATACCTTATTGTCGTCATCATTGGAAATCAGAGCGATTCTGGCTCCGCTCTTTTTGTGGCGGAGAATATATCCCTGTGAATTGATATCCTCCAGAGGCTTTTCTTCTAAAACCTCGTATGCGGTTAGTTCCGATAATTTCATGTGTGTCTGTTTTCCTTTCCTCGATATGTGTACAGTGTTCCCGATATGGACGCAGCGCATTCCTTTCCGGCGCAGCGCACAATTTGCACTGTGTATCTGACGTATTACGGATACGCAGTGCAGACTTGTAGCGGCTCGGCGCCAGCGAGACGATTCTTTGCTTACGCGGATATTATAGCATCTTTTTTGTCTCTGCAAAAGAGAAAAAGCAGCAGAGTTTTCCCCTGCTGCCCCAAATGTATGTTTTGCTTCAACATTCCACAGCTACCCATGTCTCCGCCGGCATTCTAAATGCCAGATCTGTGTTTTGGCCTGCCCACACAATAAAGAGGTGTAAAGCCCCTGTCACTCAAAAGACTATACACCTCTTTTTGTATTTTCTATGCAGTTCGTTACTCTTTGATTTTGTCAATGTCAATAAGATTGACACCGGAAACATTTAATAATGCCTTTACCATAAGATATTCTTCTTTTAATTCGGCATATGTTTTTACAGCTCCCTCTTCTGCCCTCTCTTGAATCTTTATTTCTTAATCTTCACACTCTTTACCGACGAGTACGCGCCGTACACTTTCTTTCCGTTTACCGTGCGGTACGCCCGCACTTTGTAATAATACGTCTTTCCCTTCTTTAATTTCGTGTTTTTGTAGGAAACCGTGCCGCCCTTCTTTATTGTCGTCACTTTTTTATATTTCCCGTTTTTGCTCGTCGCGCTGTATATCTCGTAACCGCTTGCCCCGCTTACCTTTTCCCATGTGATTTTCGCAGTTTTGGAAGCGGAATTTTTCACAGAAGAAATCGCCGCTTTCGCCGGTACCGGCTTTGCGGACACGGCTTTTGACGCCGCCCCTTCCTTTTTGCCAAGGTACGGTCTCACCTGATAATAGTAGGTTTTTCCGGTCGTAAGCTTGCCGTCTTTATAGCTTGTGGTTTTCTCGCCCTTTACCGTCTTCACGCATTTGTAACTGCCGTTTTTGCTGCCCGCGCGGTACACCTTGTAGCCTGTCACACCGGAAATCTTCTCCCAGCTCACCTTCACGCTGTTGTAGCCCGCGGAAGCCGCCTTTACGCCG
>CAJTOI010000045.1 GCA_910577925.1 uncultured Roseburia sp.
CTATTGTCACATATTTATCCTTTACAGTCGAGGTACGCACTATCTACCGTTTACGAATAGAAAAGGAGTCTTCGAAGCTATTCTTCGGTATTTCAGCGGTTCATCTCCGCCTGAAATTCCGAGGTGTCCTGATGCTGGGCGATAATGCTGTCGATTTCTTCGATGTCGGTGGAGATCATATCCCCGATGACGCTGTGCTTGATGGCGGCCATCGCGTTGCCGTACTCTAACATTTTCTGACAGTCATGATGCTTTAAGTAGCCATAGAGCGCGCCGGAGACATAGGCATCGCCGCTTCCGATGCGGTCCACGACGTCGATGCTGCGGTAGGGCTGTTCCCTGTAATACCGGTCGGCTCTCGAGGAGTAGAGAACGGAGGTAAAATCGTGCTTTTTCGGGGTGATGACCGTGCGCTCCGTGGAGGCGACAACGGAAATCGGGTATTCCTTACAGAAAGATTTCTGGATTTCCTCAATGGTTCCGGTCTTGCCGAAAGTCAGGCGCGCGGTGTCGGCGGAGCAGAAGAAGATGTCCACATAGGGGAGGATGGATTCGATGCAGGCGCGCGCTTCCTCGCCGCTCCAAAGGTTTGCGCGGTAATTGACGTCGAAGGAAATCAGAGTGCCCTGCTCCTTAAACTTGCGGATGCAGTCGATGGCAAAAGACTGCGCGTTTCCGCCGAGCCCCAATGTGATTCCGCTGGTATGAAACAGGCGCGTATTGTAAAACATAGTCTCAGGGACATCTTGGATGTCGATGCTGTTGATAGAAGAATGCTTTCTGTCGTAGACGACTCTCGGTTTCCGCGGATAGGAGCCGTATTCGTAATAGTAGATACCGATGCGGCTGTCGGCGCCGGTGTCGGAAATCAGATAGCTCTCGCTGACGCGGGAAGCGTTGAGCTGGTTTCGGATGAAGGCGGACAGAAGATTGCCCGGAATCTTGGAGATAATCGCCGTCTTAAGCCCCAGCTGCCCGATTTCGGATGCGATATTTAACTCGGCGCCGCCGAGATGACGCATGAGAGTATCGCCTTCGGCCAGACGGCCGTTGATGGGGGTTGAGAGCCGAAGCAGGATTTCTCCGAGTGTGATAACATCGTATTTGCGTTCCATAAAAACCTCCTTGGTGTTCCGTATACTGAAACATTATTTTGCATTGTGAAACTCTTTGGGATTATTATACCCGATTCCGACCGAATAGAAAAGTGTAAAATCAAAATATTTTGGAATTGACATTCTGCTTTTCGGTGGTATAATTTAAGTATGAAAAAATGAAACACGGTTTCATAATGTGAAACGCCAAAAATTCTAGGAGGATTGTAAAATGGCAAAAAAAGTCGTTACATTTGGAGAAATTATGCTTCGCCTTGCACCGGAGGGATACTATCGCTTTGTTCAGGCGACAACTTACGGCGCGGCCTACGGCGGCGGTGAGGCGAACGTAGCAGTTTCCCTTGCGAATTACGGCATGGATGCAAGCTTTGTGACAAAGCTTCCGAAGCATGAGATCGGACAGGCCGGTGTAAACGCGTTGAGACAGTACGGTGTTGACACAACCGATATTGTCCGTGGCGGAGACAGAGTAGGTATTTATTTCCTGGAGAAAGGTGCAAGCCAGAGACCGTCCAAGGTGGTTTATGACCGTGCGGGTTCCTCCATCGCGACAGCGACAACGGCTGATTTTGACTGGGATAAAATATTTGAGGGGGCGGACTGGTTCCATTTCACCGGAATCACACCGGCGCTCGGAGACAATGTGGCAGCGATCTGCTTAGAGGCGTGCAAGGCGGCGAAGGCAAAAGGCATCACCGTAAGCTGCGATCTGAATTACCGCAATAAGCTGTGGTCCAAGGAGAAAGCGGGCCAGGTGATGGGCGAGCTCTGCCAGTATGTGGACGTATGTATCTCCAATGAGGAGGATGCAAACGATGTATTCGGAATCAAATCCGAGGGTACCGAGGTAACCGCAGGCGAGCTGAACAAAGAAGGATACAGAGAGGTTGCGCAGAAGCTGACCGACCGCTTTGGTTTCAAGAAAGTGGCGATTACGCTGAGAACCTCCATTTCCGCAAATGACAACCGCTGGGCTGCAATGCTCTACGAGGACGGACAGAGCTACTTCTCCAAAGAGTATCTGATGCACATCGTTGACCGTGTGGGCGGCGGCGATTCTTTCGGCGGCGGACTGATCTACGCGTGCTTAAGCGACTATGCGCCGCAGGAGACGATTGAGTTTGCGGTGGCTGCAAGCTGTCTGAAGCACTCCATCGAGGGAGACTTCAACATGGTAGGCGTGGACGAGGTAAAGAAACTGGCCGGCGGAGATGCATCCGGACGTGTGCAGAGATAAACGGTACCCGCAGAGGGGTACGGATCGCATTTTGTAACTTCCTTCCAATTTAAGACGGGCTGTGGGGTTCCTCCCGCAGCCGGACACAACAATTTTACCCATTTGAGTTGTGTACAAAAAGAGGCTGCGGTGCGGAGCAATTCGTGTGCAGCCTCTTTTTTTCGTACAGAGAGAAAAGAAGCCTGCGTCTTCTTTGGATGGTATGCCCGAATGAAATATGACAAAATTATTTTCCAAAAATACAAATTGCTGGATTTTTTTTGGAAAATGGTGGTATCATAATAGAGTAGGAGAACAGACAGGAAAGGAGAATCGGGGAAAATGTTTGGAATTGGCGAATATGTGGTTTATGGTGTAAAGGGCGTGTGCCGGATTGATGATATCACCCGTCTTGACATTTCAGGTGCTGACAGGGATCGGCTGTACTATGTACTGACCCCGATGGGAGCCGGCTCCGGGAAGATTTATGCACCGACGGATAATCAGAAAATTATTATGCGCAGGGTGATCTCAAAAGAGGAGGCAAATCAGCTGATTGAGGATTTGCCGGACATAGAACTGCTGTGGGTTCCGGATGACAAACAGCGGGAGGCAAAGTATAAGGAGGCGTTAAAAAGCTGTGATTACAGGGCGTGGGCCAGCATCGTAAAAACGCTGTATCAGCGGAGCAGGGAGCGCACCAGGCAGGGAAAGAAGGTAACCGCGTTGGACGAGCGTTATATGCGGAGCGCAGAGAATGAGCTTTACAGCGAACTGTCTTTAACGCTTGGCGTCCCGAAAGAATCTATGGAGAATTATATCAGAGAACGCATCGGAAGCATGTAATCCGATTGTGTGTAGCAAAAAGCAGCCGTATCTGAAATGCGGCTGCTTTTCCAGCGGTAAAACACGGTACAAACCGCGCTGCATTTTGCGCTGCCGTTTGGAATTAAACCGTGGTGTTGATGCCGTTGACGGCCGCGTGCTCGTCGTCCTCCATGGGGATGACGAGACATTTTCTGCCGTCGATGACCTGAGCGTGAATCTGAGGAACCTTCTCCGGCTTCACGCGGAGAATAACGTCGTAGGTCTTCACCGCGGGCACTTCGTCATCGTCGTCATCGCCGACCGGCAGGGCACGGGTATCTTCAAGCTGCTGCCGGAGATTCTCGACTTCGTGGATCAGGTCTAACTTCTCTCTGCGTCTGCCGTTTGCCTCGACTAATTTGGGGTCCACGAGCTGCTCCGCCTCGGGCAGCTCGTCCGCGAATACATCTTCGTAGGTTTTGCCGATGACCGCGGCCTGCTCCTCGGAGACACCGCTCTCGGACAGCACGTCGGCGATGGCGGTTGTGGTGACGATCACCGGTTCCGGCTCCGGTTCGTCCTCGGCCGTCACGGGAATCAGGCTGTTTAAGTTATCGTGGATATCCATAAAGATGGCGTTGCTCTTTTCGTCTTCCTCCCCGATCACTTCCCGGACAATGTTCTGAAAGGTCAGCTTTTTCTCCGTGGCGGTGAATTTTGCGCCGCAGCCGAGACCTGCCTCCATAAATTCGGTGTGCGGGCTTTTAGTGTCGCGGGTGTAGAACATCACGGAGTGAATGTCGCTGCTGCGGTCCGTGAACGCCGGGAACACGAAACCGGTGTCCGGAACGCCGACAACCCAGTCGCGCACGCGCGGCGCGATGCGGTTTTCGTCTTCCCGGTAGCCGAGCCCCGGCTTTGTGAGCGTCACCGGGCAGATGGCGCAGAGCAGATATTCGTATACCTCCTCCGATTCGTCGAGCTTATTGTTGTCGGAAGTTTTCGTCATGACATCGTAGGCGTCGTGGAAGACGAGAATCAGATAGTTGCCGACATAGCTGTAGTTTTCGATCACGAGGTCGTAGAAAGCGTCCATCAGCTCGTCGCTCTTTAAGGCGCTCTCTCTGAGTCCCATGAGAAATTGCTGTCTGCCGCCGGGCGCTTCCTCTTCTGCGGGAAATTCCAGCTCCAGAATGTTGTTGCCGACAGTGCCCGAGAGCACTTTCTTTGCAATTTCGAGATACTTGTAAAATTCTTCGTCCTCGAGGTTTAAAAATGTTTCGCCGATGGTAGTGACTTTGTTGCGGTCGGCGTCCACGTAACAGCCGCACATCCTTGTGAAAGTGCAGGCGTCCTTTTTTAAGCGTCGCTTTAATTCGAGAATTTCTTTTTTGTTCATAAATATGTAAACTCCATTTCTGTAAATGATAGTTGGCCCTGCAGGCGATAGCAGGCTTTCGGGAAACAGGAATCCGGAGGATGTGCCTGTCCAGTAAAAGATATTATAGTCGGATTTTCGGGCCGGCGCAATATGGTTTTTGACATATTGCAAAAAGATGTTATGATAGTGTTATCAAATTAGGAGGAAGACATGAAGTATCTGAGAACCGGACTGCTTGCGGCAGCCGGACTGACTGCGGCGTTTTCCGGTGTGCTTATGCATATCGTGACGAAGCCGAGACGGATGTCGATGGAGCAGAGCCTTGCCAGGGAAAAAGAAAGAGACTGCTACGGAGACTATGACGATTATGACAGAGAGCCGCTTGAAATTGTGATGGAAGACGGGTATCTCGTGCACGGCGTTCTGCTGAAGCGTCCCGGAAATAAATATGTGATTATCACGCACGGCTATACCGACACGCGGCTTGGAAGTCTAAAGTATGCGCATATCTATTACCGGAAGGGGTACAATGTCTGTATTTATGATCTGCGGCACCACGGGGAGAATGCGGATGCCTTCTGCTCTATGGGGAACCGGGAGAGCCGGGATATCGTGACGATAGCAAAGTATTTCAAAGACCGTTTCGGGGCGGATATCGTGCTGGGCCTGCACGGGGAAAGCCTCGGGGCTGCGAGCAGCATTCTGGCTCTGGGACAGTATTCCGGGTTTGATTTCTGTGTCTCTGACTGCGGGTTTGCGGATCTGGGAAAGCTTTTGGAATATCTGTGCGCGGTGCGCATTCATCTTCCGGGGAAGCTGTCGCATCTGGCCTCGCTTGCGAGCCATGTGCGCTATCGGTACCGTCTGGATAAGATACGTCCGGTGGACGTGTTTTCGGGGGAAATCCGGACGCCCGTTTTGTTTCTTCACGGGGAGGCGGACGTGTTTATTCCGCCGGAGCATGGCAGAATGATGTACGCGGCTGCGGGGGAGAAGAAGGAACTTGTGCTGTTTGCGGGGGCGGGACATGCACAGTCTTATCTGAGCGACAGAGAGCGTTACGAGCGCGTCGTGGGGGAATTTTTGGAAAAATACGTGTGAGAAAGAGACGGAGTTATAATGGCAAAGTTATATTTTTATTATGGCGCAATGGGCAGTTCCAAAACGGCAAATGCGCTGATGACGCATTTTAATTATGAAGAAGCGGGACAGACGGCGCTTTTGTGCAAGCCGCAGATCGATACCCGGGACGGCGAGCGCGTCGTACATTCGAGAATCGGGCTGTCACATGAGTGTATCACGGTCGAGGAGCTTGTGCGGATGCCGAAGGAGGCGGTGCAGAGCTATGACTGCATCATCGTGGACGAGGTACAGTTTGCGGCAAAAGAGCAGGTGGATCATCTTTCGGATATTGTGGATTACATGGATGTGCCGGTGGTCTGCTACGGTCTGCGGACGGATTTCAGGAATCAGCTGTTTCCGGGCAGCGAAAGGCTGATTGCGATCGCGGATGTCGTCCAGGAGCTGAAAACGGTCTGCTGGTGCGGCAGGAAAGCGACCTGCAACCTGCGCTACAACGAAAACGGCGTGGTGCGGGAGGGGCCGCAGGTGATGATGGGCGCAAACGACAGCTATGTGGCGGTGTGCAGAAAGCATTTTAAGCTGGGCGAGCTTGGCCCGCATGTAGAGAAGCTGCATTAAACGGTTCGGGCGGTTTTCGTATGATTGGAAAAGAGGAATATTATGGCTCTGAAAAAAATTGAAATTAAAAATGTTACCGTTTTTGAAAATATAAATATGGAATTTAGTGACGGTATCAATATTTTTATCGGTGAAAACGGAATGGGAAAAACCCATATAATGAAGTTGTTATATGCTGCATGTAAAGCCGCCAAAGTGGATGTCTCTTTTCCGCAAAAGGTGGTCCGGGTATTTCGACCGGACGGCTCTAATATTCGCAGGCTGGTCAGCCGAAAACGTGCGGGAGAAACGGCCAGTGTGAAAATATACTCTGATGATGCAAATATAGGAATGAAATTTACAACAAAAACCAACAAGTGGGCAGCGCAGGTAACAAATGAAGCGACATGGGAAAAGCAGCTCGCAGATCTGTCATGTACTTTTATACCTGCGAAGGAGATTTTGTCAAATTCGTGGAATCTTGAAGCGGCAGTCGGAAGCAATAATGTCGAGTTTGATGACACGTATGTTGACATTGTGATGGCAGCTAAAATTGATATATCTGCGGGAAGAGATACACATGACAGAAAACGCTATCTTGAAATATTGCAGGGAATCACAGCCGGAAAAGTTACTGTTGAACAGGAACGGTTTTATTTAAAACCGGGAACACAGGCAAAAATAGAATTTAATCTGGTCGCAGAGGGAATCAGGAAAATAGCACTCCTCTGGCAATTAATAAAAAACGGGACGTTGGAGAACGGGGCAATATTATTTTGGGATGAACCAGAGGCAAATATTAATCCGAAACATATACCCACGATCGTGGATATGCTGTTGGAGTTACAGAGAAACGGGGTGCAGATTTTTGTTTCAACGCACGATTATTTTCTTGCTAAATATTTTGAAGTAAAGAAAAAAGATACAGATAAAGTAAGGTATTGTTCGTTGTATGACAACAAAGGTACGGTAGAATATGAACAGAGTGAGAATTTCCGTGAACTGCAGAATAACGAAATTATGGAAACATTCTTAGCTTTGTATGAAGCGGAAATTGATAAGGTAATGTAGGTATGTACAAAACGATAGAATCTAATATGGTATTTGGGCCATTTGAGGAAGCGGATATATTTGAAATAGAAAAATCTAATGTAAATCAGATGATAGGATCGCATATAAGAACAGTTGAATTTATTATGCGTAAAGAAGGGAGGCATCAAGAGGAACAAATACTATTTATTGAGGCCAAATCGAGCACACCGCAGAAACAAATCAGTACAATGCGGTATGATGAGTTTATTACCGAGATTTCCGAAAAGTTTATACAGTCATTTGAGATATACCATGCATTAAAATATAACCGATATCATACGGATGTAAATATGGGGGAACATTTGATGCGTCAGGAATGGGATAAGGTTCATATTAAATTTGTACTGATTATACATGGCCATAAAAAGGAGTGGCTGTCTCCGCTAAGAGAGGCATTGATGAAAAATATGGGTATTCATTTAAAGATATGGAAAAGTACCGTTGTTGTCTTGAATGATGAAATGGCGAAGCGCCGTAAGCTGATTTCAGAGACAATATAAAAGTTGAGGAGTACGGAAAACCGGATCAAGGGGGCAACGCGAGACCCGGGAAGAACCCCGGACGGAGCGTCAGAAGTTTCTGGATTTATCCGGCCTGTCTCTGCGGGAGCAGCTCTCCCGCAGGGATTGTGAGTACTTCAGTTTTCCGCTCCTCTTAATCGTTCCACCAGCGCTTCCCTCGAAAAGGTATGCAGGAATGCGAATGTGATGAGCAGCGGTACGGCAGTCAGCACGCATGTGTAAACAAGGGCGGATGCTGCCGGGAACCGAAACGCCATATAAAATGCGCCGTTATCATACAGCACACTGCTGAGTATATAACCGCACAGCGTGCCGACAGTCATCGTCACGCCGACGGCGGCGAGCACCAGAAGCAGGCTTTCCGCGAGAAGCATGTTTCGGATTTGTCCTTTGCCCATTCCGATGGATTCCAGCATGGCAAGTTCCTGCTTGCGGGTGACGGTATTCGTGATCAGCGTATTCATCATACTCAGAATGCTGAATGCCATAATAAAGACCGCAAGACCGCCGATTGCGCCGAACATCCGGTTTGTGTTCTGCTCATAAGCCACCCTTTGGTCCGCAAGGGTTTCAAGGCGAAGCGCAGGCTTTTCCGCCACCAGCTCTGCGAGCGCAGCTTCGATGGTTGCTTCTTTCTCCGGTTCGGTCGACACGAGCAGATTGGCATTCAGGTTGTCATAAGACAGCCAGGTTAAGACCGCCTGTTCGGGCATCAGAAACCATCCTTCGAGCCCTTTGTGGTCCAGAACATATTTGTCATTCAGAATACCGAGTATCGTGACTTCCTTTTCCGCCGTCTTGCTGCCGTCGTAGTAGTGGAGCATCAGCCGATCGCCCACGGCAAACTCCCAGCCGTATATTTCTGCCGCCGTACTGTTGGTCGCAAGGATATAATCGCCGCTCATCAGCTTGTCGCAGTCGGCGGAGCCGTCCTCGAGATAGCTGTCGATCTCCGTCAGCTCTTCTTCGGTCAGAGGATAGACAGCGTCGCCGTTGTTGTATTCATCGTTCTTCGGATAATCAAAAGACACGCCGAAGCGTTTGATTTCCGTTACCTTTTTTACGCCGTCCATGGAAGTGATTTCCTGTATCAGTTCGTTGTTTAACGGTGCATCCGCCTGTATCCCGCTCATCCCGTTTTCGTTCAGCTCTATCGCGGACTGCGAATATCCGATCACAAACTCTGCGTCTGTAAAATATCCCTGTCTCGCAAAATTTTCCTTCTGAAAAGAAGACAGATAAGTTGCCGCCGTCATAAACAGGATACCGCCAAGCGCCAGAGAGGCAAAGGTGACCACGGCCTTTTTTCTGTTTTTTGAAAAGTTTATCACCCCAAAGCCCGTCGGCGTCAGGCTGCGGCACATCTTTTTGTTTGCGGCTTTTTTCATTCCTTCCTGCGGGACATAGCGAAGCGCTTCCATCGGGGAGACAGCCGCAGCAAGCCGCGCGGGCTTTCGTATCGAAATCATTGTGACGAGACAGACAGCCGCAGAAACGAGAATGATAATCAGGAGTGTGTTTTGGATGTGGAAACCGTCCGGAATCATCAAATATCCTGCGATCCCGCCGATCGCAATCCCGACAGGCGCGGAGCAAAGATACAAAACGCCGCCCTCGCGGGATATGAATTTTTTTATCTGTTTCTTTGTCATACCGATCGTGCGAAGCTGTCCGAACTGATGGATTCTGCCGATGACTGACAGGTAAAACACACCGTAAATCACGAGAATGCAGGCGAGCAGAATGACTGCTCCCAATATGCCGTAGAGCATGACCAACTGTGTATCCGGGGACAGCGAGTCGAGAAACGCCCGGGACGGGCTGATATCTTTTCGCTCGATGCCCGCGTCGCTTCCGATCAGATAAATCCGTTCTTTGCAACCCTCCGCGCCGAGACTTTCGGCATCACACAGCCTGACATACACCTCGTACGGCATATCCTTCAGCTGACTGCCGCATTCGGCGTAGCGTTCGGAGAAAAACACGGAAAACTGCTTTGCCGCATCGCCGCCGTCTAAGATACCCGACACCGCAAATGTTTCGGTGTTGCCGTCATAAAAAGAGAAGGTTACTTTGCTGCCGACTGCGGGCTCTATGCCCATCTTTTTCAGCAATGCCGCCTGCACCGCGATCTCGTTTTCCTTTTCGGGCAGCTTCCCGCTTGACAGCTCGCCGATTCGGATTTGATCGGACAGCTCGCTCGCATAGCAGGGCATTACATCGAATCCATCCATCTCGGAAAGAATCCCTGTTTTTACCCGTACCTGGAAGGCGATGCGTTCATCCCGTCTGAGGATTTCTGCCTGCTCACCGGTCAGGTTATAGTAACCCGCCTGCTGTCTGTGGGAAAGCTCGTTTTTGACCCGCTGGTTCTGCCCTGCCGCAAACATAAGGATTGCCGTCAGCAGGGCTGACGCCAAAATGATGGTGATCATCACAAAGAGGTTGCGCATACGGCTGAATCTAAGGCTCTGCTTTGACATCAGCGAAATCATTTCTTTTGTTATCTTTTTATCGCTCATTCCGACTGCCTCCTTATGCGTGAATTTTTCCGTCTTCGATGCGTATCCGCACATCCGCCTTTTCCGCAATTTCGGGGTTGTGGGTAATCATCACGATCGTCTGGTTGAAATTCCTGCTTGTCAGTTTCAGGAGGTCGATTACTTTAGCGCCGGTGCGGCTGTCAAGGTTCCCGGTCGGTTCGTCGGCCAGGATAATGGCGGGCTTTGACACGAGCGCGCGGGCAATCGCGACCCGCTGCTGCTGTCCGCCCGAAAGGTGGCTCGGATAATTGGAGAGCTTCCCGTCAAGTTCCAGGAAATGCACGATTTCCTCCAGAAAATCTTTATCCTCGGACCTGCCGTCCAGACGGACCGGCAGCACGATATTTTCATACGCCGTGAGATACGGAATGAGGTTGTAATTCTGAAAGATAAAGCCGATACGCTGACGGCGAAATACCGTAAGCTGTTCTTCGGTCAGTGTCTCAAGGGTTTTGTCCTCCACCTGCACACTGCCCGAAGTCGGGGTGTCCAATCCGCCTAACATATTCAGCAGCGTAGATTTACCGCTGCCCGATGTGCCGACGATTGCCGCAAACTGTCCGTCTTCTACGGACACACTCACGTCATCCAGCGCTTTTACAAGATTCTCGGCGCTGCCGTAGTATTTTTTCAGATGAAATGCATGCAGTACGCTCATAATGATTCCTCCTTAATCTCGGTACCGTTTGATATGCATATCATATTGCGTCTGAAAAAAGATGCAAGCGGGACTGCAATTTCTAATATCCACGCCGCAAAATCTAATATCGGCACGGGAAAAAGAGCGGCCGCAGGAAAGCCATAACCGACTATGGAATCGGAATTAAGATTTTTAACGTAAACTTTCCGTTTTCGCATTTGGTCGTCAACTGGCCGTCGTATTTTTCGACTGCCTGTCTCATATTAGAGAGGCCGAAACCGTGAAGAAAATTATCCTGCTTTGCAGCGCGGCTTTTTGTGCTGACATGTTCCTGCACGCAGTTATTTTCGATCAATACGGAAAAGAAATCCCGCAGCTTTCCTGCCTTCACAAGGATAATCCGCTTGTCCGGGGATAGCTTTTCGCTCGCTTCTATGGCATTGTCAAGCCCGTTGCCGAAAATGGTGCTGATGTCAAGCGGCTCTATAAAGTTCATATCGCCGAGGTCGGCGGCGACAGACAGGACCGTCTGTTTTTCTTTGGCAAGCGCCGTCTTTTCTTTCAGAATGATGTCGAGAATATCGCTGCCCGTATGTACATAATCTTCATACATTTCTATCTGCGACTGCAGGTTTTTCACCATGTTTTCCGTCTCCTTGGAGTCGATCTGCCGCTGCAGTACAAGCAGATGATTTTTCATATCGTGGTAGACGGAACGCACGCGTTCCTCGTCTCTCAGTTTTTCCCGGTAGTAGGCAAACTGCCGGTTCATCTGGTCAATGGTGATCTGTTTCTGCCGCGCCTGCTCACGGAGATACGAGACATTTTTGGAATACAGAAAAATGATAAAGAACGCAACGGAAAAGCCGCTGCTGCCAATCTCTATCATCAGGTTCGAATTTTTTGACAAATTCAGATAATTAAAAGTGGAGATCCAGTAAAAGGTCATCGTACTCAGGAAAAGAAACGTCAAAACCAGGCTGTCTTCCCGTTTGATTTTATATTGAAAATTTTTTACTGCCATATAAGCAAACCAGGCTGTAAAAATGCGGAAAAAAAGCGTCATGACATAAACTTCCCAGCGCCCAATGCTGTTTCCTTCCACCGAAATAATCATGGCGTCACCGTATAACCCTGTTGCAAGGATTGTGGATATATTTTCCGGCAAGACAACGAGTGCTGTATAGAAAAGCTCTATGGCAGTGATTGCCTGATATACGGAATCACGATAGCATATTTTATAAAGAAACACATAAAACGCGAAAAGAAGCGGCATTTTATATGCTCCCATTTCCGAGAACCAGGTAAGTCCCCAGGCAATCAGCAAAACGGAAATCGAAATGATACAGTCGCATACTTTTAAAGAAAATCGGGGTGGTTTCAAAAAGCAGCGTCCTAAAACGGCCAGACCGATTCCATCGGTAAGCGTTATGATAAAATCCAGGCAATAATACAATCCCATTACAACATATCCCCCCAGTAGTCTGTCAGTTTCCCCATAAAATCCTTACGCTTCGGCTGACTGACAGGAATACGCTCTCCCGTAGTCAGAATGAGCTCCAGACCTTTCACACCTTTTATATAGGACATATTGACGATAAAACTCTGGTGCGGGCAGGCGAACTGCGGCTGCTTTAAAAGCAGGGCGGATACCTCTTTCATAGTCCGGTAGACGACCTGTTCCTGTCCCTCAAAGTGCAGCGTGACATTTCGCCGGTTTGTCTCGGCATAGCAGAGATTTCTGTACGGTACCTTATACTTTCCACTGTCATTCTGAAAGCTCAGATACGGTTCGTCTTTTCCCTGATAGCGGGCAAAATAGCGGTCAAGTTCCATTTTCAGGACGCCGTATTCAACCGGTTTCAGAAGATAACTGACCGCACTGTACGCATAGCCTTTCCAGACATACTGCTTTAGAGAGGTCAGAAAAATAAGGCCGACGGTGCTGTCCGTTCTGCGGATTTCTTCCGCGGTTTTTAAGCCGTTTAGCTTTTCCATTTTTATGTCCATGAAAATCAGGTCATAGTCAGACCGGTATCTCTGCAGCAGCTCGCTGCCGTCCTGATAGACAAAAAAACAAAATTCTCTGCCTGTCTCGGCGGCATATTGTCTGAGATTCTCTTCCAGAATGCGGATGAAAGCCTCCTCGTCATCACAAATCGCGATATTGAACATCTCCGTAATCCCCCGTTGTGAAAATCAATTTTATTATATGAAATGTTCTTTTAGAAATCAAGGCGGGGGATAGCATGAAGCGGAGTGAAGACTTTGAACCGGTCAAGTCCGGCAGGAATCGTTTATGAAAAAGGGGCTGTCGCACTAAGTAATAAGTGCGCAGCTCCTTTTCTGTGTAAAAAATA
>CAJTOI010000046.1 GCA_910577925.1 uncultured Roseburia sp.
GCAGTCAGCCGGACAGGGAACGGCAAAATTTTTTACACTTCTTTTACTTCTTTATCTCACATGAGCAAATTTGCAAGGCTTGTAGCGCCGCCCATAGATTGAAAGCCACCAAAAGCGAGGTTATAATCCCAGGGAATCATCTGCATTTGTCCGTCTTTTTCATAAAGATAGTAGTTATGGATCATAGAACCTGTGTAGCTGTCAAAATTGAGCACGAAATTGTGTACTACAAAATAGCGGATTACTGCCTCAACATCTACGATATCGTCAATATCTTCACCGATTGATAGCTTTTGGAGCGATTCAATCAGACGCTTTTTATCGCTGTCACTAATATCGGTTTTGGCATTGTCAAAAATGTTTGAATAACTATCCGGCTCATCGTCAATGTATTTCAGCAGAACATCGTCGCTGCTCATGCCAGCACCGGGCATTCCGTTTGGTCTGCCGCCCTCTGGTGTATTACCGCTTGCGGCGTTATCGCTGTTTTGAACACGATCATTATCGGCAGGCGGCATCATACCGTCAGGCATTTCTCCTGAACCGGGATTAAACGATGATTCACCATTTGGTTGATTCGTTCCCGATGAAGTATCTGTGCTGTCAGTATTTTCAGACTCCGAATCTCCTAAAAATTCGTTCATATCAAATTTTTCACCGTTGCCGCGACCTCCGCCCATACCGGTGCTGTCAGGTTTGTAAAGCTCTCCGTAATCCTTTCCGTAGTTACGCTGCAAAAATGCTTCCTCAACACCTTCAACGGCAAGATACAGTCCCCAATCCTCGCCGTTTACCGTAATATTCACATAACTGCAAAGAGGGGAAGCCACACCCATCTGCGCCATCATCTGATAGGTCAGATAGTCTTTCATATAGGTGTTGTCCTGAATAATATTGTTCAGGCACAGCTTATCAAGTCCGTAATATGTCTTTGAACTGTCATAATGATCAAATTCGATTTTGAAGCTGTACCGATCATTCCCATAGGACTCCACCTGTGTCAGAGAGGTGTTGCCTTTGGCTCTGATTGCTACATTTTTGTACGCCTCATTGTCGATGATAACGGAACAGGAATAATACGCCTCATTTTTGCAGTCCGCAAGAAATTCGTCCCAGTTATCCATAACAATATCAATCGAATGGACGCTCGAGGTGTTAAACAGTCTGCTTTCATATCCGGGTGCAGAAGAAGCCTTTTTGATGCCGAAACTTTCTGCGTTGACAAAAAGCACGGTAAGAAGCAGTGTAAACACGAGAACAACACAGCAAATCTTATCAAAATGCTTATGCGTTGACATAGTACGCCTCCTTAACCCATATATTCGCCGTTATAGCTCACAAGAACAGCGCTGCGAATACCGTTCATTTCCGAAAGTTCGTTGATAAAGTCTGAATTATCATTTTTCATTCGGATTTCAAAATTCAGTTCAATGTTTCCTTTTTCGGCAGTCTTGCTTTTCACAACACATTTCTGAACCTTACTTGTGAGGAAGTCCGTTGCTCTTTTTTCAGATGAAGAATCAGCACAGGACAGAACAACGATATAAGGATTGCAATGGGATTTTTTGTTTACGAAAACAAGAAGAATAACCCCGATGATAACGCTGCCGATCACAGCAAGCGGAATCATTCCAGCCGCTAATACGATACCGACTGCAATCGACCAAAAAAGGAATGCAATGTCGAGCGGTTCTTTGATTGCAGTGCGGAAACGGACGATAGACAAAGCGCCAACCATACCGAGCGAAAGAACCACATTGGAAGTTACCGCTAAGATAACAACAGTTGTAATCATCGTAAGCGCTATAAGAGTTGTACCGAAGCTGGAGGAATACATAACCCCCTGATAGGTCTTTTTGTACACTAAGAAAATAAACAAACCGATTCCAAAAGCCAGCAATAAGGCCAGCGCCATATCGAGAATGCTCACGCTGGTGATATTCTCAAGAAAACTTGATTTGAAAATGTCATTGAAAGTCATATTAGATTTCTCCTTTTGATCGTGTAATTTTTATCCGTAGATTCTGCACGCTGCATATTTGGAAAATGCGCCTGTTCTGCAATTTCCAAGTTGAACGGCATCTCGAATGATGTCCGGTAAATATTCGTCCCACTTTACTTCTAAAATGATTGGGGCATTCCCGACAGAAACAGTGACGCTGTTCGGGTTCAGAAAATCTGTATTCTGCAAGCCTGAACGAATATTGTAGTCTAAAGTAATACGAACATTGCCGGGAGCAAACACAAACGGCTCTCTTGTATAGTCTACAATCGTTTTAGGGCGTAGACCGCCGCCTGTGATTTTGCTGTAAAACTCTGTAATAAGCGGTTGGCCGTTCCCAATGAGCGCGCCATAATTACCGTTCAAAATAGCCTGTACACTCTCTATTGAAAGAAAGGCACTTTCCTTTCGGCACAGACCGTTAACCTTGCTTTTCTTTTCGAGTTTGATAAAAGACAGATCGCCGTTATAATACCTGATACGGAATTTCTCCCGGATATTCACACCGTCGATTTTTTCTTTGAGAGCTTTATCTGTTAGCGTGTCAAAGTAAAGACTGCGGATTTCGTATTTGCCGTTTACAGTATGTTTGTCACGCTCTGCAATCCTCGCCAGCCGCCCACGAAGAACCAGCATATCGCCATAGGTAATTTCATGCTTCCACTCATGCCGATATTTCACATCAATCGCTCCTTTCCTATGCTTTCACACATAAAAATTCCTCCTGTACATTGAAGTGTCTTCATTGTACAAGAGGAAGATTGAAGTTTGATTGAAGTCCTGAAAAAATTTATATCGGTATTTGAACCTTAAATTTGACTAGTCCATCAGCACAGCGTACACTTATTTTTCCGTCGTGTGAATCTACGATTGCTTTTGCGATGGAGAGTCCCAGCCCATAATGTCCGTCATCACCGTTTCGCACAAAATCCACACGATAGAACCTTTCAAAAAGCATATCATGCTTTTCAGCCGGGATCGCCGCGCCGGCATTCACGACAGATAGCAGAGCATACCCGTGTTCTGCTTTCAAAGCAAGCTGAATATCCGTCCCTTTATCCCCGTGACGTATTGCATTATCCAGCAAAATAGAAACAAGCTGTTTTAATTGCGTACAGTTGCCTTGAACAGTGACGTTTTCATCTATGTTACAGCAAAGTGTATGACCGTTTTCAAAAGCCATACTTTCAAAGGGCAGCGCCTCTCCGCTGACAAGTCGTGAAAAATCAATTTGTTCTGTTATAATAGGGGCGTTTTCTACACGGGAAAGTTCTAAAAGCTGTGTAACGAGTACGCCCATTCGCTCGTTTTCGTACTGAATATTTGCAAGCCACTTGTTACCGGCGATTTCTCTTGATAATATTTCGGCGTTTGTGCTGACAACCGATATGGGAGTTTTCAGTTCATGCCCGGCGTCGGAAATGAATTGCTTTTGCTTTTGATAGCTTTCTTCCAGCGGCTTTACAATCCGCCTTGCCAGATAAACAGCAACAAAGAAAAGCACAACGATCGCAAGACCGCCGAATATCAGGGTATAACGAAACAAGGTGTCCATGCTCTCATTTATAATCGTATTGTCCTTGAATGCAAAAAGCATATACCCGCCTTTGTCGAGAACATAATATACAAGGTCATTTTTTACGCCTGCCCGTTTGCCGGCGGCTGCCAATTCACGGGCAAGCGCTTCCAGTTCCTCGTTGCTATGCACCGTTTGCTGCGGGTTCTTGATTTCGAGTATTTCTTTATCGTAGCTCATAGCAACTGTATAAAATGTCGAGAGCTGAAATGATGGCATATCCGAATAATGCGGTTTTTCCATATTTGGTTCCGGTCTTGCAGGAGGGGGCATATCAGACGGCTGAGACAGCACATAATGTTCAGCGTGCTCTCTGAGCATTCCTCTGTTTTGCTCTGACATTTCAAGGTAGCTTGCAGTATATATGACGGCGAGCGTCCCGAACCACAAAAGCACAAGCACAGACATAATAGATGCAACAATTTTTCTTCGGGATTTCTTAAACATCGTCAAACCTCAATTCATATCCTACTCCACGAACTGATTTAATTTCGGTTTTCGCTCCGACAAAAACTAATTTCTTGCGGGTAAAAGACATATATACTTCGACATTGTTATACTCGGCGTCGCTCTCAAAACCCCATATCTTTACCGCAAGCTGTTCACGGGTAAGAATTTGTCCCTGATTTGCCATCAGATATTCAAGAATGCGATACTCTTTTTCGCTGAGCCGCACACTTTGGCCGTTTGAAACACAAGACAATGTGAGCGTGCCCGTTTCAAGAACAATATCACCATAAGACAGTACGCCGTCGGTCGTATTCAGCGTTCTCCTGCCGAGCGCACGAAGCCTTGCAAGGAGCTCTTTTGTCATAAATGGTTTCGTCAGGTAATCGTCTGCACCGCTATCAAGACCAGTTACTTTATCGTCCAGTTCACCTTTTGCAGTCAACATCAAAATCGGGGTAACGATACCGCTTGCTCGGGCTTTTTTGGCAATCTCAAATCCGTTCATTCCGGGCAGCATGACATCCAGAATTGCAATGTCGTATATATTGCTTTCGATAGCCGCCAGTCCGCTTATACCGTCGGCATAGTGATCTACCTCATATTTTTCAAGACGCAGTATCTCGCAAAGCGCCTGCGCCATTCTTTTTTCATCTTCAACGAGTAAAAGCCTCATAAGGATACCTCCGCTTTATATCATTGTACTACAAAACATTGAAAAAAGATTGAAAATATAAATAACGGAGCCGCTACTCCGGTAGATTAGTCATTTACTTTTGCAACAGTCCCTTGCGGCACTTTTTTTCTTGTATTGCAGGGCATATCGTGGTATATTAACGTGTGAAAGCATTCGTGTTTTTTGTATGGCGCAAAAGCTGCGCAGAAATGGGGCTAAACATGGTTTCAAAGCAAATAGAAAAGGCGCTGGAGGGAAACTCCGCGATCCGCGCCATGTTCGAGGAAGGGAAGGAGATGGCGCAAAAGTTCGGCGCCGAAAATGTCTATGATTTTTCCCTCGGAAATCCCGCGACACCGGCGCCGGCGGCACTGAATAACGCGATCCGCGCGCTGCTTGACGAGAGCGACGCAAAAGAGGGCGGTTCTCTGGCGCTGCACGGCTATATGTCAAATTCCGGCTATGAGGATGTGCGGGCGGCGGTTGCGGAAAACTTAAACCGGCGTTTCGGGACGTCGTTTGATTTTCACAATATCGTTATGACGGTCGGAGCGGCCGGCGGCCTGAATATTATCTTTAAAACGATTTTAAATCCGGGGGACGAGGTGATTGTCTTCGCGCCGTTTTTCGGGGAGTACCGTCAGTATGCGGCGAATTTCGGCGCAGAGATCGTGGCGGTGCGGCCGGATGAGGAGACGTTTGCGCCGGATTTAAACGATTTTGCGGCAAAGCTTTCGGAGCGGACGAAAGCAGTGATTGTCAACACGCCGAATAATCCTTCGGGTGTGATTTATAAGCCGCAGACGATGGAGCGGATCGCGCGGATCTTAGAGGAGAAGCAGCGGGAAATCGGCCGCGAGATCTATCTTGTCTCGGACGAGCCGTACCGAGAGCTGGTCTACGACGGCAATCAGGAGGATTTTCTGACAAAGTATTATAAGAACACGCTGGTCGGCTACTCGTTCAGCAAATCCCTGTCTCTGCCCGGGGAGCGCATCGGATATGTGGCGGTGCCGAATGAGGCGGCGGATGCCGAAGATCTGATTCGCGGCATTGAGATTTCAAACCGCACGCTGGGCTTTGTCAACGCGCCGTCGCTGATTCAGAAGGCGGTCGCAAGGTGCCTCGACGAGAAGCCGGATGTCGGTTTTTACGACGAGAACCGCCGTCTGCTCTACGAGGGTTTGACGCGGCTCGGATTTGTCTGTGCGAAGCCCGAGGGAGCGTTTTACCTGTGGGTGAAATCCCCGGTGCAGGACGAGGGCGCTTTTGTGGACGAGGCAAAAAAGTTCCGCATTCTGATGGTGAAGGGGAGCGCATTTGCATGGCCGGGGTATGTGCGGCTGGCGTACTGTGTCTCCCATGAGACGATAAAAAATTCGATGGAAGCGTTTGCAAAGCTGGCGGCGGTATACGGATTAAAAGCCGACTGACAGAAGAAAGCTGTGTGTATGGAGGGAAAAATGAGCGGCTGGGAAGCGTATGTGAGAAAAGTAGTGCCCTATGTGCCCGGGGAGCAGCCGGGAGGGCAGGGAGTGATAAAGCTGAATACAAATGAGAACCCGTACCCGCCCGCACCGGGGGTCGCGCGGGTGCTGCGGGAGTTTGACGCGGATGCGCTGCGTCTCTATCCGGAGCCGGACTGCGGGACCCTCGTGCGTGCGATTGCGGAATACTACGGCCTTGCGCCGGAGCAGGTGTTTGCGGGGGTCGGTTCCGACGACGTACTCGCGATGATTTTTCTTACTTTTTTTAATTCCGAAAAACCGATCTGCTTTCCGGATATCACTTACTCGTTTTATGACGTGTGGGCGGATATGCTGCGGATTCCCTATGAGACAAAGGCGTTGGATGCGGAGTTTCGGATTCGGAAGGAGGATTATTACGGGGAGAACGGCGGCGTGATTTTCCCGAATCCAAATGCTCCTACCGGGATTTTGATGGAATTGTCGGAGATTGCGGATATCCTTGCGCACAACCGCGATGTGATCGTGGTTGTGGACGAGGCCTATGTTGATTTCGGCGGGGAATCGGCGCTGCCGCTGATTGAGGAATATGAGAATCTGCTGGTGGTGCAGACGTTCTCGAAATCCCGCTCGATGGCGGGGATGCGCATCGGCTATGCGATGGGAAACGCAAAGCTGATTCGCTTTCTCAACGACGTAAAGTATTCGTTTAACTCGTACACGATGAACCGGACGGCGTTGGCCTGCGGTGTGGAGGCGATACGGGACAGGGCATATTTTGAGGAGACCAGGGCGCGGATTATCGCCACGAGGGAGTGGACAAAGGGAGAACTCGGAAAGCTGGGGTTTTCTTTTGGGGATTCAAAGAGCAATTTTATTTTTGCCGCGCATGATGCGGTCCCGGCACAGAAAATTTTTGATGCGCTGCGCCGGGAGAATATCTATGTGCGCCATTTTAAGAAGGAGCGGATTGACAATTACCTGCGCATCAGCATCGGTACGCAGGAAGAGATGGAAACGTTAATCGGTTTTCTGAGAAACGCTCTGGCAGCCCTTACGGAAGACGGCGAGTCCGCCGACTGTCATTGCAAGGCCGAATATAAACCAGAAAATAATGGAGAATGAGGAGTCACCGATGGTGAAAAAGCGGTACAAAACGGTGCCCCAGAAGTTAAACAGCATGTGCAGTAGGATTGGGTTGTAGATGCTGTTGCTTTTTTCGCAGACGTAACCGAGAATCAGTGCGAGGCTGAACGCATAGATGCCCTGCATCATATTCATGTGGAACGCGCCGAACAGGAACGCCTGCCACAGGTTTGCCGCCCAGAAGGGGAGACATTTTTTCGCCTGGCGCAGTGTGACACCCCGGAAGATCAGTTCTTCGCAGACAGGCGCCAAGAGCACGGAATAGCAGAACATCAGAAAAGTGACCGTGCCGTCCAGTCCTGCGGATTCTATGAGTTCCTCGTAGGCGCGGAGCCAGTCGGGGAACAGTATTGCGGTGAAATTGACGATGTAGGTGGACAGATACTGCATGCCGGGAACCAGCATCAGGATTCCGACGAGCAAGAGAGGATGAAAGTCGGTGCGCAGTGACACGAAGTAATTGCCGTCGTATTTGATATAGTACCACAGACCGAACAGCGCAATACAGAAGGCGGCATAGGGCGCCATGAGATAAGCGCTGTCGCGGAGCGACTCCCAGTTGAAGAGGTCTGTCATAATCTCGGAAAAGGTGACGGAGGAGTTCCCCGCGTACCAGCCGAATTCCAGCATAAAGGATATGCCGTAGAAAAAAAAGACCACGCCGATCTGAATGGCTAAGGCCAGCAATACAGGTATCAGTGTAAACAGGAATTGTCCGAATTTTCGCATAATCATAATCTCCGATTTTGTCAGAAGGTGTGTGTTTGTTTTCTGTCTTTTTATTATAACAATCGAAGGTGCGATGCGCAAGGCTTCCGGGACAATAATTATCCGGGATACGGAGCGTGATCGGAACAAATATTGTGTGCGGGTATTTACGTTAAAGCTTTAATATGCTAAAATAGAAAGAGTCAATTCAGAAAAAGGAGAAGGGATTTATGAGTAAGAAACTTAGGACAGAGGCGGTAGATTATCTGTTTGATGCAATCTTAAGCCTGCAGAACAAAGAGGAGTGTTATACTTTTTTTGAGGATGTCTGCACCGTGAATGAGTTACTTTCTTTATCGCAGCGTTTTGAGGTTGCAAAGATGCTTCGAGATCAGAAAACATATCTGGATATCGCAGAGAAGACAGGGGCATCCACCGCGACGATCAGCCGTGTGAACCGCTCTTTGAATTATGGAAATGACGGGTATGACATGGTGTTTGAGAGAATCGGAAATATGGTTTCGGACACGGAGTGATGATACATAGAGTTATAAAAAACAGCGGATGTCTCGTTTCGCGGGAGATCCGCTGTCGAAAATAACCGCAGCAATGCGGTTATTTTTTTGTGTCGGCCGGCTTTCCGGTCATGACAGAGCGGTCGATCAGTTTTTCGATGATGGTCTTTTTGACGTACACGTCATAGCTTAACATACAGATAAAACTGAATGTGCGCAGCAGCTCGGCCTCCTCGTCATCGGCGTCGGCAAATGTCTGCATGGAGGTGTTGAATTTTTTGGCGAGGTCTTTCATGAGATTCAGGGTTTCCTGATGCTCGAGACCGAAGACCTCCTTGTAGATATCTTCGAGGTTGTAACTGTCCTCTTTTCCGAAATACCGGTCGGTGATGGGATTTAGGATGCTCTGGATGTCGCTGATACTTAAGATGCTTTTGAAATAGTAGATAAAAATCAGAGTCAGCACATGCTCTTTGCTGTATTTTTTCTTTTCGGGCGGCGGTATCAGGTCATTTTTGGCATAGTTGTTAATCATGGTTTTTGTGAGAATTTTGTCATTGTCATGGCGCTTGGAGTGCTGCAGCTGGGAATCCATGAAGGTTGTGACCTGGTCCATATAAAGGCCGATATTCGGAATGTCTTCCGGTTTTACATAGTCTATCTTTTTTAATTCTTCTAAAAGCCCGTTCAGAAAGCTTTTTGTATTTATATCCATATTTATAGCCTCCACCTCTGGTTACATTATGTAGTTTTCAAAACCAGATGTCAAGATTAAAATGTATTTTTCTATGATACCCGGAAATATTTTTCCGTGCAGAAGACGGACGGTTTCTGTTTATCATTTTACTCGTAATATGAGAGAAAATGTGTTATACTTAGATTTATTACAATTATGGTGCGTTTTTGTTCACCATGGAAAAGGAACGGTTACATATGAGTATCTACGATACATTGAATGAACAGCAGAAACGGGGAGTTATGACGACGGAGGGGCCGGTGCTGATTCTCGCGGGTGCGGGTTCGGGGAAAACGCGGGTGCTGACGCACCGCACGGCGTACCTGATTGAGGAGGTCGGCGTAAATCCCTACAATATTATGGCGATTACGTTTACCAATAAGGCGGCCGGGGAGATGCGGGAGCGTATTGACAATCTGGTCGGATACGGCTCCGAGAGTATCTGGGTGTCGACGTTTCACTCATCCTGTGTGCGCATTCTGCGCAGGCATATTGACCGTATCGGGTATGACACCAATTTTACGATCTACGATGCGGATGATTCCAAGTCGGTGATGAAGGATATCTGCAAGCGGCTCAATATCGACACGAAAATTTATAAGGAGCGCAGCCTTTTGGCGGTGATTTCCTCCGCGAAGGATGAGCTGGTTTCGCCGGATGAGTTCGCGCGTCAGGCAGCGCTGTCGAGTGATTTTGCAAAGCGCAGGCAGGCGGAGGTATACCGGGAATATCAGGATGTGCTGCGGAAGAATAATGCGCTGGATTTTGACGATCTGATTTTTAAGACGGTAGAGTTATTTCAGTCGGATGCAGAGGTGCTGGCCTATTATCAGGAGCGTTTCCGCTATATCATGGTGGACGAGTATCAGGATACCAACACGGCGCAGTTTCAGCTGATCCGTCTGCTGGCCGGCGGGCGTCGGAATCTCTGTGTGGTGGGAGACGACGATCAGTCCATCTATAAGTTCCGCGGGGCCAACATCTACAATATCCTGAATTTCGAGAAGCATTTCCCGGATGCGGCGGTGATAAAGCTGGAGCAGAATTACCGTTCCACCCAGAATATTCTCGATGCGGCGAACGGCGTGATTTCCAATAATGTCGGGAGAAAGGAAAAACGGCTGTGGACCGCAAATGACGAGGGGGAGAAGATTTGTTTCCGGCAGTTTGAGACGGGGTATGACGAGGCGGATTTTGTCGCGGGCGATATTGCGTCCGGTGTGAGGAAGGGGGATTACCGCTACGGCGATTACGCGGTACTGTACCGCACGAACGCGCAGTCCCGTCTGTTTGAGGAGCGTCTGATTGTCTCGAATATTCCCTATAAGATTGTCGGCGGCGTGAATTTCTATGCGAGAAAAGAGATCAAGGATCTTCTGGCCTATCTGAAGACGATTGACAATGCGAGGGATGATTTGGCTGTGCGGAGAATTATCAATGTGCCAAAGCGCGGCATCGGGGCGACGACGATGAACCGCGTCAGCGATTACGCCGAGGCGTATGATCTGGGATTTTACGATGCCTTAAAGCAGGCCGAGGAGATTCCGTCCATAGGCAAGAGTGCGGCAAAAATCCGTCCCTTTGTGAATTTCATTCAGGCAATGCGGAGCAAGCTGCCGTATATCACGATCGCGGATCTGCTGCGTGAGATTATCGAGGAGACGGGCTATCTTCAGGAGCTTGAAGCGGAGGGGAGCGAGGAGGCTGAGGCGCGTATTGAAAATATCGATGAGCTTTTGAGCAAAGTTGTCGCCTACGAGGAGGGGGAGGAGGAACCGACCCTTTCGGGGTTTTTGGAGGAAGTGGCTTTGGTGGCCGATATCGACAGTCTTGCGGAGGGAAGCGAGTATGTGGTGCTTATGACGCTGCACAGCGCGAAGGGACTGGAGTTCCCCAAGGTGTATCTGGCGGGGATGGAGGACGGGCTTTTTCCGAGCTATATGTCGATCACCTCGGATCGTTCCACCGAGGAGCTGGAGGAGGAGCGCCGCCTGGCCTATGTAGGCATCACGCGGGCGATGCGCGAGCTTGCCGTCACCTGTGCGAGACAGCGCATGATTCGCGGAGAGACGCAGTATAACAAGGTTTCGCGCTTTGTAAAGGAGATACCGCAGGAGCTGTTTGCGGGTGAAGCCGGGACCAAGGCTTTCGGACAGAGACACGAGCGCCGGATGGCCCAGGAATTTTCCGGGAGGAAGACGGCTCCGGTGCGCAGACAGCCGTCGGGGCAGAGCATGCAGGCGAAAGCGTTTGCCACCGCAAGAACCGCGGGAAGCAGCTTAGACTATGGAGTCGGAGATCGTGTGGCACATGTGAAATTCGGGCAGGGAACGGTAAAGAACATTATTGAGGGCGGCCGTGATTTTGAGGTGACGGTGGAGTTTGACACGGCCGGTACCAAGAAAATGTTTGCCTCGTTTGCAAAGCTTAAAAAATTATAAAATTTTTTATAATTGTAAATTTTATCTATCCCATTGGGGCATGATATGGTATAATGCCAATAGGCATTATTTTCCGGGAAACCAGAGAGCGCAGCATATGCAAAGCATATAATAGAATGTCGGAAGACATGAAACGGGCCGGATGGCCATAGGCCGCGGAAGCGGCGGCATGTGCGGGGCACATGATAGGCAGGCATTACTATTAAAATATAATAGAGATTTAGGGATGAGCAAAACGCATTGATTTAAATATAGGATTTGGCGGCTAGATTCTGTAAATTGAAAAGATTGAGAGTTTATGGCATAGCAAAGCTAACGTAAGTCCAGAACCTACGTAAATAAGGGGTATGAATCTCTTTATTATGCGGTTCGTTTTACAGCTTTGAGTTTACGGTAGGATTGCCCTGTGCCACTGGTGATTGCAGCAACAGCAACCGCTAACAGACTGATATGGGCAAGTGTATTCAAGTTTGTAACAGATGATTTATTCCTTACCCACATACGTTCCTGCCTGGTATTTTTGAAACGGGAATTGTACCGCTCACATTCTGTACGAAGAGAGTAATTACTTTTGAAATATTTACTGTCTCTGTCGAGGGAGAGTCTTAAATCATCGGGAATGGTGATGTATTTTGTACAGCCGCGGTGCTTTTTGCCATTGTAGAAGTTTTTGTGACGGCATGGACAGTCTGCATTTCTGCTTGCTTTTAATGGACAGCAGAATTTTTGACGGGTGCGCCCACTATCGGAAAACTTGCCATCCTTCCACATGGCAAGCCCGGCTTCACAGATAGGATTTCCTTGCGGAAGCAGTTTTGGATTT
>CAJTOI010000047.1 GCA_910577925.1 uncultured Roseburia sp.
GCACTGCTGCGGTTTTACAATCGGTTTCTGGTCCCGAACAGGGAGCAGTGATTTTCTTTGAAGCAAAAGATGAAGATCCCCTCAGCGGGCAACGGAGATAGTAAATATCAGCAATTAAACTATAATTGACATTCTATGGGATAGATATATAATAAAATTAAGCAAATGTGACACTGGAAAAGTTTAAAATTAGGAGAGATAAATTTGAAAAAACGGATTTGTCAGTCGGTTTATGTGATTTTTTTTCTGACAGTTCTGCTGATTTCCGGAAGAACGGACCTGCCAAGAGGGGAAACACTTCGGGAGAACCGGCTGGTCACAGGGATGATGATTGAGAATGACAAGACGGGAAGTCAGAAGAAATTGACGGCGGAGAGGGACATGGATACGATTCGGGACTGCTGGGAACTTTTGTATGGCTTGGAGGGAAAACGTATGCCGGATACGGATGGATTTACGGTTGCCGTGTTTTTTTCAGACAAAACCATTGACACTTATTTTGTCGGGAAAGAGGAGGAAGCCGCATACGGCTACTTGTCCGCGTTATTTGAGAATATGGAAAAGTATTTATCATATCAGAAAAAGAACAGATATGGTCATTGAAGCTTGTATTTAAAAAAAGACAGCCATTGCATAAAAAATTTGTGCAGAGGCTGTCTTTTTTTGAAGAGAGACCATATACTGTTATATCTGCCGCAATTTTCCTCTGTATTTCGGCTGCCGGGCCGGAAAACGCACGGGGCTGCCGCTGTACACCAGAGAACACATAAATGCCGCCAGTACCATCCCTGTCGCGACGTCAAAGACCGAATGCTGCTTCAAAAACATGGTCGAGGCGACAATGCTGACCGCGAGAAGTGCCGAGCCCAGGCGGATCGGCCGGTTGGACTTAAAATTGTCACAGTGGCATACCGCCGCATGGATGGCGATGGAATTGTATACATGGATGCTCGGAAACAGGTTCGTTGCCGTGTCGGCGGAGTAGAGCCATTTCACAAGTGTGACAAAAATGTTATCGCGCGCAAAGCCGTCGGGGCGCAGGTAATGCCCGTTCGGGTAGAGCGTGGAGATAACCAGAAAGACCGTCATTCCGGTAAAAAGTACAATGCAGAGCCTGAAATATTCATCCCGGTTTTTACAGTAAAAGTAGGCGAGGCCCCAGGCGATGTAGCCGAACCACATCAGATACGGAACGATGAAATATTCGCAGAACGGAATATAGTCGTCGAGAGCGACATGGATCACGTGAAAATGTGTGGTCACCGTCCGCTCAAGATGGCCGAACCAGGGCAGGTACACCGCAAAATAAAGGAGCAGCAGACCGTGTTTATTCTTTTCGAAGAAGGCCAAAAACGCCGTGTATATTCTTGTTTTCAAAATATCATCCTCTTTGCTTTTTATTTGTCTGCGATTATAGCACAACGTTTTTGACGAGACAATTACCTTAAAATTTTATTAAGAAAGATTATTAAAAATTTAAAAAATAAAGAAACGAAAGAAGGCGCCTTTGTGCAGTTGTTACATAAATATTACGATTGCGGCAAAATGTTGACAGAAATTTTGCATTTATTATAATATGAATTGTGTTTTTATAGGAAATTAGGCTTATTTTGGGGAAATATGGAATGAAAAAGGACAAAAAAGAAAAGAAGACATATTCAAAAAAGCATATCGGATTCGGAATCGTACTCGGAGTTACCGTGCTCGCAGGAGTTTATATCGGGATGGCGGTATTTTTTCAAACGCATTTCTGTTTCGGAACAACCGTGGACGGGATTCCGGTGGGCGGCTTAAACGCTGCGGGGGTGGAACGGCTGATCAAAGAAGAGATTGACGGTTACCGCCTGAAACTTTTAAAGCGCGAGGGAGAACCGGAGGAGATTTCCGGGGCGGATATTTCCATCCGGCCGGTGTTTGACGGAGAGGTGGCGCAGCTGATTGAGGCGCAGAGGCCTTTTGCGTGGATTGCGTCGGTATTCCGCGGGGAGGAGCTTGCGCTTGCGCGCGCCGTGGAATTTGATGCGGATGCGCTCGAGGAAATCATTGACGGCCTGGAATGTATGGATGCGGAAAATCAGAGAATGCCGGTCAATGCCGCCTGTTCCGGTTACGTGAAGGGGACCGGATATACACTCATTCCTGCGGACTACGGAACGACCGTCGCGCGGGGCGCCTTCAGAAAGGCGGTATTTGAGGCAGTTTCCACACTGAAAGACGAACTGGATCTGGATGCGTCGGGATGTTATGTGGAGCCGAAAATCGGCGACGACAATCCGAAGCTTCTAAAAGTGTTAGAGGAACTGAACCGCTGCGTCGGGATGACGGTCACTTATGACTTCGATGAGAAAAAAGAGATTTTAGACGGCGAGACTGTCAGCGAATGGCTGAATGTCGTGGACCTGGAGCTGACAGTTGACGAGGAGGCGGTGCTCTCCTATGTAAAACAGCTCGGAAAGAAATACAATACCGCGTATCAGCCCAAAACGTTTGAGACTTCCTACGGGGAGACGGTTACGATCTCCAATGGTTTTTACGGATGGCGCATCGACAGCGGCCAGGAGACGGAGCAGCTGATCGCCGACCTGAAAGCGGGCGAGTCCGTGGAGCGGGAGCCGGTTTACTTACAGACGGCCAACAGCCACGGGGAAACCGATTACGGAGATTCCTATGTGGAGATTAATCTGACGGCGCAGCATCTGTTTTTATATAAAGACGGAGAGCTGGTGGTCGAGAGTGATTTTGTGTCCGGGTGTGTGGCAAAGGGGCATTCTACGCCGACCGGTGCTTTCGGACTTACGTATAAGACTACGGATGCGGTGCTGCGCGGGCCGGGTTATGCCACGCCGGTCAAGTACTGGATGCCGTTTAACGGGGATGTGGGCATGCACGATGCGACCTGGCGCAGAAGCTTCGGCGGAAATATCTATAAGAGAAACGGTTCCCATGGCTGCATCAATCTGCCGTTTGATGTGGCAGAGAAAATTTACGGGAACATCGACAAGGGCTATGCGGTTCTGGTATACACGCTTCCGGGGACCGAGAGCGCGGCAGCAAACGAGCAGGACGCGGCCGAAGTGGTCAATCTGATCAACTCAATCGGAACGGTGACGCTCGAGAGCGAGACGGCGATTGTGAGTGCGAGAAATCTCTATGACGCACTGTCGGGAACGGCAAAGGGATACGTGACCAATTACGATACGCTTGTGGCTGCGGAGGCGGCGCTTGCCGCATTGAAGGCAGGACAGCCGCCTGCAGAGGGGCAGCCGCCGGCAGAACAACCACCCGCAGAGCAACCACCCGCAGAGCAGCCGCCGTCTGCGGAAGGGCAGCCGCCGGCAGAACAACCGCCCGCAGAGCAACCACCCGCAGAGCAGCCGCCGGCAGAACAACCGCCCGCGGAGCAGCCGCCGCAGTGATTGTGGGAGGTTCTTTCTCATAATGCCGGCGCTTCTATAATCAGTAAATTCCATGGGGCTGTCGCTTTAACGGTTGAAAAATCGTGAAACGACAGCTCCCTTTTTGCTTTTTTGACAGCAAAGTTTCTGAAAAAGCCCTGATGCTTTTATAAAAGGGCAAACTTTAACAAGCCATTTCCCATGGCTGAAAGCTTCGTTTTGAAACCTCAAAATCAGACACTTTTCAGCGGGAATACATATGTTCCCGTCCTGCCCTTTTGAATCTTGTTATGGAGCTTGTTGATATTTCGCGTCTTGGCAAGCAGTGTACTTTCTGCCAGTACGTTTGATGTCCCTTTGCTCAAGTATCTCTTGAACTGCATATTCTGTTTCAAATCTCCAAAAGAACCTTCTGCCCTGTACTTCAAAAATGTTTTTGCAACCTGAAGCAGCTTTGTTCTTTCTTCCAGTGATGTTTTACAGTTGCTGCCTGTGATGCAGTCCTTTTTGTAAGTGCAGCCGCTACAGTCCTCGCACCGGTAAATTGTTTTTTCACTTATGTAGCCGGTTTTGCTTTTGGAGCGCCTGATATGGTCTGCGTTCAGTTTCCTGCCATTTATTAAGAGAGCAACAAAGAGTAAAAACGGGACTGCGAAAAAGAAATGTACACGCTGCGGACACGAACAAAGCGTTACGGTCTATCGGCCTAAAAAAGTCGGTTTTTCTAAAATAACGTTCGTCTATAATGGAAAGAACCAAAAACCCCGGGTAACGGTTTACGACGTGAACGGCAAGGCATTGAAAAGCGGGACAGACTATAGGGATGGAACGGAAATAAAAGGCGTAACTGTCAGGAGTAAAAACAGCATTTTGTTAAAGTGGCAAAAACAAAACAGCCAGGTTGACGGATTTGAAATTCAGTGTTCTACAGACAAAGGATTCTCAAAAGGCAAAATCAGAACGACAGGCGTAAAGGGCAGTAAGAAGACATCGGCTATTGTGAAAAATATAAAGCGGAATCAAGTATATTATATACGGATTCGCAGTTATAAAAATGTGAAACAAAATGGAAAAAACGTTAAAGTGTATTCGGAATGGTCTGAGGTTAAAAGTTTTAGTTATTGGTATAAGTGAGGCATCGATTAGAACTTTCGATTTGACTTATACATAGAAATTATGTAAGATATATATGATAAGATAGTTATTGGCAGTATAAATGAATGTTGTTTTGTCCGGAAAAGGGGAGAGATTATGACGAAAGCGCGTCAGAGAACAAGAATCATTGCTTTTTTGTTGGTTTTTGCATTGTCAGTTTTTCAGGTTCCCGCAGAAACTCAGGCTGCATCTGTGCGCCCTGCAGATGTCAAAAAGGCGGGGAGTGGTAATATTCTTATCGGAGTTCCCGGCTCTTTTGAGAGAGTAAGTAAGACTACAATTTTAAAGCGAATTAATCAAATCCGCAAGGAAGCGTGTATGAAAGGGTATATCAATCCTTCTACAGGCAAAAAATTGAAAGCTTCCGATTATGTACCGATCAAATGGTCTTCCAATTTGGAGTGGATTGCCCAGCTGCGTGCCGCGGAGTGTACGGTCAATGAAAGCCATACGCGTCCAAATGGCAAGGGTTGCTTCAGTATAAAGTATAAAAATGAGCAGAGCTGGGCGGAAAATCTTGCATGGAATTATTCCGGATTGATGTATGGAATCGAGCAATGGTACGACGAAAAAGAGGATTGGGTAAAGCAGAATCATAATGCCGTGACCGGACATTATACCAGCTTAATCAATCCGAATTACAAATATATCGGACTTGGTTCCTTTATCCGTGATTCCGGCGGCTGGTATGGCGTTTCGGCAGAGTTTGGGTACAGCAGTACTGATTCCGGGAAACAGTCAAAGGTAAAAGGTAAAACCATTCAGACGATTGAGGTCAGCAAAAAAGGAACAAAACAGACATTAAATGCTCCTTCTTCCATTAAACTGAAGAAATCAAAGCAGCTGACGGTTACATGCAGCGTTACTTATCCTGGAATTATGGGTGGTAAAAATACCACAAAAGGCAAAATACTTGATGGTATCACATGGAAATCTTCGAAACCTTCTGTAATATCTGTAAAGAGCAACGGGAAAATTACTGCAAAAAAGACAGGAAAGGTTACGATTACTGCGAAAATAAAAGGCGGGAAAACGTTAAAGAAGACCATCACTGTAAAAAAATAAAAGAAAAGCAGACAGGAAAAACAGCATGCGGCATATAATGTCGCATGCTGTCTTTACATTTAGATAACAGGTTCTGTAATATGTAATTTTGTTGCAAGATTTCTGCACTTTGTTGCAGCCTTTCCGGGGGCGGTTGCAAAGTAAAACGGAGCAGTTATAATAAAAATCAGAAGTGCGAAAGACGCAGCGAAAGGCGGAAAACAAGGAGGATTTTATGATCTGGGAAGAGGTATTGACAAAGTTTAAAGAACTGTTCGGGGAGGAAGGCGAAATTGGCGTTTATTTTGCGCCGGGACGTGTGAATATGATCGGGGAGCACACCGACTACAACGGCGGCCATGTATTTCCGTGTGCGCTTACAATCGGTACCTACGGCGCAGCCAGAAAGAGGAGCGATAAGAAGCTGCGTTTCTACTCGATGAATTTTGAAGCGCTCGGCGTGATTGAGTCCTCGGTGGAAGGTTTAAAGGCGGAAAAAGAGGCGGACTGGACGAATTATCCGAAGGGTGTGATCTGGGCGTTTGGAGAGAAGGGGATGCCGGTGGACTGCGGGATGGATCTGGTGCTTTTCGGCAATATCCCAAACGGCTCCGGTCTGTCGTCCTCGGCGTCCGTGGAGGTTTTGACCGGTTTTATCCTGCGGGATCTGTTCGGCTTTGACGTGACGAATCAGGATCTCGCGCTGATCGGACAGTACTCGGAGAATCAGTTTAACGGCGTCAACTGCGGCATTATGGACCAGTTTGCGATTGCGATGGGGAAAGCCGGCCATGCGATTTTCTTAGATACCGCGACGCTGAATTACGAGTATGCGCCGATTCGGCTGGAACATGCAAAAATCGTGATTTCCTGCAGCAATAAAAAGCGCGGGCTCGGGGACTCGAAGTACAACGAGAGGCGCAGCGAGTGCGAGCAGGCGTTTGAGCAGATCAGCGAGACGGCGGGTATCAATGCGCTCGGCGATCTGACGGAGGAGCAGTTTGAGCAGTGCAAAAATTCAGTGAAAGACGAGGTATGCAGGAGACGTGCAAAGCACGCGGTCTATGAGAATCAGCGGACGATTCAGGCCGTTGAGGCGCTGAAACGGAACGATGTCGCGCTGTTCGGAAAGTTGATGAACGAGTCCCATGTGTCACTGCGGGACGATTACGAGGTGACAGGGATTGAGCTCGACACGTTGGTGGAGGAAGCGTGGAAGGTTGAGGGCGTGATCGGCTCACGCATGACCGGCGCAGGCTTTGGGGGCTGTACGGTCAGCATCGTAAAGGACGAGGCGGTAGATGCATTTATCGCGAAGGTCGGCGCTGCCTACCGGGAAAAAATCGGTTACGATGCGGATTTCTATGTGGTCGAGATCGGAGACGGCCCGGTGAAAATAGCGTAAGACTGTCATATCGAAGGAAGGGGAGTGTGCGATGATTCAGGAGAGAATTTTAGAATTGACCGAGTACGGCCTTGTGACGGGACTTTTAGAGCCGCAGGATAAGATTTTTACCGTCAACCGTCTGCTGGAGCTTTTCGGGCTGGAGGAGCTCGGGGAAGCGGCGGAGGAGGAATACGGAAAGCGTGCGCCGATGACGCAGGAGAGCGCGGAGGAGGCGTTGGAGGGAATCCTTGCAGAGATGCTTGATTTTGCCGTCAGCAGTCAGCTTATTCCGGAAGATACGATTACATACCGGGATCTGTTTGACACGAAGATTATGAGTGTACTGATGCCGCGGCCGGGCGAGGTGGTACGCACCTTTGAGCGGATAAAGGGACAGCAGGGTCCGCAGGCAGCGACCGACTATTTCTATAAACTGAGCCGTGACAGTGACTATATCCGAAGATACCGTATCAAAAAGGATGTGAAGTGGACTGCGGAAACGGAGTTCGGCACACTTGATATCACGATTAACCTTTCCAAACCGGAAAAGGACCCGAAAGCAATCGCGGCGGCAAAGCTTGTAAAACAGAGCGGCTACCCGAAATGTCTGCTCTGTAAGGAAAATGAGGGCTATGCGGGACGCATCAATCATCCGGCAAGACAGAATCACAGGATTATCCCGGTGGAGATCAACGGCAGCGGCTGGTTTTTCCAGTATTCGCCCTATGTGTATTACAATGAGCACTGCATTGTTTTCAATGCGGAGCACACGCCGATGAAAATCGAGCGCGCCACCTTTGCGAAGCTGCTGGATTTTGTGTCGCAGTACCCGCACTATTTCGTGGGTTCCAACGCGGATCTGCCGATCGTGGGCGGCTCGATCTTAAGCCATGACCATTTCCAGGGCGGCCGCTATGAATTTGCGATGGCAAAGGCGCCGGTAGAGCGTGAACTTTCGTTTGCGGGATTTCCGGATGTGCGGGCCGGCATTGTAAAATGGCCGATGTCCGTGATCCGCATCGGCGGAAGAGACAGGGAACGTCTGATTGCGCTGGCGGATAAGATTCTCAACGCGTGGAGGGGCTATACCGATGAGGCGGCCTTTGTGTATGCGGAGACGGACGGGGAACCGCACAACACAATTACGCCGATTGCGAGACGGCGCGGGGAGGACTATGAGCTGGATCTGGTGCTGCGCAACAATATCACCACAAAAGAGCATCCGCTCGGCGTGTACCATCCGCATGCGAAGCTGCACCATATCAAAAAAGAAAATATCGGCCTGATTGAGGTGATGGGGCTTGCCGTGCTTCCAGCCCGCCTGAAAGAGGAGATGACGGAGCTGGAGGAAGCGCTTACCGACGGGCGGTCCATCCGTAAGGACAGTGTGCTCGCAAAGCATGCGGACTGGGTGGAAGAATTTCTGCCGAAATACGGCATCACGCCGGGAACCGCCCTCGAGGATGTCGTTTTGCCGGAGAAATTGCATGAGATGATTGAGAAAGAAATCGGCCTGGTATTTTTACAGGTGTTAAAGGATTCCGGCGTCTACAAATGCACGGAGGAAGGAAGAGCCGCGTTCGCGCGTTTTACAGATTCTGTAAATCAGTGATCTGCAGCGGGCAGCGCATCAAAGGCGCCCCAAGGCTTTTGTATCTTAAATTAAAAATTGTTTTGTTTAAGCGGTATAGCCTTTGGCTATGCCGTTTAAACAGAGACATCAAAAATCGGCGGGAGCTTTGCTCTCGCTTCAAAATGATGTTCTATGTATCGGCTTTGAATTATTTGCGTCTTTTAAAAATGAACGCAAAGGCAAACCCAAAAGCAAGAATCAATACACTTACACCGATTACCAACCAAGAATTCACGGCTGTTGTGTCTTGTCCTTGCGGCGGTGTTTGTCCACTGAGGGTACTACCGGTTTTTTGCATTTGCCCATGAAAATCGCCTTGCTCAACATTGTCCTGCCCATTGGCAAAGTTGGGAATTTGCCCTCCGGGTGTCTGGGGAAATCTGCCGCTCTCGGTATTATTTTCCGTGCTGTCAGAATTGCTTGATGGTGCTTGTTGAGATAAACCGCCGCCCACAGAGTTTTGCATTGTACCCATATCGCTGATCTGCAAATCGCCAGCGTCTATGAGAGTGTCGTTCTTTTGAGTTTCAGAAGTAGAACCAATCGTACCGTTAAGCTGTCTTCCTATGCTCTCTGCACGAAGCAGGCAAAATTCTTTGAGCGTGGAAATACCGGTTTCAAATTCTTCGTAGGTGCAGAATTTCGTTGGATCTTTTTCCACATAGGGCGCTATCATAGCAGATACACTGTCTATCATATTTGCAAAGTTTCCGTTGTCAAACCATTCTGAAATAAATTCGGAAAAATAACGGTGATACAGCTCTGTGTAGTCCTCGTTTGCAAATATCCAAGCAATCATCGGTCTGTCCTCGACATTTCCGCCCGAAACAGGAGAGTCGATTGGATAATGCTCATGTGCGGTAAAGTAACACTCAAGAATTTGATAGACGGCAGCCACTATTTCCGAAACACAGACTAATACGAAAAGCTGATGTAGAGATTTTACTATATCAGCTTTTGTCATTCTTAGTATTTTGTAAAAGTGATGTATTTGTATCTTTTCTATTGACAGCCAGCTTGCAAAGTGATATATTTATCTTGTTAAGCGACAAATATATCACTTTGGAGGAAACCATTATGAAGAAAAGAACGAAACTCACAATTTGCCTAGGCGTGATATGCGCTCTGCTTGTAGCAATATCTTCATGGTACACGATGGCATATAACAATTCAAGATTTATTGCGCCTATGGATTTATCTGAATATGTTTTCAGAGCACAAGACCTGCCTATGATTATTTCCGGCGTATTTTTTGCCTTGTATGTTGTGTATCTTGTTGTACTGCTTTTGAGATATATCATGACAAACAGGCGTAGGGAATTAACCTTGCAATCCACCAGAATTATAAATCCCAAACTGGGATTTTTAGGTTTATTAGGATTTGCCGGATTTTTAGGATTTTGGACTTATAGCG
>CAJTOI010000048.1 GCA_910577925.1 uncultured Roseburia sp.
TCCGGCTGTTCCTGTTTATGTCGATAATTTTTTCTGCCAACCTCCTTTGTATGTCTGTGATTGTTTCAAAGAATAAATCTTCCTTTGTCGGGTAGAGCGTATAAAAAGTACCGATAGATATAGCTGCCTTGTCGCAGAGATTTTTAATGCTTGTCTTTTTGTACCCTTGCGCTATCCAACATTCCTCGCATAGTTCTTCCAGCTTTTTGCGGATTGCTTTTTTATCAGCGTCCGAAAGGACTGGCTTTGACGGCATAGTTTCACTTCTCCTTTCTTCTGAATTGTATTTGCGAATATTCGTAATAAATATTCATAAAACAAATAATAGCACGATTGATAGATGTTGTAAAGTAGGGAACTTGATTTAGCAATGCGCCCTTGCTTTTCCGGCTCTTGATGTTCAGACGGGGCGGCTATGCGGTTTTCTCTGATTCCTGTTTTTTCCTGTGGTATGCTTCCCTCCTTGACGCAAGGTAGTTCTCATAGCGTTCTACCGCTTCGGGGTCATTGGCGGCGATAAAACGCACATGGTACTCGTCAAAGGTGCGCTTCAAAAGCCCCGCCTCAACCACGTCACGCCCGATTCGGCGCTGGTCTTTGATGATAACAGTCGCCACGTTCCCCGCCCGGATTTCGTCTAACATAGCGTCCAGTCCCGGACGCTTGAACGTAGTTCCCCGGATTCCGTCATCTGTAAAATGCCGGATATTGGAAAAGCCGTTTTTTCTTGCGTAGTCCTCTAAAATCCGCTTCTGGTTCTCAATGCTTACGGATTCCCCTGCCCGTTCATTGTCTGACGACCAGACGAATAGACGTAGAGGAAAACGCCGAGAAAAATATCCAGGGAGATTTTCTTATGATGGAAATTAGGAACAGCTTCCATGGGAAAGGTGCGTTCAAAAAGGGAACAGGGCTGTCGAATATAAAAAAGGTGGCAGAGAAATATGGCGGCGCCATAAGTATAGAGACACAGGAGGATGTTCTTGTCCTCCATGTGCTGCTGATCATTTCACAGCATCCGGAAAGCAACTCACAGCAAATGAATGAATACGTTACTTTCTACAGCCGAAAAAAGAGATAAAGAAGCTGTCTGTAAGGGCGGCTGCAAGGCGGCTGCAAAACAGTCACCTGACAATATCAAATTGAAGGAGGAACATGCTTATGGCAATGCAGATTTATGGAAGCTATGATCATTCCGGAACCGACTACGAAGAAAGGGTGAAGGAGAAACAGGCCGCTGAAAGGTTGGAAAAGGCAAAGGAAACAGAGAAGGCTGAGGAGGAAAAAAACGCGGGCAAACTGTCCGAACCACAGGATGAATACATCAGCAGTGAAAGATCCGAGAAAAAACCTACGGGACTGTACCGGGTGGAGCAGGATGAGAATGGCAACCGGAAGATCTTTTTTGATGATCCGAAGGTAAGCGGGGACAGTCAGGGAAAGCCGGCGGAGAAATGCGTCGCAAATACGGATAAGGTCGACAGGGAAATCAAGAAGCTGAAAGAAGAGAAACAGCAGCTAAAACAGCAGATCCGGTCAGCTTTAGGGGATGAAAAGAAAATCCGGGAACTGGAGAAAAAGCTGGCGCAGGTAGAAAACGAGTTGAGCCAGAAAGACAATGATGCATACAGGAGGCAGAATGCTTCAGTATCAGAATAAAAGAGACTTGGATTTTTAGTGCGGTATCAATACCAGGAGATGGCGGCAGATGCGCACTGTTTTCCGGCATTTAAAATTCAGATGGAGGGACAATGATGCATACGAAAACAATGGAAGGCCTTACAGGGGCAAGTATGAATATGAAGTTGCTGAATACGCCATTCCGCGTCTATAAAGACGCGGAACGCAGAGGCGATACAGCCGTCATGGAGCGGGCAATGGGATATGTCTGCGAATTTGCAGATAAAGCGGAGAACTACCAGAAGAAAGCGGAAGAAGGAATGAAAGAGGAACGGGAGGAGGCAAGAGAAAAAGCGAAAACAGAGCAGGAAAACGCTATTCAGAAGCGAAAGGAAGAACGCGAGGAGCAGGAAAAGAGGATAGCGGAAAGCCGGAATGAGGATAGCGTATGTAGTAACGAAAGCGGAAAGGCCACATTGGACGGGAAGACGGATTCGGTTCAGACTGGTGCAGACGACGGCATATCTGCAGAAGAAACAGCGGATGCGATTAAGATAGAGCGTGTAATCTATACGAAAACCGGAGAAGCATCAAAACCGGAATCCGGTACGATTCTTTCTGTTTCTATATAGATTAAGATGAATGAAACAGCAAATATGGGAACTGTGCCGCTGAGTATGACCACATTTTTTGAGGAATTTTTATTCTGTGGATTTATACAGAGCAGGATGGACCGGCAATTTGGATGGGGACCGGCAATTTTTGTTTCCGGGGCAATGTTTTCCCTCTACCATTTGGGCTATCCGGGGTTCCGCACCTGGGAGGATATTCTTCTGCTATTTGCAGCAGGCATCGGATTTACTGCTGCTTTACCAGTTCATCGCCCCTTACCAGATCAGACAGCAGAACAAGGCGTTTGTCATGATTGACATTCAAAACGATATCACAAAAAATGACAGGGAAATCATCGGTAATAGTAACACCGCTGTTGATTGGGCTGTTTCTCAAAATATGCATGTGGTTTATATCAAGCATAATAATCTGTCAGTCGGAACCAGGAACCCAATGTGATTCATTGTCACGGAGTTTCTCTCTGTCTCTGTTCTTAGCCGTTGTTCTTTACAGCAGAAAGATGAGGAAATCCTAAAAAGTCATTGTCAACAGTAATCGGGCAATGTATAATCTCAATAGAAATGATACGTGAATGCAAAATGCTTTTTTGGAGGGAACAGTTATTATGGACGACACAAAAGCTCGAATCATTTCTTCAACGATGAAAGCCGTGCGGCAATATGGTCTGGAGGGAGTTCGTATTCAAAATGTCAGTGAGCTGGCGGAAATTTCTCCCGGAGCAATATACCGTTATTTTGAAAGTAAGGACCAGTTATTGCAGGAATGCTTTACCTACGTGGACAAACAGGCTGCAGCGATTTTTGAACATTTAAAATTCAATCCGCTTACAATGATTACAGATCCTATGGGAGCAGTAAAAAGTCTGTGGCTGCCTTACTTTCGATTTTGGGTAAGCCATCCGGACGAAACTATTTTTTATCATAGATTTCGTGACAGCGCGTTTTTTCCGAAATATGATAAGGGCCGGGATGCAAGCTATTTTAATGCTTTTGGCGGAATTGTTCATATCTTTCGGGATGTATTTCCGAGCCTGAAGCAAATCAATCAGGATATTCTATGGCTTCATATGCTTACGACCACCGTCATGTATGCAAAAAATGTGGTGGAGGGAATGCTTCCTGACAATCAGGAGACAGAGGATACGGTTTTTGAGCTATTGACCATCGGTCTGAGCGGTTATATGAAAGTGAAAACATCCGAGAAGAAATAAAAAATGTAAGATTAAAAAAATATTTTCTTTTCGGGTTTTGTAAGTGAATATTTATTTCATATAGTAATTTCAATGCCGGTTTATCCGGATTTTGCGGCATTTATCCTTGTATGCAACTGCCGGTTGACAGATTGAATGGAGCCCGTTGATTGTCTGCAACGGACAAAAATGTTAAATTTATTCCTGAAAAGAAAAAGAATACAGGAGGGAATCATTATGATTTTTGCAGACAAATTGATACAGCTCCGCAAGAAAAACGGATGGTCACAGGAAGAACTGGCGGAACAGATGAATGTCACAAGACAGTCTGTTTCAAAATGGGAGGGAGCGCAGTCGATACCGGATCTGGAAAAGATGATACGGCTTTCGGAATTATTTGGGGTGAGCATGGATTATTTGCTCAAAGATGAAATGGAAGAAACAGAAGCGGAACATGTTGTTTTCAGAGAGGAAACAATGCCGATCAGGCGTGTGACGATGGAAGATGCCAACAGGTTTCTCTCCATAAAAGCGGCGGAGTCAAAATCAGCCGCTTATGCAGCGTTTTTGTGTATCTTGTCTCCGATCTGTCTGTTGGTCTTAGGGGCAGTCAGCGAAATATCGGAATACGGCATATCGGACAGTATGGCCGGAGGTATCGGGATGATTGTACTGCTCGTTCTTATTGCGTCTGCAGTTGCCGTCTTCATTATAAACGGAAATAAAGCGTCTTCCTTTGCATATTTGGAGAAAGAGATTTTTGAGACGGAATACGGTGTCAGCGGAATGGTAAAAGAACGAAGAGAAGCGTACAGAAATACTTATCTGAGAAATAACGTGATCGGAACATGCTTGTGTATTCTGTCCCTAATCCCTCTTTTCGGCGGTGTGATTATCGATGAGGAAAACGACTTTCTTATGACAATGATGCTGCCTGTTACATTTGTCATAGCGGGTATCGGAGTCGTGCTGTTTATCCGCGGCGGTATCATCTGGGCGAGCTACGAGAAACTTCTGCAGGAAGGAGATTACTCAAAAGAGAAAAAAGAAAAAAGCTCTTTGACGGCTGCGATATCGGGTTCCTATTGGCTGATTGTCACCGCGATTTTTTTGGCATACAGTTTTGCGACAAATAATTGGGGATACAGCTGGATCGTGTGGGTGGTTGCGGGTCTGTTATATCCGGTTGTTCTGACGATTTTTAATGTCGTAATAAAAAACAGTTGAAGATTTCAAATTGATACATTACTATAAATGTAATGTACGGTATGTATAAATATGAAGGAAGGGTCCGTCATTCCCGATGTGCGGAGGGAAAGCGGAAAGACAGAGATTGAACCAAAGAGAATGGGAGAAGGAATATGCATGGGCCTTGTCCAGAAATCAAATTCCCCGGGCGGCAGACGGGGAAGTCTGCCGCAACAGGCTGTTAAGCAGCCTTGAGACGGGGAACGAAGAAATCGTGGTATTCCGCGCGGGGGCCGGTTACGGGAAGACGACCGTGATGGCGGAGTGGGCGCAGACCCACAGAGCGCGGTCCTGCTGGTACCATCTGCATGAGTCGGACAACGACGTATTTTGTTTTCTGCGGGGCATTGCGGCATCCTTCTTATGTGCGGGAACCGAAAATGCGTCCGATATGGATCAATTTATCAAAGAGACATGGAAAGATTTTTTTGAAATGAGCGAGACATTTTTTTTCTGCTGCTTTTCCGCGCTCCCGGCAGAGGAATTTTACGTCTGTCTCGACAGCTTTGAGGTCATCACGGACGAAAAGGTGCAGTCTTTTCTTCTGCAGTTTATGGAATACGGCACCGGAAGAGTGAGGTTCTTTTTTACGGCAAGGGGAGGGTTTCCCGAATTTCTTGCCGCAGGCCTGATGCGGGGGCAGGTGCGTGAGATCGGAGCGGAAGAGCTGCGCTTTGAGGAGTGGGAGACCGGACTTTTGTTAAATCGGATCACAGGGAGAGGTCTGCCGGAGCATATCGCAAAGAGCGTGCAGGAGTACACAAAAGGATGGCCTGCGGGCGTCGTATTTGCCGCAAGAGAATTAAAGAGCGGCAAGTGCGGCCCCGACAATTCGGTTCTGTCCGATCGGACAAATCTTTATCATTATATGTTCTATGAAATTTTCCGAAAATTATCGTTTGATATGCAGCAGTTTCTTCTGGGCATCTCGGTCTTTGAAAAAATCGAGGCGGCCGTCTGTAATTATGCGCTGAAACGCACGGATGCGGAAGGGATGCTGGAATATCTTGTGAGGGAAAATCTGTTTCTGACACGCTCTGCGTCGGAGCAACGCAGCTATCACTGTGAACAGATTTTTGCGGGTTTTTTAAGAGAGAGGCTGCCCGCAATCCGCAGAGAACAGATTCTGCTGCGGGCAGCGGAATATTATGCGCGCCGCAGAAATTGGGAGGACGCGGCGCGGTATGGGATGGAGTGCGGACAAAAAGGTTGCGGAATAGTTGCGGCCATTGTGGAAAAACAGGCTCTTTTGATGTATGAGTCGGGAAAAAACAAATTGCTTGGAATATGGATTGATTATCTGTGCAGCTTTCGGGAGGAATTGACGGAGGCGGCACTTTTTTGTATTTACGGATGTCTGCACCGGGAGGGAAAGGAGGAAGAGGCGGCGGAGATACTAGCGGAAGCGGCAGAAAAAGCATATCAAAAGCAGCGCGTTGATCTCTATGAGACGTATCTGTGCGAGTTAAAACATCTGTGGGAAACAGAAAAAAGCGGCAAAAGGCAAGGGCTGTTTGTCGTATGCCTGGGAAATTTTCTGGTGCGGGGCAAAAATGGCGAGCTTGCCTGGCGCACAAAAAAGACAAAGGAGCTGTTTGCCTGTCTGTTTCACGAGGAGGGGAGATGGACGGCGCGGGATATTCTGATGGAACGGCTGTGGCCGGAAAAACCGGCGGAAAAGGCGGTGGGATTGTTTCACACTACGGTTTCCTATCTGCGGAAAACACTGACGGAAAATGAGCTGGCGGACGTGCTCCTTTCAAAAAATCAGTCCTACGCGGTCGATATGGAATACATCACTTCGGATCTCGGAGTCCTGCGGCGCTGGTACGACGGCCTGCGGGACGGCAGAATGCCGGAAGGGGAGAATCCGAGACAGCTGCTGGAAATGCATTACAGAGGTTACATGTACGAGGAGGACTATCCCTGGGCCGCTGTGTATAAAGAGCACGTCGAGCAGCGGTACCTGTGGATATTAAGGGAGCTCGCAGAGCAAAAGCTGGCGGAGGAAAAATTTATTTCGGCGGCGGCATATCTGCGCAGGGCCGCAGAAATCGACGGGTATGATATCTCTGTGCTTGGGCTGCTTGTAAAATGTCTGCTGCTCGGCGGCGATCTTGCCGGCGCAAGGCGGGAGTATGCGCGAATCGCATGTGTCGAGCGGGAAATCACAGGGCGGGAGCAGGCGGAAAGCTTTGAGTCATTTGTAAGAAAATTCTCCGAAAGTAAGAATTTTTAAAAAAGTTATCGGGATACGGGAATGTTAAGAATTTGTTAAGCGCCGCTTTGTAGAATAAAGTCAAATATTCGATAACGGATTGCAGAGCGGAAAGGGGGAATCCAGTTTCGATTCGGGGAAACTGGGGAGCGTATGGCAGAATACTTATCACCGGGTGTATATGTGGAAGAATTTGAATCCGGCGGAAAGCCGATGGAAGGTGTGGGAACCAGCACCGCGGGCTTTGTCGGACTTGCGGAGCGCGGGCCGGCGGAGGGCGTACCGCAGCTTGTCACAAATTTCGCGGATTTCAGGCGGAAATACGGCGGCTACCTGTCGGAGAACGAGTTCGGGGAGTATCGTTTTCTCGCCTATGCGGTGGAACATTTCTTTATCAACGGCGGGTCGCGGGCATTTATCGAGCGGGTTGCGCCGGGCGACGCAGTGTGCAGCGAGGGAAAAATCCCCGCCGCCGCGCCGATTCTTACGATTTGTGCAAAAAATCCGGGAACCTGGGGGAACAGCATTAATATCGTAATCACTCCGTCCTCAAAGGCAAAGACACAGATCTTTGAGATATTGGAGACGGCGGCCGGCAAGCGGTATCAGGTAAAAAATGCCGTCGGCTTTGCGGCGGGAGATATCGTTATGTACTCAGACAAAACGACAGTCAGCTATAACCGTGTCGTAAAATGCCAGGACAATATCGTGGAATTTGAGACGGATTTTGACGAGAGCGTGATCGACAAAGAGCTGCTTCCGACAAAGACGATTTCCACCTGTGAATTTGGGTTTGAGGTGAGAATCGACGATCAGGTCGAGATTTACGAGAATGTCTCCTTCAATATCGACGCGCCCAATTATATCGAGAAAAAGACGGCGAAATCCGACATCGTAACGGTAATCTGCGGCGAATTGGGGGAGAATCCCGTCATGCCGCCGTTTCTTGCTCTGGCGGAGGGGGATGAGGAGAAAGCGGTGCTGTCGGTAAGCCTTCGCGGCGGGAGCAGCGGGAGTGTCGCAGCCCTCTCGGCGGCGGACTTTATCGGAACGGACAACGGGGCGGGGAAGCGCACCGGAATCCAGTCTTTTCTCGACAATGACAACGTGTCGATTATAGCGGTGCCGGGCGTGACGGACCCGAATGTACAGCTGATGCTGGTCGCACACTGCGAAAATACGGCAAGCCGGTTTGCGGTGCTTGATATTCCGCGGGATGCAAAGAAGATAGACGACGTGATTGCGCACCGGGAGATGTTCGATTCGGAATACGCGGCGCTGTATCATCCGTGGCTGACGGTGTTTGACCCGCTCGACAAGAAAAATACTGCGGTTCCGCCGTCCGGTTCCGTAATCGGCATCTATGCGCGCAGCGATAATACCAGAGGCGTGCACAAAGCTCCTGCAAACGAGGTCGTGCGCGCCTGTGTGGGACTCGACTGTCCGTTTAACAAAGGGGAGCAGGATATTTTAAACCCGAAAGGCGTCAATCTGATACACTCTTTTCCGGGGATGGGAATCCGCGTGTGGGGCGCGCGGACGGCCACGAGCAACCCGAGCTGGAAATATATCAATGTCCGCAGGCTGTTTATCTATATCGAGGAGTCCATCAAGGCGAACACAAACTGGGCGGTATTCGAGCCGAATGACGAAGTGCTGTGGGTGCGTGTCAAACGGACGATAGAGGTATTTCTTACCGGCATGTGGAGGGACGGTTCGCTTGCGGGAACCTCGCCGGGCGAGGCATTTTTCGTCAATATCGGCCGCGAGACAATGAGCCAGGATGATATTGACAACGGACGGTTGATCTGTGTGATCGGCGTTGCGCCGGTAAAGCCCGCGGAATTTGTAATCTTTAGAATTTCCCAGAAGACGGGCGACGCACAATAGCAGAGAAGGAGCGTGATACGATGGCTACATATCCATACGGAAGATTCAGATACGAGGTTGAAATTGACGGAATCGCGGCGGGCGGCTTCTCGGAGGTCACGGGTTTTGACGCGTCGATTGATGTGATGGAATACCGGGAGGGCGATATGGTGCAGACGCCGATGAAAATTCCCGGACTGAAAAAATACGGAAATATTACCCTGAAAAAAGGGCTTGCGGATTCCCGGGCGCTGTATGACTGGCTGGACGAGGGCGTGACGGGGGAGGTAAACCGCAAGACAATCACGATTACGCTCCTGGACGCGGCGAAAACGGCGGTGGCATCCTGGCGCGTTATCAATGCCTGGCCGATTAAGTACACGGCGCCCGACTTTAACGCCACCTCGTCGGAGGTCGCGGTGGAATCTCTGGAGATCGCGCATGAGGGAATGACTAGAGAGACCTGATGCGGCGGAACATTCGGATTTGCGGTACCGGTAAAAGGTATGCGGATAGGAGGAAAACATGGCATTTCAGACGGAATATGAATTTGTACTGCCCCCACGACAAACGCATGAGTAAATAAATTGTAAACTATCCTTTTTTCTAGTAAGAT
>CAJTOI010000049.1 GCA_910577925.1 uncultured Roseburia sp.
GGCGGTGCGGTGGATGAAAAAGACGCCGGACGGCGCGGAGCTCGCAAGCGCATACGGGACGCTGCGCATTGTGCCGCTTGCGCCGGAGATTGTGCGGGTCAGTTTCCGAAAGGGAGCGGCGCCGGTGTTCACGGACTGCGGGGAATCTGCGCTCTCCCCCGGACGGGTGAAGTGGCGCTGCAGGGAGACGAGAGAAGCGGTGGAACTCGCCACGGAGCGGCTGCTTGTGCGGGTGGAGAAAAAGAGCGGAGCGGTGAAGTTTTTTACCGCGGACGGAAAGCTGCTGCTGTCGGAAAGGGAAAAGGAACCCCGGCTGATTGAGCAGGGGGGAAAAGATCAGACATGGATGTTTTTCGACTGGGCAAAAGACGAGAAGATCTGGGCGAAGGGAGCGCTGGCCGGAGATCTGCTGAAACTGAATCTGTCGGCCAGGTATATTTCTTTCGGCGGCAGGAGTATCAAGATTCCCTGCGTGCTGTCGGAGAAGGGCTACGGGCTTGCGTTTCCAGCGGAAGATACGGTGATGTGCTGTGCGATTCCGATGTACGGGCCCTATGTGACGACGGAGAAAACGGCGCAGACGGACTATTGTTTTCTGTACGGAGGGGGCGTGCCGGAATCTGAGGCGCTGTATAAAATTCTTGCGGGAGGTGAAAAGAGATTGTCGTGACCGTGCAGTTGGTGTATGATGGAAGAAAGCAATACAAATGACTGTGGATGCAGGGACAGGATGGAAAGCGGATGGAGATTGAAATAAATGAAAAAACACTTCCGATTCTTGAAAATATAGCCGACAATATGCCCGGCGGATTTTTTATTTATCACGCGGACGCAGACGAGAAGCTCATCTATTACAATAAATCCATGCTTCGGATTTTCGGCTGCAAATCCGGGGAGGAATTCGAGTGTCTGACAGGAAACAGTTTCCGGGGAATTGTTCACCCGGAAGATTTTGATCAGGTAGAGCACAGTATCCAAAAGCAGATCCGCGACAGCGAGTGCAACATGGATTATGTGGAATACCGGATTGTCAGAAAAGACGGAACGATTCGCTGGGTGGAAGATTACGGGCACTGCACGCATACTTCGATGTATGGAGACGTGTTTTACGTGTTTATGGAGGATGCCACGGAGCGTCTCGAAAAGCGGATGGCAGAGCTCGAGGAGATCAACGAAGAGCTGAGAAATGTCTATGCGAGGGAGAGCCAGTATAAAAAGGCGATCCTTCAGGATGCCGTCGACTTTTTTGAGGTCAATCTGTCCAGGGACAGTTTCATCGCCAATGCGTCCCAGGTCGTTGACCGGAAGATCGTGGATATATCCGAATCCGTGAGGGCTTTGCCGCCTGTAAGCTATTCTGCATACATTGAAATGAGGGTAGGTCAGGTAAGTGAGGCAGAGAGGGAGAATTATCGGAAATTTTTTGATGCGGAGCGTCTGATTCGGTGTTACTACAAGGGGGAACTCGAACAGAGTTATGAGGTCTGGTCTGTCGATTCACTCGGGAGGCGCAGAATGAGACACTACAAGATCCTGCTCGGCAGGCAGGAGAGTACCGAAGATATCGTGGCGCTTTCCGTCTGCACGGATATGACGGATCAGATGGAGCGCCAGAATCTTCTTCAGATTGCACTCAGGCAGGCGCAGTCTGCGAATATTGCAAGAAATGTATTTCTCGGCAATATGTCGCATGATCTGCGCACGCCGTTAAACGCGATCGTGGGCTACGCAGAATTGCTGACGGAATACGGGAAAGACTCGAGAATAGCCGGTTATGTGGAGAAGATTAAACATGCGGGCAACGAGCTTTTATCGCTTGTAAAGGAATCCATGGAGGTGACGTGGGCGGAATCCGGAAAGGCCGTTCTGGCGGAGGCATGCTGTGATATCGAAGATTTGATTCAGAATATTTCGGATGATTTCGGCGTGATGATGGAGAAAAAGAGGCTCGCATTTTCGGTGGAGTGCGAGGATATCCGTCACCGGTATATCTATGCGGACAGCGTCCGTCTGCGCGAGATTATTGAGCAGCTGCTTGACAATGCGGTAAAGTACACGAACACCGGCGGCGCGGTGCGGCTTTCGGTGCGGGAGGAGCAGAATTCACCCAAAGGGTACGGAAAGTTTGTCTTTTCCGTACAGGACAACGGAATCGGAATCGAGGAAGATTTTAAAGAGGAGCTGTTTCAGGCGTTTACCAGAGCAAAAAATACAACGATGAGCAAGGTTCTAGGTTCCGGTCTCGGACTTACGGTCGCAAAAACGTTTGTGGAAATGATGGAGGGGACGATCGACATCGAGAGTAAAGCCGGCGAGGGAAGTACATTTACGGTAAAGATTCTGTTTCGGCTCGGGGAGGAGAGCAGCGCGAAACAGCCGGTGCCGGTGCAGGCGCTGGAGCGCTCTTTGCTGGAGGGCAGGAAGATTCTGCTGGTGGAGGATAACGAGCTGAATTCGGAGATCGCACAGGAGCTGCTGGCGCAGTACGGATTTGTGATCGAGACGGCGGAGAACGGTCAGATTGCGTTGGAAAAGGTGGAAAATTCGACTGCCGGATATTACAGTGCGGTGCTGATGGATATTCAGATGCCGGTCATGGACGGCTATGAGGCGACGCGCCGGATCCGGAAGCTGAAAAACGGTGAGCTGGCAAATATTCCGATTATCGCGCTCTCGGCAAACACGTTTTCGGAGGATCAGCAGAAAGCGCTCGAGAGCGGAATGGATGCGCATTTTCCGAAACCGATAGAGATAGAGGGGCTTGTCGATCTGCTGTGCCGGGTGCTGGCGAAGGTGCTGTGAACGATGCGTCTCTTTTGTGTGCGTCACGGCGAAAACAGCAGCACGATTTCAAGGCCGTCTCCTTTTCGGTAATCCGCGATACGGGCGTCTCCGCCCATCTGCCGCATCACGTATTTTACGATATAGAGACCGAGGCCGGCGCCTGCATGCGCCCCGACGTTTTTCCCGCGGTAGAATTTGTCAAACAAAAACGGCACGTCTTCCGGCGCAGGGCCGGGGCCGTCGTCGCGTATGTGCAGCGCGCAGCAGTATTCGGTTTTGTCATAGCCTTCGGCGGGAGCTTCAAGCCAAATCCGGACTGCGGACTGCGGCGCGTATTTTTCGGCATTGGCCAGAAGGTTGCCGACTGCCTGACGGAAACGCTTTGCGTCCACGGAGACAAGGATGGGAGGGAGCGGGGACTGCAGCTCTGCGGTTATATGCGCGGAGGCTTTTACATACCGGGACGGTTCGCCGGGGATGCGGCCCGCCGGTTCTTCCGCAAGCTGTTCGGCCAGGGTGTCCCGAAGCAGCAGGTCAATGCGTGTGGGTTCACACTGAATCTGCAGTTTGTCCATATCGCTTAAGGAGTGCAGAAACAGATCGTTTGTCAGCGCGGTCACTTCGTCGCATTTTTTTAAGATGACGGAGGCATAGCGCGCCCTGCGCTCCGCGGAGGTGTCCATATTGGCCGCGAGCGCTTCGGTGTAGGCCCGGATGGAGGCGACCGGCGTTTTGATGTCGTGGGAGAGGGTGGCGATGACCGTCTTGTGGTTTTCGACTGCGAGCCGTTCCCCGTCTCTTGCCCGTGCGATTTCCACGCGCATATGGTCAAAGGCCCAGGTGAAAGCGCCGAACATGTTTTGGCGCTCATAGTGCAGTTCGATTTCGAAATTTCCCCGGGCCAGTTCCCCGGCATATTCTTCGAGGCGCTGAAACGGTTTTATTACAATGCGGTAGAGGTAAAAGAAGGAGAGGGCGAGCGTGAGGGCACAGATCAGATACATGCCGATAAGCCCGGTCTGTGCATTTGTCCCGACGGGAGTGCCATCCTGCGTCAGGGACTCTCTCAGGGCGGCAATCTGCGGCTGTGCCGGGCTTGCGCCGTCTGTCTCGGTCAGCTTTTCAATTTCGTTGAGCGCGAGGATGTATTCTCTGCGTGTTTTGTCTGCGTGTATTTCTTTCTGTTCGCCGGTGAAGCAAAGTGCGGCGAGCAGCGCTGCAGTCAGAAAAAAAAGAGCGGCACACATCGCCGTCCCGAGTCTGGCTGCCGCACGTCCTCCCTGTACCATAGATATCCTTCCTTTCCGATGCTATTGCAGCATATATCCGATGCCCCAGACGGTTTGAATCAATGTCGGCTTTGAGGGACAGATTTCGAGCTTTTCCCGAAGCCAGCGGATGTGCACGGTCAGCGTAGACGTTTCCACCGCGCTGAAAGCGCCCCATACCTCCTGTATCAGCCGTTCTTTCGGAAGTGCCTGGCCTCGGTGCCTTGCCATGTAGAGCAGCAGGTCGTATTCTTTCAGTGCAAGACTGACAGGTGCGCCGTTTCTTGTCACGCGACGCTCGCCCGGGTAGATCACAATCTGATTTGCAGGGTCATCACTCACCGCAAGTTCCTGTGTATGTTCCTGTCCGCCGTATGCCCTGCGCAGCAGGGAGTTCGTGCGGGACAAAAGTTCCCGCAGCGAGTATGGCTTTGACAGATAATCGTCGCCGCCCATGTCCAGCCCCGTAATTTTGTCGTCCTCGCTGGTCCGTGCGCTTGCGAATATAATCGGCACCGCGGAAACCCTGCGGATTTCCCGGCACACCTCAAAGCCGGTGGTCTCGGGCAGATTGATATCGAGCAGTATCATATCGCAGGTGTTTTTCTCCATCCAGGCGTAGGCATCGTCCGCATTTATCACATGTGCCGTCTCGTAGCCGTAGTCCTCGTACATATCGCAGATCAGCATGGACAGATCCGCATCGTCATCGATAATCAGTATTTTTTTAGCCATAAGTTCTCCCGTTTCCGTACCCTCAGCGGAGTGGACAAGGGAGTATGTGCCGTTGTCCACTCTACTGAGGGTGCCGGTTATTCATATCCCAGATGTGCCAGCAGGGCTTTGCATCCGCTTGCGATTTCGCGGTAGGTCACATCGAACTGTCTTGTGTACCAGGGATCGTCGATATCGCCAGGACGGTCGGTAAAGTCCAGCAGGCGGTGCAGCTTATTGTCCGGGTCTTCGGGGAAGTCCCGGCGCATATTGCGCAGGTTAAACTGCTCCATTGCAATCAGGTAATCGTATTCGTCATAGTCGTCCCGGCGGATGCGCCGTGCGGTTTTCTGTGCGACTTCATCCCTGAGGCGCTCGGTTCCGATGCCGTGGCAGGCGAGCTCCGCCTTCGCCGGAGGGTAGATGTGGTTTCCGATTTCTTCATTGCTGGTGGCAGCGGAGGCTACGCAGAAGTCCGCAGTGATACCGCGTGCTGCGAGCATATCTTTAAAAATAAATTCTGCCATTGGGGAGCGGCAGATATTGCCGTGGCAGACGAATAATATTTTTATCATCTTGGATTTATCCTTTCATAAGCCTTTAAACCTTGATATATCGGGCTTCTTGGCACTTTTCTTCAATTTTGTATTTTGCCCTAACTTCACGCAAATCTATATAAATCTACGCAAATTTATGGGCAAATGGTGTAGTAAAGATATCATCACCAAATTCCTTTAGAAGATATTTCTTGCCTTTTATCTTTAACCTTACCTATTAATTCTTTCAACTCAACCAATAATTGTTGATGTGTTCCATCGGAATTATCATATATTAGAAGTTCCAAATTTCTATTGTGTAGCAGACTTTTTTCAATTTCTTTAGAATATGTATCCTTTGCTGTAACGAAATAGTGTGGCAAGCATCCCGGATATAAAAAATTCATATTCTCTAGTATTAATTGGATGTCTGGATCACTTATTCCACATCCAAGAAATACAAATGTATGCGTAAGTACCAATGGGATTTTTTTCAAAATCTCTTCGTATGCTCGTACCACCCTTTTGGTTGTACCTACAGTTTTCATAATGGGTTAAACCAGATAGGGATAAAAAATAGATATGTATCGGCAGGAGCATAGATTTTCTCCTGCCACGCCTATATTTAGGCGGTTTGACGTTTGGTACGCTGCATATATTCCTGTTCCATTTCCCGCATTTCCTCGTCCGCGGGGATGTCCACAATCCCGACATAGGAATAGTAGATGTCGATTTTCTGTGTCCGTTTCCCGTCCTTTTTCTCACGCTCATGGACTACGATTTTATCCACAAATGCGTTTAGGATTTCGGGCGTTAGCTCGTCGATGCGGGTATATTTCTTGGTGACGGCTATCAGCTTGGCGACATTGGTCGCTTCCGTGTCGGCTTCGCTGACCTCGGCTGTCAAGGCTTCGATTTCCTGCTTTAGCTGTTCCTGCTCGGCTTCATATCCGTCTGACAGTTTGTAAAAGCGTTCGTCATTCAGCTTTCCGTTGACATTATCCTCATAGATTTTGCGGAACAGGCGGTCAAGCTCCTTTATCCGCTTTTCGTCCTTTCCTATCTGTCTCTGCTTTGCGGATAACTCGTATCGGCGTTCCGCAAAGGTGGCGTCAATCTGCTGTCGGATAAACACACGCTCAAACTGCTGTAAATAGGACAGGAACTGCTGAAGCTGTTTCAGCACCAACTGTTTTAATGCGTCCCCTCGGATATAGTGCTGCGTACATTCCTTTGCCCTGCTCGTCCGTTTATACATTTCATCAGATATTCTTTCTGGTTTACAATGCTGTTGCTTTCGCCTTCTCGTCCGTCATCTTGGCTTAATCTACAATACAATGCCGTAAATTCTTCCTGCTGTCTTTTCATAAAGCTCTCCTTTCCGACAGCAGACACGGTATTGTGAAGTGTAGGTACAGTGTACCACATCTGCCCTTAAACTTCAACGCTTTAAAGCGATAATTCTTCCGCTGCCTGTTATTCCTCGTCATCATCACCCCAATTCTCATCATAAAATCCATATCCCTGTGCGCTGCGCCGAAAAATATCCGTAAGCATTACAAGCAAATCCCGCCCGTCTTTTCGGAAATGGGCGTTGACGGTGTATTCCGTGCCGCCGATTTTCTCGGTAAGGCTCATCGGCTCTGGGATGCGGACAAGGGGAGTGACGTTCTGGACAGGCGGCAGAGGGGGATATATTTTGTCGGGATTTACCATGGGGACGTCCTTGTATTTCTCCATAATCGCCTGTATTTCTTCCACGGACAGTCTGCTCATCGCAATAATTCCTCCCTCCTGCGGTCTGCCTTGCCTGTTCTGACGTTTGTATTTGACCGCTGATTTTCAATCGTGTCGTGGATTTGGTTTAAGCAGTCGTCAATGTGGGCGGAGCGTTTTTCAATCCCGTCTGCATATTTCAGCCGTTTCCTAAGTTCCGTTATCTGCTCCGTCACGCCCTGCTTTTCTTCCCGAATTTTTTCTTTTTCGGCTGGTGTGGCACGGCGTACCTTGTTCCGCAAATGCTGTCGGTAGTCAATCAGTTTATTCATTTCACTCTGGTTTTGCTCCCTGTCGGCGTGTAAGTCGGAGAGTGTAGAGATATTATGCTTTGACATATACCGTACCTGTGCGGTAATCTCGTCCAGTTTCCGAAGCTCCTCTTTCATCAGCGGGCTTGTCGGCTTGTAGTCCGTGCCTTTGGGGAATATCCCTAACTGGTAGCACCAGTAGTAATATAACGCTAAGATTCCCGTGGTTTTCTGATGCGGTTTCCATGCGTTTTTGTACTGCTCTGGCATGTGGGGAGAGTAGGAAATCCTTGCTTTGTAGTTTCCATATCGGGAAGCCCCGCCTAAACATGACCGTATGAAATCGGGTGTCAGCCGCTCGTCAAGCGTGTCTAACCTTGTGAAATGCTT
>CAJTOI010000050.1 GCA_910577925.1 uncultured Roseburia sp.
GCTGCTCCGGGAAAGCGGGAAGCTGATCTTCTCCGTAAGGAACCCCGTGGTGGAGGAAGTGCAGGTCGTAGAAGGCACAGGCCTGTCGAACGTGAAGGCCGTGGCGGACAAATACGGGGTGAATGCGAAAGGAGCGGTTTCTTATCAGCAGATACAGTCTGACCTGGCGGCAGGAACAAAAGCACCGTCTTTGGGCGGGCTCTGGACGGGAGAGGAGTCATATGATTGGAGGAAATATGTAAGTGAGCATTAAAAGCAGATACAGTCATGAGATTTTAGACAGGATATTCCGCTATTTTATGAGGATAGTTTTACACTTGCAAAGTAGCGGTATTGAGAAACTGCCATTAGAAAATAATTTTGAAGAACCCTTAAAATCTTTTATAGACATTGCAGTTGGCCTGATTATTGATGGACAGCCGCCTGTAATAGCAAGCCTGATCTTGGACGCAGAATATGACATCATATTAAGCACAGGTGCAGTCAGCGTAAAAACAGCCATGAGCCTGCGGCTTATAAAGGAACTATCATGGCATATCCATTATGATGAAGACTATTATAGTTATCTGCTGTCTACAGATAATTTGTGGGGGAATGAAGTTTTTGAGTATGCTTCCCGGACATTTTATCCGAATCTTCCAGAAGAGATAAAGGAAAAGTATAAAATTCATGATTTGATAAAGTATATGCCGAAAGAAGCATTCAGATTGGATGATTATTGAATGGAACGCATTTCCGTCAGACGTATATCCCCAATATTGCACAGAGAACGGGCAGGGCAGGCATTTCCCCAAGAACATGGCCCCGCAGTCGGAGAACCCAAGCAGGTAGGCGAGCATCCCAAACCAGGATCAATACCTCTGTTTTGGCGGGATAGCAAGTGGAAAAAGAAAAAAGCCGGGAAACCATTTTGTAGCGTCCGACATTTTCTGAGAATATATTCGCATGGGGTACTGCCATAACGGGATAGGCGGTCAGTTTGCTGATGCAAACGCAGAGGGGACTGCCCCTCTGACTACGGGTAAAACCGGGAAAGGGGGATGCTTGATGAGTGACTATGAACTGCTGACGGTTGTCCTGATGATTCTTGGAATCATCGTATCAATCCTGATTGCTTACATAAATCACACAAAAAAGTAACCGCCCTTTTGACCGAGGATCGCGGTTACTTTTTTGGTAACTAATTTCTAAGGACTGACCGTCTATCGGCAGTATTCCCTTTTGTGCTTTTATTGTAGCAGATTCCCCCGCATCTGTCAAACGCTGCGGAGCGTTCCGCTGAAATCATTTTATGCCGGATTCCGCATAAAAGCAAGGGGATTTTGTCGAATCCCGTTTGTCGAATGTCGAATTGGGTGGGGTAAATGGGGTAAAGAGGGGTAAAAGTCATCAGAATCTAACAGCGGCACAGGCGGCGATTGCAGACAAATAAAAAGTTTTGAATCCGAGTAAGCGTATCATTAGGAGTAGTGGTACGCTTATTCTTTGTGAAGCGTAGAAAACATATTACCGGATTGAAGTAGCGCGTTTGCGTGATTTCGTTAGGAACATTTTATTAAAACTACTGCGGTAGTGTTGACACCCTTCTCTGAATGTAGTACTATGTAGATAAACATAAACGACTACAGTCTTATAGGGAAGGAGGACAAAATGGATGTAAAACTTTTTGATTCGGAACTGAAGGTAATGTGTGTGCTTTGGCGGGAGGGGGATACCACGGCAAAACACATATCGGATGTTCTGAAAGAGGAAATCGGGTGGAATATGAACACCACATATACACTGATTAAAAGGTGTATTAAAAAGGGGGCGATAGAGCGTTCCGAACCGAATTTTATGTGTCATGCCGTTGTTTTGAAAGAGGAGGTGCAGGAAGCGGAGACAAAAGAGCTGATTGACAAAATTTATGACGGTTCTGTCGACAAACTGTTTGCTGCGTTGCTGGGGAGAAGACAGCTTTCCGCTGAACAGATAGAAAAGCTGCGGCAGATTGTAGCCGATATGGAGTGAGGTGGTGCTTGTGAGTTTACTACAACGAAGCGTTTCCGGAGCGATTTTTATTATTGCGATTGTGGTAATTCGGGCAATTGCAATTAATAAGCTGCCGAAGCGTACATTTACGGTTTTATGGGCACTTGCCCTTTTCCGGCTGCTGGTACCGTTTTCTATACCGTCAATATTCAGCGTGCATACGCTTATCCGGCACGGAAGCTTTGGCATGGCATATTCCGGAACAAAGACAGATCATATCATTTCCGATATATTACAGACGCATTTTGCCTCAGTAGAGGGAACGGAGATGCAGCAGGCGTACAACAGGGCATTTGCTTTTGACGGATCTTTTATCTGGTGTATCGGAATGATAATTTTTGCAGTATACTTTGGCATTTCTTATCTGAGATTTCGGGGAGAATTTCGAACGGCATTGCCCGTGTGTAATGAGTATGTAAAACAATGGCTGAGAGAACACCCGCTAAAGCGTCCGCTTTCCATAAGACAGTCGGACAGGGTATTTGCACCATTGACGTACGGCATTTTTCATCCGGTTATCTTAATGCCGTCAAACACAGACTGGGAAAACACAAAACAGCTTAAATTTATTTTTATGCATGAATATGTGCATGTCTGCCGTTTTGATACGGCGATGAAACTGATAATGACGGCGGCACTCTGTATTCACTGGTTCAATCCTGCCGTGTTCGTGATGTATATTCTGTTTAGCCGTGACATGGAATTGGCCTGTGATGAATGTGTGGTTCGGCAATTTGGTGAAACATCGAGATCAGCCTATGCGTTAATGCTGATTGACATGGAAGCAGAGAAAAGCAAATTGTTTCCGCTAAGTAGCAATTTCAGTAAAAATGCGGTTGAAGAAAGGATTATAGCCATTATGAAAAATAAAAAAACAAATGTTGTTACAATGATAGTGGCATGTTTTATTGTAATAGGCGCAGCAGGGATTTTTGCCACGTCGGAAGCGGCATCCGTCGATCATAAGGAAACAGTGAGTGAGGGACTGCCGCAGGAGGAATCTCAAAGCGAGGGGAATACGGAGGATTCGGAAACCGTTGCTAATAGAGGGCAGAGGATACTCGATGCTTATGAAGAACATGGATTACATTATGACAAATCAAAAGGAGCTTATTTTTATGACGGAAAACGGGTGAGACAGCTTTATGACAATCGGGGAGTAGATGCGGATTTGCTGGTAGAAGGAAGCAGCAGTGGACGGAGTTGGACGGTCTCAAGCAGTTGGGATCCGGAGGGTGAGATAGACGTGTATTCGGTCAGAGATTTTGACGAGACAGATGAAACCGGATATGCGAAATTGGAAGGTTTCCGCGTCGCGACACGGGAGGAATTTGTGGCTAATGCGCAGAGACACACATATTCATATCAGGAAGTTAAGAAATAGAGAGTAGGGATTTTAATTTAAGTATCGGAAAGGACAGCAGGATGGAGAAAAACGAAATCCGCTTTGCGACAGTCGGAACAAGCGGGATTACAGAACAATTTTTAGAAGAGGCGGCGAATAACAGCGAATTTCGACTGCGGGCGGTGTATTCGAGAGACCGGGAACGGGCGGAGCGATTCGCGCGGCAGCAGGGCGCGGATGTGTATTATGACGATCTGGATGCGATGGCAGAGGATCCGGAGATTGACGCGGTGTATATTGCGAGTCCCAATGCGCTGCACTGCGCGCAGACAATGAAGTTCATAGCGGCCGGAAAGCACGTGTTGTGTGAAAAGCCGCTGTGCTCGAATCTTTCTGAGGCGCGGCGGATGTTTGAGGCGGCAGAGCAATCAAATGTGATACTGATGGAGGCGATGCGCTCGCTGCATGATCCGGGATTTGGCGTGTTAAGAGAAGAAATAAAAAAGATAGGAAAAATCAGGCGCGCTTCTTTCCGGTACTGCCAGTATTCAAGCAGGTACGATGCCTTTAAGGCGGGGAAGAGACAGAATATTTTTGATCCCGGGTGTTCCGCCGGCGCATTGATGGATATCGGCGTCTACTGTGTGGAGCCGCTGGCGGCATTGTTCGGCGAACCGAAATCTTTACAGGCGGTTTCCGTCATGTTAGACGGCGGAATCGACGGTGCGGGGACCGTGCTTGCGGATTATGGGGATATGACGGCGGAGCTTATTTATTCCAAAATAACGGAATCACATCTTCCGAGCGAGGTGCAGGGAGAGGCGGGAGTATTGCTGATCGACGAAATCGCCTGTCCGGAAAAAATAGAAATCAGATACAACGACGGGCGGACGAAACGGTTTGATACGGGCCCCGGCGGCAATAATATGCGGTATGAACTGCAGGGATTTACGGATGCGGTGTCGGGCAGGAAACACATCGAAGAATACCGCCGGATCTCAATGCTGTCCATAAAGCTGATGGATCGGGTGCGGGAGATCTGCGGCATTCGGTTTCCTGCCGATGAATCGGTATAATTACAGGAGCGATTTATAAGCCAAAACCGTTATTCCGACCGGATCATGTCAATTCCGAGCTGCAGTGTCTGGGCATCAATCGCGCCTTTTGCCTGGGCAACGACATAGCCGTCGGCATCAATGAAATAGGTGGTCGGCAGCGAATATACGCCGTAAGTCACGGCGGCGTCGGATGCGGTATCATACAGCACCGGGAATGTATATCCGTGTTCGGCAATGAAATCGGCTGCAATTTCAACGGTTTCCCGCGAGCCGTCTGTCATATTGATCATCAGGAAATGGATATCCTCACCGAGCTCCAGATATTTCTCATGGAAGTCCGGCATTTCCTTCTGGCAGGGGCCGCACCAGCTTGCCCAGAAATTCAGCACAACAGGTTTTCCGAAATAATCGGACAGGTTCACTTCGTTGCCCTCCGCATCGCAGACGGTAAAGTCCAAAGCCTGTGTTTTCTGCCGGGTATCGTCCGTTTCGGTGCCGGTTCCCTGTGATTCGTGCACGGCGAGCCGATCCGGAGTGAGCTGCTGACCCAGCCGGTTGTACAGCGCGGATGCTCCTCCGAGGAGCACGACAAATATCAGTATGAGAAACAAAAGTATTTTCTTATCTTTCATAGCGCCTCCTTAACTGAGCAGAGAAAGCAGCTGCCCGAGCGTACCGGTAGCCATCAGAATGCCGATCAGTATTAGCAGACCGCCGCTGACGGTGTTGATGATTTTGTAATTCTTTTTAATCCAGTCAAATGCGTGTTTCAGATAGTCGATCAGCACGGCGCTGAGAATAAAGGGAATGCCGAGTCCCAGAGAATAGGCAAGCAGCATCAGCATTCCTTCCGCTGCATGTGCCTGCTGGGATGCCAGCATCAATGCCGAACCAAGGAACGCCCCGACACAGGGCGTCCAGCCGACAGAGAAGATGATGCCGAATATGAGTGCCGAAAAAAAGCCCATATTGTCGGTCTTTATGGTATGGCGGATTCCTTTAAACAGCGTCAGTCTGAACACGCCGAGGAAACTCAGACCGAAGACAATCACAATCAGACCGGAAACGATGTTAAAAACCGTCTGATATTTCTGCAGGAAACTGCCGATCGTTCCCGCGAGTGCGCCGAGGGTCACAAAGGCCGCAGTAAAGCCTGCGACAAAGCCGAAAGCGCCTTTGAGCGTTTTGCCGGTGCTCCGTTCCCCGCCGCCGGCGAAATAGGAAACATAGATCGGCAGCATGGGAAGCAGACAGGGGGAGAGAAAGGTAATGATTCCCTCAAGAAAAGCGATTGCATACTGCATTCGAATTTACACTCCTTTCGAATTAGGTGTATCTTCCTGAATATTTTTAGCATTATACAGCAAATCATCCATATTCTCAAGAGCTTTTGTGTTTTGTTATTAGAAAAAGCTCTTGTACCTGCAAAAGAAATTACCGCTCGCCTATGTGCTTCAAAAAAATTTCATAAGAGATGTAGAAAAATTACAGAACGGATTGTGCGGACATTCAAAATAAAAAAGAATGTGGAGGTAACAGACCATGGCAAAGACGATTTTTGAGGAACTGGGCGGCAGATACGAGCGGCAAGAAGATTACTTAATACCGTGCTTAACCGTACCCGCCGAAGAAGAACAGCCGATAGGCACATGGGGACAGAGGCACATGGCGTAACGGAACGCTTAAAGGAAGAAAACTCCTTAGAATGGACAGGGTGGCTCAACAACATATTAGGGCAATTTCTATTAAGATAATTTAAAAAAGTTATGTTATATTAAATAGGGAAAGGAGTGTCATATATGAACAATAATAATACAGTTGTAGAAAAAATAGTAGACTATATAGTGTCTGCTGATTAATTCTATAACGCTTGATTTTACTGATTTGTGCCCCGATA
>CAJTOI010000051.1 GCA_910577925.1 uncultured Roseburia sp.
GCCGCGGTCTCGAGCTTTTTGTCGATCCAGTTAAAGGTCTGGGCGGTTTCCTTGACCAGGGTAGAATCCGGGGCAGCATCTTTTGCGGCGTTTCTTGTCGGTTTGGCTGTGGGGATGCTATTCTTTGCGGAAGGATCGGTTTTGGGAGGGTTCTTGCGGGGCGGCGATGTTTTACTTTTTTGTGTATCTGCTTTTCCCTGGTAGAAATCTTCATAATTGATTTTCTGCGCTGCGAGGTTTGATGCAACGGATCTTCCGAAGGAGGAAACGGCATCGCCTATCTGAGAGAGAGATTCCCCGCTTGCTCCGAGTTCAAAGTTGATTTCGGGCAGTTCGATTTCCTTGCCAAAAATATTTACTTTTTTCTTATCGATGGACTTGATACCGAAGCTGATATCCACTTTGAAGTTTGAAATGGCGCGGCCGAGGGTGTCAAATAGTTTGCCGACGGATTCCGCCATTTCGCTGATGGCGCTGTTTGTGTTTGCCATGATTGCCTGACAGGCAATTTCCTGATTGGACACATTTTCTGTGAGGCTTTGTGCGATTTCGCTTGTGGTAGTTCCGAGCGTTTCTGCAAGGACATCCGCCATTTCCCCACCGGACTGAATGATATGGTACAAATCTTCTGCGATGACATCTGCATGGGATGCAAATTCATCTGTGCCGGCAGTTACCGTGCCGGACATAATCTGCTCAAGCGCGTAGATGCTGTCCTGATAGGATTCGATTACGGACATAGACGATTGAAGTTTTTCCTGTGTGCTGTCGAGGATAGCATTTTTGGTATCGGAGAAAGATTCACCGTGTTCATTCCACGCGTCGGAGTTATCCTGTAAGGAATCCGTGAGGGTACCGAGGGTTTCTCCGATAGCCAGATAGCCGTCTAAATATTCGCTGATGTTTATTTTGCCGCGGTCGAACGATTTTATAAGGGACGATAAACCGGATGCAGTCTGCCGTACGGAGTCTGTGAAAAATTGTTCGGCTGCTTTGCTCATGTCCTCAATGGAGTTTGTGAAACCGGATGCATCGAAATTGCGGATCTCCGACTGTAATGCATCAAAATATTCCCTGTATGAGAGGGAGCCTTCGTTGAACAGATCGGTGATATGCCGGATACGGTCGCCGAGGTCTGTGCCGGTGAGGCTGTCAAAAAGGGGAGGAATCAGCGTGTCACTGTTTTTCAATGAATTTTCCGCTTCTGCGCATGCGTATAGTTCATCGCAAAACGCCTCTGCGGCCGTTTCGCCGTCTTTCAGGAAAAGCTCGCTGTCCTGTATTGCGGCATTCAGGTTTTTATAGACGGCAAGTGTTTGTGGGGTCAATTTACCGGTCTGTGCCATTGCGATCAGTTCGTCTTTTGTTTTTTCAATTCCCTCTGTGTGAAAGACTGCGTTAAATTCCATATTGTTCCAGTCATTCTGGTTTGTATATTCATAGATCATTTTGATGGAATCGTATATGGAATCGTATGTTTCAAGGATCTCTTTTTCGGAAGAGGTCAGAAGTTCCGGGTCCAAATCCCGCTTTTCAACCGCCTTTTTGTATTCATCTTCCAGAGCGGCGCGTTTCTCCTGTAAATCGGAGAGGTTTTTGTCCAGCGTCTCGGAGAAATCAGCTACACGGTCAACTGCGGATTGTACGTCGTATGCAAACCATGTCGTATCTTCTCCCTTCCTATTCGCGCTCTGGTATTGCTCCTGCGACCGGGCCAAAAACTCCTGTGCTCTGATATATGCCACAATATTTCCGGAAATGTCATTTTCGTTTTGCGGACCGGGAAAAGTATCGTAGCTTAGCATTTCGTCGATGTCTTCTCTGGAGGCTTCATAGTTGCCGTACTGCTTCTGGTAAGCCTCTACGGCACTGTCTGCCGCCTCTTTGGACGCTGTTTCTGCACGCCGCTGCTCAATGTCCTGCTGGAACAGGAGTTCTTTTGTGATTGCCTGTAAGTTTTCGAGTTCTCCTTTCTCGGTGTAGGTCAGTTTGTCTTTGGAAAGCAGCTCCTCGATTTTCTGATTCTGCGTCTCTAATTCGGAGTTGATGCGCGCAAGGCCGGACTTTGCCGATTCGTATTCCGAGACGGCATCGCTCATAGCCTCATTTGCCCGCTCTACCCGGTGAATCCAGTCGTCAAAACATTTCGCAGCGAATGCGATTCCTTTGGAGATAGCTGTAAACGTAATCATATTGCCGGCGACGGAAACCATTTTTAATCCCGATGCGTATATTCTGGCTGCGAGCGTAGAAGATTTCTGAGCGGCGGTCAGCGCGTCTGTTTCCACAATAGCTCCGCCGGTCGACTTTATCAGCCGGGCGGTTGCCTTGTTGGTGTCCTCCATCGCGGCTTTCATTATCTGCTGCTTTTCCGCCATATTGGCGCCGCTTGCGGCTGCCTCTTTGATTGCATCATTATATTTATCTACAGCAGCATTATCAATTGTTGGGGTGTCGAAAAGAAAGTGAAGCAATCCGTCTGATCTTATGTCTGCTAAAATCTGCCGCAATTCGTCCGCCGTTTTGCCGAAGAGACCGACGGCTTCAGCTGCTCCTGTGGATTTGTTTGTCATTGTTTTGAATATCGTACTGTGATATAATACAGGTTGTAGTATTATACGGCTGTGCACTGTGGAGATGCACGTTTGAAACGGTGTGCGGAGCAATCTTTTGAGCATGGAGGGTCAGTCTATGTTAGAAATTACGATTATACTTGGTTTCATAATGCTTGTTTCCTGGGTTGTCGCGCAAATAGCGAAAGATGTGGATCAGAAAATAATAGCCAAAAGGATGGAGCCGATCAACCAGTTAAACAGCGAGTATGAAAGAAAACTAAAAAAATGGTGTGATGAAAACCACGTCGTTTTTAAAGAGAATGTCACAAAATCAGGTGAGACATGGGTGAATCAATTACCGGGCTATATCTGGTTCAGTGACAAAAATATCGTATTTTGTATCGATTCTATCAATTGCGGTAGGCCAATAGATATAGAGAGCCACGTTTTATTTATCAAATACGAAGATATAAAATATTACACCAAAGACGGATCGATACGCTACACGACCGAAATCGTTGATAACGGGAAAGATATTTCCGTTTCCGGCGCCGTGATCGGCGGCATCCTTGCAGGCGAAGCAGGCGCAATCATCGGCTCAAGAAAAGATGCAAATAAAACGAAAAGCGTAGCGGTAAGGCACGATGAGGTTCATACATATATCTACGTTGATAAAGATAATGAAGTAAAGTTGGTTGATGTTAAAGGGAACGAGTTTTATCAGCTGATTATGCATCGGATACCCGAAAAAGAATATAATTATCTCCTGAATCAAACTAACATACAGCATTAAATACCTTACTGACCAGCCCTTACCTCCCAATTTAGTCGCTCCTTTTTCCACTGCGGCAGGAGTGTGCCGCCGCTGTCAGTTTCTTATCTTTTAAATGACAGCAGTTCTTTTTGCATGAGAAGACGGTCCCTGCGGACGGGGAGCGTGTGCCCCTTTGTCTGTTTCGGGTGATAAGCGTCTTCATTTCTATCATCGTTTCACGGATGAACCTGTCATGCCAGGCAGTACCGAGCGCATCTTCGGCCGGCATCGTTTCAGATCACCTGCCGTGAGGGTTGTCGCTTCTGTGAGGGCTTCTCTCGGTGAGAGCTGTCCCTGCGGATTCCTTGAGCGTCACGTTGTTACGAGCCTGTCTGCGTCGCCGCAGCAGGAGTGTAGTGATACATTGCCATTACGCAATCGTTGTACGCGGTTCCCGCATATTGCCTCTGTTCTGTATTTTCCCTGTGTATTTCACATTCGACCGCATGAAAACTCCGGTATCCCGAAGAACACATGCGATGGTCGGCGTTTTTAAAACAAACGGGAGCGTACGTTTTCGCTCCACCGACGTTTTTGAGTCCGGCGAATAACCCGGCTCCGAGTCCGAGGGCGCCGGAGGGGCCGAGTTTTTCGGTGAGTCTGTCGAGAATCCCCAGAAAGCCGTTTGCCGCATCGACGGCGGATGCCAGTTCTTCTTTGGGGAAGAGGTTCTCAAAGATTCCTGCTGCCGCCGCGGAGGCGGCGTTCAGTTTATGGTTCAGACTGTCTGTCATGGCCGCAAATTCCCGGTCTGCGGAACCGGCGCTTTCTGCCATGACGTCGATGGCTGCGCCGACCTGCGCAAAGTTTTCGATGATGGCTGTGCCCGCTTGCGTATGTTCTGCCCCGAATAAGGCGCCCGCCAGATCGGTCCGGGAGTTTGCGTCGAGTTCGGACCAGATTTCCGAGAATTCCCCGAGGAGGGTGAGCATGTCTTTTGGCTCGGTCCGGGAGGAATCGGCAAATAAGGAAATCCCGCCGCGGTTTCCGGCTGTCTTTGTCAGTTCTGCCACCTGTTCTGCGAGATCCGCGAGGTTTCCTGACAGCATGCCTGTCTCGCTGTCACATGCCTGCATCCGGAGTGCGATGCTGCGGATGGCTTCTCCGACTTCGGAGGCGTCCCGGATCACTTCCTGACCGCCCGCGAACAGTCCGATTGTGGTCTCAATGGTTTCGCCTGCGCCTGCCATCGCTGCGGAGGATTTCTGAAGTCCCTCTGCGATCTCGGCGTTTGAGGTCTGAAATCTGTTTCCGACTTCGTTGATTTTGCTTAGGATGCCGTCGGATGCATCCGATGCCGATATTTTGTAGGCCTGCATGATGTCCGCGAGTGAGGCGGTGGCTTTCCCCGCGTCCATGCCCGGGGAGATTGCGGCAAACCGGATGCCGAGTTCGGTCAGCTGTGCGGCGCTTTCGGCAGTTGTGATGCCGAGTTTGGACAGGGCTGCGGCCTGGCGGAGGATTACTTCCGTGGATACGCCGAGCTCTTTTGCGAGGTCGTTGGACAGGCGGCAGAATTTTTCGAGTTCCTGCGTGCTCATGGCGCTGCTCTGACGAAGGTCTGACAGGGCGGCATCTAATTTTTTGGTGTCGGCAAAACCTTTTTGAAAGAGGTTTTGTATGGTTTTTAGAATACTTGGTAAGTTCATCATGAATCTAAGTTCTCCTTTTTGTTTTAAATACTTTGTTTCTAATGGAATCCATTTTAAAACAGGGAGCGGTTGATCCCGCTCCCTGCGAATGTTGTTTCTCAATGAAGGTGCTCCTTAATGACGCGCTACTCCTCGATCAGGATCAGGTCCAGGATGTTGTCGTCCTCGTCTGCAAGCAGATCAGCCGTGATGGTGATGCTGCCTGGGTCTCCATTGTTGGAAAAGCTTAAGGACAGGTTGGACTGCGGCGCGACTTTGTAGGCCGTCAGCTTGTAGGGAAGCAGCGCGTCGTCTTCCGTTTTCATAACCGTATCGCCGTAGACGATAAAGTTCTTCGGGAAGCTTGTCGATTTGAGATTGATGCGCTCGACGCCGTCGGTCACTTCTTTCATGTAGTAGACAATAACTTTTGCATTGCCGCTAAGAGGTGTTGTGAGCTTGACGGTCTTTCCGGAGACCGTGCATGCAAGCTCGGTGCCGCAGTCGTCGCCGTGCGCATAGACTGCGACGCTGCCCGGTACGGGTGTGTCTGCGAGTGTGACTTCGGTGCCGGCATCATCTGTGACTGCCTCGACTCTTGTGACGAATTTCGCGGACTTTGTGGCCTCGCCGCCGGTGATCAGCTGCCAGAGCTTGACGGTCTGGATCTGCGTCTCGATCGTGATGGTGCCGCCTCTCTCGCCGGAGAAGGACATCCGCTTCGGGTGTCCTTTTCCGCCGTAAGCAAAGACGGATTCGCCGGTGAGCTCGGTCGTGGTCACGTTGGCGAAGTCTAAGTTGAGAAAAGGTTTCTTTGTCGCGTAGTCCACGAAGATTAAGTCGCAGACCTCTCTGTTTGCCATGTTTGTGTTTGTCATAATTTCCTCCATTCTGCCGCTGCATGCGGCCTGTGTCATATGATTGATTCCATACAGAAAAAACGCAGTTTGAAATCGTGATCCCCGGGAAGCCTGATTTT
>CAJTOI010000052.1 GCA_910577925.1 uncultured Roseburia sp.
GCGCTTTGAGGTTCTCGTCGCTGATGCTGTCGACGGATAAGTCGCCGGTCTGGATTTTGGCGATCCACTCGTAGGAGAGTCCGATTTGCTGCAGTCTGTCCTGATAATATTTCGCCGCGGTTTCGTTGGCGCCAATTTCGGCCTCGATCTGCGCGAGGTAGGTTTTGTATGTTTCTCTTGCGCCGCTGACGCCGAAGGCGCGGTCGAAGGCTTTTGCGAGTTTGTCTGTAAGCTTTGCCGCGGTTTCGAGCTTTTTGTCGATCCAGTTTAGGGTTTCTGCGGTTTCTTTGACCGGGGCAGTGTCCGGGGCAGCGTCTTTTGCGCCGTTTGCGGCGCCTCCGGTCGGCTTGGGTGTGGGCGGCACATAAAACGGCTTGTTGGAAAGCTCGCCGAATTTCTGCTGAATCGTTTTTGTATACTTGTCATAGTAGGCGTTTAATACGTCTTCTTCCGTGCCTCCATAGTGTTTTGCCAGACGTATATCGGATTCTATCTGCTGTGCGGAAGCGGCGGTAAGCCCAAATGCGGTCGCGAGTTGTCCGAGTGCGGAAATTTTTTCCGAGACATCCAGCCCGGAGTCGGAAAAGATGCTTTCCTGAGCGATCAGTTCAAACAGCGCTGCTTTTGCCGTGTCGGTAGCGCCTGATTCCAGTAATAATGCAGACACACATTTCATTGCGGAGGCGGCGCCCGTTTCTGTTGCCCAGTTTAGCTCGTCAACGGCTGCTTTCTGCGCAAGTTTTTTGACGGTGAGCCGTTCCGTGATGATTTCTTCGGCGTTTGCGATTCCCTGCTGTTTTAGCATCGCGGTTGCCGCCGCCTTTGTGGATTCGGTCACATTGTCTAATATATTTCTGCCGTTTGTATCCTCGGCCGAATTTATGTAAGCGGCTGCCAGACTGTCGAATGCGTTCTGACACGCCTGTATGTCATCGGGCGCATTTGAAATCTGTTTGATGAAATCTTCGTAGACTTTTCCCAGATTGCCGAAGGTCGTCTGGAAGGAGTCATTATTTAAAATCGCCGACCAGTCGAATTCACCTTTGTCCGAGATGTCTGTGTAGATATTTCCCAGTTGCCTCAGGCCGTCGGAGAGGGACTCAATGGGAGAGAGAATGTCGGCCGCGGAGAGTTTCTCTGACGCCTGCCTTTGAACTTCTTTTATTTTTCTCAGCAATTCTGTCCAGGACAGAAGCGTACCTTCTTTTACCTCGATCTGTTCCGCCGCAATCTGCAGTTTATCAAGTGTGAGTTCGCCGACGTTGTCGTCAAATTCGTCCATGAGTTTCTCTTTGACGTTGTTGATGAGAGGTTCTATGTCGTCAACTTTTGTCTGTAAAGAAACGGAAATCGGATGTTCTGCGCCAAAATACGCCTGAACTTTAGGAATAGCGTCTAATAAATCGCCGGAATTTAAACTGCCGGAATATATATCAGCCAACGCTTTTGATACGCTTTCGTCATCGATATGACTGATCGCGAATAAAATATTGTTTTCAAACCACGATGCGGCATCATCCCAGGAATCTATATTTGCCGGTAAACAATCCAATGAATCATATAAAAGCTGCTGGATGGCAGACCCTAATTCGGCATCTGCATTCTTTAATTCCTGGAATGTTAATTCGTTGTTCAACCATGTATATAAATAAGATTGCATTTCGGCGTCTATGCCTTTTATTTTGCTTAATGCATTCTGACCTGCGTCTTCACATTTGTTTGTCAGTTCCGCAAATGCCGTCTCAATATTCTCTTTCTGTATATTCGTCAGTGAAGAGAAATCATAGCCGGGTACCGTATAGACAGCATCAAGTAAGCCCCTGCCTAAATCAAATTTCAGTGTTTTTCTGAAAAAATCCTCGGACTGCAGGTTGGCCGTACGCAATAATTTTTCATAGATACCTTCCATTGTCCGACTGTATTCCATACTGACTTCTTCGCCGTTTAACATGGCAGTCAACGCTTCTGTATAGAACTTCTTTTCGGAGTCCGCATGTTCCTTTTTCATGAACGCATTGCTTCTGTCAACCTGATACCCGGCCCAGATATCCGGCATACGATCTAGTATTTCTTGTTCCACAACCGCTTTCTGAACCGCTAACAGACGATAAAGACTGGATGTGATTGCGTCTACGTTGCCGGATAAACCCAGTATTGCATTTCCGTTTTCATCATAATTTTTAGTCAGCGAAGGAAAAAGATCGGACAGTTGGTTGTTTAATTCTAAAAACCTTTGGTATTTATCCGTGGACAGGCTTTTATTTGAATTTGTGAGCAGATCTACCCCCTGCGCCAATTGTGCATATTCCTTCGCGATTTCGTCCAAAGATGTCTCTTTTGTGACCATGGACGATTTGAGAGTTGAAATATCAGATTTTGCCTCTTTTGCTCTGCTGCTTAACTCCTCAAGCGCCTGTGCCGCTTCCTCCGCTTTTTGTTTCTGACTTTCCATTGCAGCAGAAGCAATGCTCCATAAGGTAGACGCGGCCGCAAATACAATGCTTGCTTTCTGCAACATAGACATCGCAGCCCATGTCGCTTTGACAGAAGCGGTCAGTCCTGTGAACGCACCCTTTAGCGTATGAACGGAACCTGCATTTGCCGTATTCGCCGCTGTATTCGCATTTGTGGCGGCGGTCAGGCCTAAGGTTTCTAATTTTTCTTTGGCTTGTTCTTCGTTGAGATTGTGTTTTATTAAAATAGTTGTTCTATCATTTTCATTAAGTTGCTTTTGGGATAACAAAAGTTTCAAATTCTTTTCTGTCAGATTTTTTGTTGCTTTTCCAATTTCTTTTAAAGTCTTTTCCCGTAACGCATCATCCAATGGCAAATCTCTAACCTGCTGCAGTGCGTTCCCAAGCGTATGCATCTGTGTGATCGCACCGGCAACCGCGCCGCCGACAGCAGTGATTCCGTTCCCGATTTTTACTGCCGCAACGGCGATCAGTCCGTGTCTCAGCAAATCGGTCTTAGTTACGAGATCCAACAGCGCCGTTCCCAAATCCGCCGTATGTGAGATCAGATCGCCGTTTATAAAGCTTGCATACGTCTCGACGAGCTTCGCCTGGAACTGATTTAAATGCGCTTTTGTGCTTTCCAGGTACACATCGTATTCTCTCTGCGCGGAACCCGCAGAAGCAAGACTTTTCTGTAAAAGTTCTTCCGCTTCCGCCATGTTGTTTAGCACGGCGCTGATACCTGAGGCGCTGTGTTTTCCCGCCAGAATATCGAACAATGCGCTCTGGTCGGTGTCCGACATATCCTGATACACGTTTGAGAGATCGCGGAAAATATCATACATCGACCGGATTGTTTTGCCATCTTTTTCAAAAATATCGACGCCTGTTAATGATTGAATCGCTTTCTGATTCTCAAGCGCCGACATCACGCCCTCGATATCTTCGCCCGCTTCCGCCAACTCGGCAGACGCACCTCTGATTCGCAATGCACAGGTGCGGAGCGCGAGAGCAAGGGAATCGGCGTCCTGATATTCGCGGTTCGCGGAACTGAGTAATGCGAGGAACTCGTTCACATCCGTATTGGCGTCTGCAAGAACGGAGCCTGCAGCTTGTACGCCCCTGGCCAGTTCCGCAGATGAGATTGCGGCGGTGTTGCCCAATTCATTGTACTTATCAATGAGCGCCTGCGCCTTATCAACGGCGTCCGTATATCCGTCTACCGCATCATAAGCCTGTATGCCGGAAAGAATCGCCTTTGCGGAATCGGACGCCGACATATGGCCGACATTCGCTAAAACGGTGCTTTTTTCCGTTAATTTTTCGCTTGTCGATAAATCATATCCGGATCTGGAGAATTCTGTGGCGCCCTCGATTAACGCTTGCTGTGTGGTTGCCAGTTGCTGCGCTTTCCGGTTGCATTTATCGAGATAATCGGCATAACCACTCCGATCGGACTCGTTCGTTGTTTTCATCAGATCGGCGTATGCTTTATCGAGGTCAATCGCTGTGGCAACCGCCTTTTTCATCTGCTCAAATGCAATCATTACAATATTTGCAGACGAAAACAGGTCTTTTGCCCGCGACGTCAGATCCCTCCACCGGTTGCCGGTGCTTTTCGCGGCCAGATCGGAGGCTTTCATATCATCTGTAAATGTCGCGAGTTCCGTCCTTACCTCCGTCAAATGCTCTTTGCCTGTAACGGACATTGCGCGTAATCCGATTTCAATATCCGCGATCGACTGCTGCAGTATCTGAATATTTTTCTGAATTTTATCTTTTGCCTCTTTATCTGTGTTTACCCCGACATTTACATACAGGTTATCCAATTCCTTGAACTGCCGTTTCAGTTCCCTGGATGCAAGTGCTGTCGATAACTTTGCCAATACTTTTACATACATTGTGTTGTCCAACGTTTTCAGGTCGTTATGAAGCGCCCTTTTTGATAACTGTTTATTTAACCGGGCAATCGTATTTAATACAAATTTGTCTGTGTTACTCAAAATCAATTCCTCCTTTTTCATATACAAAAAAGACAGTTCCTCTGAACTGTCTCTTCGTGTTTTATAGCGGTATTCTTTTTACCATTCGCTTCCGCAGGCATTGCAGTGCCATTGCTTATGTACTTTTCTGGACAATACGCCCCAGACGGCGACCGATACGACTTTCGATGTGGCTGAGATCTTTCTGATATTTGTCGATCGGCAGGTGGGACATCTGGGAATGTTGTTCTGCATCGCCATCTTTATCTCCATATCCTTCTTTTGTCTGGCGAGAATCCAGCTTTCCGGACACTTGGAAAAAATGTGGTTTTCCGTTTCGTTCCCACAGTGATGACATTTTGGATGATATTCGGGATCCATCAGTATGTAATTTCCGGTTCTTGCGATAGGATATGGCCCCCCCCTGCTATTTTCCTGCATTTAGTGCATACTCTGGTTATATCACCCATATCATGTTCAGTTGGTTCTGTTATCTCATACCACCAGAAATCGATCTTATCCTCGTCAAATGAATCAAACGCGCCAAGTTCAACGTCGTCGCCAAAGCTGAGTTCTTCCTGATGTCCCATATCCCCGCCGCTTTCGCCAAACAAAGGTTCGCCGCACACCGGGCAGGATTCCATAGTTTTCGCCACTTCATACGGATAGCTCGATCCGCATTTCTCGCATATAATTTTCGCCATACTGATTTGCCAGCCTTTCTGGTAGTTTCACTGCAAGCATCTATCAAATTACAGTTATGTAGTTGACTACAAGTATAGCACGCAGGTTTCTTCTTTTCAATAAGCGTTTTCATATGGAATGAGACTGCAGGCCGGCAGTTTTAAAGTGGGGGAGCAGGAGATCGATCCCGCTCCCCGCAAAGGTTACTCCTCAATGAGGGCTTTTCGGTGATTTGTTACTCATCGATGAGGATTAAGTCCAGGATGTTGTCGTCTTCGTCGGCGAGCAGATCCGCCGTGATGGTGATGCTGCCCGGGTCTCCGCTGCCTGAAAAGCTTAAAGACAGGTTGGACTGCGGCGCGACTTTGTAGGCGGTCAGCTTGTAGGGGAGCAGCGCGTCGTCTTCCGTTTTCATGACCGTATCGCCGTAGACGATAAAGTTTTTCGGAAAGCTCGTCGACTTGATGTTAATCCGCTCGATGCCGCCATTCACTTCTTTTATATAGTAGACGATGACTTTCGCGTTGCCGGTAAGGGGAGTCTCGAGCGTGACGGTCTTTCCGGAGACCGTGCATGGAAGCGCGGTTCCGCAGTCATTG
>CAJTOI010000053.1 GCA_910577925.1 uncultured Roseburia sp.
GCGAGCATTGCCACGCAGAAATCCATCCTCACGGATTATGTGAAAAAGCAGGGCTGGCACTTGGCAAAAACGTATGTGGACGACGGTTATTCTGGTACGAATTTCCAAAGACCGAGCTTCCAGAACATGATTAAAGACATTGAAAACGGGCTGATAAACTGCGTGATTACAAAGGATTTATCTCGTCTGGGGAGGAATTACCTTGACTGCGGCTTATATCTGGAAGTCTTTTTCCCCGAAAATAACGTGCGGTATATAGCAGTCAATGACGGCGTTGACACCTTGAATAAATCGGCGATGGACATCACGCCCTTTCGCAATATCCTAAACGAAATGTATTCAGCCGATGTGTCGGTCAAGATAAAATCGGCGTACCGTGCGAGGTTCCAGCAGGGGAAATTCATGGGGACGTATGCGCCCTATGGGTATATCAAAGACCCTGCTGACCACAACCATCTGTTGATAGATGATAAGGTGGCGCACGTTGTAAGGGAGATATTTGACCTTGCATTGGCGGGAAACGGACTTGGAAAAATCCGTAAACACATCAACAGCCAGCACGTTTTACGCCCTGCCGCTTATGCGGCGGAGCGTGGGGCGGCGGGCTATGAACGGTACTTTGAGGACAACGAAGAAAACCGTTATATCTGGAGTGAGAACAGCTTGAGGAATATTTTAAGAAGCCCCATATATGCAGGAAACCTTGCAGGCTACAAGCGGATTGCCGCCAATATGAAAAGCAAGAAAAGACCGTCTAAGCTACCAGAAGAATGGGAAGTGATACCCAACACCCATCAGGGGATAGTCACGCAGGAGGAATTTGATACTGTCCAACAGCTTATGACGAGCCGCAGGCGGGAAAAGAATAAGGGTGGCTTTGAGAATATTTTTTCAGGCGTTATCAAGTGTGCGGACTGCGGCTACGCTCTGCGGGCTATGAGCGCAAACAGGAGGAAACGCCCCGACATCATCGACTGCGTACAATACACCTGTAATAATTATGGCAGGTATGGCAACGTCATGTGTACCGCACACGCTATTGAAGCAAGGGATTTATTCAACGCCGTGCTTGCAGATATTAACCGTTTTGCGGATATGGCGGTGAATGACGAGCGGGCGGTAAGGGCGATTGAGAAGCGGCTCACGGAAACAGACCAGAGCAAGGCAAAGGCAATGGAGAAAGAGCGGAAGAAGCTGAACAAACGCCTTGCGGAGCTTGACAGGCTGTTTTCTTCTCTTTACGAGGATAAGGTCATGGAGCGTATCACCGAGCGGAATTTTGAGATGATGTCGGGGAAATACCAGAAAGAACAGCTTGAAACCGAAGCACGGTTGAGGGAAGTGACGGAAACCCTTAATGAAAGCTATGAGAAATCGCAGGGAATCCGTGACTTCCTCTCCCTTATCCGCAACTATCAAGGCTTAAAGGAACTGGACGCAACGGTTGTAAATGCGCTGATAGACAAGATACTTGTTTCGGAGCGTGAGAAGTCAGCGGACGGAACAGTGAAGCAGGAAATCAAGATTTACTATAAATTCATCGGCTTTGTCGGTGAATTACATATCACACCTACAAAGCGGTGGACGGCATTACCAGCTAAACACTGTACGGTGTGTGGCATTGAATACGTCCCCGGCTCTGCCATATCGAAGTATTGCCCTGCCTGTGCCAAGAAGATACAGAGGGAGCGTGGGATTGAGGGAAAACGCAGGAGCAGGGAGAGAAAAAGGCAGGTATGTATTGAACTGTCCGCAAAAAATGACCGACTGAAACTGGACGCACAGGGAACGATGAGCGTGATTGCATCGACCGTAAAAGGCATCTTTTGACTGTGAACGGATTTTCTCTTTTGCAGGGACAGTAAAGACCTGTATCCCAGAAACGATATCCGATAGATGTACCCTCAGTGGACAAGGGCGCACGCCCTGAGTCTACTGAGGGTTACATCCTTTTTTGTGCAGAAAAAGCTTGAAAAAATATACCGGGGGAGTAAAATGAAAGCACATGGTTCTATGTAATTTGTGTCTGTGCAACACAGCGGCGTGAGCGATGCTCACATTGCAGAAACGGAGGAAATTATGCAAAACAAAAGCTACCGGAAACGATTTGCGGTGTTGGCGCTTGCGGGACTTCTGGCATTCGGGATGCCGGCGGAGGCGATGGCGGAGCAGACTGCGGCGACGGGGACAGAGCAGCCGGAAGAGATAGAGCACATGGAGGAGACAGAGGAAACAGAAGCTCCGGACAGTGCAGAGACGGCGCAGGATTCGGAAATTCCCGTGACGGGGGAAACCGAAAACCTGGAAAGCGCCGTGACGGAGGGTACGGAAGCTGCTTCGGAGTCGATGGGAACGGAAGATGGGACAAAAGAGACAGAAGAAGTTATGGAACCCACAGAAGAATTGGAGACGGAAGAAACGGAGAATCCGGAGATTGTGGGGACAGAACAGGAATCAGAAGAAACGGGGGAACAGGAAGACCCGGAAGCAGGAGTGATGGGAATCTCGGAAGCCTCGGTTTTTACATATAATGTGACGGATGCAGGTGAAAATACAATTGAGATTGTCGGATATTCGGGAAAGAATACGGATGTTGTGATACCTGGAGAGATTGACGGATATACGGTGACGGGGATCGGGGATGCTGCGTTTGAATGCCGTGACAGGTTGACAAGTATTGAAATCCCGGGAAGTGTGACGAGCATCGGGAGTGGTGCGTTTGAAGGTTGTAGCGGGTTGACAAGTATTGAAATCCCGGGAAGTGTGACGAGCATCGGGAATGCTGCGTTTGAAGAGTGCAGCGGGTTGACAGGTATCGAAATCCCGGGAAGTGTGACGAGCATCGGGAGTGGTGCGTTTCGTAGCTGTAGCAGGTTGACAAGCATTGTGGTAGATCCGGGGAATACGGTATATACCAGCGGAAATGGAAATAACTGTATTATAGAGAAGGAAAGTAATACTTTAATAGTGGGTTGTAAAACGACAATTATTCCTGAGGAAGTGACGAGTATTGGGAGCGGTGCGTTTGGATATTGTAGCGGGTTGACAGGTATCGAAATCCCGGGGAATGTGACGAGCATCGGGAATGCTGCGTTTGAATATTGTGATAGGTTGACAAGTATCGAAATTCCGGGAAGTGTGACGAGCATCGAAAGTGGTGCGTTTCGTTGTTGTAGCGATTTGGCAAGTATTGTGGTAGATATGGGGAATACGGTATATACCAGCGGAAATGGAAATAACTGTATTATAGAGAAGGAAAGCAATACTTTAATAGCAGGCTGTAAAACGACAATTATTCCCGCGGGAGTGACGCGTATCGGGAATTCTGCATTTTATGGTTGCGCGGATTTAGATAGTATCGAAATTCCGGGAAGCGTGGCGAGCATCGAGGATTCTGCGTTTAGTGCTTGCTCGAGATTGAACGGCATTAAAATTCCGGGAAGCGTGACGCGTATCGGGAATTCTGCGTTTCGTGGCTGTCGGAAGTTAAAAAGTATCAAAATCCCGGGAGGTGTGACGAGCATTGAGAACGGTGTGTTTAGTAACTGTAGCGGATTGGTAAGTATCGAAATTCTGGGAAGTGTGACGAGTATTGGGAGTAATGCGTTTAATAACTGTTATAACTTGACAGATATCGCGATTCCGGGAAGTGTGACAAGCATCGGGAGTGGTGCGTTTGAATATTGTGATATGTTGACAAATATTGAAATTCCGGGAAGCGTGACAAGCATCGAGGATTATGCAATTGACGATGCTGTTATTATCTTTGGCGAATCCGGCAGTTATGCGGAGACATGGGCGCAGCAGAACGGAAATACTTTTATTGTAGGAAAAAGGCCGCAATTAAAGGATTTTACATGTCATGTGACAGATGTGAGTGAAAAGACAATCGAGATTACCAGATATATAGGGAGAGATACAGATGTAGTGATACCGGAAGTGATCGACGGGTATACGGTGACGAGCATTGGGAGAAGTGCGTTTGAATATTGCAGCAGGGTGACAGGTATCGAGATCCCGGGAAGTGTGACGAGCATCGGGGATGATGCAATTGTCAGCTCTGTTACCATTTATGGCGAATCCGGCAGTTATGCAGAGACATGGGCACAGCGGAACGGAAACACTTTTATTGCAGGGAAAATGCCGCAGTTAAAGGATATCTCCGACTGCACGGCAACACTCGCAGCGACATCCTATACCTACACAAGCGAAGAAATCGAGCCGGATGTGACAGTGACGGACGGAGAGAAAATTTTAGAGAACGAGACGGATTATACGGTTTCTTATGAGAATAATGTCGATGTGGGAACTGCAACGGTCATCGTGGCCGGAGAGGGAAGTTATACGGGAAGAACAGAACTGACGTTTGAAATAGTGCCTGAGATTGCTTTAGAGAAGGATATCTCTGGCTGTACGGCAACACTCGTAGCCACAACCTGCACCTACACGGGCACGGCGCAGACGCCGGGCGTGACGGTAAAAGACGGTGCCACGACACTGAAAAATGGAGCTGACTACGCGGTTTCCTATGCGAATAACACAAAAGTCGGGACGGCGACAGTCACGATAACCGGAAAAGGAAATTACACCGGAAGCCGGAGTTTGACCTTTGCGATCACGGCAAAAAACATTTCCGCCTGTACGGTATCGAAGATTGCAAATGAGCTCTACACCGGAAAAGCGCTGAAACCGTCGGTGACAGTAAAGGACGGCGGCACGACGTTAAAGAAAGACACAGACTATACGATTTCCTATGCAGATAATAAAAAGGCGGGCAAAGCGACCGTGACGGTGACGGGAAAAGGAAACTATACCGGAAGCAAAACGGTGAATTTTACGATTATCAAAACTGTCTCCGGCGTAAAGGCGGCTTCCGCGGGCTACAACAGCGTGAAGGTGAGCTGGG
>CAJTOI010000054.1 GCA_910577925.1 uncultured Roseburia sp.
CCCTGATTTTACAAGGGTTCCCGGAGTTTTTTGGGAGGGGAGCAAATTCGACTCCCCTAAAAACTTCTCTTTAAACACTGCTGATAACAGTCCGTGATCACTTTGATAGAAATTTCAACTTCTCCGTTTACAAGATCATGCTCTGCGATAATCCGCTCATATTTTTCATAGGCGGAAATGGCATGCCGGAGGCATTCTCTGCTCACCGTCTTTCCGCCGGAAATCTTGTCGGCGAGATTGATGATTTCCCATCGGTAATCATTGATTTGCTTGTCGATGAACATATCAGTCAGTTTTCTGATATCCTGTTTCATTTCCGCATCGTATGCATCGGATTTTTTCATATCTGCGGCGTGTTTTTCCTGTAAGACAGCCAGACTTTTCGAAGTACTTATGAGCAGCTCATGTTCCATGCGTTTCTGCCTGGCCCATTTGGTTTCAAGTCCCAGCTTATCAATTCCCCATTCAGACAGCGATACAATCGCCTTTATGCCTGTCAGGATCATAAGTACGGAGAGAAACACAGATATAAAATCAACTTCTGTCAATGCGATAATTTCATTCATTTAAAAATCACCCCGTATTATGTATTGTTTTTCAGATCATACAGGGCAGTTCCGATCAGGCCGTCAAGATATTGTTCAAAATCACTGTTTGCGGCCGAAAGGCACTGATACGCAGAGCGCGTGAGCGCATGGATGGCCTTGGCCTTTGCAATCTCTTTTACTTCCGCCTGCTTTTCGGGCGTCCATGCATCGGTCCCTTTCAAATCTTTGACCGTCGTCTCATAGACGTCTTTTACGGCCGCCACTACATTCCGGTAAAGAATATCCGCATAGCCGTCGAGCTGCCTTGCCTTTGCCGCATCCATAATCCGTGCGCCGATACAGGTGATGATGGGCAGCAGCACTGCCGCCCATATCGTGTCAATGACCTGTGCCCAGTCAATACTCTCTAATAATTCGTTCATTTTTCTCCTCGTTTCTGCGCAGCTTTTTGCGCCTGTTTTGTTACATTTTTTTGACATATTTGTCCGATACGCAGATCCATCCGGCGCCGGATTTCAGGCGTCCCCAGGAACCTGAGGTCTCGACGATGGTGTAGATGACGCCCTTTTTAGCTCCGTTTACCTGAACGATGCTGCCGTTTGGCGTTTTGCGGATATTCAGATCGTCCAACAGCCGAACCTGATAAACAGTCGGATTTGCAGATGGAATGGCAGGTGGAGCGGAAGTGTCAGGGGAGACGGTGGGAGCCGTGCCCGTAATGCCTGTTACGATGGCGGAAGCCATTTTGTCCGCATCGTAGAGCGCAGCATCGTCTTTATCATCCACAAAGCAGCATTCGATCAGCAGAGCAGGCGCTTTGGTTTTCCTCAATATATAAAAGGAAGAAGAATATTTTACGCCGCGGTTTTTAAAGCCAAGCGCCGAAATCGCGTTTACGATGTTCTGCGCGTAAGGTTTTGCCCCGGAAGCGGAAGCGTAGACAAAGGCTTCCGCGCCGGTCGTTTTCCCGTTGCCGGATGTGTCGTTTGCACCGCTGTTAAAATGGATGCTTACGTCAAGATCCGCGGCATGTGCGTTGCATTTTGCCGCGATTTTATACAGCACATCCGCCTGACTTGCACCGTTGTCGACGGTACAGTCGTATACGGTGTGTCCCTGTGCCCGGAGCAGGGCGATTACTTTGTTTTTTACGCTGCGGGCTTCGGTGGATTCTTTCAGGAATCCGACGGCGCCGCAGGCCGTCTTTCCGTCCGGATTATGTCCGGCATGTACGTTAATGTTCATGTTTACCTCTTTTCTGCCGCCGCGGGCGGCTTGTGTCATATGATTTGTTCCATACAGAAAAAACGCAATTTGAAATCGTGGTCTTCGGAAATCTTGATTTTACAGGGGTTCCCGGAGTTTTTTTGGAGGGGAGCAAATTCGACTCTTTCAAAAATATCCGTTTCAAAGAGGGGAGCAGGATGTCCTGCTCCCCGCAAAAGCTGCTCCCCGATGGGGGATTCCCAGATGAGGGTACTCCCCAATGAGAGTTGTTATCTGTGCAGTCTTGCGCTGCCGATGCCGCGTCCGAGCTGTTTGGCCGAGACAGCCTCCGCAATGCACTGTGTGGTTTTTCCGTTGCGGCAGATTTCCTCCCGCAGTTGTCTTCCGAAGGTCTCCACATCGTTTACGCCGTTCATGACGATATCGATTTTGCCCGTCTCCACGCGGATATTGTCGCCGAGGTTTTCTAAGAAGGCGGGCGGGGACGGGAGCTGCGGGAACCCGTTTTTGATGACGTCCGGCGTTTCCAGAATGACCGGGGTTTGGCTGGCACGCTCGAGGAGTTGTCGGATGTTCTCGTCTACTGCAAGCGCTTCGCCGGATCTCACCAGTGCCTGCGCTTCCTCCTCGGAAGAGGCGTTCAGGTAGGCCGCTACTTTTTCGCTCACGGATTTTTCCGTCGGTTTTATCAGTGCGGTTTTTGCGGCACGCCCGCCGGTTTCCGCAGCCGGTTTCGGTTTTGCGGTTTCCGCAGTCGGTTTGTCGGCTTCTTTTTTCTCTTTTTCCACGGCGTCGCCGGTTTGTTTTTCCGCGGTGGTGTCTCCGTTTATGAGCGCCGCAAGTTCGCCGCTTAAGTTTTTATCGATTTCTTTTAGGGTTGCGATGATTGCCCCCTCGTCGCCGAGCAGGCCGCTGATTTCGCCGAGGATGTCGTTGGTGTCGTTTAGCTTTTCGTCGATAAATTCCGTGTAATCATTGGAAAGGTCTTCGAGCATTTCTTCCGCATCCGAGCGGTATTTCTCATACTGGGTATCGCGCAGATCGTCTCTGGCGTCCTATAATTCTACTTTCAGCCGCTGAATCTGTGCGCGGGTTTCCTCGGATGTGTTTGTGCCGTATACCGACAGCCGTTTCTGCAGTGCGGCGATGGTTTTGATTTTGTCTTCGATTTGTCTCTGGTAATTGTATGCGTCTGCCGCAACGTTTTTCATGTCTTTGTACCGGTCGATCAGGCTGCCGAGTGCATTTAGCTGCGCGTCGTAGCCCTGTCTGACGAGGTCCTGTATCGCTTCGAGTTCGTCTTCGGCGGCCAATTTCGCGTCACGGGAACGATCCTGCAGCTCACGGAGTCGCTCTACCACGGCTTCGTCGTCGCGTGACAGTTCTCCTTTTTTCACCTTTTTCATGAGTTCATTGTATTCTTTCTGATAGGCGTCTGCCTGCGCGAGGTCGGATTTGTACGTTTCTTTGCGCAGCGCGAGTGTAGCGACGCCGGCCTCCGTAAATTCTCCCGTTTCGTTGTCCACGAGTTTTTTGCGGCTCAGCCGGTTGAGGTAGTAGTCGGCTTCGCCGTTGATTCGCGTTATGTTTTCTAACGCGCGGTCGAAGGCGTCCCATTTGAGCTGGCGCATGGCGTTTTTGTATTGGATGACGCTCTGCTCTGCCTGTGCGGCCGCGTTTGCGGCTTCGTTGACGGCTGCGATCATTGCATACCATTCCTCGGCACCCTCTTTGACGGCGCCGTCCGCGACTGCCTGATCAAGTTCTTTCTGCAGTCTGTCGTGCTTGTCCGTGTATTTTTTCTGTTCTGCCTGCTCGGCAGCGATCAGCTCTTTGTAGTCTGCCGTGCTCGCTTTCCGGCCGTTGACTTCTTTTCGCGCGATCCGATTGTCTGCGGCTGTCTTTTTCTGCTCGTTTGCAGAGATCTGGTAGTCGTATTCCGCGGCGATGTTGTCGAATTTCTGTTTTGCGAGGCCGGCGATGTCTTTTGCAGCGTTTTCTTTGCTCAATGCGGCCGTCGCCTGCGCTGTCTCGTTGGCGGTGAGCTGCGCGTTGTAGTTTGCGCATGCCGCGGCAAGTGACGCGTATCCGTCGTCTGCGATTTTTGTGATTAGGGACGCCGGTATCTGCTTTTTGGATTTGGTGTATTTTTCCGTCTGCCTGTAGTAGTCGTCCAGCTTTTTCCGCACCTGTTCCACGGGCCCCAGCTCGCCTGTGACGATTTTCGTGGATCCGTAGTCTTTCTTTTTGGCGCTGTTCATGTCTTTTATCGACTGGTTTAAGTTTTTCTCTGTTGCCTTTGCGGTGTCCTGCGCTTTTTTGTCGTTTTGTTTTACGATCCCGATCTGCCTGTCGATCATCTTGTTTTGGCCTCTTGCATTTGTCGCGTTGTTTTGTTTTGCGACGTACAGATCATTTTTTCCGGCGTTTTTGTCGAGGAATTTTTCGTATTTGTCGAGCGGGAGGTTTGCCAGCTCGACGGCCAGATCGGCGATGGTCTGTACGAGGTCTCTGGCGGTGTCGGTGTTTTTGAGCATCTGCT
>CAJTOI010000055.1 GCA_910577925.1 uncultured Roseburia sp.
GGGAATGGATACAAACGTTGGAGTATGCAGATATTCGCTTAATCAGCAGACATTATTTATGTCTCTTTATATAACAGCCAAAAGCAAGGACATGATCTCGGCTGCATATTTTCGTCTCTGTCGCAAGGATCTTCTGCACACTCTTTTACCTTTATTGTAAAACCAAGCCGCTTATATAAACGAATATTAGCTATATCTGTGGTGTCAACACCAATAGATATCCTTTGATATCCCAAATCTTTTATGTACTCGATTACGTGGCAGATCAGCATTGCTCCTAATCCCTGACCACGGAAATCTGTTCTAACTCTAAATGCACAAAGATATGCAGTTCTTTTGCCATCTGCAAAATCTTTGTCCTCAAGGTCATAGAAAACATACAACTCTCCAATCAGTTCTCCATCATAGTCGAGCGTCCAAAATTCGGTATTCCCTCTTTTTATGTTGTCGCAAAAGAATTTGGCGTTAGAAGAAGCAGTATGAATACCCTCATATCCCCACAATTCCAACAACTCATGCTCTGTTGCTCTTCTAATTTTCATGGATTTCATCCTCCGAATCTCGATTTACAACTCTATTTCGTATTGCCATTGTAGCACATAGAGGTGTTTTATTCTATCAGATTTCGCTTTTGCTTTGCGGAATAATGGTATCGAAAGCGGTAAAGTCATAATCCATTTTCACAATTTTTCCGGCAGACGGACGTTTAGGAATATACCCGAATTTTTTAATAAATGTCTGCTTTCTTAAACCGATATTTACACGATATACGTTGTTACGGTTCAGCATAGAGCCTTTATCATTATCGCCGTCTTTTTCTTTAACAGTTAAGACATATACGCCCCGTTTCAGAACTTCGCCAGGGTTATAAAAAATACCTTTTTCTCCCCAGCTTTCTACCAGTACAACATCTTTTAAGTTAGAAAGACAGTAGGAAAGAATATCATTGGATGTCATGCCATTTCCTCCGTTTCATAGAATAGTTTCGATTCTTTTTCATCAGACTGCCTCTTTTGTAAATCATACCTGAAAAATAGTATAATTTTTGTGTTGTCTATTTTCAACATAAAAATTATGCTATTTTTCATGAAGATTATCTATAGAAACAAAAAAGAGGGCATGCTATACTGAGTAAAAAAGAAGGGAGATTTTGGATATGGTAGATTTGAAAGCGCAGCCGTTTAGTCTGGATGACGCGCAGATAAAGTGGGTGGAGGATACCATCTCTTCTATGACGTTAGACGAGAAAGTGGGTCAGCTGTTTGTGCTGATGCGCGGGAGTCTGGACCCGGAGGAAATCAAGAAGACGGTGGAGAACTATCATCAGGGCGGACTTCGCTGGCAGGGCGGTGACAGGGAGCAGGTGTACGCGCAGAACCGCTGCTATCAGGAAAATTCAAAGATTCCTATGTTTGTGGCCTGCAACTGCGACAACGGCGGCGACGGCGTGTTAAAGGACGGTACCTTTATCGCGACCGCAGCGGGTGCCGGAGCGTCAAAAGATACGACCGCGGCGTATTATCAGGGGCTGGTTGCCGGAAGAGAGGCGTCGGCACTGGGCTGCAACTGGTCTTTTAATCCGGTGGCCGATATTTTTATGAACTGGAGAAATACGATTGTCAATACCCGCAGCTTCGGTGAGAATGTGGACACGGTCATCGCGAATGCAAAGGCTTATATCAAAGGAATGCATGAGAGCAATATGGCGTGCTGCTGCAAGCATTTCCCGGGAGACGGCGTGGAGGAGCGCGACCAGCATCTGGTGCTCGGCGTAAATGATTTATCGCCCGAGGAGTGGGAGAATACGTTCGGGAAAGTGTATCAGTCGATGATTGACGACGGGTTAGAGAGCATTATGGTCGGGCATATCGCATTGCCGGAGATGACAAGAAAGCTTCGCCCGGGTATTGCGGATTCTGACATTATGCCGGCGACGCTCGCACCGGAGCTTTTGACCGATCTGCTCCGGGAGAAGATGGGCTTTAACGGTCTGGTTATCACGGATGCCTCGCACATGGCGGGAATCGCCTGCATGGAGAAGCGGGAGATCGCGGTTCCAAAGGCGATTGCCAGCGGCTGTGACATGTTCCTGTTTGCAAATGACCTGGAGGAAGATTTCGCCTATATGAAACGGGGCGTTGAGAACGGTGTGATTACCGAGGAGCGTCTCTCGGATGCGCTGCACCGTATTCTCGGCCTTAAGGCAAAGCTCAAATTATACGAGAAGGAAAATGTGATTCCGGACCCGGAGCGCAAAAATACGGTGATCGGCTGCGAGGAGCATCTGAAATATCAGGCAGAGGCGGCGGATGCCTGTGTGACGCTCGTGAAGGATACGCAGAAGAATCTTCCGATTAATCCCGAGAAGCAGAAGCGTGCGCGTCTCGTGTACATCCAGTCGACGCCGACGACAAAGGCTTACAGCGGTGATCCGGTCAGAGATGTCGTGGTCGAGGAGCTTGAGCGGGCCGGTTTTACGGTGGATGTGGCGCCGAATTTCCATGACCTTGAGGCGGCGGAAGGGCCGGATCCGAAACATATGCGCACGATGATGCACTGCGGTAAGATGGAGGAGTTCCGCGCGAAATATGACGTCGTTTTTCTTGTGATCAACGTGCACGGCTACGCGCAGGAAAACGAGGTTCGTCTGCGGTGGAGCTGCAACCACTCCAGCGAGCTTCCGTGGTATGCGACGGAGGTGCCGACGGTCGGCATCAGCTTAAACTATACGACACATCTGATCGATGTTCCGCTGGTGCACACGTTTGTCAACGCAAACGGGGAGACGAGAACGTATATCCGCACCGCCATCGAGAAGATCTGCGGCAAGAGTGAATTTACGGCGACACCGGGCGAGACGGTATTCTGCGGCAAGTGGGACACCAGATTATAGCGTGAAGAGAAGTTCTAAGGCTCACAGCAAGGGCTGTTTCGCTAAGAACTTCTAAAGCTTCACACCGAAGAACGCAAATGCGGCGTTCTTCAGAGTGACTTGGGTGGAGCAGCAATAAGGAGGGAATATGGGCGTATTTGACGAGTTTCGGAAATCGAAAGATTATTTGATCTGCATTGATTCCGACGGCTGTGCGATGGACACGATGGATATCAAGCATTTTGAGAGCTTCGGTCCCTGCATGGTGAGGGAATGGCATTTAGAGGAGTGGCAGGAGGCCATTTTAGCGCGCTGGAACGAGATTAATCTGTATACGATGACGCGCGGCATTAACCGATTTAAGGGGCTGGTGACGGCGCTGAAGGAGATTGACGGCGCCTACCGCAAAATTGAGGACCTGAACAGCCTGATCAATTGGGTGGACACGACAAAGGAGCTCTCAAACGCAGCGATAGAGCGCGCGATTGCGGAGAAGGACAGCCTGATCCTCAAAAAGGCGCTGGCGTGGTCTGTGGCAGTGAATGAGACGGTAAAGAAGATTCCCGAGGAAAAGCTTCTGCCGTTTGCAGGGGTAAAAGAGGGGATTGCATATGCGCATACGAAAGCGGATATCGCAATTGTCTCTTCCGCAAACCCGGAGGCGGTTTACGACGAGTGGGAGCGCCACGGGCTGATGGAGCATGTGGATATCGTGCTCGCGCAGAATGCGGGGACGAAGGCGTTCTGTATCGGTGAGCTCTTAAAGAAGGGCTACGACGCGCACCATGTGCTGATGGTCGGCGACGCGCCGGGCGACAGAGATGCGGCGGATAAGAACGGTGTTTTGTATTATCCGATTCTGGTGAAACGCGAGGCGGAATCCTGGAAGCAGTTTAAGGATGAGGCTGTGGGGAAGTTCCTTGCGGGCAGCTATGAGGGCGCATATCAGGAAGCGCTGAAAAAAGAATTTGTGGAGAATCTTTCCTAGAATACGGGGGCTGTCGCTTTAACGATTAAAAAATGGTGAAGCGGCAGCTTCCTTTTTG
>CAJTOI010000056.1 GCA_910577925.1 uncultured Roseburia sp.
CAGGGGCAAAAATTGGCTCTTTTCCAACCGTGTGTCCCTTTGTCCACTGAGGGTATCTCTATCATATATATTCAAAAATACTCTGGATGGCATCAGATACATTCATCATTTCGGAAATCGGTAACCTGTCTGCTTTTTTATAACCGCGAACAGATAAATCCAACAAGGCCAGTTTTTCGCAATGTATATACCCTTGTGTATCTTCCGTATGCATCCAAATATGAAGAGGCCCCGGCTTGGAATTATTGATAACAGGACATCCTATGATTTCACCGCTGGTATTGAAAAAATCTTTGCTGACAACTAACACCGGATGTTTGATTTTCTCTATTTTCAGAATATCTCCCTGATGTAAATCTTCCATGATTACCATACCTCTCTTCCGACAGATACGCCCCAATCATATTCACCGTCAAGCATTAATTTTCCGTCAAATTCCGCAGCTCTTTCTTCAAGCGTTTTATGACGAAATGGTTTTGCTAATGTAATTACACCATTTGATACCGTAACGTCTAAAACATCATTTAATGCAATCCCGCCACTTTTCAGTATCTCTTTTGACAGTCTTATTCCCTGGCTGTTTCCCCATTCTTTTACCTGCACCTGCATACAGAACCTCCTTACAATTTAGTATATACTTAATATATACTATGTAGAAAAATTTATCAATCCAAACGTACTGTTTGCATTTCCACAGATGAAATCTCAGCCGGAATTTTGTTGCCATACTGCCCTGCATACGATTTCCCCGTCAGTCCGAAACATTGGTCTTTGGAATGATAATACTTAATTTATATCGGTCATTCTCAGACGATGTATGGATTTGACCGTCGTATTTCCAAACGACATAAGAGATTCCTTTCATTCGAAAGTTTGAATCATCCGAAACTGTGACATCAGGATTGACAGTATTTTCCAGGGAGGGAGCATTATGATTCAAAAAATGAAGAGACTTACCGCATTGGGAATTTCGGTATCCATGCTGGTAAGCCTTGCTGCGTGCGGCACGCCAAAAGATGCCGCGGGGTAGGTATCATCGAAAGGCAGCGAGGTAAAGACGGAGGAACCCGGTTCGGGAGAACCAAAGTGGTCACAGGAGGCTACCGCGGACGGATGGGTAAAGGTTACGAATGAAGACGGAGCCACGCTTGGCTACAGTTCTGCATCGGGGGTATCCATTTTGCAGGCAGACGGATATGCATTTAAGGATTTAAACAAAAACGGCTCGATTGACGTATTTGAGGACTGGCGGCAGGACGCGAGGCGCACGATTCCACGGGAGCATTTAATATATATCCGAATGGCGGATTTGCGACACAGCTGATCCCGTTCATTGACGGAGCGTTACAGTTAGACGGGCTGACGGAGTCCGCCAGCGCGGCGATGACATCGTATTCCATCGCATGGTCAGAAAATGAGGAATACGGCGAATTGGTCGCTTCCAGCTTCAGTGAATACAAGGTTCAGCTGCTTCGTTCCTACGGCTTTGACGGTGTGATCTGTACCGACTGGCAGGTCGTGGAAGATGAGGGAAAAGTATGGGGCGTCGAGGAGCTTACGCCGGCGGAGCGTGTGTGCAAAGCGATAAAGGCCGGTGTCGATCAGTTTGGCGGAACCAGCGACCTTACGATTATCAGAGACGGAATCGCTTTGCTTGAGGAGGAGCTGGGCGAGGAAGCGGCGGCGGCCCGCATGCAGGAAACGGCAAAACGATTGCTGGTCAATTATTTTAATGTCGGGCTTTTCGAAAATCCGTACCTGGATGTCGCCGCAAGCGCTGCAACGGTTGCGAACGCCGAGGATACGGCGGCAGCGTATAAAGCGCAGGAAAAGACGGTTGTAATGCTTAAGAATGACGGTGTGATAAGTGAGAATACGGGAAGCGATAAGCCGACCGTCTATATTCCGCTTGTATATACACCGGCGACCATCGGATTTGTGGGTCAGAATTATTATTCGGCAGATCTTCCGGTAGAGATGGAGATTTTAGAGCAGTACTTCAATGTCGTCACCGATACGGTGAGCGAAACGCTGACGGGGCCGGCCGATGAGAACGGTGAGGCGACTCTCGCATACGAGGACGTTATCAGAGCTTCTCAGGAAGAACTTGCAGCCTGTGATTATGCGCTTGTGTTTACACGTTCTCCGAAGAACACCTCCGGATGGAGTATCACCGGCGGATTTGACATGGAAACACAGTCCTATGTGCCGCTTTCCCTTCAGTATGGCGAATATACGGCAAATTCCGAGTCTGTAAAAAAAGAATCCGAAGCCGGACGTATGGTTGACACGCCGACGCAGACGCCGTACGGCGAGCAGATGACAAAGGGAAAAGAAAACCAGTCCTACTACGGAGCGACGGCCAAACTTGACAACGCCACAGATCTGGATATGATCCGCTATGCACAGGAAAATATGCCGGAAGATGCAAAGGTGATTGTCGCCGTCAATACGACAGGAAAATCTCCGGTCGCATCGATGGTTGTCAACGAGTTTGAGGCGGATTCGGATGCGATTCTTTACGGTCTGAATATTGACAACAGAGCCTTCCTCGATATCGCGACAGGAAAGGTAGAGCCGTCTGCACTGCTGCCGATCAGCCTGCCCGCAGATATGGAAGCGGTCGAGAGACAGTCCGAAGATCTGCCGCGGGATATGGAGTGCCATGTAGATACGGCCGGCAATACCTACAGCTTCGGATTCGGAATGAACTGGAGCGGAGTGATAAACGATGAACGGACTGCAGCCTATCTTGCAGATCCGCTTACGGAACCGGCAGCAAAGCCGCAATCGTAATACGGCATCATCTGGCGACAGAAACGCAAAACGGGGCTGTCGCACTAAATGATTAGTGCGACAGCCCCATAATGTCAATATGGAATTTTGATTATAACCTGTGCGCCGCCAGTCTTTTCAGAGTTGCTTAAAATAAGCTGTCCGCCATGTTTGGCTATTATAGAGTCTGCTACATAAAGACCTATTCCATAATGCGATTTGGAATGTCTGCTTTGTTCGTCCATATAAAATTGTTCGGTCGCATGTTTTAACGCTTCGGGAGAAAAACCACTTCCCATATCAGTGATAGAGCATAGGATTGAATTATCTTTTTCATATACTTCAAAGAAAACTGTTTTTCCTGCCGGTGTATATTCTATTGCATTTGAAAAAACATTTGCAAAAACTCTTATCAGTTGTTCACTGTCTGCA
>CAJTOI010000057.1:0-437 GCA_910577925.1 uncultured Roseburia sp.
CCGTTGCAGAAATAGCAACAAGTATTTTTTCGTCGGCAAGAACTTTATCCGTCCATATGTATTCTATTTCGGGTGAGGGACTGTATATCAAGCAGACTTACGCAACTGCGGTTGTATTATTGGTTGTTGTCATTCTGATAAATGCACTTTCTGGGTTTGTGGCAAAAAAGATAGGAGGTAAAAACACAGATGGATAAAATCGTGGTTGAGGATTTGGATTTATTCTACGGAAACTTTCAAGCCTTGAAAAAAATAAATGTGGCGTTTAAGGAACACGAAATTACCGCGCTGATCGGACCGTCGGGCTGCGGTAAATCGACATTATTAAAAACATTGAACCGAATGAATGACTTGGTGGAGGGCTGCCACATCAAAGGGACTATCCGTTTAGACGGTGAAGATATTTATGGAAATATGGATATTAACCTACTGCGTAA
>CAJTOI010000057.1:448-752 GCA_910577925.1 uncultured Roseburia sp.
GGTATTTCAAAAACCGAATCCGTTCCCTATGAGCATTTATGACAATGTTGCCTTTGGAGCAAGGACGCATGGTATCCGTTCTAAAGCTGCGCTGGACGAAATTGTAGAGCGTTCCTTAAAAGGGGCGGCAATTTGGGACGAGGTAAAAGACAGGCTGAAAAAATCTGCGCTTGGTATGTCGGGCGGTCAACAGCAGCGTCTTTGCATTGCCCGCGCTTTGGCAGTGGAGCCGGAAGTTTTGTTGATGGACGAACCGACCAGCGCACTTGACCCTATTTCTACGGCAAAGGTAGAGGAACTTGCC
>CAJTOI010000057.1:859-1445 GCA_910577925.1 uncultured Roseburia sp.
CTTGGGGAAATGGTGGAGTTTGGAGAAACAGAAAAATTATTCTCCATGCCGCAGGACAAGCGGACAGAGGATTATATTACGGGGAGGTTTGGATAATGCGCCTAAAATTTGATGAACAGTTAGATTTATTAAATAAAGAGTTGATTACAATGGGGGCTTTTTGTGAAAATGCGATTGCTATGTCCGCAAAAGCTCTGACAGAGGGGAATCCCGCGCTTGCAAAGGCTGTTCCCGATCTCTCTGTTCAGATAGACCACAAGGAGCGCGAAATTGAAACTATGTGTCTAAAGCTACTCTTACAGCAGCAGCCCGTGGCAAAAGATTTGAGGGTTGTATCGTCCGCGCTGAAAATGGTGACAGATATGGCAAGAATCGGAGATCAATCCGCAGACATAGCGGAAATTATCACATTAGCCAATATCCACGCCACCGACGACACACAAGTTATCCATGATATGTCGGTTGCTGTCATTAAAATGGTAACGGACAGTATTGACGCTTTTGTGAAAAAGGATATGCAGATGGCGAAAGCCGTGATAGATTATGATGATGTGGTGGATTCCTTTTTCGATAAGGTGAAGAAAAT
>CAJTOI010000057.1:1468-1947 GCA_910577925.1 uncultured Roseburia sp.
AGTATGCCATAGACCTGTTAATGATTGCAAAATATTTTGAACGTATCGGAGATCATGCGGTCAATATTGCAAAATGGGTTCTGTTCTCAATCACAGGGAACAAAGAGGGGTGAACATACCGCCATTGATGAAATATAGGTAATATGGTATGATTGAGTTCGGAATATTGCCACAGGAAAGAAAGGAGCAGATTTACATGATTTATTGTGTTGAGGACGACAGCTCTATCCGTGATCTGATGATATACACATTAAATTCTGCCGGATTTGAAGCAAAAGGTTTTGACGGCGCGGACACCCTTTTTGACGCTTTGCAGACAGAAAAACCCCAGCTTATTATGCTTGATATAATGCTTCCCGGCGAAGATGGCATTTCCATATTGAAAAAGCTGCGTATGCAGGGGACGACAGAGGATATTCCTGTTATTATGGCAACAGCCAAAGGAACCGAATACGACAAAGTAACCGGGCTTGACTTGG
>CAJTOI010000057.1:1957-2252 GCA_910577925.1 uncultured Roseburia sp.
AACGGGTTCAGTTGACACTGAAAGAACATAAGCTGCTCCATACTTTTATGGAAAACCCCGGACGGGTGTTTACACGCGATCAGCTTCTTGAAATGATATGGGGCATTGACTACATAGGAGAAACCCGAACCGTAGATGTTCACATTGGAACACTCCGAACAAAATTAGGCGAATGTGGGAGCTATATTGAAACGGTACGGGGAGTTGGGTATCGAATGGAGGGGGAAGTATGACGAAACGAATTTTTCGTTCAATCTGCCTTGTCGCATTGACTGTTTTTCTTGCGTCTGTTGTC
>CAJTOI010000058.1 GCA_910577925.1 uncultured Roseburia sp.
CCAATATCGGCTCCTCCGGCAGTGTCAAATCCTCTGTCAGCGAAAATGCGTCCGTCAGCCCTTCCTCCAATATCGGCTCCTCCGGCAGTGTCAAATCCTCTGTCAGCGAAAATGCGTCCGTCAGCCCTTCTCCCAATATCGGCTCTTCCGGCAGTGTCAAATCCTCCGTCAGCGAAAATGCGTCCGTCAGTCCTTCCTCCAATATCGGCTCCTCCGGCGTTTCTTCCTCTATCAACGGCAGCTCCTCTTCCTTTGGCAAAATCATATTTTCCGGCGTTGCCGCAGGCTCCGGCACAGCGGCCGGCACCGCCGCCGCTGCAAACTGCATTCCCTTTAAATCACTGACAGCTTTCGCAAACTCACTTTTCAGTGATTCCTGCAATTCTCTCATGGAATCGTCTATCGCACTCCGCTGCCTGTCTAAAAGCTCGCTCTGGCTGCTTCCGAGCTTCTCCTCAAAATCAAATATCTTCTCCAGCATCTTGTCGTTGGAATTTAACAGCGCATCGGCATTTTCTCTGTTCCGGCTGATGGTAACCTTCGCGATCGCCTTCTGAGCGGTGATAATATCCTCCGACGTGTGGTTGCCGCCGCTCTTGCTCTCCAGTTCCTCAAGCTGCTCAAAAGCTTTTTTCAGTAAGATATAAGAGGCTTTCTCCGACTTGAAAATATTCTCATACTGCTCTTTCGTCTCTTCCTTGCTCCGGTTAATCTCCCGCAGAACCGCATTGACAAACACATAGACGCCGGCCAGCAGTCCCGCCGTAATCACCGCGATTAACGGAATCATCCCCGGCAGATTCACCATCACATACAAATCCGCAACCAGTAATGCTGCCGCTGTCAATATTGATACAATCGCTGTCAACCGATTTTTATCCCGGCTTTTATCCTGTAGTGTAATTGTATCGATCTTTTCCATGCCCATACCCCCCGCATCTCTTTTGTTGTGGTACTATTTTATCACAAAACAAAACACATGTCTATGCGGTTCGGGAATCGATCACGACAAACGCATGAACGTTTTTCATCCCTCTGATCACATCTTCTGCATTTTTTAAAAAGATAATACTTCTTCAAGATACTGAATCGGGCGCAGACTGATCGCAAACCGCTTCTTCCTCAGTGACAGACCCGGTTTCATGATCTCTATCATCTTCAGGATACTCAGGCTCCATTTCCTAATGATGTTCTGGTTCTGCGCTGCCTGTTTATCCAACGTTGTATTTGCATCTTCCCGGAATGTTACATCCAGATGCCAGTGCATGCTCTCTATGCTCCAGTGTCCCCTTACCGCTCGTCTGAAGGTCTCTATATCCTGCCCCAGGCTGCTGATATAATACCGGTATTCTTTCCTTTCTCCCTTCCCGTCCCGGATCGTTTTTTCTTCCATCCCGATGCTTTTTATTCCTTTCCACTCTTTTCTTTGGGACAGCCATCCTATATCTTCACTCTGGTAATATTCCCGCTTCTCTATCTGCCCGTGTGCTTTCTCCGTTGTGCTCACATATCCGCCTCTTTCCCTGGTCTCCTGCCTCCTGTCCCTGTCACGAAAATACAGCTCCACATCCGCATACAGCCCGCCCTGGTTCCCTTTAAGCGCCAGCACATACTCTGCACGTTTCTTTTTTATCTTTTCTGCTATCGCTTTCTGCGTCCCCATCGCGTCTATCGTTATGATCTGTCCTTTTATCTGTATTTTTTCAAGAAGCTCCGGAATCGCCGTGATCTCATTGCTCTTTTCACTGACTGCCTTCTGTCCCAGACTGAACCCATCCTCACGGCTCCATGCTGATACGATATGGGATGCTTTCCCTTCTTTTCGTTTATTGGAACGCATTGTTTTTCCATCTATACAGACGATCTTTTTTAACGCTTCCCCTTCATTCCTGTTTAACAGTTCCTGCCATTTTCCATAGAGCTGCTGTACAACCTCCGGGGAGACTAATCCCATCACCCGGCTGATGGTGTCATGGGATGGGACTCCGTTTTTCAGTTCTATATA
>CAJTOI010000059.1 GCA_910577925.1 uncultured Roseburia sp.
TCTATCATACAGGTTTGCTCCAGTTTTGTATAGGTACGCACTATCTACCGTTTACACTACAGCGTTTGTGTTGATGGATTCCGAACGGTCAGAATTATACCATACCAAGTGATAACCGGGAACTACAGCCTTTTCGGGAAATATCCAGATTCCGACAGGATTATACCATACCAAGTGATAACCGGGAACTACAGCGATAAGGAATGGAAATTAAAGAAGTAAAGATTATACCATACCAAGTGATAACCGGGAACTACAGCGCACGGTCTGTTCTAAAATCTCTGACAAGAATTATACCATACCAAGTGATAACCGGGAACTACAGCATTACAGAGGGGAAGACGTGCCGGACATTAATTATACCATACCAAGTGATAACCGGGAACTACAGCTTGAAAAGCTGTCAAGGCAGAGGAAAGGGAATTATACCATACCAAGTGATAACCGGGAACTACAGCATGTGGCGGCGGTTGCTTCCGGCGCAGCGGATTATACCATACCAAGTGATAACCGGGAACTACAGCTGAAAAGGCGCAGGAGCTTTTCAAGGGGGAATTATACCATACCAAGTGATAACCGGGAACTACAGCTGATTGTGTTCCCGCTGCTTCTTGATTTATATTATACCATACCAAGTGATAACCGGGAACTACAGCACGCGGCCTCCACGCCCTCGCACATCCTGATTATACCATACCAAGTGATAACCGGGAACTACAGCGCTTGTTTTGGCATTTGCTGCACTTACAGATTATACCATACCAAGTGATAACCGGGAACTACAGCCAAGTTAAAACGGCAGGAAAAGGCAAGCAATTATACCATACCAAGTGATAACCGGGAACTACAGCAGCAACGATGTTTTTCTCCGGCTTTTCGTTATTATACCATACCAAGTGATAACCGGGAACTACAGCTGGAATCCAGATATTACCGGGTCAGGGGTTATTATACCATACCAAGTGATAACCGGGAACTACAGCAAATTAAAGCAAAAGAGCGGCATCACTGCCATTATACCATACCAAGTGATAACCGGGAACTACAGCAGCAACGATGTTTTTCTCCGGCTTTTCGTTATTATACCATACCAAGTGATAACCGGGAACTACAGCTGGAATCCAGATATTACCGGGTCAGGGGTTATTATACCATACCAAGTGATAACCGGGAACTACAGCAAAGTATTTATCTACAGATAGTACACCTTTAATTATACCATACCAAGTGATAACCGGGAACTACAGCAAGTGTGCGTTGCATATTTTAAGTAAATTTATTATACCATACCAAGTGATAACCGGGAACTACAGCGTGGAACCGTCCCACTTCTTCAAGGGGTTAATTATACCATACCAAGTGATAACCGGGAACTACAGCGTTCAGTGTGTATTCACTGTCGATTATTGAATTATACCATACCAAGTGATAACCGGGAACTACAGCGTGGAACCGTCCCACTTCTTCAAGGGGTTAATTATACCATACCAAGTGATAACCGGGAACTACAGCCCTCGTCCTGCCGTTTTGCAAACTCCTGATATTATACCATACCAAGTGATAACCGGGAACTACAGCGGTCTGCTTTCCCTCTTTCTCTTTGTCCGTATTATACCATACCAAGTGATAACCGGGAACTACAGCATGCAACGATTATAAAATAGCCTTTACTCTATTATACCATACCAAGTGATAACCGGGAACTACAGCGACTTCTGGGCGAAAAAAAATGGACACAAAATTATACCATACCAAGTGATAACCGGGAACTACAGCGAGTAGGCTTTTTATTGTTTTATAGGGCTAATTATACCATACCAAGTGATAACCGGGAACTACAGCTTTCCAGCTTCGCACTCCGTAATCTCGACCATTATACCATACCAAGTGATAACCGGGAACTACAGCAGGACGAAAACAGGATTTA
>CAJTOI010000060.1 GCA_910577925.1 uncultured Roseburia sp.
ATAGACTCTCGGAATCTCTAAGCCTTTATTCATCGGGCTTCTGAGATTCCTTTTTTATTTTTCTCCACCTTTTTTTCAAAAAGCACTTGACATATGCCCCTAAAAATGCGGCGCTTCGCGCCTCTTGATTAATAAGGTATATTGTTCCGGCAGCGCCGGACAGACTTTTTGATTTGGAGGTGTGTTTCATTGAAACCTATTAACGTTGGCGGTCATTCCGCCTATCAGAACCGTGTTCTGACTCAACTTCATAAATATTATCCTGATGCTGCGGCTTCTCTCTCTTCATCAACCTGGCAGATTCTCGAAAAATTCTGGGCTTTGGATTTATCTGGTATTGATCTTCTAATGCAGGACCGGTATTCCGTCTTTGGCCCTGAACCAAGGCTCCCTTCCGATATGCTGCGTGCAGTCCTTGTTTCAGTTGAATTTAAAATAACCTCTTATACAAGATTTGCTTCTGATCTAAAAGAGAACAGTCTTCATGCCATTATTTCTGGCTTTACTGTAGGTGATACCCCTGGTGTCGGCACTTTCTATGACTTCCACAACCGCCTTTGGTTGTCCGACCATAAAAATCTTTCGAATGCTGTCCATCCGCCTAAAGAAAAACCTCAAAAGCCAAAGGGCATAGAGGAGAAGGCTGCTCCTGTTGAAAAAGTAACTGTCGAGGATTTATTTCGCAGGTTTGAGGAAACTCCTCCTTCTGACATGGCTCCCTGTGTAAGGCTTTGGGAAATCTTCCATACTTTTTTTCTTCAGTCTTCTGCCACGAAAAACCTTATATCTCTTAAAGAACTTGTTTTAGCCGGAGATGGTACGCCTGTTTACACGTCCGCACAGGAACGAAAAAAACGAACCTGCAAATGTCTGGAAAAAGGGATTCGCGATTGCAAGTGTAACCGCATCTATCATCAGCCGGACTGTGACATCGGCTGGGATTCCCACCGTAACCGTTATTACTTCGGATATGACTTATACATGCTGACTGCAGCTGACTCTGAAAATGATCTTCCGGTTTTTCCATTTTTAAGTCCTGCCTCACGGCATGACTCCCACGGATTCCTGTATAACTGGTTTTCCATGAAACAGATGCTTCCTGATGCTGTCGTTAAAAAACTCCTTCTCGACTCAGCCCACGATGCTATGCCTTATTACGATTACTGTAAAACCAATGGCATAGCCCCTTTTATAGACCTGAACTGGAAATGCGGACGACCTCCTGTTTATAAGGATGACATCACTATAAACAAAGATGGGATTCCATTATGCCCCAAAGGTTTCCCTATGAAGCAGGCTGCTGTTGAACCGAAAAAGGGACGAATCAAATACCGCTGCCCCAAAATCACCTGCAAAGGCGGTACTCCGCAATGCACTTGCGAAGATCCTTGTTCCGATGCCAAGTATGGCAGAAATGTTCATCTTGTTTTAAAAGACAATCCAAGACTGTTTAACAATCCACCTCGTGATAGTGCTGAATGGAAGCTGGAATATAATGCAAGAACATCTGCTGAGCGCTGCAACAAACGAGAAAAAATTGACTATAAATTAGAAGACGGCAGATACCGTTCATCAATGATGTGGTACTGCCGCCTGTTTGCCATCATGATGTGTCAACATCTTGATGCGTGGGCTTTGCCAAAGTCATCCCCGCTAAAAGATCTCTTTGAGCAAGCCGCTTAACTTCATAAGCAATACCATTATAAATCATGTCAGGCACAAGGTCTACGAAAGTGCGCCATTTTTTCATCATTTATTACTTGTCATATCCGTTCTGGATAATATTTACTTTTCAAGGTTCATCCGACTGGTGAATCTTAGTTGGCAGGCTCAAAATTCCGAGAGCCTAT
>CAJTOI010000061.1 GCA_910577925.1 uncultured Roseburia sp.
ACAAATGCGGCAATGGATAAAAAACAATACAGAAAGAGAAAAAAACTCAGGAAGAGAAAAAAGTTCAAACGGCTTGTGATAGCTTATCTGCTCAGGGCAGTCGTTATACTGATACCAGTAATAATGATAATACTTATGGTTTGCGGCTGTCTTTACATATGCGAAAAGTTTACAAAGGAAGATAAAAAAACAGATATATGCACAGATATATATACCAATACATATACAGATACGAACGCTGGCAATGGCGCTGCTCCTATTACTCCAACAGCTGACTACGTTTCAAAGTTTTGCGTCATCATAGATGCAGGACATGGCGGAAGTGACGGTGGGACTGTCAGAGGAAAGATTATAGAAAAGGATATTAACCTTTCGGTTGCATTGAAGTTAAAAACGATTCTGGAGGATAACAATATAGAAGTTATTCTGACCAGAAACTCCGATGAGAAGATGAGCCTTGCACAGCGGACTTCTGTTGCAAACAACTCCAATGCAGATTTTTTTATCAGCCTTCATTGCAACTATTATGAAGACGATGCGCAGACAGCAGGTTTGGAATGTTATTACAATAGTCCAGGCGCAACGGAAAGCAAAGCATATGCAGAAAGCATAATTCATGCAGTTTCGCTAAGCAATGACGTGAAAACGAGATATGCAAAAACCGAAAACTATTATGTTTTGCGAAATACTCAAATACCTGCTGTTTTGGTGGAAATGGGATTTCTTTCAAATTATTCTGAGAGTCAAAAGCTGTTAAGTGACGACTATCAGGAAATCTTGGCACAGAGAATGGCAGAGGGAATTTTTAACAAGATAAAGGGAGATGAAAACTCATGAAGAATCATTCAAAAGGCAATAACAATAAAAACGAGATAGAACTGTTATTGAGAAAAGAACTTAGAATAAAACAAAAACCCAGCCAAGAATTAAATGACTCTATTATTCGTCAATACGAAAAAAATATTGAGCAAAGAAAGATTAATGTTAATCTTCCACCGCCTGATACAGCGCCTCCTCTGTCTGGAACTCGTACAGATTGACGCATTCATTTTTCAGTGTGTTGAAATACCTTTCCATAGGGGCGTTGTCGTACGGAGATCCTGCTTTGCTCATACTTTGGCTTACATGGACGGATTCACAGAATTCCACGAAAGCCTTTGACGTATACCGGGAGCCCTGATCGCTGTGGAGGATCCATTCTTCTTTGATCTGCGGCTGTGATTCCAGCGCTTTCTTCAAAGTCCGGATAGCAAGGCCGCTGGTGATCTTGCGTTCTGTCACGCTTGCAATGACGCTCCGATCATACAGGTCAGCAATGCTGCATTTGCAGCGCGTTTCCCCGTTTTTCAAAAACAGATATGTGAAATCCGTACACCGCTTGTGGTTCGCCCGCTCTGCTTGAAACTCCCGCTGCAGCTTGTTTTCAAAAAATATATGCGGTTTTCCGCGCCGGTAACCCGGTTTCTTCAGGCGGATGCCGAGCCGCTTCAACAGCCAGCGGACGCCGAACTCTCTGTTATGCCGTTCGATAAACCGATAAGCCTCTAATCGATTTCCTTTGCGAAGAATGCCGCTGCTTTTTTAAGAAAAGGATCTCCTTTTCCTTTTCAGCCAGTTCCCTGCGCAGGCGCAGGATCTCTTTCATAATTTCCGCTTCATTAGCGGACGAGGGGACTTGAAGACAAGGGCACACACGCCCTGAACCACGATATTCGGGTGATTTCCTGCGTTGTCC
>CAJTOI010000062.1 GCA_910577925.1 uncultured Roseburia sp.
AACCTCCCTTTCTCTTTTATCTTACTAGAAAAAAGGATAGTTTACAATTTATTTACTCATGCGTTTGTCGTGGCGTTGCGGTGGCTGTAGTTCCCGGTTATCACTTGGTATGGTATAATGGAAAGACAATCAATCTGAAATTAGTATCTGCTGTAGTTCCCGGTTATCACTTGGTATGGTATAATAGAAGCAAGTGCAAAATTGTCTATTGAACGGCTGTAGTTCCCGGTTATCACTTGGTATGGTATAATAAATCAAGTATTTTGTAACATGCACAGAAGGCTGTAGTTCCCGGTTATCACTTGGTATGGTATAATTTAATATACTTGCTACTTCTCCAGCTTCCGCTGTAGTTCCCGGTTATCACTTGGTATGGTATAATCGCGAAAGCGCTTCACATATTCACATATAAGCTGTAGTTCCCGGTTATCACTTGGTATGGTATAATCCTTGTCGTGGGAGATTTTTTCTTCGATTGGCTGTAGTTCCCGGTTATCACTTGGTATGGTATAATAACCTTTTATGAATCCAAATTATTTTAATCGCTGTAGTTCCCGGTTATCACTTGGTATGGTATAATTTATTTGTCTCTTTATGATAAAATGTTGGAGCTGTAGTTCCCGGTTATCACTTGGTATGGTATAATAACCTTTTATGAATCCAAATTATTTTAATCGCTGTAGTTCCCGGTTATCACTTGGTATGGTATAATAAGCTGGCAGAAATGGTTTATATGACACCAGCTGTAGTTCCCGGTTATCACTTGGTATGGTATAATAAGTTTACTTTTGGAAGAGATTATTCACAGCTGTAGTTCCCGGTTATCACTTGGTATGGTATAATAAAAGAACAGCACGCAAATGCAGAAAGATGGCTGTAGTTCCCGGTTATCACTTGGTATGGTATAATGGGATGGATGTTGTGGTGGATGGGGAGTGAGCTGTAGTTCCCGGTTATCACTTGGTATGGTATAATGCTAGCATCATTATTAGTGATTTCTTTTCGGCTGTAGTTCCCGGTTATCACTTGGTATGGTATAATCGGACTTCTATCTCATTGTCAAATGCGTATGCTGTAGTTCCCGGTTATCACTTGGTATGGTATAATTCTTTGGCTTCTCTTGCCTCTTTTTCGGCAGCTGTAGTTCCCGGTTATCACTTGGTATGGTATAATAGATTGAACGCAGTGAGGCTATAAATTAGGGCTGTAGTTCCCGGTTATCACTTGGTATGGTATAATGGTTCTGATGTGGTTATGAGCGAGGTTTATGCTGTAGTTCCCGGTTATCACTTGGTATGGTATAATGGTTCTGATGTGGTTATGAGCGAGGTTTATGCTGTAGTTCCCGGTTATCACTTGGTATGGTATAATTTCCGGAATAAAACCACTCTACAAATTCTTGCTGTAGTTCCCGGTTATCACTTGGTATGGTATAATAAAGAAACACAACCACTTGACAAGTCCTCTGCTGTAGTTCCCGGTTATCACTTGGTATGGTATAATAGGCAGACAGAAATAAAAGGCGAAAATCGGCTGTAGTTCCCGGTTATCACTTGGTATGGTATAATATTTAACATAAGGCTTAAAGATGAAATACCGCTGTAGTTCCCGGTTATCACTTGGTATGGTATAATACATTTACACTAGTTGTCCGATTAAGTATGGCTGTAGTTCCCGGTTATCACTTGGTATGGTATAATTATAATCTACATAAATCCT
>CAJTOI010000063.1:0-335 GCA_910577925.1 uncultured Roseburia sp.
TTGACATTTCCCCACAGGACAAGCGGGAAAGGCAGGCATATACACGCACTTTCGCAAAGGAGGTTTTCAATGACGCAAGCTGTCACTTATGAACGAGAAACAAAGTCTGTCGCATTTCAAGGGAAGATCATTGTGCTGGAAAGCCTCACGCCGGTACTTCCCCCGAAGGAGAAAGCACAGCGCAAAAAAGAAATTGAGCGTTGTCTTTATGATGTGTTCAGCAAATATGGGGACAGATTTCCCTAATCATTCGCAACATTGTTGTCCGGGGCTGCTAATGGTATAATATAGTTGTAAGGTTGGTAGCTCCATTCCAACAAGGAAAGGAGCCCAAT
>CAJTOI010000063.1:344-569 GCA_910577925.1 uncultured Roseburia sp.
CAGTAGACCGCAAGGACAGTATCAGCATTGAAAGTCAGATTGACTTTTGCAAGTATGAATTGAAAGGTGGGAGCTGCCGGGTATTCAAGGACAAAGGCTATTCCGGTAAGAATACGGACAGGCCGGAGTTTCAAAAGCTGCTGGGCGAGATCCGCAAGGGAAAGGTCCGGCGGGTCATCGTGTACAAACTGGACCGTATAAGCCGCTCTATTCTGGACTTTGCAA
>CAJTOI010000063.1:668-1106 GCA_910577925.1 uncultured Roseburia sp.
AGAAGCGTGTCACAGACGCCTACTATTCCCGGTGCCTGAAAGGTTTCCACATGAGCGGACAGGCACCATACGGTTATCAGTTAGAGCCTACTGTGGTAGAGGGTATCCGTACAAAGAAAATGGTTGCCGACCCCATAGCCGCCGACCATGTACGGCTGATGTTTGAAATGTACGCTGAACCGGAAACCTCCTTCGGAGATATTACCCGATACTTCGAGGAACAGGGTATCAAGATTTACGAGAAGTCAATGGTTCGGAGTTTTCTTTCCCAGCTTTTGCGAAACCCCGTTTATGCACAGGCCGACTTGGAGCTGTACGAATTTTTCAAGAGCCAGGGTGCAGCGATTGTCAATGACGCTTCTGACTTTGCCGGAACAAACGGCTGCTATCTCTATCAGGGGCGGGATGTGAAGGAGGACAAGGACAGGTGCTTAAAAG
>CAJTOI010000063.1:1155-1543 GCA_910577925.1 uncultured Roseburia sp.
CATAAAGCACTCATTTCCTCTGACACATGGCTGAAATGCCGGAAAAAACTTATGGCAAATACCACCTTCCAGCAGGGACGGAAACCGAAGAACACTTGGCTGGCCGGAAAAATCAAATGCGGTCATTGTGGGTATGCGCTGAAAGCCACCCATGTGCCAAACAGCACCGGGTATTTCCGCTGTACCAAACGGACGGAAAATAAAGGCTGTCCGGGCTGCGGGAAAATCCGCAAAGAAGAATTTGAGCAATTCATTTTCTCGGCCATGCAGGAGAAATTCAAAGACTTTCAGATACTCCACGGCAGAGAGGAAAAAGTCAATCCGAAACTGACCGCCTATCAAGTGGAGCTGGCACAGGTGGAGGCAGAAATTGAAAAGCTGCTGGATA
>CAJTOI010000064.1 GCA_910577925.1 uncultured Roseburia sp.
TTGTGGTTTCGGCTGTCGGTTTTAAAATCGGGTTTTTCCGTATTATTTCAGTGGGGCGTTTTGCGGTTTCTGCGACCGGTTTTGGCTTTGCGGTTTCCGCAGCCGGTTTTTGTGTTGTGTTTGCCGGTTTTTCGGCTTCTTTTTTCTCTTTTTCCACGGTATCGTTAGTCTGCTTTTCCGCGGTGGTGTCTCCGTTTATGAGCGCCGCAAGTCCGCCGCTTAAGTGTTTATCGAGTTCTTTTAAGGTTGCGATGATTGCCCCCTCGTCGCCGAGCAGGCCGCTGATTTCGCCGAGCAGGCTGTTGGCGTCGCTTAGCTTTTCGTCGATGTATTCCTCGTAGTCGGCGAGCAGATCGTCTAACATTTCTTCGGCGTCGCTGACATACTTCTCGTACTGGGTGTCCCGCAGATCGTCTCTGGCGTCCTGTAATTGTACTTTCAGTTTCTGGATCTGTGCGCGGGTTTCTTCTGCGCCGCCGGTTTTAAGGACGGTCAGCTGTTTTTGCAGCGCGGCGATGGTTTTGACTTTGTCTGCGACCTGTTTCTGATAGCCGTAGGCGTCGGCCGCGCTGTTTTTGAGTTCTTTGTAGCGGTCGATTAGTTTGCCGAGGGCAGTTAGCTGTGTCTCGTAGCCCTGTCTGACGAGATCCTCTATCGCTTCCAGTTCGTCTTCGGCGGCCAGCGCCGCGTCCCGGTGTGCGTCTTCGAGTTCCCGCTGCCGCTGTATGACGGCTTCGTCTTTGGCGGACAGTTCGCCGGTTTTTATTTTCTGCCGGATGTCGTCGTATTCGTTCTGGTAAGCAGCTGCCTGCGCGAGGTAGCTCTCGTAGTTTTGTCTGTGCAGGGAGAGGGTGGCTGTGCCGTGTTCGGTGTATTTGCCGGTTTCGTCGTCCACGAGCTTTTTGCCGCTCATCCGGTTGATGTAGTAGTCGGCTTCGCTGCCTGTGCGCTTTACGGTTTCCATCGCATTGTCGAAGGCGTCCCATTTGATCTGGCGGATGGTATTCTGGTATTCGAGGATGGTCTGCGCTGCCTCGGCTCCGGCGTTTTTCGCGTCGTTGATGGCGTCGACCATGGCGTTCCACTGTTCGGATCCTTTTTTAATGGTTCCGTCTGCGACTGCCTGGTCGAGGTTTTTTTGAAGCGCTGCGGCTTTTTCTGAATTAAGGTTCTGTTTTTGTGTTTCGCTTTTGATGAGCGCTTCGTAGTCGCTGACGCTCGCTTTCCGCCCTTTTGCCTCTTTTGCGTCGATCTGGTTGTTGATTTTGTTTTGTTTTTGTTCCTGCTCGTAGATTTTGCGGTCATATTCGTCGGCGATGTTGTCGGATTTTTGCTTTGTGCGGTCCGCGATTTCCTGCTGTGTCTCCTCTTTGCTCAGCGCTGCGGTCTGCTGCGCCGTGTCGTTTGCTGCGAGGGCAGCGTTGTAGTTTAAACAGGATTTTGCGAGGGCGGCATAGCCTTCGCCGGCGATTTCCGTGATGAGTGATTCCGGTATTTTCTTTTT
>CAJTOI010000065.1 GCA_910577925.1 uncultured Roseburia sp.
CCATGCCGACAACAGTTGTTGCAATCCACAGAAAAAGGTTCGTCACAAAGAGCAGAATAACCAATGCTGCCGTTTTTCCAAGCCAGATTTTATTGAACCGTATAGGCCGGAAAACTATGTTCTGCATCCCACTTTTTTCTCCCGGGCAAACAACTTCCATAAAAATGCGTTCCAAATCCGCATCTTTATGGACTTCACCTTCATAACCTAACTTCCCGTTTGAGATAATACCGATATGGTCTGCAATCAACTCGACCTCTGACAAAATATGGCTGGATAATATAGTAGTAATCCCTTTTGCTGAGAAAGAGCCTTTCTATTTGTTTTTATAGAAAGAATAGCAGATAATTTTGAAGATTTCATAAAGATACGGATAAATTATTTTTTCCTATCGCCTTTTTCAATTATATTACTCCCTTTCCGGATTTGTGTACCCAGTAAAAACGAGCCTATAAATATACATTGCAGGCAACAGGAAAATATTTTATAATCAAGTATATAAATTGATGTTTGTGAGGAAAAGCATATGATTAGAATCAGACCTTATAAAGCATCGGATGCAGATACGATCTTATCATGGTGTCAGGATGAAAAAGTGTTTTACCAGTGGACAGCAGGCATTCTTGGCGATTATCCTGTCACAAAAAAAGAATTTTCTTTTGTGGAATCCCTAATGCCGTTTACCGCATTTGATGAAACAGGAATCGTTGGCTTTTTTACATTGAGAAATCCTGATGAAGCATTGAATGAACTGCGCTTTGGGTTTGTCATTATAGATCCTCACAAGCGAGGAGAAGGTTATGGAAAAGTTATGCTTCAATTAGGTCTAAAATTTTCATTTCAAATATATGGTGCTAAAAGAGTATCCCTGGGTGTTTTCGAGAATAATCTTTCTGCTTATTACTGCTACAAAGTAGCTGGTTTTAGTGATGCAGTTTTGGATACAACGGAAAAATATTGTGTTCTGGGTGAAGAATGGAAGTGCAGAGAAATGGTTATGGAATACCCGAAAGAATGATATATTACTTACGTATGCTGTAAGACGAGATGAGTGGGTAAATTCAAAATAACAGATTCGGGCTTGCAGGAGTGATAAATAAGTGCAAAATCGGCACTTATATTCAAGAATATGTATTTTATTTCAAGTTTTATACATAAGGAACACTTTTCCGAAAAGGGAGTTATATTATCTATTGCCCATTTACTCCATCTCCTTGAACACCGGCATATCTGACAGGATGTATTTAAGGTATTTCATTGCATCCAGGCTATTGGCTTTGGCTGTTTCGACCAGGGCGTAGATTCCCGCACTTGCGGCAGCACCTTTCGGGCTTCCGGCAAACAGGTGCAGCACATGCATCTCGTAACCCCTTTCACTCCGTTGTATCCGGAATAAGCATCCGTATGGATATATCCGGTGCAGCCTCACCAGCTTATTTGACTTTAAAAGGTTTAGCTGGTGGGACACCGCAGACTGGGTCATTCCAA
>CAJTOI010000066.1 GCA_910577925.1 uncultured Roseburia sp.
GTAGAGCACGCGGCTGTTAACCGCGCTGTCGTAGGTTCAAGTCCTACTCGGGGAGCTAAAGCAGTTTACAATCATTGAAGAGATGTTCTTTAAGACACGGGTAGAAAATATTTTAATGCGGATAGCAGAAGCTATCCGTATAATGAAGACAGAGCGATAACTGTCTTCATTTTTTTTGAGGGAATAGCTTTGTCTGCAGGCGGCAGGGAAGCGGGTACGCTTGTATCGCTGCCGTCTGTCGAGGGAAAAACGGCTGAAATATCAGTTTTGCTTTCGCCGGTTTCATTTTCGTCGGTTTCGCTTACATCGCTTTTGCTGATATCTGCTCCAAAAATATCATCCACAAAAGCGCATCAAGTCGTTCGCTAACTGTCTGCGATCCTGTTTTTGTTCTTCGGTAGAGTCGTCGTATGCCCCCGAGGAATACATGTCTTCATCTTACAGTAAATTCGATCCGTGTTCATAGCTCGTCAGTATATGGAGTTCTTTTTGCTCAGATGCACAGGCATCATAAAGTGCCTGTACTTCGGGAAGAAAATTTCCTGCGGGGTCGTTATCCGACACGACAAAAAAAAGCGGGAACGGTGATTTGAGAAAGTGCTGCTGGATCGTCACCTAGTGACCTGGCGGGAGAGGACAGAATGCATAATCGGACAAGTTCCGGAATATCAGGCGAAGCGACGCTATGGCATTTCCGTCGTCGGATGCACCAATCGCTATAATTTCTGTAACGCTGCGCTCCTTTAATACCTGCGCAGCGGCAAGCACGTCTTACTTCCCTCCACAATCACATAACCGCACAGCAAAACATCATCCTGCGTGCGGAATTGTACGGTATTATCTCTGTATTTTGCCGGGAAACGATATTCTTCCGGCAGATGATCGTCCGATGGGACATCTTTGCCTGTTGCAGCGATGATGATCTAATTATCTATCGATTCGGCACGGACAAAAAGCGGTGCGCAGCATATTGTGATGCAGAAAACAATGCAGAGCAGAAATCCCGCCTGACTTCCTGTAAGAAATCGGACGGGATTTTTTGTACGGATTCCGGGTACCGCCTGCAAAATTTGTTTTTTAGAAATCATACGCGCAGCGGACGAGAGCAGATACACCCTTTGTCCGCCGAGGGTACCCTCAGTGGCCAAAGGGACACACGCCCTGAACCATGATATTCCGGTCTTTTTCTGCGTTGTCCTCAATCAGCGTACGTCCAGTACGCCTCAATCGTCCGCC
>CAJTOI010000067.1 GCA_910577925.1 uncultured Roseburia sp.
ATATAGCTCAGAGAATCCTTAATCACCTTAATTTTAATATCATTGAACACTTTTACTTGTGCTTTTTCATCCTCAACAATATCTAAAAAGTCAGTTAAAATTGTATTTTGCAATATTGTTTTTACAAGGGATTCGCTTTTAAACGATGTTTCTAATTTTGATTCTGTTTGTACTTTCGCACCGAATCCTATTAAACTTCTAAAAAGACCATTTATTCCTACAGATGCTTCTGCTGCAATATTAGCTCCCCCATTATCGGTGTCCTCGCTAAGCAGTTCTGTTGTTTTCGTCAATTTACCACCTTCAATTATCTGAATATAATCAGTAACAGAACTCTCATCAAAATAAATTACTTTCGTGAGTTTTTTTGACATTACACTTCATCCTCTCATACATTTTCTATCAACAAACCTTATTATTTTAAATTACGTCAAAATGTTTCAAAGCATCCTTTATCGCTTCCACTTTCTCCGCTGTCGGATGTTTCCTCGGCTGTTTCAATTCCTCTACCGCATTAGGGGCATCATACATCGGCAATCCTAACTCCCTTTTTACCTCTGCGATATATGCGGTATGTACTTTGAAGCCATACTTCGCTTCTATGTACTCCTTAATCATCTTGTATGTAACCCGCTCTTTCGGCTTGTATGCTGCGGCTCTCTTGGCAATATTATCAAGCGGCACTTTGCCCTCACCCTCGCCAAACTCCACTTTTACGTTGATTACGCTGTCAGGTTTTTTGTGGGAAAGCATTACAACCGTCTCAACATGTTCACCATTGTCCAAACCTATACTTAAATCATTTTCAATAATCGGCAGCTTAAACCGAATTGATTTAAGCCACTGACCATTGGGTTTGCGTTCCTCATAAATCTGTATTTCTGCAATCAACGCTTCGATAAGCTGTCGCCGTTCCACATCGTTCATAGCGAAATACAATTTGTCAAAATAAATCAATACCTTATAAATATTATCCCCTGTGATTTTCTCGGCTTCGATGGATGTCTTTTTTGCTCTGGCATCCATCAACTGCGATTCCAGTTCTTCTATCTTATCATACATCCGATAAAGCCTGTCATCAAGGTCTGCCTTTCTTCTGATATAATGTCTGTCATCGGGATTGAGGTTATCAATTTCCTCAATCAGCTTCGATTTGATGGCATAATCTTGACGGAGCTGTTTTTCATAATTGGTTATCTCTTG
>CAJTOI010000068.1:0-289 GCA_910577925.1 uncultured Roseburia sp.
AATGCTTGCGTGTCTTGAAATTTACCGTATGCCCTAAGTATTCATGTTTCTGTAAAATATGTGCTATGGTGGAACTTGTCCATTTGTAGGGATATTTAATCTCCCTGTTCTGCCACAGTCCCACGCCCAACTGCGCTTGGTGGCAGGCTGGAATGGGGATATGCTCCGTTGTGAATTGTGTTGCAATCTGATACGGACCGTATCCTTCCAAAGTCATTCTGAATATCCGTCTGACAATGGGTGCTGCCACTTCATCAATTACCCATTGGTTTTTGTCGCCGTTGTCTTT
>CAJTOI010000068.1:406-1060 GCA_910577925.1 uncultured Roseburia sp.
CAGCCGGCTCATGTCTTTCACAATGATTGTTCCGATATTTCCCTTTTCAACTTCGGCAAGCATGGATTGAAGCCCCTCACGCTCAAAGGTCGTGCCCGATATTCCGTCATCGGTAAAGTGACGTATGCCCTTAAAACCGTTCTTCTGCGCATAATCCTCCAACATTGCCTTCTGGTTGGATATGCTGTTGCTCTCGCCCTGTAACTCGTCGTCTGACGACCAGACGAATAGACGTAGAGGAAAACGCCGAGAAAAACAGGGAAAATGCCCGATTATCTGTCAAAACTCCGACAAAAAATGTAGAAAAAGTGGCCTACTCTGGCACACACCACAAAAAAACCGAATATCGAAACCACAAGCCGCGCAGTAACTGACGAACACTCAGCTACTGCGCGGCTTTTTTGTTATACATCGCTTTGCCCCGGTAACGCAGATTGCCGGGGCATTTTCATTTAGACGAGGAGGCTTTGAAAATGCCGGAAACTTTGAATCTGAATTACTACTACGGGAATGAAGCCGACCAGTACAGCTTCTACCGTATCCCCAAAATCCTATTGACCGACCGCCGCTACAAGGGCGTATCGCTGGAAGCAAAGGTGCTGTACGGCCTGCTGCTTGACCGCATGGGGCTGTCTGCCCGCAACGGCTGGCTGG
>CAJTOI010000069.1 GCA_910577925.1 uncultured Roseburia sp.
GATGGTTCTTGCAACGCTGCTGATGTACAGCTGGGCGGCTGGCAAAGGGCATGGATTCATAGTCTTTGTGCTGCTGTACATGCTTTATATTATTGGCTATACGCTGTATAACATGACAGGCCAGACGCTGTTTGCCCTGATGACTAACGACCCGAAGCAGCGGCCGATGGTGGGCGTGTGGAGCACAGTTTTTAACTATGTGGTTCCGATTGTCCTGAATATGGTTTACTATGTGGCGCTGATGCCCAAATACGGCGGTTTCAACCTGGAATTTCTGACCGCGGTCTGCTGGGCGACCATCGCGGTATCCGCTGTGGGGCTTGTGACAACGTGTATCGGTATATCGGAGTTCGACAAGCCGGAAAATTTTGTGGGTACGACGGCAAAGAGGGAAAAGCTCAGGATCAAAGACATGGTGGAGGTATTGAAGAACAACCGTCCTTTGCAGTGCTATATCGCGTCAGGGGCTTCTGACAAGATCGCACAGCAGGTGGCAAGCCAGTCCATCATCAGTACGATGCTTGGAGGGATTGTCATTGGCAATATGTCCATTTCCACGACACTGAGCACGGTGAGTATCATTCCTTCCATTCTTTTTGCCGTGGTGGGGGCAAAATATGCCGGGAAGCATGGCAATAAGAAGACTATTATCACATGGACCTATATGTGTATTTATGTGACCTGCGCAATGATCCTCTTCTTCGTTTTCTTACATATTGGCGGAAGTACGCGCAGCATTTCAACAGCCTTTCCGCTTATGGCAATCTATGTAATCCTGACGCTTGCGCTGAATGGCACGAAGATGTGCGTGACCACCGGCAATAATGCCTTCATGGCGGATGTTATTGATTATGAGCTGGATCGTGGAGACAAATACATTCCGGCAGTGGTATCTGGTGTCTACAGCCTGATTGACAAGCTGGTATCTTCTGTGAGCGCACTGATTGCGACTGGTGCGGTGGCGCTGATCGGCTATACGGAGACCATGCCGCAGCCCACGGAT
>CAJTOI010000070.1 GCA_910577925.1 uncultured Roseburia sp.
AAAACAATGGTGCAATGTTACGTCATCAAACAATTTTTTTCGTGATTCGCCCAAAGTAACGAATGACGCGTCTAATCCTTGTTCCATCAAAGTGCGGATTGTTAATGAAGCTGGTGCAGTGGTTGGAAAAGAAAAAGAAGTTGAGGTAGGCAAAAGTGTTACGATGGATCAAATACCTGCGCTAAGTGGTACATACACATTGCAGGCTTACTCAGAAAAGGCAGGAAATTTTACAATTTCTATTGATTAATGTGTGTTGAATGTTTTTATATGTTGTGGCAAGGGTATTTTAGCATAAGATTATTACATCATATAATTCAAAAATAGCAAAAAAGCAGGGATTCGAGAGAATCCCTGCTTTTTTTGTGAGCAAAATTAAATTCATCACTTGACAATGTTGCATAGAACTGATGAGCCAGGATGAGCTTGCGGTGATGGACGGGGGAAAATGTATCCTCCAGCTGCGGGGCGTCCGCCCGTTTTTGTCGGATAAGTATGACATCACCAGGCACCCCAATTTCCAGTACACCGCCGACGCGGACGATAAGAACGCCTTTGACATTGAAGCGTTCCTGTCCACCCGGCTCAAACCAAAACCCAACGAGGTCTACGATGTGTTTGAAGTTGACGTAGACACCGAGGGCGAATAATCCCGTTCCGCGAGAAAGGAGTGATCTTATCTACCCGCCAGGGTCCCTGAAACCTGCCTCGGTTGAGGCCATTGGCGTACAAAGCGGACAGCTCAACAAAAAAATGAAGAAGGAGGATAGCCGGAATCGAGCCGCCCAAAATTCAGGGCGGTTTTGTTGTCCGGCTTTTGTATGCCTATGAACCAACACTAACCACAAAGCGATTCCGGCTAAATTAAAGTATGGAATTTTTCAACAGCGCAATCGACGTTTTGCAGACCCTCGTTGTCGCTCTGGGCGGCGGCCTGTGCGTGTGGGGCGGCATCAATCTCCTGGAGGGCTAC
>CAJTOI010000071.1:0-673 GCA_910577925.1 uncultured Roseburia sp.
GATTTTAGCAGAAATCTCTTGAAACATATCACATTCAATGGTATTATAACAATACAAAGGGAAAGCACCCACTCCAAAGTGGATGCTCCGAGTTTAGGTTAAAGAATGTCCTTACGGACACCGCCTATCCTGTGGTTCAGACAGGATAGGCATTTTTATTTTCGCTTGTTGTTTCTCTTATCGAGAAAGGCAAGCAACGCAACAATTAAGCTACCAGAGGATATCAGCAATGCTAATATTCCAATGAAAATCGAAATGATTTCATAAGCTGTCATCGGCGCCACCTTCCTCCCTATGTATTCCGGCACGCCGGTTTTCATAAACTCGGGAGGCTACCACCCTATCATGAGTACTTTCCGTAGATGTATTGTAACACGATGATATATGAATGGCAATTAGTTCTTTAGGTTTCTTACAGGTATCATGATACCCGCCCAAAATCCAGTATTCATCAGATAATTAGATCCATTTTTTCAATATTATATTGTTGGTTTTACTTTGAATAAACAGCATCATTTCTTGATAGAAGATACACACAATACTGATTCATACTGATACCTTCTCTTTTGGAGTGCTCTGCCAATAGGCGATGTAAGCTGCGAGGTAATCTCAATTTAAACTGCCCAGAATAATTTTCCAAGTTGTCTGGTTCATTAATCTTAATCCCCTCTTC
>CAJTOI010000071.1:682-955 GCA_910577925.1 uncultured Roseburia sp.
CTGTTTCACCACAAGTAATGCATCCCGGCAGATCGGGGTAAGAAACCACAAAACCACCTTCATCCTTATCCTCCATAATCTCCATCCGATAAGACATTGCCATATAGTCATTCAGCGTTTTCATCGTTTCTTTTCTCACTTTCTACGATCTGTTTCACCATCTCAACATAAACTTTCTTAATTGGCTCATGTTTTGGTATCGTAATTGGCATACACCCTTTTTTCTAAATGTATAATGACTGCTTCCACTTCTTGGGGCATTCATCTCATATC
>CAJTOI010000072.1 GCA_910577925.1 uncultured Roseburia sp.
TTCTTTTCTTACTCTGCCTTCTCACCCTCCATTTATATCTTACCACAAATTAAGGGGAAGTGAATACTCCCCCTTTCTACAAAAATCAAATTACACATATATCAACTTATTCTTATTTTCACTTTCCAATTTCTTTCCGAATTGCTGCCTGTAACATCGTAGAGCTAGTACTCTGTGTATATGGAAAAAATTCTAACTCTGAGCCCAGACTTTGAAGTTGTCTTTGTAACCATACCCAATATGGCTCTCCTTTATGGTCACTCCCGGAGAACAGACATCCATATCTCAATTCTTTCCATGCATCCACCTTATTTGTATTGTGAAAATCCACCGGAATCACTCGGTCTACATATTTGCACTGACTGACAATCTCCATCCGTTCCTCAAAGGAAATAAAAGGCGTCTTATTTTTATCATGTTCTGTCAGCTCATCGGTAAGCACTCCAGCCACTAGATAATGGCAACGCGATTTACAATTTTTAAGCAAATTCAAATGTCCAATATGAAACAAATCAAAGACCCCTGTTACATATCCAATATGATATTTTCCATCTGACATTGGATTTACTAACTTTCCACTTAACAGCGCATCCATCTCTCTTGTAAAAATACGATAGCTATCCACACCAAGTCCCATATCTTCTAACTGCTCCACAATCGGCTTATAATTTCCCATAGTAATTACAACCCGATATGTTCCTGGCATCAAACGAAGTATTGCTTCTGGTGCTTTGATTTCAATATTTTCTTTTTTACTTCCCCATAGGTTCTGATTATTATCCACAATAAATACAGGCGGATATTCTCTGCCATATCGATTTAGATAATGCCCTGCCATCCTTCCGGCACCAAATAAAACAATTCTTCTATCATCCAGATTTGAGAATGGATTAAAATAATCATATTTTTTCTTATCTTCACTTATGTCCAACTGGCGTCTGTTCTCCT
>CAJTOI010000073.1 GCA_910577925.1 uncultured Roseburia sp.
TCTGTCTTAAACGCCTGGTATTGATTGATAACCTCGTACACACTTGATCCGCCAGCCACATGTTCATTATTCATCACCATAAGATGCAATGTTTCATTCCCACGCTGGACATGGACATATACCTTGCCATTTTCTCCTACCATCCATTTCCCGGCATCATAGAATGAAGCGTGAGATAAATCATTCTTTATCTTTGCAAACTCGGAACCGCTGAGAGGAACATCATTAAGTTTCGCTTTATTATTCTGTTCCAAGATATATTTAAAATTATTCCATAGCTGTTCCTCTGTTCTGATATCAGGTCTGTAGGTCCATTGAGACTCATCACAGCAAAGCTGGTCTATCAATCTCTTTTCCATTACGGATTCTAATTCTGCCATAAGCTATTTCTGTGGAAACATATTCTGTAGCATAAACTTCTTTACTTCCTTTAACTCATCACACTTACGCTGGTGAAGGATGATGAGGTGGTCGAGATTCCGAAAATAATCTGCAATTTCCTCTTGTTCTTCAAGAGAAGGTATTTTGACTTCTTGTGTAAGAACTGCATCTCTGGCAATACCAGCAATAAGCCCTCTTGCATCCGTTTTAATATTCTTCATCACAGAAGTCAGAAGGTAATAATTAAACTTATTATCTAATCGATTCATTTTTACCTTCAGTGCCATAAATTGCCTTGCAATATGGGCTTTTTCTTGGTTTACTGTTGCAATTGTGCCGCAACCAGAACCTTTACAGACAAAAACGGTATCTCCCTGTTTAGCAATACAACGCGGACACTCCGTCCACCTTATAGCTATTGTATGGCCATTTTCAATGCAACTAGCTCCTGTAAGATATGGGATTCCAATACCATCCTCGTTATATTCATTAGGATTAAAATCTTGTCCTGATAAGAGGTCAATGATTTCAGAATACTTACGCTGTTCCCAAT
>CAJTOI010000074.1:0-569 GCA_910577925.1 uncultured Roseburia sp.
GAAAAATAATCTTACGGAAGGCTCCGTTTACCAGAAAATCATTTTCTTTGCCCTTCCGATTCTGGTAGGGCAGATTTTTCAACAATTATACAATACGTTTGATTCGCTGATCGTGGGAAGATTTCTTGGGGATCAGGCGCTGGCAGCGGTGAGCTCTTCGGGAAGTCTTATTTTCATGATGGTGGGCTTTTTCCAGGGCGTTGCCATGGGAGCCGGAGTTATTATTGCAAAGGAGTTTGGCGCAAAAAATGAAAAGAGCATGCGTCTGGCCATGCATACGGACGTGGCCTTCGGGCTGGCTGCGGGAGTCATTCTGACGGTTCTGGGAGTTGTCTTTTCGCCGATTATTCTCAGATGGATGAATACCCCCGGGGATGTGCTGCCCCAGTCTGTCAGTTATTTCAGGGTTTATTTTTGCGGTTCTATTTTTTCTATTCTGTATAACATTTTTGTGGGAATCCTGCAGGCGGTGGGGGACAGCAGGCATCCGCTGTATTACCTGATCCTGTCTTCCATGATCAATGTGGTGCTGGATCTGATTCTGGTGGGGGGCCTTGGTCTGGGGGTGT
>CAJTOI010000074.1:579-932 GCA_910577925.1 uncultured Roseburia sp.
GGCTCTGGCTACCGTGGCGGCGCAGGCGATCAGCGCGGCGCTGTGTCTGATACAGCTGCTGCGGGCGGAGGAGAGCTGTCGTCTGGTGCTCAGGGAGATCGGATTTCATATGGAAAGCCTGAAAAGTATTGTTCGTTTCGGGCTGCCCTCCGGGGTGCAGAACTCCGTGATTGCGCTGGCAAATATCGTGGTGCAGTCCAACATCAACAGCTTCGGACAATATGCCATGGCAGGCTGCGGCGCTTACTTTAAGGTGGAAGGCTTTGCCTTTCTGCCGATTACCTGTTTTGCGCAGGGATTGTCTACCTTTGTAGGACAGAATCTGGGTGCGAAAAGGTATGACAGGGTAAAGA
>CAJTOI010000075.1 GCA_910577925.1 uncultured Roseburia sp.
AAGAATATTTAGAGTTTATTTTAGGACAGTTATCCGAGTTAGAAGAAATTACCTATCGAGCTATGATGGGAGAATTTATTATCTATTATCGTGGCAAAATTGTAGGCGGCATCTACGATGACAGATTGCTTGTCAAGCCAGTAAAATCAGCAATTAGTTATATGCCCATAGCCCTGTATGAATTACCATATGAGGGCGCAAAAGAAATGCTGTTGGTAGATGAAATTGATAATAAAGAGTTTTTGGCAGGTTTGTTTCATGTTATGTATAAGGAATTACCAGCTTTAAAGCCGAAAAAGAAGAAATAAACAACTTCCTGTTTGCCGGGAAAATATGGTTGCAAGGTATTGTTACGCTTTAGGACATTTGAAATGCTTATTTTGCAAGGATTTCAGAGTACAAAAATGAAGTTGGCGATACTTTGTATCTTTATTGCTCAAATACGGTTATGTTGCGTAATGGGGGCGATTTCATTATTTCCTTATTGATGTAATAATTACATGGTGCTAGCACCATGTTGATAGGGCGAACAACGAAAAAATGGCAGCTCTGACTGGCTCTATTTTGGCTCTAAAAATTTTGACTGGCAAAAATACAAGAGCAATTTTTGAAAAATATGGATAATAAAATCATTAAAAAGCAGGGAAAAACAGTCAGTTCAAGCTATCCGCCGAGGAGTTCGAATGATGAAATTTGTCGTTGCAGAACAACTTTTTGCTAATGGCAAATTATAATTTATCCTGACTAAAAATATAGGCCTTGGAAAAAAAGAGCACAATCCTCTTCCTTTTCCAAGGTCTTTTTCCTATGTATTCATCCATAATTTTTTTAAAAAGTTTTCGTATACAATTCGTATAAATTTATGAGGTGTGTTCTGCAAATCCCCTGTTTATAAGGGTTTATAAGACTGTA
>CAJTOI010000076.1:0-635 GCA_910577925.1 uncultured Roseburia sp.
TTTAAGCGGTAATACCTACGATATGAACCAGCTTATTTCCCCGTCTTGCGTATTCTGTCAGATAAATTGCAGCACCAATTCCTACGGGAACCGCAAACAGCAGGGAAAGCAGCATAATGAACAGTGTATTGATAAGTGCTGGAAGCAGGGACACATTTTCTGTTGTATATTTGCTGTCAAATAAATCCAGCGTTAAATTTGGAATCCCTTTTATCAATATGTATGCAATAATAAAAATAAGCGCAAGCATTGTAATCAATGCTGCAAGGCATACAGAAAGAAAGAGAACAAAAGATTTAGGGTCGCGTCTGTATGCGCACCATTTCCGTTTCAATTTTCCAACCATTTATTTCACCCTCCTTCCCCACAGGGAGAGGGACAGATTGATAATGAGAATGAAAACAAACGCTTCACGGTGTAAATCCGTAGAATATCCCATTTCCAATACAATGTTTGTGGTCAGTGTCCGAACGCCGGAAAGCATATTGTCCGGGATAACCGCTTGATTTCCGGCAACCATCATAACCGCCATTGTTTCACCGACTGCCCGCCCAATCCCTAATACAACCCCTGCAAAAATACCGCTCTTTGCTGCGGGAAGAACCGTAAAAAATACACTTCTTTCATGGGAAGCT
>CAJTOI010000076.1:672-903 GCA_910577925.1 uncultured Roseburia sp.
CCAGCAGGACAGAAGCAGTAAGTACACTCATACCGCGCCCGCCAAAGGCTTCCCGAATAAAAGGCACTAAGACTACCAATCCAAAAAAACCGTACACAACCGACGGAATCCCCGCCATTAGATTAACAGCAGCTTTCAAAGGCGCATAGATACTTCTCGGAGCAAATCTTGCCATGAATACCGCTGTCAATATTCCAATCGGTACGCCAATAATCAATGCTCCGGCAGTTA
>CAJTOI010000077.1 GCA_910577925.1 uncultured Roseburia sp.
TTCTATATAAATGGTGTAGGTCAAGAAGGGCATAGCTATATTGCTTTTGGATTTGGAGTATTTGGAATGGCGTTTGCTTTGGCGTGCGTTAGAAAATGTACTAATAGTGTATGGTTATGCGTATTGTTGCATTGTATTGCTAATGCATCTGGTGGAATTTACAAGATTAATGACGGTATACCAGGTAAGGCAGTGATGGCAGGTATTATGGCTGTAATTACGCTGCTTATCGTATATTTAAATGATAAAAAGAAGATTTTTAGATAGTTGGAAAAATTGATATTTTATTGTTGCAAAGAACACGACAGCTTCCAGTTTGCCGGGAAGAGGTAGGATAACAGACTTTTGGGTATTAGAGTGGACTGATAATCATTCTTATGCTTCAAATTACTGTTTTGAAGATATTGACCCAATGCCATATGATATATCTGAGCAAGAAATAATCTGGCAGGTAGATAAACTATTATTGTAAATCGGGATTTAAGGATGAGAGATAAAATGATAGAATCGGAATTTAAAACAAAAGCACAGGAATTGATTAAGTTAATGGTAGATACGATTGCAGACAAAGAATATACAAAACTTGTATCCAGTATTCCACCGAAATCTTCATGGGCCTCTTTTATTGACACAGAACAGACATCAGAAAATGCCTGCTTGGGATTTGGGAAATGGTTAGTTGAGCAATTGGCTATGTGGGAAGAATATGAAGATAAAAAGTTTGCGGTAGACCATTTTCAAAAATCCTGTATGGGGGATATAGATGCTATGGATGAAGCAAGGCTTGAAATTGATAATAGGGATATAGTGTGTTACAGGCCAACGAGTTTTGGAGAAGAGTTGGATTTTTGGTTTGAAATAGAGTTTTTCATAGAGAATGGACAAA
>CAJTOI010000078.1 GCA_910577925.1 uncultured Roseburia sp.
CAAAAAAGGTTGCAGATATCATAACAAATACATGGGGACTGCCTGTAAATAAAATTGATTTGTCCAATGCAGAAACCGATGATTCCTCGCTTAGTTTTGAAAAAGATGATATTGCGCTTATTGCAGCTCCGTCTTTTGGCGGACGTGTTCCAAGCCTTGCCACTCAGAGAATCTCAAATATTCATGGCAGTCATACCCCCTGTGTAATTGTCTGCGTATATGGCAACAGGGCATATGAGGATACCCTGATTGAATTAAGCGATGCTGCTGAAAAAAGCGGTTTTCAGGTAATTGCTGCCATTGCCGCCATCGCAGAACATTCTATTATGCACCAGTATGCTGCAGGCAGACCAGACACCAAGGATAAAAAAGAATTAAGCGGCTTTGCGAAAAAAATATTAGAGAAAATAAACAATAATCAGTTTAAAAATCAAACGGATTACAAGGCTATCCTCTATTTCTGGTCATTAAGGCGATGAAATTGACTTTTTTCAGTGGGGCCGCATTGATACGGTCTCTTTACTCACAGAATGTAATACCTGCATGAATTTTCATTGCACACATGAGCTTTCTATATCTTTCTGAACATATTTTTTAGTCATCAATAGTAATTTGTTCTTTTATAATCTTTCCTCTGTCCATTTGATGCCGCAGCTTTCTATTTTTTACACTGTCAAAAATAATAGAAAAATCATAATCATCAGGATATAATTTCTCCGCAGCCACATAAAGTTTCATTCTTTTGCGGTTAACCCATATTTTTTTATCTGCCATCTGTACTCTCAAAACTCCTTTTTCATTGGCTGTCTTGCAGATAATGCCAATCTTTTTATCTGGATATACAAGAACACTGTCTCCCAGTTGAAATTCCAGAGCTTTT
>CAJTOI010000079.1 GCA_910577925.1 uncultured Roseburia sp.
AGCGTTTTAATTTCTTTATCCGCAGGAAGCTGGAAGCGTTTTAAATACTCTTTATATAAATGCTTATCCCACTGTTTATATGCTGCACTTGAAATTTTCCCAACTTTTGTGGGGGTAAGTGTTTCATAAAAATTGATACCATCAAATACAACACCAATGTCCTCTTTAAGTTGCTTCGATGAAGATAACTCCTGTCCCCAAAAAGCAACTGTACCATCATCTTTATTGATAAGGTCAAGGATTGCATTGATCGTTGTACTTTTTCCGGCTCCATTCTCACCGATCAGCCCCATGATAGTACCTTTAGGAACAGAAAATGAAACATGGTCTAATGTAAAACCAGAGTATTGCTTTGTCAAATTTTCTACCTGTAAAATAGCATCCATAGTTATTCCTCCTCCTGATAAAACATCGTTAAAAGTTCAATCAATTTTTCTAAAGGTATTCCGCTTGTTCGTCCGATGTCAGCAGCCTCTTGTAAATGTTCTTCTGCTAACCGTTGTTGTTCCTCTTGATAAAAGTCTTTATTCTGTGCCGATACAAAACTGCCACGACCAACTGTTGTTTCGATAAAGCCATCTCGCTGCAAATCTTCATACGCTTTTTGAACAGTAATGACACTTACATGAATGGACTTTGCCAACGCTCTCATAGAGGGAATAGGATCGCCAGTCTGTAATTCGCCGCTCATAATCATGGCTTTTATCTGTGAAGTTATCTGCTCATATATAGGTTTGCTCGTATTACTGCTAATTATGATTTCCACAACACCCCTCCTTTTGTCCTATAATGTACTTCCCGTTCAAGTACATTATATTCAATTAAGAACACCCTGTCAAGTTGTTCCTGTTGGATTTCACTATAAAACTATTAACAGA
>CAJTOI010000080.1 GCA_910577925.1 uncultured Roseburia sp.
AGGAAATCAAAACCTTGTCGTCCGTCTTATCGGGATTGCAGATATAATCTATTGCCTTATTCAGCGTAGTTTTGATAGGGTGTATCTTTGTAACTGCCATATCTTTTCCAATGCCCCCTTTATTTCTTCCAAGTCCTCTTTATAGGCGTTCCCGGCGGAATTGACACGCCTTGCTATCTGGTTCACGTTCACACCGACTTTCTGTATCTCTGCCGTCTGCTCCTTGATTGCGGTATAGTCTAGCTGAATGATATAGCCGTCAATCGCCATTTTCCGCAGGTATGCCCCCAAGTTGTCCGTTTGCAGCAGCTTCATTTTTTCCTCAATCAATATGCGCTCCTGCTCCGTCACATAAAATTTTAACTGGATAGCCCGTTTTCTTTCTGCCATAGCTCCGCTTCCTTTCCGTTTTCTAAGAGGGTTTGGGACACTTCCCAACAAGCAAAATTTCCACAAGTCCCGCAGGGCGGGGAATGGAAATTTTACGGGATTGGGTACTCAATCCCTATGCTTGCTATTCTTCCCCCTATCCTTACTACGCACTGGAAGCCCAAAATGGCAAACAGAAAGAAAAGTTTTTGAAAATCATGGAAAAAGTCAATCCGGCATTTCCGATATATGGATAAAAATGTCATTCTTTGATGAAAGGCTTGATACAATCCCGATACAAACATGATAGAAACGTGATATTGGAGCTGTAACATTTTTACTGGAAAGCGGCACAAGACCTTTCCAAAAAAATCAAGGAGGTGCAGCCAATCCGTAAAAAAATTTTTTGTGGCAGGCACACCCGAAAAAGCACCCCGCACTTTGCACGGGAAACGCTGATTTACCAACGAAAACACCCCACTAAACACACCCGACTGATAACCAC
>CAJTOI010000081.1 GCA_910577925.1 uncultured Roseburia sp.
TGAACATCTGCATTGTGTTCGCCCAACTGGAGCGAGAGACAACTCAGAAACGTGTGACTGACGCTTACTACTCCCGGTGCCAGCGGGGCTTCCACATGAGCGGCGCGGCCCCCTACGGCTTCAAGCTGGAGCCCACCACCATCCAGGGCATACGCACGAAAATGATGATCCCGGACCCCGCCACGGCGAATATCGCCCGGTTGATGTTTGAGATGTACGCCGAGCCGTCCACGTCGTTCGGAGATATTGCCCGGTACTTCGCCCAGGAGGGCATCCTGGTGTATGACAAGGAATTGCGCCGGGGCTTCATTTCTCAAATGCTCCGCAACCCCATTTACGCCCAGGCGGACCTGGAGCTGTACGAGTTTTTCAAGGGGCAGGGGGCCGTGGTGGTGAACGAGGCGGCGGACTTCGCCGGGACCAACGGCTGCTATCTCTACCAGGGCCGGGACGTGCAGGAACGAAAAAACAAGGACCTGAAAAATCAAATCCTTGTGCTGGCCCCCAGCGAGGGCATTGTTCCCGCTGATACCTGGCTGCGGTGCAGGAAAAAGCTGATGGCGAATATCACGTTCCAGGGCGGGCGCAAACCGAAAAATACCTGGCTGGCCGGAAAGATGAAGTGCGGCCACTGTGGGCGGGCGCTGAAAAGCCTGGGCAACCGGGCGGGGACCCACTACCTCTATTGCACCAAGCGGGCGGACAACATGAGCTGCGAGGGCTGCGGGACGCTTCGGACGCCGGAGTTTGAGCAGTTTGTCTATGGGGAGATGGTGAAGAAGCTCTCCGAGTTTCAAACCCTGACCGCAAAAGCAACGACCGTCAATCCCAAGCTGACCGCTTTGAATGTGGAGCTGGCCCAGGTGGAGGACGA
>CAJTOI010000082.1:0-577 GCA_910577925.1 uncultured Roseburia sp.
TTAAATTCTGTATCTAATAAAGGAAATAAAATCCAAATAACGAGTAAGAGGTTACGTAAGTTTAAAAAGCATTTTAACAAAATATGGAATCCATATGAATACATATTGAAAATGAACCAAGATACTAGAACTATTGAGGATAAATCGTTTGAATGTGATTGGTAATTGCAGGGTAACGTACTTGAATGGGGAAATATTCTTGGGTCCATTTACAGTGAGTTTGCTTAGTGCAAGAATGGATTTGCTACTTGTCATATAGAGCTATAAAGTTTATTAATAAAAGTAATGTAGCATGTCCTTGTTCTAACATTGTTCTAACAAAATGGTTCAAATAATAATTTTCGATGAATAAAAGAATTCTTAATACTTTGAGTAAAAAGTGCGCTAAAATCAATGGTTTTATAGGATTTTAAATATACTTCAAAGCCTCTGAATGATGTCACTAAATCTGTATTCGGGACGCAGAGGTCGCAGGTTCAAATCCTGTCGCATCGATTCCTTGGCAGGGGCGCCGGAAAGCCGTGATGTTAGCGGGTTTCCGGTTCTTTTTTTGTCTATTAATAATGTTGGTAATATA
>CAJTOI010000082.1:587-847 GCA_910577925.1 uncultured Roseburia sp.
TTCATGTCTTCGCCTACTTTATTTAGGTTTTGTCTGTCATAGTGGGCATAGATGTTCATGGTAGTCTGAACATCAGAATGTCCAAGCCAATATTGAAGCTGCTTGACATTCCATCCCTGGTTGATCGCCATAGAAGCACATGAGTGACGGAGTTTATGCAGTGAAATCTCTGGACGCCCATACATCTCCATGGCTTTTTTGAACAGCTTAGATAACAGATCAGGATTATAACAGCTTCCATCTTCTTTGGTGAAAATATA
>CAJTOI010000083.1:0-498 GCA_910577925.1 uncultured Roseburia sp.
GTGGATGCTCTCGGAGTACTGCGTATTCTGGAAGCAGTACGCAATGTCGGGCTTGAAAAAACCTGTAGGATTTATCAGGCATCTACTTCTGAATTATATGGTAAAGTGGAAGAAGTACCACAGCGTGAAACGACACCTTTCCATCCTTATAGTCCATATGCCATCGCTAAACAGTATGGATTCTGGATGATAAAAGAGTATCGGGAAGCATATGGAATGTTCGCTGTAAATGGTATCCTGTTTAATCACGAGTCAGAGCGCAGGGGAGAAAACTTTGTAACAAGAAAGATTACCTTAGCAGCCGGAAGAATTGCCTGTGGTTTACAGGAAAAATTACAGCTTGGCAATTTAGATTCGCTTCGGGATTGGGGATATGCAAAAGATTATGTAGAGTGTATGTGGCTGATTTTACAGCATGACACGCCGGAAGATTTTGTGATTGCGACGGGTGAACAGCACACGGTTCGTGATTTTACCCAGAAGGCGTTTGCTGCCGTG
>CAJTOI010000083.1:549-844 GCA_910577925.1 uncultured Roseburia sp.
TAGAAGAAAAAGGTATTGATGTGAAAACCGGTAAAGTGCTTGTGGAGGTCAATGAGGCATGGTATCGTCCTACGGATGTAGACAATCTTTGGGGGGATCCAACAAAAGCGAAAACGGTATTGGGGTGGAACCCGCAGAAGACTACCTATGAAGAATTGGTCCGTATTATGGCACTCCATGATCTGAAATTAGCCCAGCGTGAGGCTGCTATCAGAGAAACCATGCCTGATAAGTGTTAAGCAGATAGTAGTTGGAATACGAAAAGGGAAACAAATATTTATATTGTGAAAAGATG
>CAJTOI010000084.1 GCA_910577925.1 uncultured Roseburia sp.
TTGTAGCAGTCCCCCTTTTTGTATGCGGGCTTTTTGGGCGTTACCGTGGAGCGGAGTCCCAATTCCTGCATATATTTTAATACGGTTGTATTGCTCAAACTGATTTTTGCCCGCAGCAAATAAACTCTTATCATCCGGTATCCTGGATTTCCAGAGTATTCGTGGTATATTTGAAGTATCTTATTTTTAAACTGTTCTTTTTGTTCTCTATATCCTGCTTTCTTATCCTTTCTGTAATTATAATAGGCATTTGGGCAGATGCCCATCCGGCGCAGGAGCCAGCGGATGCCAAACTCCTGCTTATGCTCGTCAATAAACTGGTACTGTTCTAATCGATTTCCTTTGCGAAGAATGCGGCGGCTTTTTTTAAGAATGCGATTTCCTTTTTCTTTTCCTCCAGTTCCCTGCGCAGTCTGCGGTTTTCCTCATAAAGTTTTTTTGTGTCATTTAAGTCTGGGTCTGTTTCGCATTCTTCGCGGAATGCCCGTACCCATTTACGGACAGTTCCGTCCCCTAATTGGAATTCTTCGTTTAAACTTTTTATCGTGCGTCCTTGTTCTAAATAGAGCTGTACGATTTTCTTTTTAAATTCTGGTTCATAGACTTTTGTTTTTGGCATGTATAACACCTTCCTTTGCATTGATTGGAGTATATCATGTATTTCCCATTTGGTGTTACAACTTTATTATACCAGCTCACTGAAACATATGCAGTATATTTCATAAGTTGCAAAAATTCATCTCTTATTTTTTTAGTATCATCATATAATGCAATATATTCCTCTGCTGATAAACTATTGCCTAAACCTTCTTTTTTAAATG
>CAJTOI010000085.1 GCA_910577925.1 uncultured Roseburia sp.
ATCCGGTAATCTTGCTTGAAGCAACTGACAGCTATTCAGAAACAATAACATTGCCGGAAGGTGGGAACTATATTGGCATTACTGGAAATAATTTTACGGGGCATTTAGAAATGAAGATAGAATAATAACCTGCCACACGACGGCATTGCCACATGGTGGCAATGTCGTCGTACAAGTTCCTCAAAGAAGATTGCTTGTATCAACGTCTGTTCACTGTCCGACAACAAAGGCAGGGCGGCTTTCAGCCTGTCTACCATCACCGCACGGACAACGGCTTCCGCAACGTCCACCCGCTTCATCAACAATGAAATCAAGCACATTTCCCTCACTGTCTGTAAATCCCGACAATGACAGCAGGCTGTGGTTTGTGTCCAATTTTTGTACCTCCCATCTGTATTTTTTCTTTTCTTTTAGAGCGAATCGGAATAAATGATGATTCACATATTATCCCTGTTTCGGACGAATGGCGAAAAATTTAGGCTTATTTTTGAAATATCTGTTGTGTCCTCCTGTGCCGATAGTCGTTTCATGCAGTTTATGGGAGTTTTGTGCAAGGGCGTTTAATAAGACACCCCATAATCCGATATAATTTATAATGGAAAAGAATATGGAATTGAGGGAAATGCGATGGAGATAGGGGGCTGCGATGACAGCAGGGAGGACAGGGGCGCGCTGCGGGCGCTGCTGGAATCCTGCGGGCATGATTTTGAAATAAAGGAATACGGCTCCGGCGCGGAGCTTTATGCGGATATGGGGTAAGAGGAGCTGCTCCGGGAAAGCGGGAAGCTGATCTTCTCCGTAAGGAACCCCGTGGTGGAG
>CAJTOI010000086.1:0-386 GCA_910577925.1 uncultured Roseburia sp.
TCTGCTATGGACATCACGCCTTTCCGCAACATTTTAAACGAAATGTATGCCGCTGACATATCTGTTAAGATAAAATCGGCATATCGGGCGAGGTTTCAACAGGGGAAATTCATGGGAACTACCGCCCCTTATGGCTATATCAAAGACCCTGCCGACCACAACCATCTGCTGATAGATGATAAAGTGGCACATGTTGTAAAAGAGATATTCGACCTTGCATTAAAAGGGAATGGAGTTGCCAAAATTTGCAGACATCTTAATAAACAGCATATCCTACGCCCTGCCGCTTATGCGGCGGAGCGTGGCGAAACAGGCTTTGAACGTCATTTTGAGGGGAACGAGGACAAACGCTATATTTGGAGTGGGAACAGCGTGAGGAGCATTTT
>CAJTOI010000086.1:487-813 GCA_910577925.1 uncultured Roseburia sp.
TGCCCGAAGAATGGGAAGTGATACCCAATACCCATGAGGGAATAGTCACGCAGGAGGAATTTGATATTGTCCAACAGCTTATTACAAGTCGTAGGCTTCCACAGAACAAGGGAGGATTTGTAAATATTTTTGCAGGCGTTATCAAGTGTGTGGACTGCGGATGTGCTCTGCGGGCAATGAACGTACACAGGAGGAAACGCCCAGAGATTATCGACTGTGTACAGTATTCATGTAATAATTATGCAAGAAACGGAAGAAGCGAGTGTAGTGCCCACAATATAGAAGCAAGGGATTTATTCAATGCCGTTCTTGCCGACATCAACTGT
>CAJTOI010000087.1 GCA_910577925.1 uncultured Roseburia sp.
CAACGTGACAAGGGCGTCTATGCCGTCGTTGGCAGTAAAGCAGGCGTGTCCGCCTTTTCGCATATAGTCTACGATAATGTCCTGCATGGCTTTTTCATCTTCGACAATCAGTATATTTGCCATAGTGCCTCCTGTGAATCACAAAGCCTTTATTTCAGTGTAGATTATATTAGGTATCAGCCAAAAAGGCAAGAGACTATATATGCGGCCAAATCCTGGGGCCAAACATCGTGGGGAAGGTGCGCTGGCTCAGTGTACCGATGTTGATGGTCAGCCGCCGCAGGTGTGCGGCAGTGGCCGGTTTCACATTCTATCAAAAGTGCAGCAAAAAACAGGAGGCACCCGAATACGATGCCCCCTGGAAAAGTAGAATTTTCTGTGACTCCCTACAGCGGCATTATCCGCATCAGGTTCAAGGGTCGAAGGTCTACCTTCCTCTCTGCCTGTCACACAAGCTCCCCCTACTATGTTGTTATGGGCGGATTATACACCTCTGCCCGCCTGCGCACAAGTACATTTTGATACGGCGATCCATACGGGCCCTCTATCCGAGTAATCCCGGCGCCTCATACAGCCTCAAAATTGAACACCTGGTCCCAGGGGAAGTTGGCGGAGGCCTCAATGCTATTGGGCCAGCTGCGGCACCACTCAGGGACCCGAGGCGTCTCAACCCGGTCGAGACTGGGTGTATAAGGCTTGATATCCAGCACAGGCGTACCATTGTCAGCGTCAATGTAGTCAAGCTGGATCACTCCTTGGTCAGCATCAATTTTGATAATCTCCGAAGCTGTCAAGGCAATGGGATTGGGCC
>CAJTOI010000088.1 GCA_910577925.1 uncultured Roseburia sp.
ATAGGAATAAAAATCAGTGTTATAGGTGTGGTCGATCAGCCTGTCAAGGCTTTCCGGCTTGAAGTCGCTGTGCATAACAGCGTCCAGTTTTTCAAGCTGCTCTATTGTCATTTCTTCCAGTCTTGCGGCAAGGAAATTTATCCTGTCAATGTCGCCGTCCCTTATCCAGTCAAAAGGTATTTCAATCCGTCTGTTGTCGGCGGTGGAATAGCCGTTTAAGAAAAAATCCTGCGGGTTGTCGGCGGTAATGTTTAGTGCTTTCATGGCTTCGTGGAGTTCTTCTTTCGTGGCGGGCAGGGAGAGGAACACGGTCGCCGGGTTGCCCTTTTCAAACTCTGTGCGGTTCTGTATCAGCACGGAAAAATCATCTTTCATAGGCAAAGCTCCTTTCAATTTTTTTGGTTTATCAAGAGGGTTTGGGACACTTCCCAACAAGCAAAATTCCCACAAGTCCCGCAGGGCGGGAAAGTGGGAATTTACGGGATTGGGTACTCAATCCCTATGCTTGCTATTCTTCTGTGTGTTACTTCTTGGGCTTTTGCTTCTTGGTCTGCTTCAACTCGATTTTGTAATTAACGTATTTGTCGCCTGTGTCACAAAGCAGCACATCAGCGTCATAGGTCTTGCCCGTTTTCTCGGAATACAAGCCTTTCACGGCTGCCCTGCCTTTGCTAAGCAGGGCGGCGGCAATCGTGGCGGTCAGCTCCTTTTTCTTGCCCGTGAAAAAGCGGTCATTCTTCCACATGGAAAATT
>CAJTOI010000089.1 GCA_910577925.1 uncultured Roseburia sp.
TCCTGTATATAGTAAAACAGCTTTCCATTGTCCGCGCTCCATGCTGTCAGCGGGTGCGCTTCCGAATCAAACTGTCTTTTCAGCGTGTGGTACAGATCAAGGGCATGGTCATTCTCCGTCAAGGGAAAGGTATAGTACAGAAAATGCAGCGCGCTCCCATCAGGTTCCTGCACTGCCGCCTCGTTTAACACCGTTTCCATTTCTGCAAGAGAATCGTAAAACCGCCATGTCACATCCGCCTCCCCCTCGAACTGAAAAACCGACGGCACATCCCACCCATCTTCCAGCATTTCCCCCTCATAATCGCGATTTCCGCGCTGGCATAAGGGCTTGCCAATATATGCTCATACAGATATCCGCTAAGCGCCTGCACCTCACAGCTGTCCTGCTCCTTTGGCCATTCTTTCTTTGTTTCAGCGTCTTTCATCTCTTCTTCCGTATCGCCTTCCCATTCATCCGGGATCCCATCCACACTCCCGGGCGGGGCACTGCAGGCCGCAAGCAGCAGGCCAAGCGCGGCGAAACCGATGATGCATTTTCCTCTTTTTTTGTCCAGATCTTTTTTATCTCTTATCATAAATCCCGTCCTTCCAACAATCGGTCTGTTATTAGGAATATCGTACTCATTACCGATTATGTTTACTTTTCCATATGCAGAACATAAATTCTGACAGAGTGTGTTTGAAAAATGCTTTCCATGTCCGTATCTGCCAGGGAAGGAGGCACCCGCCTCGTTCGCACCTCGAT
>CAJTOI010000090.1 GCA_910577925.1 uncultured Roseburia sp.
GCTTTGGCGACGACGTTGAACTTGGCGCGTTTGATTCATTTGACGAGGATAAGATTGATTTTTGGTGGTCTAGGATAGGCGAACCAAAAACATTAGATGAAAACGATAGAGGTATTGTGATCGAAGTATGTGCTAAATGTCGGCATGTAGCAGGGGGAGGGCCATATCCTATCGCAAGAACCGGCGACTATATACTTATGGATCCAAGATGGGACGATGACTGCAACTATTGCGGAAATAAATTAAAAAACCACATTCTTTCCAAGTGTCCGGACAGCTGGGTTCCTCCCCAACCAAAGAATAATACAAACATTCCCAGATGTCCCACCTGCCGCTCGACAAATATCAGAAAGATCTCAGCCACATCGAAAGTCGCGTCGGTCGCCGTCTGGGGCGTATTGTCCAGAAAAGTACATAAGCAATGGCATTGCAATGCCTGCGGAAGCGAATGGTAAAAAGAATACGGCTATAAAACACGAAGAGACAGTTCAGAGGAACTGTCTTTTTTGTATGTGAAAAATAGCAGGTCGGCGTCCTCGGCCTCTCTCCCACTGCTTCCATCCCCGCCCTCCTTTTTAGAAAACCCGGCGACAACGTTCGCGTGAAAACAGGTAAAATCGAAAAACTTTCACTGAGAAATAACCTCATTGAAAAACAACTTTTGCAGGGAGTCGAATTTGCTCCCCTCCAAAAAAACTCCGGGAACCCTTGTAAAATCAGGGGTTACGGAGACTGACATTT
>CAJTOI010000091.1 GCA_910577925.1 uncultured Roseburia sp.
ATAGCATTATTCCCACAGGTATAGACTTCTCTTGTTCCATTGATTGAAAGTTCATCTTTTAACAGGACATCAACTGTTACTTGAAACAAATTGCTCAATATAATCAATTTTTCTGTTTCTGGAAGCGCAATATCAGCTTCCCATTTAGAAATAGATTGTCGGCTCACATTACAGATAGCTGCTAGTTCTTCCTGTGAGTAACTATTTTCTTTTCTAAGTAACTGGATTTTTTCAGACAGTTTCATAGAAACACCTCCTAGCGTTCTCGTAGATTATAACAAATATAAATAATTAAGACTATCAACTTTCTCGTTCTTTTTCGCAACCTATAAGTGCAACCCATAATTATAAATGATATATGCGAAAAATAGGTATGAGATGGATTCCATAGCCTGTTATGCACATTTCCACAATGCGCCCTTGCTTTTCCGGCTTTTGATGTTCAGATTGGGGCGTCTATGCGCTTTGCTCTGCTTTTTCTGCGGTGGCTTCCTGTTTTTTCCTGTGGTATGCTTCCCTCCTTGTGGCAAGGTAATTCTCATAGCGTTCCACCGCTTCCGGGTTTCCAGTGGCGGCTTCCTCATACATTTTCTGCCGGGATTTCTTGGTGGCTTCGGATTGATACGCCCGTTTCTTTGCCAGTTCTGCCGCCGCTGCCGGGTCGGTTTCGGCTTGCTGTACCAGCTTTTCCCTTGCGATTTTCTTCCGGCTCTTGTGGGCTTCCAGACGTTCCGATTCCT
>CAJTOI010000092.1 GCA_910577925.1 uncultured Roseburia sp.
ATCCAATTTGACAAATTCCCCGCTGGCATGCCCATGCCCGGCGAGCTGTTCCAACGCTTTATCCATATTATGTAACTCATCCTCCACCTCTATTAATAATGCCATATCCTTTTTTTCCAAAATAAATTCCTCCCCTGCAATAAAATAACTTCTCGGAATCTTCAGCCTTGATTTTATAAGGCTTTCAGACCCCTATCTCAAAAAAATCACCCACTTTTTTTGCAAAAACAGAATCTTTCCAAAGTTAGTTGATTTTGCGCCTTAACTCAAGCCGCAACAGCTTCCCTTTCAGCAGTTCAAAGCTGTTGCGGCCATACATGATCCTTTTGACAACTTTCAGCTTGTTCACGCTTCCCTCCGCCAGCCCATTATTATAGTCAAATGAGATTGCATTTTTTACTGCCGCAATATCTCTCTTTATCCCGTTTGCAAAACTGCATAGTTCGTTTATTTCCAAGGCATCTGTGTCTTCCAGCCATTTATCAAGTTCGGATTCTTTTTTACCAAACAGCGTCTGTTTGAAACCTGATACAGCATCATAAACACGCCCTATGATGGGGTATTCCCCGATAATCCGGTCGAGCTGTTCTGCACTGATGGATGAAACCTCGTCAATCGGACGGTACAGCAGGCTGATCAGCCATTTCCGTTCAATTTTTTCACCCGACACTCCCTGACCGGCGGTTTCTTTCATAATCTTACGTTCCCTTGTGGCAAACATGCGGATTGTGGAATC
>CAJTOI010000093.1 GCA_910577925.1 uncultured Roseburia sp.
TTACATATACAAAAAATATATGTAAAATATGCAATACATTAGAATAGCAGGGAAATAACTTTGATTGTTTCATATTTATATATTCTTTCTTCTTTTTACTATCTTCTTATCTTCTCCGATAGTGAGAGTTCCACGATACATGAACAAGAGATAAGATTCTTGTACTTAACAATCCATCACAGATTGTCCTGTCATGCCAGGTAGTACAGAGCGCATATTCAATAAGCATCGTTTCATCCTTGAGCGTCACGTTGTTACGAACCTAATTATGTTACTATAAGTAGGAGAGTAGTGATACATTGCCATTACGCAATCGTTGTACGCAGTTCCCGCATATTGCTCCAATTATTTATTTACCTTGTGTATTTCACATTCGATAATATGAAAACTTTGGTGTCCCAAACAACACATATTATAGTCGGCAATTTCAAAACAAACAACAAATGAGGGAATACATTTTATCCCTACCGACGTTTTTTATGGAACTAAATAATCCTGCTCCAAGTCCAATAGTTCCTAATGAACCAAGTTTAGATGTGACTTTATCTATAACAGAAAGTAAACTATTTAGTCCATTTGTTCCTGCTATAACCGCATCGGATTTTACAATATTATTAACAACTTTAGTAAAGGTATTACCAAGACGGTTCATAGAACCTTCCCAGTTGTTAGCGGATTTCATTGCTTCTTCTAATGCAGATCCGCTACCTTCTGCATAA
>CAJTOI010000094.1:0-276 GCA_910577925.1 uncultured Roseburia sp.
TAATCGGGCATTTCCCCTGTTTTTCTCGGTGTTTTCCTCTACGTCTATTCGTCTTGTCGTCAGATGACGAGTTGCAGGGCGAGAGCAACAGCATATCCAACCAAAAGGCAATGTTAGAGGATTATGCAGAAAAGAATGGTTTTACGGGCATACGTCATTTTACTGATGACGGAATCTCTGGCACTACCTTTGAGCGTGAGGGGCTTCAATCCATGCTTGCCGAAGTCGAGAAGGGAAATATCGGAACAATTATTGTGAAAGATATGAGCCGGCTGG
>CAJTOI010000094.1:395-710 GCA_910577925.1 uncultured Roseburia sp.
CGAGCAGTCCGCCATACGGTTATCTGAAAGACAGCGAGGACAAGAATAAATGGGTAATTGATGAAGAAGCAGCGCCCATTGTCAGACGGATATTCCGAATGACTTTGGAGGGTTACGGTCCGTTTCAGATCGCGACGCAATTAACAGCCGAGCATATCCCCATTCCTGCCTACCACCAAGCGCAGTTGAGCGTGGGATTGTGGCAGAACAGGGAGATTAAATATCCCTGCAAATGGACGAGTTCCACCATAGCGCATATCTTACAGAAACATGAATACTTAGGGCATACGGTAAATTTCAAGACACGCAAGCATT
>CAJTOI010000095.1 GCA_910577925.1 uncultured Roseburia sp.
TAGGAAATGAAAGATATTCAATATGAGATTGTAAAGGAAGTCGCCGTGTTGTCTATGAGCGACAGCGGCTATACAAAGGAAATCAATTTAATCTCATGGAACGGGAAAGAGCCGAAGTATGACATCCGCAGCTTTTCCCCCAACCGTGAGAAGTGCGGAAAGGGAATCACGTTGACCGCTGATGAAGCGGCGGCTCTCCTTAAAGCATTGCAGGAAGAATTGAACAGCGGGGATTGATTGTGTCTGATTGGCAGGGAGGGGACGTTTCCAGACGCTCCCCTGCCCTGTCTGGAAAGGAAGATTTGAGTATGGGCGAGGATAAAAAAGCAAACAAAAAGAAAAAGCGTATTGTGGCAAGACAGCCAGTGCAGATGATTGTCAGCCGTGAATATGTCGGCACACAGACCGTTGCTGAAGCATTCATCCCAATTATCTCCGAGGACATCCGAAAGAGCATTACAGAAAATGACACCTTCGACAATGAGGATATATCCGCTTAGAATGTACGCAATGGAACATGAAAACAGTTAGGGCAGATACGGAGGTTTTACAGTATGGCAGGAATCAAAGAAGAAAAGAAAATCTATTCAGTCGGCATTTACTGCCGCTTATCTAAGGACGATGGCACGGAAAACGAGAGTGCGAGCATTGCCACGCAGAAATCCATCCTCACGGATTATGTGAAAAAGCAGGGCT
>CAJTOI010000096.1:72-691 GCA_910577925.1 uncultured Roseburia sp.
GCCACTTCCTCGTCTGAGAGACCCTCAAAATCATAATGGACAACGACCCGCTGGCGCAGCGCCTCGTTTACGGGCTTTGCAAGGGTGCGGTTAAAATAGGATTCCCCGCAGAGGATGAGGGAAAAGCAGTTTAAGGAGTCATAGCCATGGTTCATGATGAGCTTTAAATCATTGAGGATCGCCGGGGAGAGGTACTGGCATTCATCAATGGCAAGGCACAGGGGGCGTTTTTTCTCATGGTAGAGGTAGTAAACCTGCTCCTGTACGGCCCTAAACATCTGGGGCTTGGAGCCTGCCGGTTCCAGACCAAGGACGGAACACAGAAGGTAATAGAATTCCCGGATGCCCACCGTGGAGAGGCAGATATATTCCATATGCCCCAGGTTCTGGTTGATGCTTTTGGCAAAACAGCGCAGGCAGAAGGACTTGCCCATGCCGGGCTGTGCGGTAAAGACGCCGATGCCCCTGACGTCCCGTACATAGGAGAGGCGGGAGGACATCTGCTTAAAATCATTGGACTGGAAACAGTCCTTTTCTTTCTGGCACTGTTTGTCAAAGGGGTTGAAGGAAAGGCCGTAATAATCCGTGAACATCACTTTCCACCTCCGATCTTCGTATA
>CAJTOI010000097.1:0-351 GCA_910577925.1 uncultured Roseburia sp.
TCATAAATTGAAAAGTGACGGCTTTTTCTGATCCCGGAATACAGTTCCCCGGAAACGCAAAAAGCACCCAGCAAAAAATACTGAGTGCCTGCATTAAAATCATATTCAATTATTCAAATTCGGTCAAACTACGCCAAACTGTTCTCGTATAAATTGAGGGGTGAGAGGGAGTAAAAATCGCCTCTGAAATACCCCGAAATCAGGGCTGTGGTTGTCCTATTTTTTAACCACTAAGCCCGTTTTTTACCTCCATTTTTGCCGGTTGTCCTATTTTTAACCACTAAAAATTGGGTGAAAATGGCTCTCGTTGTGTCAAATCAGGTCAAACTATATCAGCTTGTTTGGGTATAA
>CAJTOI010000097.1:361-688 GCA_910577925.1 uncultured Roseburia sp.
TTACCATCAGCGACCGGGCCAGGGAGAACATCTCCGTTGTGGTCAGAGAGGCCAACAACATCGTGGACTTCCTGACCTCAACCGGCTATGTCCAGTTCAAAGCGGACGGCGAGGCCGCTACCCGTGACCTCTACGCCGCCTACAAGATCTGGTGCGAGGACAACGCCGAGAATCCACTTTCCCCCAAGAGCTTTTCTGGCTTTATCGCGCAGAGCGCTGACACCTACCGGCTGGAGGCCACCAACAACGTGTATATCGTTAGCGGCAAACGGTGCCGGGGCTATCTGGGCATTGAGGTCCTGATGAGGCCGACTGCATTATGAACAG
>CAJTOI010000098.1:0-212 GCA_910577925.1 uncultured Roseburia sp.
TATCACTATTCCCTGGATTGTCGCCGCTCCCCGGGTTATCGCCATTTCCCGGTTTATTGCCGTCGTTGTTATCGTTGTCATTGTCATCCCCATCATCCGGGCCGGGACTGACAGGGGGAATGTAGTTATAATGCATTTCCACTTCTGACAGCGCCGCTGCCGTATCGCCTAATTTACTTACACTATTCCACTGCTCCTCGGTGCCGGTAAAG
>CAJTOI010000098.1:223-661 GCA_910577925.1 uncultured Roseburia sp.
ATTTGTTAGAGAACAGGCTGAGAATGCAGCAAACCCAATTGAGGTAACACTTTCTGGAATGATAACTGCAGTCAGGGCAGAGCAGGAAGCAAATGCCGATGCTTCAATACTTTCTGTGCCTTGCGGAATCTCCAGCCCCGCAAGCATCAGGCAATTCTGAAACATACCCTCGCCAATGCGGTCTATGCTCTTCGGCAGTGTTACACGCATCAGATAATAACACTGGGTAAAAATATTGTCTCCCATCTTTACCTGCCTGCTGCCAGGAGCAAAGGTCGCAATGGTCAGTTCCGTACATTGAAAAAAGGCGGCAGAGCCCACCTCACCAATGCTGGCAGGTAAAGCTATCGAGGTGAGACTTGTGCAGGCGCGAAAAGCATTCTGGCCGATCGTCTCCACTCCTTGGGAAATAGTCACTGAACTAAGATTTTGACATTG
>CAJTOI010000099.1 GCA_910577925.1 uncultured Roseburia sp.
TTCATCTACCATTTGCAGGATTTCGGGTACAAGCTCGGTCAAGCGGATAAAGCGGCGTATCTGCTCACGGCTTTCACCAACTTCTTTTCCCAACTTCTCATTTGTTCGGGGAGTTTCTAAATCTGACACCACTGGTGTCAAATTATCTTTTGGTGGTCTGCCCGCTTGTCTGTTCATCGCTTCAAGTCGCATCTTATAGGCAAAGGCTTTCTCACTTGGCAGAATAACAGAGCGTTGGAGATTACTTTCAACCATGACAATAATCGCTTCATCATGGGTCAGCTCCTTAACCTCACATTTCAGCGTTTCAAGCCCTGCAAGCTCACAAGCCTTTTTCCGTCTGTGACCGCTGATAAGCTCATACCGCCCATCCTCTTTCAGTCGGTCATTTTTTGCGGACAGTTCATACATGCTATCCTTTTCTGTTCTCTGCTCCTGCGTTTGCTCTCGTTTGATTTCTCCCTCCGTATCTTCTTGGCACAAGCAGGACAATACCTTGATGCACCAGAGCCCGGGACATATTCAACGCCGCACACCGTACAATTTTTAGCGGGCATTGCTGCCCACCGTTTTGTAGGTATGATATGTAATTCATCGACAAAGCCGATGAATTTATAGTAAATCTTGATTTCCTGCTTCACTGTTCCGTC
>CAJTOI010000100.1 GCA_910577925.1 uncultured Roseburia sp.
CCGTGAGCTTTGCAGAAATTTCAAAAATCCCCCTTGTCCCAGACCGCTTGGTCCCCAATGCTCCGGTCATCATAAGAACCGGTGCTCTGACAATTGAACTGCATCCCGGCGCCGATGCATCTCTGGTCCGCTCTGTAATCGAGGCGGTGTTATCATGTTAGGCGACATCTCTCATGCGGAAAAAATCTACCTGGCCTGTGGTTATACCGATATGCGCAAATCCATCGATGGACTTGCGGCCATTGTTCAGCAGAATTTTCAGCTCAATCCCTTTTCCAATAACCTCTTCCTGTTCTGCGGGCGCAAAGGCAACCGACTCAAAGCTCTGTATTGGGAAGGCGACGGTTTTGTTCTTCTCTACAAAAGATTGGAAAACGGGCGCTTCCAATGGCCGCGGACACAATCAGAAGTCCGTCAGCTCTCCGACCGGGAATTCCGCTGGCTTCTGGAAGGGCTTTCCATAGACCAGCCCAAAGCCGTAAAAAAAGTAATCCCTGAAAAAATGCTTTAAATATCAGGAGAACGATATTGTTCTGTTCTCTTCGACATTTTTATGTTATACTTATCCTTGTACAAAAGATAAAGGAACTGTCGTAAACGGTAGATAGTGCGTACCTATACAAAACTGGAGCAAACCTGTATGATAGA
>CAJTOI010000101.1 GCA_910577925.1 uncultured Roseburia sp.
TAATGCGTTTGGAATGGGAAATTCCGGCGGGGAGTGTTGAAGATGGAGAATCAAAGGAAGAAGCTGCACGTCGGGAATGCATGGAAGAAACTAGGTGTACGGTTAAAGATTTACAGTTTTTATGTACTTAAAATCCCGCTAACGGAATGTCTGACAGTATCTGTCATGTCTTTGCCGCAAGGGTTGATACAGAAACTGTGGACTTTGATAATAATGAAGTGAAAATAAAAAAGTGGGTTTCAAGAAAGTACATCCTGGAGATGTTAAAAAATAAAGAAACAAAGGATGGGGTTTCTATCTTAGCATTGCTTTTTGCGTTTGAATTTTATAAATAAATATGTTTATTGGATTTAAAATTTATCCTATAGAATCAATATTGCCGGGGTATGAAGATATATCTGAACATAAAAGATACATAAACAAAAAAGGCGAGAGGATGACGTATAATAAGTTTCGCAAATTAATTTCATAAAAAATAGACATGGTCTATAGCCGTTTGGTAGAATTAAGTCACCACAACAAAACCTACTAAAGGAGGTATAGAACCATGTCTGATAACATTATACAACTAAACGAGGACTTAATAAAGCATGATCTGAAAGACCTTGTCCGATCCAGTGTGG
>CAJTOI010000102.1 GCA_910577925.1 uncultured Roseburia sp.
AAAAACAGGTCGAAGAAGACAGAGAACGTTTTTATCGTACTTCAGAATACCGTATAAATAGCCAGATTGAACTTATGCACAAAAATCTTGGTATCAAAGAGGAAGCAAATGGCGAGCGCTCCTATACGCCCCTATGTCCGATCTGCGGTTCCCGCAATCTTGAGAAAATTTCATTTGGCACCAGAGCGTTGAAAACGGCGGTTTTTGGCACAGCCGGCGCCATCGATGACGCGGGGAAAACGTATAAGTGCGGAAACTGCGGCAGTAAGTTTTAGTTGCTCCTTTTTCCACTGCGGCAGGAGCGTGCCGCAGCTGCCATTTTCTTATCGAAATGGCAGCATTTTTTCTGCATGAGAAGACGACCCCGGCGGACAGGGCATGTGTGTCCCGTTGTCTGCTTCGGGTGATAAGCGTCTTCGTTTCTATCATCGTTTCACGGATGATCCTGTCATGCCAGGCAGTACCGAGCGCATCTTCGACAGGCATCGTTTCAGATTACCTGCCGTGAGGGTTGTCGCTTCTGTGAGGGCTTCTCTCTGTGAGCGTTTTCTCTGTGAAAGTTTCTCTGTGAGAGCTGTCCCTGCGGATTCCTTGAGCGTCACGTTGTTACGAGCCTGTCTGC
>CAJTOI010000103.1 GCA_910577925.1 uncultured Roseburia sp.
ACATCATCTTTCATGGTGCTTAACATATAAATGTCTGTGTTCATTACAGAAACTGCGTCCATTGGATAAGAATTAAATTCGCTAAATATCATTTCAGATGTGTCAGAATCAGCGTTTACCATCAAAAGTTTATGTTCGTTTGTATTTAAGGTTACAGGCAGAATAACAGAATTATCAATCACTGTAGGTTTTCCACTTGAAATATAAAACTCTTCCACACTTACGATATCTGATTGCCTTTTTGAGGAAAGAACATATCGTCCAATTACCAATGCACCGTCATCATCAATATAGTTATAAACAACCGCATCATCCAACAAAGCAATCGGCGTATGATTATCGATATCTCCTATTTCATTTTCCTGACTGGAACACCCAACAAGCAAAGCCAGCATACAAACCACCCATAAAACCAATATAATCAATCTTTTCATAATATCTTGCCTTCCTGTTATGCTTTGGCTTTCTTTCCAAAAACAGCTAAAAGAAAACTTTGCCATTCATATTCAGCCGATGGAATTTATTTCTTATTCATAAAATCCCAATATGCCTGCATACTGTACTGATAATATGCCGCCGTCTTTTTCTGGAGCAACAGCTTCATGTCGCCGATTTGCTTC
>CAJTOI010000104.1 GCA_910577925.1 uncultured Roseburia sp.
ATTCATGTTGCCCTGCCTTAAAATCCGCCCTTCCTGCTGTTCAATGTCAGTCGGTCATTTTTTGCGGACAGTTCAATACATACCCGTCTGTTTCTCTCCCTGCCCCTGCGTTTGCTCTCGTTTGATTTCTCCCTCTTTGTTTTCTTAGCACATATTAGACAATATGTTATTCCAGAACATGGAATATTTTTAACGGCACACACCACACAATTCTTAAGTGACAATGCTGTCCACCATTTTATAGGTGTGATATGTGATTTACCAACAAAGCCGAAGAATTATAATCTATTTTCATTTCCTACTGTACCGTTCTGTTTGCAAATCTCTAACGCTCCGAAACAAGTATCTTGTCTATCAGCGCATTCATAACTATTGTACCCAATTCTTTAATTCCTTGATAGTCGCAGATTAGGGAGAGAAAGTCACTGATACCCTGCGATTTTTCATCGTTTTCGTTAAGCGTTTCCGTTACTTCTTTCAGTTTGCTTCAATCGTGTGTGCTGCAAACTCCACGTTCCTGTATCTCCCATAATTATTACAAGAAGACTGGCAGGAATTCACTAATAGTTTATAAGTTTTCAGTATGTATACGAAAAAGGAGACGTGTTCACGGCTGAC
>CAJTOI010000105.1 GCA_910577925.1 uncultured Roseburia sp.
GTGCAATTATATCTCACTTCGTGATCTGCAAGGTATAGATAAGTAAAGTCAGTACACCATTTTTGATTCACTTTATCTGCGGTGAAGTCCTGATTCAGCTTATTTTCAAATATCTTGTGCGGCTTTCCGTGTTCATGGCCCGGTTTTTTCGGACGGACGATAGAACACAGACCAAGTTCTACATTCATATATCTGTGTATGGTCAAAGGACTGTAATCATATCCTCTGCGTGCCAAATAAACTGTCATGCTCCGGTACCCATCGATTCCATTATGGATATGGTAGATATCCCTGATCTGTGCCATAACCTCAGATTTTTGGGTATAATAATCCGCCTTTCGGTGTTTCCGGTAGTTGTAATAGGCATTCGGATATATGTCCAATCGGCGCAGCAGCCAGCGGATTCCGAATTCCTCACGATATTGGTCTATGAATCGATAAGCCTCTAATCGATTTCCTTTGCAAAGAATGCCGCCGCTTTTTTAGGAAGGCTATTTCCTTCTTCAATTCATCGTTTTCCCTTTTTAAGCGGAGATTCTCTTTCATGGAGTCGTATTCTTCTTTGTCTTCAGGGCTTGTCTAGCATTCTTCACATAATTCGCGGCACCATTTGGAG
>CAJTOI010000106.1:0-235 GCA_910577925.1 uncultured Roseburia sp.
TTGTGCTATTGATCACGGTATAGGATGCTCGTTGATGTAACGGTCGATTAGTAGTAGGACTTCCTCCGGCAGTTCCATCCGTTCTAATTTGTCGGAATATACGTCCGACAAATTAGAACGGATGATCGCCTGATATTCCCCGTCACTGTTTGTGATGTCATTCATGACGCCGTTCATGCGGACGCCCATGAGCTGGTATAGTGAGATTCCTTTGCCATCAAATCCCTCCTTCCGC
>CAJTOI010000106.1:245-615 GCA_910577925.1 uncultured Roseburia sp.
AGTAGAAAAATAAAAAAGCTGGAATCGCTCTTGTATCGTCCGACAATTTTTGATAAAGTACATCTATGGGGTACTGCCATAACGGGATAGGCGGTCAGTGTGCGCCCAGCAAAGGGTATAGTGTTTCATGGGTGGAAATCCCATTCGGTAAGAGTCTAGCCAACTCACCGATAGCGAGTCTTGGGTATCTGGTGGCAACACTATGGTACTAAGCGTAGACAGCAAGGTGATAGGGTCATAAGGCATTTCAGCCCCGAAATCCTAGTCAATCAATGTGGAGACATACTACTAACGATGGAATCCAATATCGCGGCATTCGTATCTGGCAAGAATGTCGCGGACATTGCGGGGTCGGAGGTCAGCCATACAC
>CAJTOI010000107.1 GCA_910577925.1 uncultured Roseburia sp.
TCTATTGTCACATATTTATCCTTTACAGTCGAGGTACGCACTATCTACCGTTTACTCTATATAGACATTTGGTAGGGCCAAAACGAATAATAATTCATAAATCACATGGAAATTTTAGAATAAAAACAGAACTTATGTTCGAATTAATTGAAAAAGTAAAGATAGTATGATATACTTCTACATGGGTAATAAGATTTTAATCAGTGCTATATGGGAGGAACTATAATATGAATACACAAGATGCATTAAATAGAATTAATGTTGGAAAATGTGAAATTGTTCGAGAATACAATAATGTCGTGGATGATTATAATGATGTTTATAATTACTGTAGAGATCATTCTTTAAATGATGAGTGCTTAAAAAAGCTGGTTGGTATTGGGGAGAGCCTGTATGAAATATATGAAAAAACCATGAAATATGTAATTTTTAAGACATATTATGAAAAGACACAAGATGGAAGTATGGCGTTTAATGACTTTGAACAACAAGTTGTAAATCCATTAGACAAAGGATCAAAATCTTCTATATTTAACATTCGATTAACTATCAAAACTCTATGCATATGGATGGCTGAATATGCAAGCCCACAACTTTATGTATTAGATAA
>CAJTOI010000108.1:0-380 GCA_910577925.1 uncultured Roseburia sp.
ACTACAGCACTGGCATTGGCTCCTTCTACAGAATCACTGAACAGCCAGTTCTTCCGGCCGACTGCAAACGGACGGATCGCGTTCTCGCTGAGATTGTTTGTGAAGCTGCAGCGGCCATCCTCCAGATAAGTCTGTGCTGTTTCCCGCCGGTTAAGGACATAATTCACCGCTTTATCCATGCGGGTATTCCGGACTGGCTTTTGCTGCTCAAGCCATGACCAAAAAGCCTCCAGAACAGGTTTTTCCTTCTCGAGACGCAGCTGCTTACGTTTTTCATAATCACCGGGATATTTTTTGTTTATGGAATCCTCTATGGCAAACAGGCGGTTACAGTACTGGACTCCCTGCACGGCCGGCTGGCTGTAATTTATACAATGGTT
>CAJTOI010000108.1:390-598 GCA_910577925.1 uncultured Roseburia sp.
CTGGCTGTAATCATACTGTTTCCCTTTGGGAACGGCGTCGATAAAGTACCGGCGGATGTGCGCCCAGCAGGAACATCGTTTGATATCCGGCAGACTGTTGTAGCCCTGATAACCATCCGTTTCCAGATACCCATGATAGCCTTCCAAAAACTCCTTTGCATGGCTGCCACTCCTGGTTGGAGAATAGCCATATAAGATAATGGCGGGA
>CAJTOI010000109.1 GCA_910577925.1 uncultured Roseburia sp.
TCTTTTCTTCCATTCAACATCTTTTTTTGATATTTCTTCCAGTAGCATTTTCCAGTCAGATTCTTTAAATTCAGAAATAATCTCCCTTGCAATATCTACCCCTTCATCATACCAATAATCTATAGTAAAATAACCTGATAAATATTTGTTAAGTTCATCATACATGTTTTTCTCCTAATCTGTTACTGTTTACCAGCACTGCCCTTTACATAACAGCCTTTTGAATCTTTCCTCTAAAATTCTTTTCCCTTGCCAGTAACCAAAATCTTTTATTTTCAGGAACTTATCTCCTCGATCAGTAATGTCACTGCGAATCCTGAAAGATATACTATCAATCTCATCAGAAATCTCTCCCGCAACCATAAATTAGGAAACAAAAAACTGATCCATATACTCCTAACTATAATAGCCGACTCTATCCAAGAAGAGATATATTATTATTTTTGGTGAACTACAGACACCTCCTTTAAAACTATCTTTTAGCCATAAGCAAAACTCTACACATTCAGTATTTATGCAGGTTTGCGAGGCATGGCAGCTTCTTATATCACTCAAAATTTATAGTAACAACCAGCTCCAAATGGTATAATTAAGT
>CAJTOI010000110.1 GCA_910577925.1 uncultured Roseburia sp.
CCGTTATGCTGGCCACCACGCTCCGGTCATGGAGGTCTATGATAGTACAGTTATATCGGACATCTCCATTCTTCAGGAACAGATATGTGAAATCCGTACACCATTTCTGGTTCGGCCTGTCCGCATGGAAGTCCTGCCTTAGCTTATTCTCGAATACCTTATGGGGCTTGCCTGGCTTTGCTCCCGGCTTTTTGGGGCGGACGATGGAGCGCAGACCCATCTGTGTGTTCATGTATTTATGGATGGTCGCAGCGCTGTAGCCGTGCCCTACCCGCTTTAGATAAGCCGTCATGCTGCGGTAGCCGTCCACTCCGTTATGGCTGTGATAGATGCTGCGGATCTGTTCCTGAACCTCTGCTTTTTGGGCATAATACCCCGCCTTCCGGTGTTTCCGGTAGTTATAGTAGGCATTCGGGCAGATCCTCAGCCGCCTCAGCAGCCAGCGGACACCGAATTCTTCCTGATGACCGTCAATAAATCGATAAGCCTCTAATCGATTTCCTTTGCAAAGAATGCCGCCGCTTTTTTTAAGAACGCGATCTCCTTCCGTAATTCTTCATTCTCCCGTTTTAACCGGAGGTTCTCCTT
>CAJTOI010000111.1 GCA_910577925.1 uncultured Roseburia sp.
TTTCTATATTCTTGCAATTTTATTGTTTTAATTAGCTTAGTAAAAGAAATAGCAGTCACAACAAATGAAGCAATTAACATAAGAACGGCGAGAAATACTAAGGCAAATTCATTTTTTGAGCCATTCAAATATGTACTGTAAATTGTTTCAAAAGGAATAAGGGGAATATATACAGTTAATAAAGCGATTAAAACAGTAATCAATGAAATTGATTTATTATCAAGTATGCTAGCACGTTCACGTTCTTTTGTATATTCATCTGCCATTGTTGGTAATGCAGAAGATGCACTTTGAAAAATAATTTGAGGTGCATTTGTTTCTGTTGAAGTGCTATGCTTCTTTTTTTTACTCAAGTAGACACCACCTTTTAATTTAGAAAATAATTGAATGCGTTACATTGCTAATTTATTTAAATCACCCCACAATATTATACTATAGCTGGAAATAATTTGCAATATTTTGGGGGCAAAAATTAAATTAAATTCATCACTTGACAATGTTGCATAGACATGTTAAGCGTTGTTGACACAATGTAAACTGTCAGAAACCCGCGAAATGGCAGCCAAAATTGACAAATT
>CAJTOI010000112.1 GCA_910577925.1 uncultured Roseburia sp.
AATAGATTTTCTTTTCTTCTTTGATTCCTGCCATACTGTAAAACCTCCGTATCTGTCCTATCTGTTTTCATGTCCCATTGCGTACATTCTAAGCGGACAGCCCCTCATTGTCGAAGGTGTCGCCCTCGGCAATCTTCCTCCGTATATCCTCGGAGATAATCGGGATAAACGCCTCGGCAACGGTCTGTGTGCCGACATATTCACGGCTGATTATCATCTGCACTGGTGCTTTTGGCACGATACGCTTTCTCTTTTTATCTGCTTTCTTATCCTCGCCCATACTTAAATCTTCCTTTCCAGACAGGGCAGGGAAGAGTTTGGAAATGTCCCCGCCCTGCCAATCAGATACCATTAATCCTCGCTGTTTAATTCTTTCTGTAATGCTTTAAGGAGTGCCGCCGCTTCATCAGCGTTCAGCGTGATTCCCTTGCCGCACTTTTCACGGTTCGGGGAAAAGCTGCGGATGTCATACTTCGGCTCTTTCCCATTCCATGAAATGAGATTGATTTCCTTTGTGTAGCCACTGTCGCCCGTAGACAATACTGCGATTTCCTTTACGATTTCATAC
>CAJTOI010000113.1 GCA_910577925.1 uncultured Roseburia sp.
TTTAATGCGTCCTCTCGGATATAGTGCTGCGTACATTCCTTTGCCCTGCTCGTCCTTTTATACATGGAACAGCGGAAATGCTCATATCCGTTTGCTGTGGCTAAGCTGAGTTTCGCCCCGCAGTCGGAACAATAGAGCAGCCCCGAAAAGATACTTGTCACGCCGCTTTTGGTCGGTCTGCGTTTATTTTCCCGTATCATCTGTACTTTTTCCCACATATCCCTGTCAATGATGGGGGCATGGGCATCCTCGATATACGTCCGCCTGTCCTTTGCGGTTGGAATACGTTTCTTGCACATTTCCTTAAAGCTAGGGCGGTCAAAATTCGTACCCGTATAGCCGTCGTCCACGTAGAATTTCGGGTTAGGGAAACCGTGTTCTTTGGCGTATTTCATCAGATATTCTTTCTGGTTTACAATGCTGTTGCTTTCGCCTTCCCGTCCGTCATCTTGGCTTAATCTACAATACAATGCAGTAAATTCTTCCTGCTGTCTTTTCATAAAGCTCTCCTTCCCGACAGCAGACACGGTATTGTGAAGTGTAGGTACAGTGTACCACATCTGCCCTT
>CAJTOI010000114.1 GCA_910577925.1 uncultured Roseburia sp.
GAAGATTACCTGCCATGGAATGCTGCCATACAAAAGAATTGCCGATAGCAGCCAGGCTCCAAGTATATCAGAGGACTGGCTGTTTTTCTATACACTTTTATATTTGACGCTTACGGAAAATGTTGTCGAAAAACGGGAGATGTGATATAAACACGGAAAATGCTCGGAGTTTTCGTGTTTGTATGGAGTTTTGCGCGATAATATGGAGTTTTGCCTGTTTGTATAAAAATGCTGTTGAAAATTGAGAGATATTCTATGTAAGATAAAGTAGTTCATGAAATATGCTAATAGGATATTTTTGTGGGATAAGTATGAATTATATGCCAAAGGAAGTTGGCAGAGGGGATTTCTTACTATATTTTTGTTTTGTCTAGTAAAACGTAAGTATTTGTGGTAAAATTACAAAATAGAAATGATACGAAGGAGGTCAAATCTTGAATAATTTTAGATTCAATTTAAAAGGACAATTAAATGAAGTTAAATTGCCTGAGTATAAGGCTTTGTGGCCTCTTTTTGAAACAATTGTAAATTCTATCCAATCAATTGAAGAATCCACCAAT
>CAJTOI010000115.1:0-329 GCA_910577925.1 uncultured Roseburia sp.
TGTTCCTCTTCCACCGTTTCGCATCCCATATAGAACCGCTGTTGAAATAAGAAGAGAGAGGAACACAACTGGTATATATTTTTTTCATGTAAATTTTTATACGTTTTCACCGATCATTTCCTTTCTGACTCTTTTTTTTATTGTCGCTCTGTTGACCAATTTTGAGAAGCCCCAAAGCAGGCAACACTATCTGCCTTTCCTACAGCTTCATGAACATATCCTGCTCCCTTGTGAGAACCACACGGATGCTTTGATTCTCCAGCAGTTCTCTCATTTTCAACATAACAGCCAGGTTGATTTTTTTCTACGGCCACCCGCTCCACTGTTCC
>CAJTOI010000115.1:339-558 GCA_910577925.1 uncultured Roseburia sp.
GTAAAACCGCCTGTTAGAATTAAAATCTGCCCTGTTGTCTGTGCGGATTTGCTCAATAGTTGCTTCATCAACAATGAAATCAAGCATATTCCCCTCACTGTCCGTAAATCCCTCCAATGAAAGCAGCTTGTGGTTCGTATCCAGTTTTTGCAGATAACGCCACCGTTCTTTATCTCGATAGAAATCTGCATACTGTTCCCGAACGACTTCAAGCAGACA
>CAJTOI010000116.1 GCA_910577925.1 uncultured Roseburia sp.
GTGCGGTTCTGTATCAGCACGGTAAAATCATCTTTCATTGGCATAGCTCCTTTCTCGGTTTTTGATTTTTAGAGGGTTTGGGACACTTCCCAACAAGCAAAATCCCCACAAGTCCGCAGGACGGAAAAGTGGGGGTTTTACGGGATTGGGTACTCAATCCCTATGCTTGCTATTCTTCTGTGGGTTACTTCTTGGGTTTTGGCTTTTTGGTCTTTTTCAGCTCAATCTTGTAATTGACATACTTTTCTCCCGTGTCCGCAAGCAGCACGTCAGCGTCATAGGTCTTGCCCGTTTTCTCGGAATACAAGCCTTTCATGGCTGCCCTGCCTTTGCTAAGTAAAGCGGCGGCAACGGTGGCTGTCAGCTCCTTTTTCTTGCCCGTGAAAAAGCGGTCATTCTTCCACATGGAAAATTGACAGTCCCGGTTACTGCAATAAAAATTTTTCTTCCCCTCATAGACGGGAGAGCCGCACCGGGGGCATTTGCCGACTTCCTTTTTTTCCGGGGCAAACAGCTTTTTCTTTTCCTCCGGGACGGCGGCATAATCTTTGACAAG
>CAJTOI010000117.1:0-230 GCA_910577925.1 uncultured Roseburia sp.
ATTTTGCAGGCCGTTTCATATAAGGAATCAACTGCTTCTTCCGGAAGTCTTGTTATGATGTTTGCCAGTTTTATTCGGGTTTCTGCTGCCATAAAAGATCATCTCCTTGTTTTGGATGCCCCTATGATAGCATTCTACTTGTCCGTTAAAAAGGACTTATAGAACTTATCACCCTATTTTCTGACTAACACCATTTTTAATGGTGCTTAGAGGGGCTATGGTATTTCAAA
>CAJTOI010000117.1:240-552 GCA_910577925.1 uncultured Roseburia sp.
AATGCAACCGGTGTTCCTTTGACACAGAGGAAAGCCATGAGCAGGCGGCATATGTCCGGTACGAACCGATGCGGGTCGTAGATCAATGGTGCAGATGGAAATTTAAACAGGAAATAGGAGATTCTGACAGAATTGACAGGATGTGAGAGCTGGATTAAAATATAAAACGGCAGGGGAGCTTGTGTGACAGGCTGAGAGGAAGGCAGACCTTCGACCCTTAAACCTGATGCGGGTAATGCCGCCGGAGGAAGTGATTGCGCTGTGCGCTTTTTCTGGGGATGCCGTATTTGGTATCTCTTATTTTTGTACACT
>CAJTOI010000118.1 GCA_910577925.1 uncultured Roseburia sp.
TGGGCATCCGTCAGCGCATCCCATGCCGCTTTTGCCTGAGCGCACTGCGCATCAGTGTCTTCTGTTCTCTTTTGTACATAGATTGCATCAATCAATGCTGCAACTTCATCTGCTGCTGCCTGATCAGAAACAACGTCATCCCCTGTCTCCGATTCATCCGCCTGATTTTGGCTGTCATTCTCTTCTGCCGATTCTGCACTCTTTGTATCTCCCTCCTCTGACTGTACGGTATTTTCCGCCGATGCCGGGGCATCTTTTGAACAACCTGCCAGCACCAGTGAGCAGGTCATAACACCAGTTAATAAAACAGCTACTAATTTCTTTTTCATTTTCTCCTCGCTTCCTTCCCTGTCCTGTCGCTCTACAGGGATATTATTTTAAATTTTAATCGAGTAGGGAAGATTCATCTTCCCCTACTCGCCGCGTGGGGCGCACGTTGCGCAAGCAACAATTTCATCTGTGCGCCCCTGCGCATAAAAAAATCCTCCACCATAATAACTACGGTAAAGGATTCATACACAAAATAAGCCTGCCAAATGCACTAAAATAA
>CAJTOI010000119.1 GCA_910577925.1 uncultured Roseburia sp.
TCTATTCAAACCAATCTTTTTTGCCTCTATCAATGCCAATCGCAACATTTCCGCAGCATATCCTTTTCTACGCTCTGATTTACGCACACAGTAGCCAATATGCCCTAAATACATTAACATTTCTTCTGTTAAATCATATCTCACATTAATCATGCCAATAAGTTTTTCATCTTCTTTTCGAATAGCCATAAACTCATAAGAAGGTGGTCTACCAGATTCTACAGTCTCCTTATTTTCATTGTTCTTAACTTTTGTTAACCATTCTTCAATACTATTCATATCATAAAGACGTTCTGTTCCATATGCCACTTCATTGTTTTGAATAAACTCCGCACGGAAGTCCATAATTTTATCTTTAAATCTATCAGAAGGCTTTACAAGATATATTTTTATATTATTCACAGAAAATCTCCTCCTTAGCAAATATAATTTGTTCATTTGATTATACCACTTTTATTCCTTATTTACCACAAAAAATATAGGACACAGCAACCGCCACGCCCCACATTTCTTATCGTTCCAACGACTTCTCAATCTTCTGTTTCTG
>CAJTOI010000120.1 GCA_910577925.1 uncultured Roseburia sp.
AAGCCGGGTTCGCTATTCTCCGGCTTCTGTGTAAACTCCAATTTTTCTTTATGAGCAACTTTACAGTAAAATGGAATTTCACTCTCTGATAAAAAAAACTTGTTCAGTTCTGCAATCAACAAAACAGGTATCAAATGCTACAGCAAGTACATCATCCCAATTTTCAATAATATCATTCCCTTTACATTTGATAATTGGAACCTGTTCATTGTCCCAAATGATATAATAGTCATGATTTTTTCAATCATTGGTATATCTGAATGAGACATTCTTTTTATTTCAGTATCACCTGCAATTTTTACAATGTGTTTGATTATAGTTTCATCACTTATAATCTGATAAGTTTCCAAATTATTTAAGCATTCTTGTAAAAGGACATTACTTTTCCATTGTGATTTTTTGATATACTCTTTATTTACTGATTTTAAAATTATCAATTTTTTTCTTTGTTCTTTGTTCATTTTTATTCCACTAATTCCGATTTACAGCAACAGTTTATCCACCTGCCAGATTATTTCTTGCTCAGATATATCATATGGCATTGGGT
>CAJTOI010000121.1 GCA_910577925.1 uncultured Roseburia sp.
CACAATGGCCTTGACTCACGCATCGACAACATGTTAAAGATAACGTCCGGCGGGCGCAAGCTGGGGCTTGACCAGCGTATCATCAACCCGCTGCTTCCAGACGAGCCGGGGACGAAGGTCAACCTGTGCGTCGCAAATGTGCTGAAACAATGGCGTGAGGGCGACTCTGAAAAGCTTACACAACTGGTTTTCTGCGACGTTTCCACACCATCCGCAGGCACATCCGGGGAAGAAACAGGCTTCATCAACGTATACGACGACATCCGCAGGAAGCTCATTGCCGGCGGCATGAAACCGGAGCAGGTTGTATTTATACACGAAGCCAAAACAGACATCCAGAAAAAAGAGCTGTTCGCCAAAGTCCGCAGCGGACAGGTGCGTGTCCTGATTGGCTCTACGCAAAAGATGGGTGCCGGGACCAACGTCCAGGACAGGCTGGTTGCTCTGCATGATCTGGACGCACCCTGACGCCCTCGTGATGTAGGACGGATTTTGCGGACATTCAAAATAAAAAAGAAAGTGGAGGTAACAG
>CAJTOI010000122.1 GCA_910577925.1 uncultured Roseburia sp.
TGCCTATCGGCTGTTCTTCTTCGGCGGGTACGGTTAAGCACGGTATTAAGTAATCGCCTTGCCGCTCGTATCTGCCGCCCAGTTCCTCAAAAATCGTCTTTGCCATTGTTTGTTACCTCCACATTCTTTTTTATTTTGAATGTCCGCAAAATCCGTTCTACTCAGAAGGAACCGACACCGGGAATGAACCAGAGTCACCAGAAGCGCAATCCGGTGAAAGCAGCAGCCAGGGAACAGACAGCACGCAGAAAGAACAGCCAAAAGCACAAAGCCAAAGCACGTCTGGCACATCTAAAAAATGGGTGGACAGTAATCCTAATCTGGAAGGGGATATCAAAGAGCTGAAGGATGGGCAGCTTACCGTGGTAGAGGCCATTACGGCAAAGTCAGATAATGGCGGTGATATCATAGTGGGTCCCGGAAGCGGGGATGATTCTGAGTTTAACAAGATTATGGTTACATACGATGAAAATACCCTGTTTGCTATACAAACGATCTACGATGGAGGGGACATATCTGAAATGTCAGAG
>CAJTOI010000123.1 GCA_910577925.1 uncultured Roseburia sp.
CGTATATCCGTTCTTTATCAAATATCTGGTTAGCGTTACTCATCAGAAACTCGACAATATCAAATTCACGATTTGATAAGTTCAGCTCCGCTTCTCCATAAAAAATTTTGCGTTCAGCAAGATTTACAATTAAGCCTTGTGAAGATACGATTTTAGGAGTACACTTGCTTCTCTCGTCCCTCCGCAGGTGAGCCGCCACCCTTGCGGTCAATTCTTGTAAACTAAAAGGCTTGGTTATGTAGTCATCGCCGCCGACCTGCAAACCGTTTACCTTGTCCTGTTCTGTAATCCGAGCTGTCAAAAACAAAATAGGGCAGGTAACATTATTACGGATAATCTTGCATAGCTCCAATCCGTCCATTTCGGGCATGTTGATGTCAAGCAAAATTAAATCTGGATATATATTCAGCATTGATATTGCCTGCTCCGCATCTTCCGCTACAAAAGTCTCATATCCACAATCCTGCAAGTGACTTGATAATAATTCAGTCAGCATTTTTTCATCATCAACAATGAGTATCTTATATG
>CAJTOI010000124.1 GCA_910577925.1 uncultured Roseburia sp.
GGCAATGTTATTGTTTCTGAATAGCTGTCAGTTGCTTCAAGCAAGATTACCGGATTATCACTGCCAGAAATCCAAAACACCTGCGCTGTTCCCTCGGTAATCTCCAAGTCGCAGGAAACAGAAATATCTTTGCCATTTTCACGCTCGATAGAAGTTCCTCCAAAAAGATATTCTGTTTTAGAAAAGTCCTTATAATCTGCCATATAAGTCCCGGTATAGCAATCTTCCCCATATGCCCGATTCCCTTTCAGTGAAAAATCGCTTGTGAGTGCCGTATTTCCGGCTGATTGAACAACATTATTATACTGATCCAGAATTTCATCTTTTGAACATCCCACAAGCGTCAAGCTAAACACCAAGGCACTTACCGAAAGAAAACGGAAACATTTTTTTCTATAACACATATCATCAACCTTTCTGTTATTTTTAGCTCCAAATCCATAACCGTCCTTACTCATTCGTTGGTGCTGTATAATTGCTTTGCACAGCGGCAGGAAGTTCATCATATTGCACCTCTTTCCATTCAAG
>CAJTOI010000125.1 GCA_910577925.1 uncultured Roseburia sp.
GAGCGCTGCGTTCGGGACGCAGAGGTCGCAGGTTCAAATCCTGTCGCATCGACTCCTTGGCAGGGGCGCCGGAAAGCCGTGATGTTAGCGGATTTCCGGTTCTTTTTTGTGTTTAGAAAAAGGCGTTTAAGATGCGAAAGTTGAGCGAAAAATGCCTTGTTCTAACATTTGTTCTAACAAAATGCTAAAAGAGATCAGAAGCAGCCGCAGAGATATGGTTCAGATCATTCTGACTCTCATTCAATCTTTTACGATTAAAGTGAGAGTAGATGTTAAGCGTTGTGGAAGCATCCGTATGCCCTAGCCAATATTGCAACTTTTTTAAGTCCCAACCTTTGTTGATCAATAAAGAGCAGCAAGTATGGCGTAGTTTATGTAGAGTAATCTCAGGGCGTCCGAAACTTTTCATAGCTGTTGTAAATAGATGGGAGATATAGTTCGGGTCATAAGGACGACCATCTTCCCAAGTAAAGACATAATCATCTTTATTTTTGTATTCTTCTCCATAGAAAGCATGGTATT
>CAJTOI010000126.1 GCA_910577925.1 uncultured Roseburia sp.
CGAGGAAGCATCCGACGGCGGAGAAAGCGGAAGCGATAAAGGATGCTTTGAAACACTTTGAGGTTATTTAAAACCGTGAGCGTATCATTAGAAATAGTGGTACGCTTATTTTTTGTCCGAATCGTACCTTTGATTGGCTTGTTAGTTCTCTATATAATGAAATCAAAAAAGGTTGGTGTTGATTATGAGAGAAAAGAAAAATCATTTATATGTGGACAGTGGGGAACGGAGCATTTTATTACATAGCCTTGTGGAACTGAAAAATCAGCTCATACAGCAGGGCAGATATACAGACTGCGTTGACGAACTTATTTTTAAGGTTATCCATGCACCTATAAAAAAATTAAGGGTAGAACTGGCAGGAGGAAGTGATGTGCGATAAGGAATTTAAAGAACTGGTGAAGATAGCAGTAGAGAAATTAAAAGACGAATCCGTATTAAAACTGTTACAGGCTGATGCCAGTTATCAAAAAGACAGTAAGGATGAGGGATATGCGGAGGATGCCTTTAACCAGCTTG
>CAJTOI010000127.1 GCA_910577925.1 uncultured Roseburia sp.
TGAACAGGAAGAGCTGATAAAACTCCGCAAGGAAAACCAGCAGTTGAAAATGGAGAACGACATTTTAAAACAAGCGGCGCTGATCTTAGGACGAAGGTAAATGTGATAAAAGCAAATGCGCACAAGTACCCTGTATCAGCAATGTGCCGCGTCCTGCAGGTAAACAGAAGCACTTATTATTATGAAGCAAAACAACAACCGGATGAATCGGGGCTGGCATCCGAAATCAAAGAAATCTTTCGTAAAAGCCGCAATAATTACGGCACACGCAAAATAAAGAGGGAGCTGATGAAAACAGGGAAACAGGTATCCAGACGCCGGATTGGGCGGATCATGAAGCGGGAAGGGCTGGTTTCCAATTACACAACAGCACAGTTCAAACCGCAAAAGGACACCTGCAACGAATCAAAGACGGAAAATGTCTTGAACCGTCAGTTTCAAAACAGGGAATACAGGGATGTCGTAATAAGCGATCTGACGTATGTAAGGGTAGGGGCGCACTGGAATTACATATGT
>CAJTOI010000128.1:0-214 GCA_910577925.1 uncultured Roseburia sp.
TTATCTGATATTTGAAAATATAAAAAAAGAATAGTGATTTAATAGATGTTGTTTAGAAGGTCGGTATCTATTTGAAACATTTTCTCCACTTGTAAAAAGTGTTTACCGTTAACAGTCTGCGGTTGTCCTTTCTGGAAACGGAAAAGGCTATCCTCTGCTGCGAATTAGAGAATAGCCTTTTCCGTTTGTTTTTTTGAAATTGATGACTCGTTTC
>CAJTOI010000128.1:224-513 GCA_910577925.1 uncultured Roseburia sp.
TCAGAGGTGCCGATCAGCCCTGCGGAATCTTCAGCACCTGCCCGATATTCAGCATATCGCCGGTCAGTCCGTTTGAGCTTTTGATCGCGCTGACGGTGGTGCCAAATCTTTGCGCCAGCAGCCAGAGCGTATCCCCTGAGCGGACGGTATACTCAAAATACGGGGCGGCAGAGGTACCCTCAGAGGGAATTTTCAATATCTGTCCGATACTCAGATTGCTGCCGGTCAGCCCGTTCAAATTTTGGATCGCATCGACGGTTGTGCCGTACTTCCGGGCTAACAGCCAGAG
>CAJTOI010000129.1 GCA_910577925.1 uncultured Roseburia sp.
TATATAAATGTTGGGTATTTTATATATGAAAGGAAAGAAAATACCATTCTCATTCAGGGGATCAAGAGCATGGCGTAAGATGATGTGAAGTGTACGTTATCTGATTTTCTTTAAAATCAGTATTGCAATATCTGTCGTTAAAAGAAACAGGGTATAAACTGTCTGTATCCCATTTGATAACCGAACGATGTTATCCATAGCCCACAGCACTAAATATGCGAAAATATTCAAGAGGGAAAACAACACGACATAAGAAATCAGCGAAGCCGTAGCGACCAGCCCTCGTCCTCTTTCATCTTTTCCCTCTTTCGAAAAATAAAAGAATAGAAAAAACCTAAAAACAGGAAACCAAAAACTGCATTTATCCGCATAAAGGTTCTGTTGTCAAATAAACGAGTCAACCATTCAATCATTTAACATTCCTCCTTAAAGTCAAATAAATCTTCAATCGTAACTCCAAACACTTTTGCTATACTGTATGCAAGCAGCATAGAGGGATTATAACG
>CAJTOI010000130.1 GCA_910577925.1 uncultured Roseburia sp.
GCCGTTTTCTCGTCCACGCCAAGTTCCGTCAAAAGCTGACAGAACGTATTGTGCCGTTCATAGGTTTCTTCCGCAATCCGCATACCCTTTTCCGTCAGGTGGACTTCACGCGCATCATCCATGAGAATATAGCCTTCCTCCTCCAGCGCCTTCAAGGACGCGCAGACAGTCGGCCGCGAAACGCCGATTGCCCTTGCAATATCCGCCCCGTGCACGTCCTTATTTTTGGAAAGGATATAGATTGTTTTCAGATAATCCTCCACCGATTTTTTCTGTTTCAAGCCTGCGCCTCCTTCTGTCCTGTTTTCTCTATGTCAAAATTATTTTCTTTCTCCCATGTTATTATGTTGCAGTTCAGCCTTGCCAAACTGTAACGTTACCTTCGATGAACAAGGGCACACACGCCTCAAAGCGTGATAATTTCAGCATTTTCTTCGTTATCCTCAATCAGGGCGTACGCGAAGTGAGGGTAACGATGCAGGACGCAAAATTTATTCTGCCCT
>CAJTOI010000131.1 GCA_910577925.1 uncultured Roseburia sp.
TGGGATGGTCAAGAAGAAAATGTGCCGCCTCCTGCAGCACACTTTTATAGACAGTATTTGAAACCTGAGATTTTAATTTGACGTTTTTGTGCGGGAGAAAGGAACTTTAGTTTGCTGGGCTACACACACGTTGTCTGCAAGACATACCAGAAGGGGATACGTTCCAACACTTACAACATCATTCCGAGGGAGCAGAGGGAAGTCATAGAGGACTGCCACGAAGCCATTATCCCTAAAGCAGAGTGGGATAAGGTTCAGCTGCTTATAAACCGCAGACCGCCGATTATGAAGGGGAATAACTGCCCATATTACAATATTTTTCATGGCATTGTCTACTGTGCCACTTGTGGGAAGTCCATGCAGGTGCGTTATGAAAAGGTGGGGAGGACAAATAGAGACCGCCGGACTGGAAAAGAACGTGAACCGATAGACAAGGCATACTATATCTGTCAGACTTATAACCGTTTGGGGAAAAATGCCTGTACAAGCCACAAAATTGAAG
>CAJTOI010000132.1 GCA_910577925.1 uncultured Roseburia sp.
GGTTTGCTAGCCACATTAAGAACAAAGGAGTTTCCATATGGATAATAATAGTCTATCACATACAAAAGTACAGTTTACAAGGGACTACACAAGGTAACGGTCTGACGGGCGCTGATATGCCCGTCAGATTTTCCATGTGATGTTTAAGCTGTCGCTTGTGGCGGCAATGGTGGTAATCATCAAATCCACCACCCGCCGCTTGTCGTCAAAGGATACATCGTCCCATGTGTCGAGGTAGCCGGAAATCTGGCTGACCTGTTCCGGGCTGATGGCTTCCACGGTCAACTCCGCCATCTTCGCCAGAAGTTCCTGCTTGCGTCCGTCCAGTTCGGCTATCTTCACATTCACATAGGAGAGCAGCACATTATTTGCGCCTGTCAGACTGTCCAGCAACTTTTCAATCTCGCTATCCACATGGGCAAGTTCCACTTGCAGGGCGGTGATTTTGGGATTGGCCTTTGCCGCTTTCTTCCTGCCCGTCAGTGTCTTGTAGCTGTCCAG
>CAJTOI010000133.1 GCA_910577925.1 uncultured Roseburia sp.
ATCCTGCCAGATACCGGATGCGATATAGATCGTGCGGAAAGCCGACGACTCCGTGAGGAAGTTCCGCCCCGACAATGAAAGATGTGGCAAAAGAAGCCGGTGTCGCGCTGGGCACCGTATCGAAAGTCGTGAACGGCCTTCCGGTGGGTGAACCCTACAGGATCCGTGTCGAAGAAGCCATCCGGAAACTGAATTATCAGGTCAACAGTTACGCCCAGGGACTGAAAGCAAACAGAACCCACACAGCAGCGCTGTTGATTCCCAACACGTACTTCCCCTTTTTCGCCTCCCTCGTCTATCACATCAATCTCGCACTCCTGAAACGGAAATACAGGATGCTGCTCTGCTCCACCGACTACGACCCGGGACTGGAACAGGAATACGTGGCCATGGCGCAGCAGAACAAGGTGGATGGCATCATCGGACTTACTTACAATCCCGACCTGATCCTTGATGAGACCACGCCTTTTATTGCCATCGACCGCTCCATGGGTCCAAGA